>NZ_JBXWNT010000004.1:0-436821 GCF_059610505.1 Ruegeria sp. CDSC079
CGCTGACGGCCCAGCTCGGACGTGATCGAGCCGAACAGCTCTGGGTCGCGCGCTGAGAGAGACTGGGTGAAAAAACCGGTATCACGTAGATTGGCGTTCATGGGGGCTCCACAATGCTGGGATTTCTTGCGGATTTCCTATCGGAAACGGGACATCGGCAAAAGGCTTAAAGCGACGATTTGGCCAACGGTGGCGTCAAGTCTGGTCTATAGGGGAAAGGTATGATTGTTTCGGAACCAAATGTGCAGCTCTGGAAACCACAATAGATGATTCAAAGAATCGCTTTTCTTGCCAGCGACGCCAAGGTGGCTCAAACCGCACGCGACAAACTGGTCAGGCGCTATGGCAATGCGGCGCCGCGTGATGCCGGTGTAATTGTCGCGCTGGGTGGGGACGGCTTTATGCTGCACACTTTGCACAACATGCAGCACCTCGATACGCCCGTATATGGCATGAATCGTGGAACAATCGGGTTCCTGATGAACGAGTTCCACGAAGAAGACCTGATGGACCGTCTTTCCGCCGCTGAAGAAGAGGTCATCAACCCGCTGGCAATGCGCGCGATGGATCAGTCCGGCAAGATTCATGAGGCGCTAGCCATCAATGAGGTCTCTTTGCTAAGGGCAGGCCCTCAGGCGGCGCGGCTGAGGATCAGTGTGGACGGTCGCGTGCGCATGGATGAATTGGTTTGCGATGGCGCTTTGCTGTCAACGCCAGCAGGATCGACGGCTTATAACTATTCCGCGCATGGGCCAATCCTGCCGATTGGATCGGATGTTCTAGCTCTGACAGCGATTGCAGCCTTTCGTCCGCGACGCTGGCGGGGGGCGCTGCTGCCCAAAATCGCCCAAGTGCGGTTCGATGTGTTGGATGCGGACAAGCGGCCGGTCATGGCGGATGCGGATTCAAATTCATTTCCGGATATTGATTGGGTCGAAATTCGATCTGAACCGGCGATCCGGCACCGTATCCTGTTCGACCCGGGCCACGGCCTGGAAGAGCGTCTGATTTCGGAGCAGTTCACCTAATTGAAAGGCCAGGTATGAATTAATCGCGCTTGTGTGAACCAGTTCACACGAATCCGATTAACATTAAGGTACTGTGAACTTGCCTGGAGAACACGCCATGGTGGAAGTGAGTGGCCATCAACGGCGGTTTCGAAATGAACGTGCAGTTTATGTGCGGGCGAGGGTAGGTGGTGCTACGCTCGTTATCGGATTTCTAGGCATATTTTAGAAAGCGGACCCCGGGTACAAAACCCCGGGGTCAATTTTTTTGGACAACGTCTATTTAGAAGGACGTCCCCATTTTCTTCCACAATGGCAGGCACATTTGCCCTACCCGGTCTTCTACCGCCGCGGCGGCGTCTACGGCCATATCCTCGCGCCATCTGCGGGCTGCGATCTGGATGTTGATCGGCTGCGGCCCATGCGGCAGCTCGGCCAGCCGCGCCGGAACACATGCCGCGGGCAGGCCGATGAAGTTCATCGCATAGGAATAGACCGCACAGCCCAGAACTTCATGCACGCCCTCGGCGCCCTCGGTATCTCGGTCCGGTTTGAAGAACGGCTGTGGCAGGAATGGTGACAGGACCAGAGGATAGTTTTGCATGAACAGAGACCACTCGCGCGCATAGTGGCTGCGCTTGGCCAGCATTTCGATAAGGTCTGTGCCAACTATGGGTGGGAATTCCTGAAAGTAGACCTCGAATATGTCGCGGATTGTTTTTGATCCCGCAGCCTCGATATCGGCTTTCAACAAGGTCAAAACTTCGCCCATCAGGGCGCGGTACCCGCCACGACCAGCTTCAAAGATATCGGGTGGTGCGACCTCTTCCACTACATAGCCTGCTTCGATCAATGCATCGCATGCAGTATCCAGAGCCTTGTCGACTTCGGGATGCAAATCGTATCCAAAGGTCTGCTTGGTGAAGGCGACCTTGATCGGGCCGGTTTGGTCCTCACCCCGCCACGGCATCGGCACGTGAAACGGATCGCGCGGATCGGGCGCGATCAAGCTGGGCATGGACAGGTGCAGGTCCGCTGCGGAGCGCGTGATCAGACCCTGCACCGACATCGATTGTGCCAATATGCCCCGTTCTGCCGATTGGCTGGGATTCCACGCCGGAACACGACCCAGACCCGGTTTGACGGTGACCGCCCCATTGGCGGCGGCTGGAAATCGCAGACTGCCCCCTATATCGTTGCCATGGGCCAGCGCACCGATCCCAGCCATCACAGCCGCGCCCGCGCCACCAGAAGATCCCCCGGGCGAGATATGACGCCCCCAGGGGTTATACGTGCGGCCATGCAGTTCGTTATCTGTGTCAGCACGGAATGAAAATTCGGGCGTGTTGGTGCGACCGATGACGATGGCGCCCGCCTTTTGCAGGTTGGAAACAACTGGCGCATCATCCGGGGCGATCACGTCTTTCAGGGCAACGACCCCATTCGAGGTCGCATGTCCTTTTTGATCGACGTTGATCTTGATGGTGACCGGCACACCATGCAGGGGGCCGGGCTGCTCTCCGCCACCGACCGCCTTGTCCAGATATCGCGCACGGTCCAGCGCCTGCAGGCTCAGATCTTCAACAACCGCATTCAACGAAGGGTTGACCTGATGCATCCGCTCGATTGCGGCTTTTACGGCCTCTTCCGCGCTGAGTTTACGGTTGCGGGTCAACGCGGTCAGATCGGTGGCGCTCAGACGCCAGATGTCGGTCACTGTCATGGGGCCTCACTGTCTTGGTCAGACAGTAGAGGCCCAGTGTCAGGTTGCAAGAGGCGGCAACTGTGCCGATATTCTACTGGGCGTAGCCTATGGATTTCAGGGCTTCGGTGATTTCGTCCAGAATCGCCGGATCGTCGATGGTGGCGGGCATCTTGTATTCCTTGCCATCCGCAATCGAGACCATGGTCCCGCGCAATATCTTGCCCGACCGCGTTTTGGGTAGGCGATCGACAACCACGGCCAGCTTGAAGGCAGCGACCGGTCCGATCTTTTCGCGAACCAACTTGACGACATCCTGAACGACGTCCCCATGGTCGCGGTCACAGCCCGCATTTAGGCATAAGAAGCCAACCGGCATCTGGCCCTTCAGCTGATCCGACACACCGATCACGGCGCATTCGGCAACGTCAGGGTGCGCGGCCAGAACCTCTTCCATTCCGCCGGTGGACAGACGATGGCCCGCGACGTTGATCACGTCATCGGTGCGCGCCATGATGTAGAGGTACCCGTCCTCATCAACCATGCCCGCATCGCCGGTTTCATAATATCCGGGAAAGTGATTCAGGTACGAGCTTTTGAACCGGTCTTCGGCGTTCCACAGCGTTGGTAGAGTGCCGGGGGGCAGGGGCAGCTTTACCGCAATCGCGCCCAGCTCTCCGGGTTTCATCGGGTGGCCGCCTTCGTCCAGAATCTGCACGTCGTAGCCGGGCATCGGCTTGGCAGGTGAGCCCAGCTTGGTTGGCAGCTCTTCAATCCCCAGCGGATTGCCCGCGATGGTCCAACCGGTTTCGGTTTGCCACCAATGGTCGATGACCGGAACGTTCAGCGCGTCTTTGGCCCATTCGATCGTGTCGGGATCTGCCCGCTCTCCAGCCAGAAACAGGGCTCGCAGGCAGGAGAGGTCGTATTCAGGGATTAATTCCCCCTTGGGATCTTCACGTTTGACCGCGCGGATTGCGGTGGGAGCAGTGAAGAAACTGCGAACATTATGCTCGGATATCACCCGCCAGAAGGTGCCCGCGTCTGGGGTTCCAACCGGCTTGCCCTCGAACACTATCGTGGTGTTGCCGTGGATCAGCGGCGCGTAGCAGATATATGAGTGGCCAACGACCCAGCCGACATCAGAAGCCGCCCAGAACACGTCGCCGGGATCCACGTTATAGATGTTCTTCATCGTCCAGTTCAGGGCGACCAGATGGCCGGCCGTCGGCCGTACGACCCCTTTGGGCGCTCCGGTCGTGCCCGATGTATACAGGATATAAGCTGGATCATTGCCATCGACAGGAACACATTCCGCAGGCTCAACACCGTACTGGAACCCGTGCCAGTTGAAATCACGCCCCTCGATCAAATGCGCAACCTCTTGTTCGCGCTGGAATATCACGCAGAAATCGGGCTTGTGGCTGGCAAGTTCGATGGCACCGTCAAGCAGCGGTTTATAATGCACCACACGGCCCGGCTCCATCCCGCAAGAAGCGGCGATGATTGCTTTTGGTTTGGCGTCATCAATACGGACCGCCAATTCGTTGCTTGCAAAGCCACCAAACACAACCGAGTGCACCGCACCCAGCCGGGCACAGGCCAACATCGCCTCAAGCGCTTCGGGGATCATCGGCATATAGATGATAACCCTGTCGCCCTTTTCGACACCTTTTGCCCGCAATGCCCCGGCCAAAGTAGCGACCCGATTGCGCAGTTCGACATATGAGATCTCGCGCTTGGTGTGGGTGATTGGGCTGTCATAGATGATGGCCGTCTGTTCACCGCGACCATTCTCGACATGGCGATCAACCGCATTCCAGCAGGTGTTGACCCTGGCATCACAGAACCATTCATAAAGAGGAGCATTGTCGTCAAACAAAGCCTTGCTGGGTGGCCGAACCCAATCAATTCCTTTTGCAGCTTCCATCCAGAATGACTCCGGATCGGATTTCCAGCTCTGGTAAACGTCCTGATATGCCACTTTGGTCTCCTCCGAAAAATCCCTGCACCGTGTCTAGGGCGGGGTATAGGGGGCAGACAAGCGGTCGAAGTGACGGGGCGTCACTTTATCGCAAAATATTTGCAGATGTATAAGAATTTCCCTGCAAATTTTTGCAAACCTGTCGGCAATTTATGGATTTTGCGCGCCGAATTCACAGTTTTGCAAAACTGCAAATGTATTGGTGCAAATATGAAGGAATCAGTCCGGGCACCTGTTTCGGTGCCCGGAGGGGATCCGTGACCCTTTACCCGTAATGAGCGACAGGCGTTCCTGCGATCGCCGCCATGTTCAGTAACCCGCGTGCGGTGATCGAGGGGGTCACGATATGTGCCTTGTTGCCCATACCCATCAGGATCGGGCCAACTTCCAGCGCGTTGGCCTTCATCTTCAGGATGTTTCGCACACCGCTGGCGGCATCTGCGTGGGCAAATATCAGGACGTTGGCAACACCTTCTAGACGTGAATGCGGGAAAATGCGCGACCGCAGTTCCGGGTCAAGCGCTACGTCCAGATTCATCTCACCCTCATATGTGAAATCGCGCGGCTCCGAGTCCAGAATCTCCAAAGCGGCCCGCAGGCGCTTGCCCGAGCCTTCGGCCTGATTGCCGAATTGAGATTGCGAACAGAACGCGATTTTTGGCTCCAACCCGAAACGCCGGACATGACGGGCCGCGCCCAGGGTGGTTTCGGCAAGCTCTGCAGGCGTTGGTAATTGCCGCACATGTGTATCGGCAATGAACAAGGGGCCGTCCTCAAGAACCATCAGAGATAAAGCGCCATGCGCGCGCAGGTCGCCATTGGCTAACACCTGTTCGACATAGCTTAGGTGCCAGCGGTATTCGCCAAAGGTTCCGCAGATCAGGCTGTCGGCCTCGCCACGTTGGACCATGATCGCCCCAATGGCTGTGCTGTTGGTGCGCATGATGGCCTTGGCCAGATCAGGGGTGACACCGCGGCGCTGCATGATCTGGTGATATGAGGTCCAGTAATCATAGTAGCGATTGTCATGTTCCGGGTTCACGATCTGAAAATCCTCGCCGGGACGCACGGTCAGGCCCAGGCGCTCGCATCGCGCTTCGATGACTTCGGGACGTCCGATCAGGATCGGTGTTTCCGTGGTTTCTTCCAGAATGGCCTGAGCGGCGCGCAACACACGTTCGTCCTCGCCCTCGGCAAATACAATGCGGCGCGACGCAGCTGCTGCGGCCTCGAAAACCGGGCGCATGATCAGGGCGGATTTGAAAACCGTCTGGTTCAGGCGCTCTTTATAGGCCTCCATATCTGGAATCGGACGCCTGGCAACGCCACTGTCCATAGCCGCCCGGGCCACTGACGAGGACACAACAGCGACGAGGCGCGGGTCAAAAGGTTTTGGGATCAGATAGTCAGGTCCGAATGTCAGTTGCTCGCCCTTATAGGCGGCGGCGGCTTCTGCACTGGTCGTTGCCCGGGCCATATCAGCGATACCGTCTACGCAGGCGATCTGCATAGCGTCGTTAATTTCGGTCGCACCAACATCCAGGGCGCCCCGGAAGATGAAAGGAAAGCACAGAACGTTGTTCACCTGATTGGGAAAATCACTGCGACCCGTTGCGATGATCGCATCGGGGGCCACTTCGCGAGCTGCGTCCGGCAGAATCTCGGGCGTCGGGTTGGCCAGCGCGAAGATGATCGGACGGTTGGCCATTTTCGCGACCATTTCAGGTTTCAGCACATTTGGTCCGCTGAGACCCAGAAACAGATCGGCCCCTCCGATGACGTCATCCAGCGTGCGCAGATCGGTCTTTTGCTCGAACTGGCTTTTGTGCGGGTTCATATCCTCGGCGCGCCCTTCATAGACAAGCCCATGAATGTCACACAGCCAGATGTTTTCGCGTTTCACGCCCAGTTTCACCAGCATGTTCAGGCAGGCGATCCCTGCCGCACCGCCGCCGGTCGAGACGATTTTGATATCCTCGAACTTTTTCCCGGCCACATGCAGCGCGTTCTTGGCAGCGGCGCCCACGACGATTGCGGTGCCGTGCTGGTCATCGTGAAAAACGGGGATGTTCATCCGCTCGCGGCACAGTTTTTCGACAATAAAACAATCGGGGGCTTTGATGTCCTCAAGATTGATCGCCCCGAACGTGGGTTCCAGCGCGCAAACGATATCGGCCAGCTTTTCGGGGTCGGATTGGTCAACCTCGATGTCGAAACAGTCGATCCCTGCGAATTTCTTGAACAGAACCGCTTTGCCTTCCATCACCGGCTTTGAAGCCAGAGCGCCTATATTGCCCAGGCCCAGCACTGCTGTTCCGTTCGAGACCACGCCAACAAGATTGCCCCGCGCAGTGTAAAGCTCGGCGTTGGATGGGTCGGCCTTGATTTCCAGGCTGGCCTCGGCGACGCCAGGCGAGTAGGCGCGCGCCAGATCCCGACCGTTGGCCATGGGTTTCGTAGCCCTGATTTCGAGCTTTCCAGGCTTTGGGTGAGCGTGATAATCAAGCGCGGCCTGTCGCAGGTTGGGAGTGTCAGACATAGGCAATTCATCTCCGTTCCGAATTTGGTTGAAGGGTTAAACTATTTCTGGCGCCTTGGCTACGTGACGTCACTTCATAAATGGATTTTTGCCAAACACGGCCGTAGGTTGAATTTTGTTCCAATATGGTTACGGTCTCGCATCTTCATATTCGGCACCGCTTCCACAGGAGATCGAAGGCCCAAGATGACCCCGGAAAAACAATCTCAGTCGATACCCGTCACAACCGATACCAAGCGGTCCTTTGGGCTGGACCAGCCGCTGTTTCGTGCAGCGATTGGTGTTGCGTTGCTGATCTTGGTGGTCCTCTGTATCTGGCCGGTGCAGGCGATGTCCCTCAGCCATGAAGGCGGCCCGTTCGAATCCATTTCGGCCGCGGCACTTGTTCTGGCCGGGGGCATTGCGCTTTTCCGGTATCGCGGGATTTCCCGTCTCTATATCGGTCTCGTCTGTTTGCTGCTGGCAGAGCGCGAACTTGCTGCGGATATCTATGCCGTAGATAGCCTGCCATATGGGATTCTGAATGGGCTGGACACGCTGCTTGATATGAACGCGGTTCGCGTCATCCTGGCTGTTTTGGTTCTGGGAGGCTTGCTCTGGCACGGGGTGCCAAACGGGTGGCGTGCGTTCAAGCAACGGGTCCCGTTTCTAATGGTGTTCTTTCTGGCCGGTATGTGTGCGGTGGTTGCGCAGGGGTTGGAAGAAGTCAGTGGCGCACTGAAAGACGACCTGTCGGACCAGATGATCATGCGTTTGTTTGTGTTGGAAGAAACGCTTGAGATGTTCTTTTCGATTGGCATTTTGGCTTCTGTTCTGATCGGATGGCCCAAAGCCACGACCGAAGAGAACTTGAATGACCAGCAATCAGACCAAAGCTGAGATTCGTCTGCCGACGCAGGAATTACGTGACGACATCCCGTTTTTTACCAAGGTACTGGGGATGCGGATGGATATGATCTATCCGGCTGATGATCCTCGGGTCGCCGTGTTCTCGGGGCATGGATTGCGATTACGGATCGAACAGGATGCACCCGAGGCGCCCGGAATGTTGCGCATTCTGACCGAAAATCCGGATGAGTTTGCGGCTGGCCAGCGCAGTTTGGTCGCGCCGAACGGGACGCGTGTCGAAATTGATGAGCTGAACCCGCCGATGGTGATGCCGGATACCGTGCATTCCTTTGTCGTGCGCAGACTCAAGGATCAGGCCCCGTGGGTCATCGGGCGCGCCGGAATGCATTATCGCGATCTGGTACCCGATCGCTTGGGCGGGTCGATCATTGCCAGCCATATCCGCATTCCTGATGGCGGTCCGGTTCCAGACATGGTGCATTTCCACAAGGTCGGGTTTCAGTTGATTTTCTGCATCCATGGCTGGGTCGATGTGGTTTACGAGGATCAGGGCGACAAGATGCGCCTGACCGCCGGTGATTGCTTTATCCAGCCGCCCGAAATCCGTCATCGTGTGTTGGAAGCATCGGACAATGTGCAGGTGATCGAAATTGGTGTTCCTGCCGAACATGTCACCGAAATCGACCACGAAATGCAGTTGCCGACCCCGCAATACCGCCCGGATCGCGAATGGCAGGGCCAGCGCTTTGTCTACAACCGGGCCGAGGGGGCAGAATGGGGGCCGTTCCGTTTGCCGGGCTACATCTGTCGCGACACCACGATTGCCCAGAACACGATGGGTGTCGCAGGCGTTCAGGTGGTGCGTCGGGGGCAGGGTGGCACCGCCTGGGCTACACATGATACCGATATTCATTTCACCTTCGTTATGAACGGTGAGTTGACGCTCGAAGGCGAGGGGCGCGACCCGTATCGGCTGGAACAAGGTGATGCCTTTGTCATTCCACCGGGCATGCGGACACGCCTGTCTGATCCGACCGATGATGTTGAACTGCTTGAGGTCGCGCTGCCTGGCGTGTTCAATACGGTTCTGGATTAAGCATTTTGGCTCAGGAATTCTGCGCTCGGGGCTTCAATTCCCCGGGGGCTTTCATTTAGGGTATGACTTTCTGACCAGATGATCAAAAAATGGGGAATCGCCATGAGCTTGAAAGACGCAGCCTTGTCCGTGCGGGAAAACGCCTATGCGCCTTATTCCAATTTCAAGGTCGGCGCGGCGATCCGGTCCCTGTCGGGGCAGATCTACTCCGGTTGCAATGTGGAAAACGTGGCCTATCCCGAAGGCACTTGCGCCGAGGCCGGAGCCATTGCCGCCATGGTCGCTGCTGGCGAGCAGGAACTGACCGAGGTTTACGTGGTCGCGTCGTCTCCTCAGCCAGTACCGCCGTGCGGGGGGTGCCGCCAGAAACTGGCCGAGTTCGGCAAGCGTGACGTCAAGGTGGTATTGGCCAGCTTGGACGGGGCGGAGTTGAAAACCACTATCGGGGATCTGCTGCCAGGCGCATTTGACGCCTCGCATATGGAGGATGTGTGACCCCATGGACGCCCGCTCGATCATCGCAAAGTTGCGCCGCAAGGATATACCCTCCGCCGAGGAACTGCACTGGTTTGCGCAGGGGCTTGCCGATGGTGGGGTCAGTGACGCGCAGGCAGGGGCCTTTGCCATGGCGGTTTGCATGGGCGGGTTGGGCGCGCAGGGCCGCGCCGATCTGACCATTGCGATGCGCGACAGCGGCGATGTCCTGAACTGGGATGTGGAAGGTCCGGTAATCGATAAACACTCGACCGGGGGTGTGGGGGACAGCGTCAGCCTGGTACTCGCCCCCGCACTGGCCGAGCTTGGGGCCTATGTGCCAATGATTTCTGGCCGGGGACTGGGACATACGGGCGGCACGTTGGACAAACTTGAATCCATCCCCGGTGTGACCACCCAGATCAGCCAGGACCGGCTGGTGCAGGTGCTGAACGAAACGGGGGCAGCCATTGTCGGCGCCACCGGGCAAATCGCGCCAGCGGACAAACGGCTTTACGCCATTCGGGATGTCACGGCGACAGTTGAAAGCCTCGACCTGATCACCGCGTCGATCCTGTCGAAAAAGCTTGCAGCCAGCCCGGATGCACTGGTGCTAGACGTTAAGGTTGGCAGTGGGGCCTTTATGAAAACCCCTGATGACGCGCGCAATCTGGCACAGGCGCTGACAGAAACCGCCAACGCTGCAGGGTGTCGGACTTCGGCAGTCATAACCGATATGAACCAGCCGCTTGCCTCTGCGCTGGGCAATGCACTTGAGGTGGATGAGGTCATGAAGGTATTGACCCAAGCGCCTGATGCGCCGTTGGCTGTGATCTCTGCCGAGCTGGGCGGGGTTCTGTTGGCTGACGCCGGTATGTTTGCCACTTCGGAAGAAGGCCGGGACAAAATCGCCAAGGTCATCCGCGATGGCCGTGCCGCAGAACGGTTTGGCCGCATGATGGCCGCAGTTGGGGCACCCATTCACTTTGTCGACGATTGGTCGCGCTATTTGCCCGAAGCCAGCGTGATCCTCGAAGTGTCTGCTCCCGCTGCGGGCTATGTAACCACGATAGACGGAGAGGCTCTGGGCCTTGCGGTTGTCGAATTGGGTGGCGGACGTCAGGTTGAAAGCGATGTGATCGACCCTGCGGTCGGGCTGTCAGATCTGGTGCGACTGGGCGACCGGGTCGAAAAAGGCGCGCCATTGGCTGTCGTCCATGCCGCCCGCGAGGATGCCGCGCGACGTGCGGCTGATGCTGTTCAAAAGGCGATCACGCTTGGAACGGGTAAACCAGTGGTGCCATTCCTTGTCCACGAGAGGATCACGCCATGAGCCGCGCCTTCCTTGTGGTGATGGATTCTGTGGGTATCGGCGGTGCGCCCGATGCTGATCAGTTCTTTAATGGCGACATGCCGGATACTGGGGCAAACACTCTGGCCCATATCGCGCAGGCTTGTGCACAAGGTCAGGCGGAAGAGGGGCGATCCGGGCCTTTGCATCTACCGCATTTGGATGCGCTGGGGTTGGGTGCTGCGGCACGACTGGCCTCGGGTGCGGAAACGCCGGGTTTGCTGGCCCAGCCGACAGGTCTGTGGGGCTGCGCCTGTGAGGATTCACCGGGCAAGGACACGCCATCGGGGCATTGGGAGCTAGCAGGGCTGCCTGTGCCGTGGGACTGGCATTACTTTCCAAATACAACACCATCATTTCCGGCTGATCTGAGCAAGGCCGCAGCCGAGGCCGCCGGAACCGAAGGGGTTTTGGGGGATTGCCACGCCTCGGGCACCACGATCATCGCCGAATTGGGGGCCGAGCATATGCGAACCGGTTGGCCGATCTGCTATACCTCGGCCGACAGTGTCTTTCAGATCGCCGCGCATGAAGAAAGTTTCGGCCTAGACCGTCTGCTTGACCTCTGCCGCGCGCTGGCCCCACGTTTGCACCAGATGAAAGTGGGGCGTGTGATCGCACGGCCCTTTGTCGGCTCGCCCGAACAGGGGTTCACCCGCACGACCAACCGCAAGGATTTTGCCATCGTGCCGCCCGCTCCGGTGCTGACGAACTGGTGTCAGGATGCGGGCGGCCGTGTTCATGCAGTGGGCAAGATCGGCGATATCTTTTCCATGCAGGGAATCGATACACTGCGCAAAGGGTCGGATGCTGACTTGATGGGTCATCTGTCCGATTTGGTCGATGAGGCCGAAGAGGGCAGCCTGACCTTCGCCAATTTTGTCGAGTTTGACAGTCTCTATGGCCATCGGCGCGACATCAGCGGCTATGCCCGCGCGCTAGAATGGTTTGACCAAGAGATAGGTGCAATTCTGACCCGGTTGCGCCCCGATGACCTGATGTTGTTGACCGCTGATCACGGCAACGACCCAAGCTGGATCGGCACCGACCACACGCGTGAGCAAGTACCTGTCCTGATTGCAGGGCAGGGTGCGGGGCAGATCGGTCAGGTCAAATTCGCCGACATTGCCGCCAGTATCGCACATCACCTGAATATCCCGGCACAAGGGCCGGGGCGGAGCTTTCTATGACTGTCGCTGACCTACCCAAGATCGAACTGCACTTGCATCACGAAGGTGCCGCGCCGCCTGCCTTCATCCGTCAGCTGGCGCATGAAAAGCGCATCGACCTGAGCGGGATTTTCAAACATGACGGGTCTTATGATTTCCGGGATTTCGCCCATTTCCTCAGCGTATATGAGGCCGCCTGTGAGGTGCTGAAATCGCCCGAGGATTTCCGCCGTCTGACGTTGGCTATTCTTGAAGAAAGCGCGGCGAACGGGGTGGTGTATTCGGAAAGCTTTCTGAGCCCCGATTTTTGTGGCGGTGGCGATTTGGTGGCCTGGCGCGACTATCTAAGTGCCATTCAGGATGCCGCTGATGAAGCCGAGCGGAAATACGATATCACTCTGCGCGGCGTGGTGACCTGTGTCCGGCATTTCGGACCCGAACAGGCCAAGCTCAGTGCATATTGTGCCGCTGAAACAGCTGGCGACTGGATTACTGGGTTCGGTATGGGGGGCAATGAATCCATGGGGGTTCAGGGCGACTATAAGTGGGCGTTTGACTGCGCGCGCGAGGCTGGACTACGCCTGACCACCCATGCCGGAGAGTTCGGCGGGCCGGATAGTGTCCGCGATGCGATCCGTGATCTGGGAGTTGAACGCATCGGCCATGGCGTGCGTGCGATCGAAGATCCCGACCTTGTGCATGAGATCGTTGATCGTGGTGTGACGCTCGAGGTTTGCCCGGGCTCGAACGTGGTTCTGGGCCTGTTTCCCGACTTTGCCAGCCACCCGATTTCCAAGTTGCGCGAGGCAGGTGTCAAGGTCACCGTGTCCACCGACGATCCGCCGTTTTTCCATACCACAATGCGGCGTGAATATGAGATGTTGGCCAAAGCTTTCGGTTGGGAGGCCGAGGATTTTGCCGCCCTGAATGAAACCGCCCTGAATGCGGCTTTTTGCGATGAAGCGACCCGTGCGCGGGTCAAGAAAAGACTGGAGATATCATGAGCGAACACCTGACCGTCGTCGACCACCCGTTGGTGCAGCATAAATTGACGCTCATGCGGGACAAGGTCACTTCGACCGCCGAATTCCGTCAGTTGCTGCGTGAGATCACCTTGCTTCTGGCCTATGAGATCACGCGCGAAATGCCATTGACTACCCGGCACATTGAAACCCCGATGGAAGAGATGGACGCCCCCATCCTGGCAGGTAAGAAACTGGCGCTGGTTTCTATCCTGCGCGCCGGTAACGGAATGCTGGACGGCGTTTTGGAACTGATCCCCTCGGCCCGTGTTGGCTTTGTTGGCCTGTACCGCGATGAAAAGACTTTGAAGCCCGTCCAATATTACTTCAAAGCCCCTGAGGGGTTGAAGGACCGTCTGGTCATTGCCGTCGACCCGATGCTGGCAACCGGCAACAGCTCGGCCGCTGCGATTGATTTGCTGAAAGAGGCGGGCGCGACGGATATCCGGTTCCTGTGCCTGCTGGCCGCCCCCGAAGGCGTTGCCCGCATGAAAGAGGCACATCCGGATGTTCACATCGTCACCGCCGCACTGGACCGTGAGCTGAACTCAAAAGGCTATATCATGCCGGGTCTGGGCGATGCGGGCGACCGGATGTTCGGGACCAAATAAGCGGGCTTATCCGCCGCATATATTCTGCAGACGGACCCATTCGCGATCTGGCAGTATCTGTTGCAGGGGCTGGCCCGCCATCGGGTCGGCCTCGATCAGGCCCAGCACGGTTTCACCTGTGACGTCCGTCGCATAAGCAAAGGGGACTGAGGGCAAAGCTGCCTCGGCAAAAATTTCCAGCAGGTTCTCGTCGGGTACAGCCGGACGGGGTTCTGATAGAACTTCTTCGGTATAACTGTCGACAATCTGAGGTGTCAGCTCACCGGTTGTCAGCAGGCGGAACGCAGATCTGATGCCAGTACGGTCCAGCAGATCATCCAGTGGGTCCTGTGCCTGCACACGTGCACGTTCCGCAAGGATGTACCCGGCCACGACCGAGGGGTCTTCGTGATCTTCGACCAGAGATCGGTTCAACAGGACAATTCCACCCGGCAGGGTCAGGCTGGTCTGTACTCCGGCGGGTAGGATAACAATTGCGCGCACGCCCGTTCTTGCCGCCAGATGATCCAGTGCTTCCTGAGTGCCCTCGGACACGCAGGCGCGGCCTGACACTCTTTCGATGCGCCTCAGGATTGTGTCGCCGATGTCGATACGTTTGATTTCGGGAACGACGGATACGACATGGTTTTGTAACGCTGACGGTAACCACAACAGCATGAGCGCGGCCACAGCAGCCACAACCCCGGCCACGCTGAACCACCGCAAACGCCCGGGGTGGGGGCGTGACCAGTCGATGGCACGCTGCAGACGGTCAATGGCTTCGATCATCGTGGTTTCGGATTGGGCCAGTTCCAACGTCTCTTGTGGGTCGCCATCCGGGTGGTAAATTGCAGGGAAAACACCGGGGTTCTGGCGCTCTAGCGCAGCCAGCGACCAATGCGTCAGGGCCCGGTCGTTGAAATCCGATATCGTCAGCGTCGCTTCACCAATCGACACAACAACCTCGCGCCGCTGAACATCGGGCGAGGGGCGCCACAGACCGGTGGCTTCGATCCGCTGGAACTGTTTCAGTGCCGTCATCGGGGTGATGTCTGCTCGTTCTTAATTGGAGCCAGCTTAACACGCTAAATTCAACCGGCGCAAACCTGTTGCGCGACGTTCAGGAAATGTGCTGGATACCTAGACGAGCGGAATATTCTGTTACCGCTCTCCATCATGCCGCGGGGAAAATGATGCAGGCGGACACCCAGACTTCACCGGTTTTGGCCTCGGTGCTGATGGTCAGTGCTATGGCAATCATCGGCGTGATTGACAATGTGGTCATCTTGGTGGCCGAAACGATCGGTCTGTGGCAGTTCCATTTCAGCCGGGCACTGCTCATGCTACCGCTGATAATGGGCCTGTCACTGCTTGGGCTGGGCCGCTTGCGCCCGATTAGGTTTGGCCCCGTGATCCTGCGTAGTGTACTCATCACATTGGCCATGTTGTTCTATTTTGCCTCGCTTGCGCTGATGCCGATTGCTCAGGCGTTGGCGGGTTTGTTCACGTCGCCGATCTTTGTGCTGTTGATTACAACCGTCGCCATGAAGCAACGGATAGGCCCATGGCGTATTCTGGCCGTTGCAGTAGGGTTTGCCGGGATTTTGTGCGTGTTGCAGCCGAATCCCGGCGAGTTTGATGCAAAAACGCTGTTGCCGGTCGCCGGAGGGCTGTTCTACGCGTTCAGTTCAGTCATCACCCGAAGCCACTGCGCGCAGGAAAGCACAACGGCATTGCTGGCGGCTATGGTGACAACCTTGGGAGTGGCCGGAGCGTTGGGACTAATCGTGTTTTCTCTTTACCCAGTGGCTCCGGTCGCTGGGCCGGACGGGTTCGTCACCCGAGGTTGGGTCTGGCAGATGGGACCGGCACTTCCATGGATTATCGCGCAGGCTGTTGGTTCAACGATTGCGGTATTCATGCTGATCAAATCCTATCAGATCGGTGAGACCTCTTATGTGGCGGTGTTTGAATACTCGGTGATGATATTTGGACCCTTGTTCGCCTGGAGGGTCTTTGGGCAGAATATCGGTGTTCTGCAGATCCTCGGCATATGCCTGATCGCAACGGCCGGAGTTCTGCTGGCCTGGCGGTCCACGCGTCCCGCCGCTACAGAGGCCGCATCGTGATCATTTCGCGCGGTCGCTCTTATATCTTCGTCCACATTCCCAAAACTGGAGGGACATCTTTGTCGCTGGCTTTGGAACAGCGCGCGATGAAGGATGATGTTTTGCTGGGAGATACGCCCAAGGCAAAGAAACGCAATAGGCGGATCAAACAGCTATCGGCGCGTGGCCGCCTTTGGAAACATTCAACCCTCGCCGATATCGAAGGTGTTCTTTCACCGGATGAGTTGTCGGGGATGACAGTCTTTACCCTGGTCCGAAATCCCTGGGATCGGCTTGTCAGCTATTATCACTGGCTCAAGGTGCAAGGCTTTGATCACCCCGCAATCGCGCTGGCCCGCGCCCATTCGTTTGAAGGATTTGTCTGCCACCCTGCGACGCAACAATCACTCCGCCAGCTTCCGGCGCGGCACTACGTGACGCGAGCCGATGGTATCGAGCAGTGCCAGTATTTCATCAGACTCGAAGCGTTTGATCAGGACGCAGAGCCTCTGTTTGACCACCTGGGGTTCCGGATCACGCTGCCGCATCTGAATCGATCAGAGCGGGCGAAAGATTACCGCAGCTATTATTCAGCCGCATCACAGGAGGCCATCGCCGAGGCTTGCGCTGAAGATATAGACAGATTCGGATACTCTTTTGATTAGATGACAGAAATATAGTTTCCGTGCGGGACTTAATACCGGGCGATTACAGATCGTTGTTCCGTTTTTAGCGTTATCCAACGGGGTTTGGGACCCAAATCAGGCTCAAATGTGTCAAAATTTGGACGCTTGATCGGTTTGGATGCTAATGAATATCTATTGTTTTTGGTGCCAGCAGGGGGGAGGCACGTGTTTGAAGTAGTGAGTGACATGGGTATTTCAGATGTTCCGGAAAGCCGGACACAATTCGAAACCAGAGTAGAACTGAACGCGCGCCGTGGCGGCTTGATCCACGGGACCAGGGTTGCAACTGTCGACGGCTGGACGCCGATTGAAGACATTCAGCCTGGTGATCTGATCCGGACAGTCGAGAACGGCTTTAAGGTAGTAAGGCGCATTTCTGTCGATACGATTTCGGTTCCTACTGAAGAAAGTCGGATCGAGTATTTGCCAGTCCGCGTACCCCCAAGTGCCGTCGACAGCCCAGGTACGATTTGGATCATGCCTGAACAGGGTATAGCATTGGAGCATGGCACCGCAGATCTGACTGTTGTGGCAGCACGAAAGTTGAGCGGTTTGTTCCGCATCAAGTCGGACGTCCCGGCATCATCATTCGATGTCAGCGCACTGTTCTTTGACGAGGATGAAGTGGTCTATATGGAAGGCGGCATGCGCGCCTTCTGCCCGTCAGGGCGTTTCGGCGGCCACAGCGGCACAAGTGCGGGCTATCAAATTGCCGAAAGCGAAACAGCGGCGGATTTGGTCGAAGAAATACGAACCGAGGGCCGCGTGGCAGCCCTTGCCAACCCGTTGGGTGCGCTGCCTGCACCCATCTCGCTGGAACAAGTTGTCCCTTTGAGACCCAGCAGGGGTGCGCGTCGCCCGGGTCGTCCGGGCCGACCTCTCCCAGTGATCTGAACGGCAGACCAACCAAACACGACAAGCAGGGTGCTGGCGTAAGGTCTCTTACGCCAGCACCAACTGTTTAGGCAGCCTTGGCTTCGGGGTTGAACCGCCCGTAGAAGCTTTGGCCTTTATCTGCCATCTCACGCAGCAGCGGCGGGCAGGTAAACCGTTCCCCATATTGTGCGGTCAACTGATCGCAACGCTCGGCCGCATAAGGGGTGCCGATGATGTCCAGCCAGCTCAGTGGGCCACCTGACCAAGGTGCAAAGCCCCAGCCCAAGATTGCGCCGACGTCACCCTCGCGGATGTCTTCCAGAACGCCTTCTTCCAATGCGCGGACGGCCTCCAGAACCTGAGCGAACATCAGGCGTTCCTGCACTTCGATTAGGTCGGGCTGATCCTCTGCGAGCGGATACTTGTCCTGCAGACCCTTCCAATATTCGACGCGCTTGCCTTTTTCGTCATAGTCGAAGAAGCCCGCGTTTGCCTTGCGGCCCAGACGGCCCTGTTCTTCCATCCAGAAGATCAGATTATCGGACGGGCTTTCAGGATATTCGTTACCCATCGCGGCCTTGGTCGCGCGTGCGATCTTGGCACCCAGATCAATCGAGGTCTCATCAGTCAGCTGGATAGGCCCGACAGGGAAGCCCAACTGGCGTGCCGCGTTGTCGATCAGAACCGGGCTGACGCCTTCGGTCACCATCCGGGCACCTTCATTGATGTAGGGAATGATGCAGCGGTTGGCGTAGAAGAAGCGGGCATCGTTGACCACGATAGGCGTCTTGCGAATCTGGCGCACATAGTCCAGCGCCTTGGCCACTGCGCGATCACCGGTTTCCTTGCCTTTGATGATCTCGACCAAGAACATCTTCTCGACGGGCGAGAAGAAGTGGATGCCGATGAACTGATCCGCACGCACCGAAGCTTTGGCCAGGTCGCTGATCGGCAGGGTCGAGGTGTTCGAGGCAAAGATGCAGTCCTCGGGAATGATCGCCTCGACCTTTTTGGTCATCTCGGCCTTGACGCCCATGTCTTCGAAGACGGCTTCGATGATCAGGTCACAGCCCTTCAGATGATCAAGGTCAGGGGTCGCGGTGATGCGGCCCAGCATGGCCTCTTTCTTTTCAGCCGTAACCTTGCCGCGCTTCATACCTTTGTCCAGGTACGTCTCGGTATAGGCTTTGCCTTTGTCTGCTGCTTCCTGATCGCGGTCGACCAGAACAACTTCCATACCGGCTTGCGCCGATACAAGTGCGATACCCGCACCCATCATGCCAGCGCCCAGAACACCGATCTTCTTGACTGACTGATCCGGTACGCCCGCAGGACGCACGGCGCCTTTTTCCAAGGCTTCCTTGTTCAGGAACAGTGATCGGATCATGGCACCCGAAGACGGGTTCATCAAAACGGAGGTGAACCAACGGGCTTCGATCTTCAGCGCGGTGTCGAAATCAACCAGCGCACCTTCGTAAACAGCGCTTAGCAACGCCTTGGCGGCAGGGAACGCACCCTGGGTTTTGCTATTCACCATAGCCGAGGCGCCGACGAAATTCATGAAACCGGCAGGGTGGTAAGGCGCACCACCGGGCATTTTGTAACCCTTGGCATCCCAAGGCTTCACAATGTCCGCATCTTTGGCGTTCAGCACCCAATCTTTTGCCGCGGCAACTGGATCCTCTGCGATCTCATCGATGTAGCCTGCACTTTTCGCCTTTTTGACGTCCAGCATCTTGCCTTCCAGCAACAGCGGAGCGGCTGCAATCGCACCGACCTTGCGGACCATACGGGTGGTGCCACCAGCGCCGGGGAAGATGCCAACCATGATTTCAGGCAGGCCGTATTTCGCCTTTGGATTCTCGGCTGCAAAGATGCGATGCGTCGACAGCGGTAGTTCCATGCCAATGCCTGCGGCTGTACCGGGCAGGGCGGTTGCAATCGGCTTGCCGCCTTTCTTGGTCTTGGGGTCCATGCCCGCCAGCTCGATCTTGCGCAGCACGCCGTGCATATTCATGGTGCCTTCGAACAGGCCCTTGGCGGGGTTGTCGCCCGCCTGTTCTTTCATCACCGCAAGCAGGTTCAGGTCCATGCCACCGGCGAACGAACCTTTTTTCCCGCTGGTGATAACGATGCCTTTGATCTCGTCATCGGCAAGTGCCTGATCGATGCAATCGCTCAACTGTGCGAAGCCGTCAAAAGACATCACGTTCATGGATTTTCCCAGGACGTCCCAGGTGATAATGGCGACGCCGTCCGCGTCTTTGCTCAGAGTGAAATCAGTCATTGTCATCTCCAATCTGGTCAGCCGTTAGCGGGCTGCCATCTTTCCGGGTGAAAGAGAATCCGTTCTCATCATCCTTCACCATCATGTCTAAGTCGCTGTAATAGCCGGTCTCGTTCGGGGTCCGTGTGCCCACCACCAGAAAGGTCGCAGGCGCATCGGTGTTGTTCACAAGGTGATGGCCGTTGGCTTCACCTGCTGGCCATGCGGCGCAATCGCCGGGCTGCATCTCATGCTCGCCATCGTCGTCGATCAGCGTACAGGTGCCGCTTAGCATGATTGCAAACTCGTCCTGCTCCATATGGTAGTGGCGCAGCGAGGACATGCCTTGCGGTTCAAGCCGTACGATGTTGACCCCGTACTGGGTTAGCCCGCCCGCATCACCGAGGCGCTGAACAAAACGGCCTGCGGTCGCCTCGGCCAGCTTGCCGGGATAGGCCGAGCCGCCCTGAAACGGAATCTGAGAGAGATCCAGCTTGGGCATCAGACGCGCTCGATGATCGTTGCTGCACCCATGCCGGATGCGATGCAAAGCGTGGCTAGCCCAGTTTCCTTGTCCTGACGTTCAAGCTCATCCAGCAGGGTGCCGATGATCATCGCGCCGGTCGCGCCCAGCGGGTGGCCCATTGCGATCGAGCCGCCATTGACGTTGACCAAAGCCGGATCGACATCGAATGCCTGCTGGAAGCGCAGAACAACCGAGGCAAAGGCTTCGTTCACTTCGAACAGGTCGAGATCGCTGATTTTCATGCCGTTGTCGGCGAGGATTTTCTCGGTCACCGGAACAGGACCGGTCAGCATAATGGTGGGGTCGGTGCCGATCTTGGCCGTGGCCTTGATGCGTGCGCGCGGCTTCAGGCCGTATTTCTCGCCGAATTCCTTGTTGCCGATCAGAACTGCCGCCGCACCATCCACGATGCCCGAGCTGTTACCCGCGTGGTGGATATGATTGATCTTTTCCAGATGCGGGTATTTCAGCTTTGCGACGTTGTCGAAGCCGGGCATTTGCTCGCCCATCATCTGGAATGCGGGGTTCAAGCCACCTAGGCTTTGCATGTCCGTGCCGGGGCGCATGTATTCATCATGGTCCAGAATGGTCAGGCCGTTCTGATCCTTAACGGTGATGACCGATTTCGAGAACCGGTTGTCGTCCCACGCAGCTTTTGCACGGCGCTGCGATTCCATCGCCAGCGCATCAGCCTGATCGCGTGTGAACCCGTATTCGGTCGCAATGATATCAGCCGAGATACCCTGCGGAACGAAATAGGTGTTCATCGCCAGTGAAGGGTCAGCCGCAATCGCAGCGCCATCGCTGCCCATCGGAACACGGCCCATCATCTCGACCCCGCCTGCGATATAGGCGTCGCCCGCGCCGCCTTTGACCTGGTTGGCAGCTAGGTTCACAGCTTCCATGCCCGAGGCGCAGAACCGGTTGATCGCCAGCCCGGGGATCGATTCATCCAGATCAGAACCCAGCACTGCGGTTCGTGCCAGACAGCCGCCCTGTTCCATAACCTGGGTTACGTTGCCCCAGATGACGTCCTCCACGGCGTGGCCCTCTAGATTGTTCCGCTCTTTTACGGCGTTCAATGTCAGCGAGGACAGGCGCGCCGAAGTCAGCTCGTGAAGGCTGCCATCCTTGCGGCCTTTGCCGCGCGGGGTACGCAGGGCGTCATAGATATATGCGTCGGTCATAGTTTTCTCCTTAAGCTCGATCCGGCACAGAGCCGGGCATCAGGTCGTAGGGGTGTTTCCAGCCAGGCTGCTGGGACAAGCGTGTCAGCCAGGCGTCGATATTTGGCCATTCGGTGCGGTCAAAGCCGAAGGGTTCAGGATAGTAGAGATAGCCACAGCAGCTGAGATCAGCATTGGTTACGCCGTCCCCAACGATCCAGTCGCGACCGTTCAGATGTGCATCCAGGACTTGATACGCAGCCTTCAGACGACCCTGGTTGAATGCGATCACGTCTGGGTTGCGATGTTCTTCCGGCAGAAAGTTGATCAAAAAACGGGTCAGGCCTGCCATCGAGCTGAGTTTGTGATTGTCCCACAGCACCCAGCGCAGTACCTCGTATTTCTCTTCCTGCGTCTTTCCTCCGAACATACCTGTCTTTTCAGTTATATAAGTCTGAATGGCCCCGGACTGACTGGTGCGAAAGTCGCCATCAATCATGACGGGCGCTTCACCCATTTCGTTGACAGTGGCACGAAATTCGGGAGTGCGCGTCACTCCTTTGAAGAAGTCGACTTCGACGGCTTCCCATTCTAACCCTGATAACTCCAGAGCCAGCGCCGCCTTGTACGAGTTTCCGCTGACGCCGAAACAATGCAGTTTGATGGTCATCATTTGCCTCCCTTGGCACATGAGTCAGTGCGATGTGCTGTATCATGTAGCCCGCCCTTTTTTGGGCGGGTCTGTTTTCTTATCGTTTGCGCTCTTCAAGTTCGGAATTGAAGATACGCAAACGGTGCGTCAGGCTCTCTTCGTCGATGACACTGTTGAAGTTCTCGAACAGGAATGACAGTGCCTCACCTTCGTCCAGACCAGCCTCGCGCGCGAACCCTCTGAGTTTGCGATAGCCGTCTTCGGTCATGGCGACCGGGAAACGGCGTGTTAGGCGAAATCGTTTTGGCATATCGAGCCTTTCGAATGGCCGGCCCCAAGATGGTCTGGGGCCGGTCAGAGATCAGAAGCTTGCCGCGTCCAGGCCCATGACAGTATCCGCACCGCTCTGGATGCGTGTCAGATGAAGACCGGTGGCTGGCAAGCGACGCGCCATGTAGAACTGGCCGGTGGTAATCTTTGTCTCGTAGAACTCGGTGTCCGAAGTCCCGGCTTCAAGTGCGGCATAAGAGGCTTTTGCCATCTGTGCCCACATCAGGCCCAGGCAGACATGACCGAACATGTGCATGAAGTCATTCGACCCAGCCAGCGCATGGTTGGGGTTCTTGGTGCCGCTTTGCATAAAGTACATGGCAGCGGCCTGCAGATCCTTGGAGGCCGCTTTCAGCGGTTCGATAAACGCCGTATCATAGGCTTCGTTCTGACCTGCGTTTTCCTTGCAGAAGTTTTTGACCATTTCGAAAAACGCCATGACGTGTTTGCCGCCATCCTGGGCAAGTTTACGGCCCACAAGGTCAAGCGCCTGAACGCCGTTTGCGCCTTCGTAGATCATCGCGATCCGGGCGTCGCGGGTATATTGCGACATGCCCCATTCTTCGATGTAGCCGTGGCCGCCATAGACTTGCTGGGCCTTGACCGTCATGTCATAGCCTTCGTCGGTCAGGAACCCTTTGAGGACCGGCGTCAGCAGTGAGATCAGGCCATCGGCGTCATCGTCACCAGAGCGGTGGGCCTTGTCGATCATGGTCGCTCCCCACAGAACAAAGGCACGGGCACCCTCGGTAAAGCTTTTCTGATCCATCAGGCTGCGGCGGATGTCGGGATGCACGATCAGCGGATCGGCTGGACCGTCCGGGTTTTTCGCACCGGTCACATCGCGGCCTTGCAGGCGGTCTTTGGCGTATTCCACCGCGTTCTGATAGGCCGCGTCGGCCTGGGACAGACCCTGCATGGCTACACCCATACGGGCTTCGTTCATCATGGTGAACATCGCGCGCATGCCTTTATGCTCTTCGCCCAAAAGATAGCCGGTTGCCTCGTCATAGTTCATGACGCAGGTCGAGTTGCCGTGGATGCCCATCTTTTCTTCGATGTTGCCGACCGATACGCCGTTGCGTTCACCCAGGCTGCCATCTTCGTTCACCATGAATTTAGGAACGATGAACAGGGATACACCCTTGATGCCTTCGGGGCCGCCCACGATCTTGGCCAGCACCAGGTGAATGATGTTGTCGGCCATGTCGTGTTCACCAGCCGAGATAAAGATCTTCTGACCGGAAATCTTGTAGGAGCCATCCGCCTGCGGTTCAGCCTTGGTGCGCATCAGACCCAGGTCGGTGCCGCAATGCGGTTCGGTCAGGTTCATGGTGCCGGTCCAATCGCAGCTAACCATGTTCGGCAGATAGGTTTCTTTCTGCTCTTGGGTGCCGTGCGCCAGAATGGCCGAGGCTGCGCCGTGGGTCAGACCTTGATACATGGTGAACGCCTGGTTCGAGGCAGAAAACATCTCGGCCACGGCAGAGCCGATGACATAAGGCATGTTCTGGCCGCCGAATTCTTCGGGCATGTCCAGGCCGGTCCAGCCGCCTTCCTTCATCTGACCGAATGCGTCTTTAAAGCCAGTAGGGGTATATACCACACCGTTTTCCAGACGACATCCTTCGGTATCACCGATTGTATTCAGCGGGTGCAGAACATTTGTCGCCACCTTACCGGCTTCTTCTAGAACAGCGCCGGTAAAATCAGGTTCAAGCTCGCTATAACCCGGGATGTCCGATCCCGATACATTGAGCACTTCGTGCAATACGAACTGCATGTCTTTGGTTGGTGCATTGTATACGGGCATTGGGAACTTCCTTAGTTTCGCTTGTCCGGTGGGTGGGTGCCGCCGGGGTTATTCTGCGGCCTTTTTGTCGCTCTTGATCGAGGCGATCACTTTCTCGCCCCATCTCAACTGTTCTTTTAGATCGTCAATGGCCTGGGTCAGCTCTTCACGCCGGGATTCCATATCGGCAAGCCGCTCGCACGCGATCTCATAGGTGCGGGTCATCTGTGTAACCTGCTGATCACCTACGTGATACAAATCAAGAAGCTGGCGAATTTCTTCCAGGCTGAAGCCAAAGCGTTTGCCTCGCAGGATCAGCTTGAGACGCGCCCGGTCGCTTTTGGTGAACAGTCGTTTCTGCCCTTCGCGGATCGGAAACAAAAGTTCCTTTGCCTCGTAAAAACGTAATGTGCGCGGCGTGACATCATAGGTCTCGCACATTTCACGAATGGTCATCAGATCTTCGGTCATGGTTTCTGCACTCTTGTAACTGGCCTTCGTTAAGCTGATTTGCGCAGTCGATGCGCGTCTTACAGCACGTAGATGCCGTTCACGTAACGCGAACGCTGCGTCACAAATAAGTTGACGTAACTTCCGTTCGCGTCAAGGTTTCTACTGCAGGGAATTTCAGGACGTCACGTCAGATCACCTTCCAGATGCAATTTTCCAAACACGGGAAAGCATGCTGAAAGGGTAAAAGAGCCCAGGAAGGGTCTGTTTTTGGCTTTGGCAAATCCGATAGTAAACGCGATCAACTGGGCAGCAATGCCTAGTCTAACAATTTCGCGGTCTGGTCACGCATTTGTTCCAAGGCATCTATGGCTTCATCCAACTGTTTTTTCTGATTGTTCAGTTCGACAAGCTGATGTTCGGCCATTTCGATGAAGGCCTTCATCTGTGCCTGATTCCCCTGATCTTCGTAGATCAGCAGCCACTGGCGGATATCTTCCAGTGGAAATCCGTATTTCCGTCCCCGCATGATCAGCGTCATCCGAGCGCATTCCCTAGGCCCGTAAAAGCGAGTTCGGCCTTCGCGGTCAGGCTGCAGAAGTTCGATATATTCATAGTAGCGCAGGGTACGTGGAGTCACGTCAAACTCGGCGCACATCTCTTTGAATGACAAACGGTTGTCGGGCATTCCTGGTCTCCTTCGAAACAGCGTAGGACGTGGCGACTTCAAGCGCAACAGGCGGGCTTGCTCTTTTGCTAGCCTGACGCTCATAAAGGGAGAAACAGAGAGGACACAAGTAGATGGTCGACAAAGCTGCTATAGCACGACAGTTTATTGAGGCCATTCCGCATGCCAAAGCTTTGGGTTTGACACTCACCAAAATGGGTAATGGCGAGGCCGAGATTTCGATGCCCTACAAGGCCGAACTGATCGGTGATCCACGCACGGGTGTGATCCATGGCGGGGCGGTTTTTGCCCTGCTTGACACCTGCTGCGGTTCCGCGGTCATGTGCCATCCTTCTTCGCCCGGCGCCACCGCGACAATAGATCTGCGGATAGACTACATGCGCCCGGCGACGCCAGGGCAGAGCATTACGACACATGCTGTCTGTTATCACATCACCAGAAACGTGGCCTTTGTCCGCGCAACTGCGATGGATGAGGACAAGGACCTGCCCGTGGCAACCGCCACCGGTTCATTCACAGTGGAGAGCCGATGATGTCACGACCTCGGCCCGAAGCCATGCAGCTTATCGAACAGCGTCGCGATGCAGCACTGAAGGCAATCGTGGATGGTGTTCCATATATTCAGTTTCTCGGAATCGAATTTGACCGGCGGGGAAATGAGTTGACCGGGGTACTGAACTTTGACCAAAAGCTGATCGGAAACCCGATGCTTCCGGCGCTTCATGGTGGTGTGACGGCTGCCTTTCTGGAAGTAACCGCGGTTATCACCCTGAGTTGGGAGTATTTCTTTCCCCGGATCGAAAACG
This sequence comes from Ruegeria sp. CDSC079, assembly GCF_059610505.1. Classification (NCBI taxonomy): domain Bacteria; kingdom Pseudomonadati; phylum Pseudomonadota; class Alphaproteobacteria; order Rhodobacterales; family Roseobacteraceae; genus Ruegeria; species Ruegeria sp. CDSC079. The sequence continues at coordinate 26,130 of NZ_JBXWNT010000004.1, forward strand.
GCGAATTGGATGCCAGCACGGTCTTTCAAGATGAAACCATCATGTTTCCAAAAACAGTCGATTTCACCGTTGATTACCTGCGATCGGGCTTGCCTCGGGATGCCTATGCGCGTGCCTTTGTTCGCCGATTAGGGCGCCGGTATGCGTCGGTTCGTGTCGAAGCGTGGCAGGACAATCATCAGCGTCCTTTCGCACAGGCCAGCGGGCATTTTCTGATGCCGCAGTCCAAATCGAAAGCTGAGTAGATTTCCATGCAAGACGCCTCGGCACCCATCACGCACAGGCGCGTGCTTAAAATTGCAGCGCCCATCGTCCTGTCGAATGCCACGGTTCCGATCCTTGGGGCCGTGGATACTGGCGTAGTCGGGCAGATGGGTCTGGCTGCGCCGATTGGGGCTGTTGGGATGGGGGCCGTGATTCTGGCCTCGATCTACTGGATATTCGGCTTTCTGAGGATGGGGACCACCGGCCTGGCGGCGCAGGCGCGCGGGGCAGGTGACACTGCAGAAACCGGTGCGCTGCTGATGCGGGGCATATTGCTGGGCAGTGCGGCAGGTATGGTTTTCATATTGGCCCAGGTCCTTTTGTTCAAAGGGGCTTTTGCCCTTTCCCCCGCCAGCCCCGAGGTTGAGGCGCTGACCCGCGACTATTTGCGGATACGCATCTGGGGTGCGCCGGCAACGATTGCGCTGTTCGCCATCACTGGCTGGTTGATTGCGATTGAACGTACGCGTGGGGTCTTTGTCCTGCAGGTCTGGATGAACGGGCTGAATATTCTGCTGGATCTGTGGTTTGTGCTTGGTCTGGGTTGGGGCGTCGAGGGGGTGGCCATCGCGACGCTCATCGCCGAGTGGAGCGGGCTGGCACTGGGTCTCTGGCTGTGCCGCAGTGCTTTTACCGGGAATCAATGGCGTGACTGGCCGCGAATTTTTGATCCCACGCGTCTGCGTCGGATGATGCAGGTGAATGGTGACATCATGGTCCGTTCGGTATTGCTGACCGGCGCCTTTACCACATTCCTCTTCGTCGGGTCGGATCTGGGGGATGTTAATCTGGCAGCCAATCAGGTCTTGCTGCAGTTTCTCGAAATTACCGCCTTTGCACTGGATGGGTTCGCCTTTTCCGCCGAAGCACTGGTCGGCGGCGCCATTGGCGCGCGGGATCGGCATCAGGTGCGCCGAGCCGCGGCCATGGCTTCGCAATGGGGGGTAGGGGGTGCATTTGTACTTGGTGCGGTTTTCTATCTGGCCGGGCCAGCGTTGATCGACCTGATGTCAACTGCACCTGAGGTGCGACTAGCCGCACGCGAGTATCTGGTATGGGCGGCGCTGGCGCCGGTGATTGGTGTGGCAAGCTGGATGTTTGACGGCATCTACATAGGCGCGACCTGGACGCGCGCAATGCGCAATGCGATGATCCATTCGGTTGCGATTTATGTTTTGGCCCTGTTCATATTGGTGCCTGCGCTCGGCAATCACGGCCTTTGGGCCGCGCTGATGATCTTGAACATCGCGCGTGCCTGCACGCTGGGATGGCGATACCCCAAGCTTGAGGCTTTGGTCGCCTAAAGAAGGTCCAGAAGGGATTCCGTAGGGCGACCAATGGCTGCGTTGTCCCCTTTGATTGCAAGCGGACGCTCGATCAAAATCGGATGGGCCGCCATTGCTGTGATCAGGTCATCCTGAGCGGTATTCTTGGTTAGGCCCAGTTCCTTGAACAGCTTTTCGCTAGTCCGCATCAGGTCGATGGCGGGGATATCAAGGCGTGTAAGTACGGCCCGGATTTCGTCTGCCGAGGGCGTATCCTCAAGGTATTTGCGAATTTCGACCTGCGCTCCGTTTTCCTCAAGCAAAGCGAGCCCTGCGCGAGACTTAGAGCATCTGGGATTGTGCCAGTATTCGATCATATCCAGTCCTGTCTTTTGCTTCCAACGGCCTGCGCAACGGTTTCAAACCCGTCGCGCGCCAGCAAGTCATCCAAACCTCGCGCGATTTCCGCCGCAAGTGAGATACCACCGAAAACCATCGCGGTGTAGAATTGCACGGCCGAAGCACCGGCGCATATCTTGGCATAGGCCTGTTCTGCTGTGCTGATGCCACCAACACCGATCAACGGAATCTGACCGTCGGTCAAATGGCTAAACCGGGCAAGAACGCGGGTGGATTTTTCGAACAAAGGTGCGCCGGACAGGCCACCTGCTTCGTCTCTGTGTGCGCTGCGCAACCCATCGCGCGACAAAGTGGTGTTCGAGGCGATGACCGCATCAACGCCCGATGCATGGGCCACTTCGGCGATATCCCGCAGCTCATCCTCGGTCAGATCGGGGGCGATCTTGAGGAATACTGGTAGAGGGCGCATTAGGGTGTTTCGGGTTTCGATTACGCCGCTCAACAGAGCGCTCAGCGCCGCTTTGCCTTGCAAATCCCGCAGCTTTTCAGTGTTCGGAGATGAAACGTTGACCGTAGCGAAATCCAGATGCGCCCCACAATGGGCCAGTACCTTGGCAAAGTCGCCGGGTCGATCATCGCTGTCTTTGTTCGCACCAAGGTTCAGTCCGATCACCGCATCCCTGGGGCGCGCCGCCAGACGACGGGCCATGGCCTCCATCCCTTCGTTGTTAAAGCCAAAGCGGTTGATGGCAGCCTGGTCTTCGGTCAGGCGGAATAGGCGCGGCCTGGGATTGCCGGGCTGCGGGCGTGGGGTAACGGCACCGACTTCGATGAACCCAAACCCGGCGCGAGACAGGGGGCCAAGAACCTCTCCGTTCTTGTCGAACCCTGCGGCCAGACCAACCGGATTGGGCAGATCCAGCCCGGCGATTTTGGTCCGCAAACGCGGCGAGGTGACCGGCCCCGGCGCAGGCATAAGCCCCGCTTTCAGGGCCTTGATCGACAGGGTATGTGCGGTTTCCGGATCCAGCCGGTGCAGGGCAGCCAGCCCCAGCTTTTCAGTCAGTTTCATCCAAACATTTCTCCGCCTTCGGTCGGCGCGCACCGGATCAGGCGAGAGGTCTTCACCGCAGCCTGACGATGCACGACCGCCTGTTTGTAATCAGGGTCGGATATCATTTCCAGAAAGGCATGGGCCGATGGGTAACGCGCGATAAATACCGCGTCCCATAGCTCATCCTTTGGGCCAATCAACGTAGTCTGAAACGCGCCGCGCCAAATGATCTTTGCCCCAAGGCGGGCAATGATCGGCCCGGTTTCGATCCCATAATTTCGATAAGCCTGAGCGCCCGACAGACCGCTTTTGGCCAGTTCGTGCCCCGATGGATATTCGGCCCGGCTGCGGAACCTCACCAGGTTCAGCATCTCGATCGGGTGGTCACGATCCAGCACCTTGAAGGCTTCGAACTGGGCGCGATCCGGGTCGATATATTCCGTCATTTCATGTCGTCCGGGAAGCGATGCGCGTTGCCGTCAAAGGGCAGGGGGCAGGACCAAGCTATGTCGGTCATGCGGATCTGACGGTAGAGATGCGGAAACAGAGCGCCCCCGCGCGAAACCTCCCACTTCAGTTCCTCGCCCATCGCGTCAGCATCGCAGGCCAACAGCGTCAAACCTTCGGCGCCGGCAAAATGCTTGGCAGCGGTTTCCGCAGCTTGTTCAGCTGTCGAAAAGTGGACAAAACCGTCCGAAACATCAATCGGAGCACCATCCGTGGCGCCATCGGTCTGCAGCGCCGTCCATTCGTTGGCGCGGAAAATCTTGTAAATCAGCATAGAACGGTCATGCCCCGCGCTGCGGCTAGATTCAAGCCGGATTTCCCCCTTTGACTCTTTGCTGAAGGCGGCGCAACATCTTGGCAATTAACAAAGGGAGTTAAAATATGTTCACCCGTTTCCTAGCCTCGGCTGCTGTGCTGGGTTTGACTGCAGGAATGGCCGCCGCCGAATATAAACTGACCATTCTGCACACCAACGACTTTCATTCGCGTATCGAGCCGATCAACAAATATGACAGCGGCTGTAGTTCAGATGACAACGCCGAAGGTAAGTGTTTTGGCGGATCTGCCCGTCTCGTTACAGCAGTGGAAGAAGCCCGCGGACGTGCCGAAAACTCGATCCTGGTAGATGGCGGCGATCAGTTTCAGGGCTCGTTGTTCTATACCTATTACAAGGGCAAGGTCGCGGCCGAGTTCATGAACAAACTGGGCTATAACGCTATGACCGTGGGCAACCACGAATTCGATGATGGCCCGGAAGTCCTGCGCGGCTTTATCGACACGGTTGATTTCCCGGTGCTGATGTCGAACGCGGATTTTTCAGGCGAAGAATTGCTGAGTGGCAAGATCAAAAAGTCTTCAGTGATTGAAGTCGGCGGAGAAAAAGTCGGCCTTGTTGGCCTGACGCCGGAAGACACGCACGAACTGGCCTCTCCTGGCCCGAACATCACATTCTCGGACCCGGTTCCCGCGGTTCAGGCCGAAGTGGACAAGCTAACCGCGGAAGGCGTGAACAAGATCATCGTTCTCAGCCATTCGGGATATTCTGTCGACCAGCGTGTTGCGCAGGAAACGACCGGCGTTGACGTAATCGTAGGTGGGCATTCCAATACATATTTGTCCAACGTTTCTGACAAGGCTGTTGGCCCCTATCCGACGGTGGTCAATGGCGTGCAGATCATTCAGGCCTATGCCTATGGCAAATTCCTGGGCGAGCTGAATGTCACTTTTGATGACGACGGAAATGTTGTCGCGGCGGCTGGTGAGCCGCTAATCATGGACAACAACGTGGCCGAAGATCAGGCCTCGCTGGACCGTATCGCGGAACTGGCCGCTCCTTTGGACGAAATCCGCAATAAGGTCGTGGCCAGCACGTCTGAGGCGATTGAGGGTGACCGTTCGATCTGTCGTGTTCAGGAATGTCAGATGGGCAATTTGGTCGCTGATGCCATGCTTGCGCGGGTTGCTGATCAGGGCGTTCATATCGCGATTGCGAACTCTGGCGGCTTGCGTGCTTCGATTGACCCTGGCGATGTGACCATGGGTGAAGTTCTGACCGTGCTGCCGTTCCAGAATACGCTTTCAACCTTTGAGATCAGCGGACAAGGCATCGTTGACGCGCTTGAAAACGGCGTGAGCCAGGTAGAAGAGGTCAAGGGCCGCTTTCCGCAGGTTGCCGGTCTGACCTTTGTTTGGGACGCATCGGTGGCACCAAACGAAGGGCGCGTATCAGAGGTCATGGTATCCAACGGCGATGGGCTTACCCCGATTGATCCGGCGGCGACTTATCTTGTCGTTACCAATAACTACGTCAGAAATGGCGGTGACGGGTACAGTATGTTCGAAGGCGACGATAAAAATGCCTATGACTTTGGCCCGGATCTGGCGGATGTCACGGCGGAATACCTAGCCGAAAACGCGCCTTACCAGCCTTATCTGGACGGTCGCATCAAACAAAAGTAAGGCGACCAGAGCGAAACGAAAAGGGCCGCACCTTGGGATGCGGCCCTACTTCATTCAGCTAACCTTCAGCCTTGATCAATGTCGTATTCCGGCCAAAGCCCTGTATCAAAACCCGCAAGCATGGGCTGGATATGTTCCGACACAGATCGCCATCCCCCAATGGATTTGGTTGAGATTTTGTTGCGAACCTGGTCGATACTGGCAGTCCGGACCTGTTTGGTATTCTCTTCCGGACGCATCATCGTCTCGGTCCATTCGAGGTCGCAGAAAGCGGCGACCTGCTTGCTATAGGTTTCGGGGTCCGCGACCAGCTTTTCATATGGAACGGTCAGGATCTTGTCGCCAAAAACAGCATCCCAATGCGCCATATAGCGACGATACAGGTTGGCAGAATGGGCAATGGTCTCAAGATTCGAGGCATAGTTCATGCCCCCCGCAGGGAACCGGCGGATCCATTTCGAAAGACCGACATCGCGCGGATCACGCAGCATGTTTATTATCTTGGCGTTTGGGAATGCCGACAACAGGAAGCCGACCCGCTGAAAATTGTGGGGCATCTTGTCAACAAAAGCGGTCGAGCCATCGGGGATCGGCGGCATCAACTCTCGGAACTCTTTGGCATATTTCGCTGCGGCAGTGGAATCGAAGGTCTTGCGATGTTGTGCGTAGTCGCGCGAAAGATCGGCCCCAACCGTCAGTTCGCCGCAGCCAGCAATGTCTGGCGCGGAGCTCAGCATCATTTCCATGAGCGTTGTGCCAGAGCGCGGCTGGCCCAGAACGAAGATCGGAACCGGCTGATCGGTTTGTTCGGACCAAGGAACTCTTCCCCCTACAGGGAACAGGCCAGTGATACGTTCGAACTTCTGTTCTTCCGCCTCTAAATCATAGGGTTTGACATTGTGTTGGATGGCATTGGCACGTGCAAATTGCGGTAGTGCTGCGCCAAGGCTATCGGCTTTTTGGATCAGGTGGGCCTTGGCAAATTCCAGTTCCGACAGCTCGTGTACGCTTTCGGATATCGCTGCTTCTACCGCCTCCATCAGTTTCGGGGCGTCCTCTTTGCTGGACATTGTCGAAAGCTGAAGAAGGGTGGCAACATGGAAAGGTTCTTTGGCGTAGATGCCCTGCAGAATATTGGCGCATCCCTTTTTGTCGCCACTCTGGTGCAGATTTACGGCTTTTTGAAAGGCTATCTTTTCGTTGTCCGGTGCCAATTCATACGCCTTGGTTATATCGCGTGAGTTGTGCTCGATATAACCGATGCGGCCATAGGCGCGGGCACGAGTCGACAACAGGCTGACATTTTCAGGGTCGCTTTGAAGTTTTTTGGTCACGTGATCAATGATCAGGCGCCAATTCTGTCCTTTCAGCGTAATCTCATCAATGACCCGGTTCAGTTCCTTGCTGGCTGGGAATTTTTCGGCCTTGAGTTCGGCATATTCCAAGGCTTTGGCCATCTGGCCGGTTTGCATAAGAGCATTGGCGAGGTTTTCGACGAATTGCGGATCGTCAGGTTTCATCCGCGCGGCTTCGACAAAATGCGGGATCGACCTTTTATACTGTTTCATCTCGGTCAGAACAAAACCGGAAATGGCATGAAAATCCGAGTCGGTCGGAAACTTTTTTACGCCAAGTTGAGCCTTTTTCAGCGCAGCCTGGAATTTGCCTTCTTCCAGCGCTGCGACAGCTTTGACTTTTAAGGTTTTCGCCGTTTGATTTTGCATATGACCCCGTGAGAACCTGTGCCTGTAGAAAACGATTGTTGAAAGTTCATTACCTATGTGCGGACGGTTTGCAATAACCCTTCCAAATGATGCCATGGCCCAGTTGTTTTCTGCGCGCCCGGCCAATGCTCTGCCTGTTGTCCCGAATTTCAACGTTTGTCCGACATGTCAGGTGCATGTGGTCAGGGCAGGCGAAACCGGGCGTCAGTTGGATGCCTTGCGTTGGGGGTTTTTACCACACTGGTACAAGTCCAAAACCGCTGGGCCATTGTTGATCAATGCCCGCGCCGAAACGCTAGCTGAAAAACCGGCTTTCAGGGCGGCCTGCAGGGAACGGAGATGTTTGATTATCGCCAGCGGGTTCTATGAATGGACAAAAACCGAGACCGGCGACCGGCTGCCCTGGTACATATACAGAAATGACGCGGCCCCGATTGCCTTTGGTGGCGTCTGGCAGGAGTGGGGCCCTGAGGGCGACCGGATGGGAACATGCGCGATAGTTACGACACAGGCGAACCGCAACCTGGGACGCATTCACCACCGCATGCCCTTGATTGTCGAACCCGAAAACTGGCCTCTATGGCTGGGTGAAGCGGGTAAGGGGGCTGCGCGGCTGGTGTCTCCGGGACATGAAGATATTCTTGGCTTTCACCGCGTCGATCGGGGCGTCAATTCCAATCGGGCCAGCGGGCCGGCGCTTGTCGATCCCATCGCCGGTTGACGCCGTGGCTTTCCATCCGTTCCCACGCGCGTTAGATCGTTGACATGGTTCTGAAATTTACCAGCCTTCAGCAGTTATACGCGCATGAGTTCGACACAACCATAGACGTGCGCAGCCCGGCTGAATTTGCCGAGGATCATTTGCCCGGGTCTATCAACCTGCCAGTTCTGGATAACGACGAACGGGCGCGCGTCGGGACGATTTATGTCCAGGAAAGCCCGTTTCTGGCCCGCAAGCTGGGGGCGGCTCTGGTTTTCAGGAATGCGGCCAACCACATTGAACACAGCCTGTCCCATCACGAGGGGGGGTGGAAACCCCTTGTATATTGCTGGCGCGGTGGGCAGAGATCTGGTTCGTTTACCTGGATGCTACAACAGATTGGCTGGCGGGCCGAAGTTGTCGAGGGTGGCTATCGGGCTTATCGCCGCTTGGTGAGCCGGTATCTGTATGACGATCCGTTGCTGTTTCAATTCGTCCTTCTGGATGGGTATACGGGCACAGCAAAGACCGAACTGCTTACACACCTTCAGGAACGTGGTGTCCAGGTTCTGGATCTCGAAGGGCTTGCCAATCACCGGGGGTCGTTGCTGGGGGCAATGCCGGGCGGACAACCCAGTCAAAAGGCATTCGAATCCGCGCTGGCCGCAGAACTTTGTGGTTTTGATCCCACCCGTCCCGTCGTAGTCGAAGCGGAATCGTCCAAAATCGGCTCTTTGATCCTGCCGCCGAGGCTTTGGTCCGCCATGTGTGCGGCCGTGCGCATTCAGATTGATGCCCCGATAGAAGCGCGCGCGGAATATCTGGTCTCGGCATATGACGATGTCCTCAGCGATGCCGAGCGGTTGAAAGATCTCCTGTCGCCGCTGAGGTCTCACCGTGGGCATGAGGTGGTGGATGGGTGGTTTGCGCTGATTGACGGGGATAACAAGTTGGCTCTTACACGGTCACTTATGGAACAGCATTACGACCCGGCTTATGCCAAGTCCGCGCGCGTACACAGCACCGAGATTGTGGCCTCGATCCAGGTTCCCTCGCTGGCAAGTACCGGTCTGAAAGAGGTCGCTGTGCGGGTCGAACAGGTCCTGGATCAGCTCTGAAGTTTTAAACCCGGCGTATCGTCGATCATGCCGATGATTGCTGCCGGATATCCAGCCGCACGTAGGTCTGCACACAGGCCTGGCGCGTCATCGGCTTGGACGGCGGCCAATAGCCCTCCGGCGGTTTGAGGGTCGAAAAGAAGATCAGCCTTAGGTCCGTTGGCGAGTTCAGGCGCAATGGCGCGGTTGTCTTCGAAGATCGTGGACCGAACACCGCTTGCGCTAAGCTCCACAGCCCCGGCCATCACGGGAACCGCATCCAGAGCAATTACCGCACCGCAGTCCGAGGCACCGCAAATACCCTGCAGATGCCCTACCAGACCAAACCCGGTCACATCGGTCATCGCATGGGCACTGAACAGAATGCGCGCAGCTTCGCCTTGCGGCTGAACCATGTGGCGGAACGCCTCTGCGACCCAGATGCCATTGGCCAAACCGGCCATTTCGGCGGCCATGATCACGCCGCTGCCAATCGGCTTGGTCAGGATCAAAGCGTCGCCCTTGCGGGCTCCGGACAAGATGATCGGGTCGTTTTCGCACAGGCCGGTCAGAGTGAACCCGATGGTCATCTCATCCCCCATCGAACTGTGGCCTCCGACGATTTCGGCCCCGGTTGCGCGGATGACGTCACTAGCGGTGGCCATGATTTCTGACATGGTACGTTGTTGCAGTGCGGGTGACATCCGAGGCAGAATAATCGTCGCGGTGGCGGCCTGCGGTGCCGCACCCATCGCCCAGATATCACCTAATGCGTGAATGGCCGTGATCCGTGTCATCAAAACCGGATCATTGGTAAAGCTGCGCAAATGGTCCGAGGTCATCACCTGCCGCGCGCCGCCGGTGAGAAGCAAAGCCGCATCGTCACCTGAAAGCGGTATTACGTCTTGCCGATCGGGGGGCGGTAAATCAGACAGAACACTGCGCAAAGCGCGACGCCCAATCTTTGCGCCGCACCCACCGCACATGGGCTTTTCCCCCAGGACTTCGGGCACGCCCAAAGCGTGGTCGCGGGGCAACTCTGCTGCTTTCATCTGCGGTAGGTTCCGGAACTTATTCATGAAATTCTGGTCGATATGGTTCTTCCATTTCCACATCAACGGACCACTGAGCGAGGTTCCCAATCGCTCGGCCAATGCGGATTTCCCACCCAGCGATATCAGCTTGAGGTAATCTTTTTGCGGATGATAGGGGCGCATCTTTCCGACACCCAGTGAGGCCCGAAGATTGTCATAAAGAATCGGGGCTTCTCGGACGGCATAAACACCTGCTTTTGGTCTGGGGTTTTCTGACAGATGGGCACAATCGCCGGCTGCGAACACAAAAGGATTGCTGGACTGCAGCCTGCTATTCACCGTGATATATCCATCGTGAAGATCCAGCCCGGACTGCGCCATCCAACCATAGGGTTTGGCCCCCGCCGCCCCCGTCACGAATTCAGCCGCAATCTGGCGCCCGTCCTCCAACCGGATGTGATCCGCATGAATTTCAACGATGGCGGCCTGTTCGATCACGTCGATGCCAAGGTCAGCCATCGCATTGCGAATGACCGAGGCCGCCTTTGCGCCAATCGCGGTCAGGGCCCGAGTATTGTCGATCAGGGTCAACCGGGCGCTGCGGTTTGCGGAACGCAGAGCGTGGGCCATCGCCATGATCAACTCGACCCCGGCAACACCACCACCGATCACGGCAACCGAGGCGGCGCCTGCGCCAGATTGGTACTCGGCCCATTTGGTGGCAAAAGACCCTAACGGTTTTGCGGGGACCGCATGGTCGGAAAATCCAGGCAGGGCCGGCATGTCGGATGTAATGCCAACATTAACCGAGGTTACATCATAGGCGACGGGCGGTCGGCCGGGCACATGTACCTCTTGCCGGTCAGGGTCTAACCCTTCGACGGCACCCAATATCACCCGTGCCCCGGCAAAGCGAGCCAGGCGCACCAGATCAATATCCAGATCACCCCGGCGATAATGACCGGCAACGAAACCGGGCAGCATCCCTGAATAGGGGGCTGAAGGCGCGGGGTTGATGACCGTCAGGCGCGCGCCAGGCAGAGGGTTCATCCCCCATTTTCGCAACACCAGCGCGTGCGTATGACCGCCGCCGATAAGAACCAGATCGCGGGTCAGGGGCAGCGGAGGTCTATACATAGGTATCAGGTGTTTCTGTGATCAGGAACGTCTTCGACCTGTTCGACCGCATGTGTGGCCCAGATTCTGTCCTCACCCGCGTCCGGCAGATCCTGGGGCTTTTCATGGCGGTGAATATGCCATTTGGCAATAAACAGGGCCGTGATCGGAGCAGTCAGGAACAGAAACAGCGTGATCAGCAGCTCGTGCAGAGACAGATGATGTTCGATCAATACGGAATGGATGATTGAGGCGATCAGAACGCCACCCACCCCAAGCGTTGTCGCTTTGGTGGGAGCGTGAAGCCTGGACATCGGGTCCTTTAGCTTGATCATCCCGTACGATCCGACAAAACCAAATATGCCTGAAACAACCAGGAAGAAGGCGACCAGGAATTCAAAGATTACCGACATGTCGCCCTCACTCGATGATATTGCCGCGCAGCATAAAGCGCGCGTAGGCAACGGTTGAGACAAAGCCGAGCATTGCGATGATCATGGCGGCCTCGAAGAAAATCTCGGTCCCCAGAAACAGCCCGTAAAGCACCATAAGGGCGATGGTGTTGATCACCATCGTGTCCAGCGCCAGAACGCGTGTGCCCACACCATCGGCGGTAATGATCCGCCACAGACACATCATGATGGCGGCGCCGAAACAGGCGAAAGCGAAGTAGATTGCCAGCTCGATCATTCGAAAATCTCCTTTAGCCTGCGCTCGTATCGTTGCTTGATCTGATCCCGTACTTCGTCCGGGTTTGGCGCATCGAGGCAGTGTACCAGTAAGTTGTGACCCTGCGCTGACAGATCGCAACTGACGGTGCCGGGGGTCATGGTGATTGTCCCGGCCAGAACCGTAATCGCTTCGGGTGTGCGCAGTTCCAGCGGAATGCAGACCCAGTTCGGTTCACGGTCGGAATCCCGTTTGAACAGGATGATCCTGGCAACTGTCATATTGGCGACAACAATGTCCCATAGAACCACCAATATGTATTCGGTGATCATCGGCCAATTCCGAAGAACGGGCCGGTCTGGCCAATACGGCTGTGTGACGAAGGGGATGATAATCCCCAGCACAAGGCCAAACACCAGTGAATTCAGCGATGGTGTGTTTGCCAGCAAAATCCACACGACCGTCAGCAGGAAAGTCAGATGCGGGTGCGGGAATATCCGGTGAAGCAGTTTTTTCATTCTTCCACTCCCAACACGGCCGAGATGTAGTTCTCGGGTGCAAACAACTGTTCCGCTGTGCTGGTAGCGTAGTTCATTGCAGGCCCGGCAAACAATGTCAGCATGACCAGACCGATGATCAAAGCAAACACCGACGTAAAGGCCAACCCGGGCGAAGGTTCCGGGGCTGCCTGAAAGGCGGTCTCGCCGTCAGTTGTATCGGCTTGGTCGGTGGTCAAGCTGGCGTCATGGCTTTTCCAAAAGATCAAAGTTCCGGCGCGGGCCAACCCTACTATGGTTACGAATGAGCCGATCAATACCACAGCCCAGACCGTATTTGCGTCTGGTGCATCTCGCGCGGCGTCCAGGACCAGCAGTTTGCCGATGAACCCAGACAGGGGCGGCATCCCGGCCAAAGCAATCGCACCAATAAAGAACAGTGCGGAAATCAGTCCGGTCTGTGCCATAGGGTGCTTTGGGGCAATTGCGCCTCCGCGCCGCTCGATCACCAGATCAGCAATCAGGAACAACAGCGCCGTCGCCAGTGTCGAATGATAAATATAGAACAAAGCGGCAGCAGTGGCCGTTTCGGTGAACAGGGAAATTGCGATCAGCAGGGTACCCATTGACGCGATGGCGCAAAAAGCCACAAGGCGCGCGATGTGCCGTGAGCCCAATATGCCGATTGTACCAACCGCCAAAGTTACCAAAGCGGCAGGTTGCAGCCAGTTGATCACAAGATCATGCGCAACCAAAACCTCGGGGCCAAAGCCAAGCGTGTACATGCGCAAGATCGAGTACGCCCCGACCTTTGTCATGATCGCAAACAGCGCGGCAACTGGCATAGGAGCATTCGCATAGCTGGCCGGTAGCCAGAAATGCAGCGGCAGAACTGCAGCCTTAATGCAGAATACCAGCAGCAACAGGGCAGCACCCACTCTTATCAGAGCGGTGTCTTCGAGCGGAAGCTCGGCAATCCGTACAGCCATATCCGCCATGTTCAGCGTGCCGGTCACTGAATAGAGCGTGCCAAGGGCAAACAAAAACAGCGTTGAGCCCAAAAGGTTGTAGGCGACATATTGCACGCCTGCCTTGAGCCGAACGGCTCCACCGCCGTGCGTCATCAAACCGTAGGACGCGATCAGCAATACCTCGAAGAACACGAACAGGTTAAAGGCGTCACCTGTCAGAAAGGCACCGCATACGCCCATAAGCTGAAAGTGGAATAAGGGATGAAAGTGCTTGCCGCGTGCATCCCATCCGGAGGCAATCGAATAAAGCACTATCGGAAGGGCTAAAAGCGCGGTCAGCAAGACCATCATGGCAGATAACCGATCCAGCACCAGCACGATTCCAAAGGGCGCTGGCCAGTTGCCCAACTCATAGACCAGAATGTCTCCACCTGCGGCCTGTGCGGTGATTGTCAGGGCGATGCCAAGCAGTGCCACGACACCGGCGACCGAGAATATGCGCTGCAAATCAAGGTGGTATCGTAGGACCATGATGATGAACGGAGCCAGAATCGCGGGCAGGACGACTGGCGCAACGATCCAATGGTTCATGCGTCTTCTCCCGGCGCGTCCGTATTGTCATGAGCGGCCATGTCGATGTGGTCATCCTTGGCCGACAGGTAAGCCGAAAGCGAGATCATCACGATCACCGCAGTCATCCCGAATGAAATCACGATGGCGGTCAGCACCAGGGCCTGCGGCAAGGGATCGGTATAGGCGACCTCTTCATATTTGTTCAGAACCGGCGGCGCGTCCAAAGCCAGCCGCCCGGTGGCAAACAAAAAGACGTTCACCGCATAGGTCAGTAGAGACAGTCCCAGAATGACCGGAAAAGTCCGGCGACGCAGGATCAGGAAAATCCCGGCGGCGGTCATCACGCCAACCGCAGAGGCTACGAGCGCTTCCATCAGACCTGCTCCTTTTCTTCTTGTTCTTCTTCAGGCGGATCGTCCCGCAGCGGGTTGATATCCATCGGGAATTCCTGCGCCATGCCGGGCTGCCAGGCCAAGCGGGACAGGCTATCCAGTGCCAGCATCACCGCGCCCAAAACCGCAAGGAACACGCCGGTATCGAACAGCATGGCGGTTGCCCATTCGAACTCTTCCAGCGGCGGCCAGTTCAGATATCCGAAATCGCTGGTCAGGAAGGGACGTTCATTGAACCATGCGCCAATTCCAGTTGCTGCGGCGATCAGAACGCCCCAGCCGATTGTGCCGTGATAATAGAACCGTTGCCGTTCGATGGCCCAGGTATAGCCGCTGGCCATATATTGCATCAGATAGGCGATGGCGACGACCAGACCGGCGATGAACCCTCCGCCTGGCTGGTTATGGCCGCGGAAAAAGATATAGGCCCCGACCATCAGCGCGATCGGCATCATCACTCTTGTCGCCACGACCATCATCAACGGATGAGAGTCACCCGATTGCGGCCAGTGCGGTTTACGGTTCAGCAAATACCCCCGGACATTGGTTTCCAGAACCGCCTCGGTCAGGGCAAAGATGATCAGGGCGGCAATGCCCAGAACGATGATTTCGCCGAAGGTATCAAAGCCACGGAAATCCACCAGGATCACGTTGACCACATTGGTGCCTCCGCCGCCCTTATACGAGTTGGCCAGATGGAATTCGGAAATGCTCGGGAAACCGAAATCCCGCAGCATCAACGCGTAGATCAACGCACCTGATCCTATGCCTGCCACGACCGAAATTGCCGCATCCCGCCAACGCCGCGCCGCGCTGCTGTCCCAGGGTGTGTCCGTGGGCAGGAAGTTAAGTGACAACAACAGCAGGATCATCGTCACTACCTCGACAGAAATCTGTGTCAGGGCAAGGTCGGGTGCGGACAGATAGTTGAAGGCCATCGAGACGATCAGGCCCACGACCCCGATCAGCACCAAGGATAACAGCCGGTTGCGGTGAAACCACATGATGGCCAGTGTCGCGGCGATCAGGCAGATCCAGCCAATGAACGGAATGATCTGAACGGGTAGGGGCGCGCGTGTTTCAACGCCAATAGATCCGGTGGCGAATGCATAATATCCCAGCCCAACCGTAAAGACGATCAGGATGGCCGCATACCGGCTGAGAACCCCGTTATGCAGAGTATCTGTGACCCAGCGGCTGGTCGCCGTAAGCGCAGCGATTACTGCGTCAAAAATGGTTTTCGCCTCGGGTCTGGGCAGGGCATTCCAGATGAACTCACCACGCCGATGCTGTGCCAGCAAGGCCAGGCCACCCA
Organism: Ruegeria sp. CDSC079; assembly: GCF_059610505.1. Lineage (NCBI taxonomy): Bacteria > Pseudomonadati > Pseudomonadota > Alphaproteobacteria > Rhodobacterales > Roseobacteraceae > Ruegeria > Ruegeria sp. CDSC079. The sequence continues at coordinate 41,627 of NZ_JBXWNT010000004.1, forward strand.
GTGTGGCGAACGCGGACATATACAAGGCAGGCGTAAACCCGTGCCAGAGTTTCAGCGAATAATAGGGCAGTTTCTCGCCCCCGATTACCGCACTTGAAACAACCGCCACCAGCGGACCTACGATGGCGTTGGAATAAAGACCGATCAGGACGACAAGCACGACCAGGAAAGCGGGTGCAAGCCAAAGCCCGGCCGGCGGGTCATGTGGATGGGTTGGGTAATCGTCGCGTACTGGACCAAGGAACACGTGACCAACAAAGCGGAACGAATAGGCTGCAGAGAACAAGGCCGCCAGCAGCGCCAGTCCGGGCACAAGATAATGCGAATGCAGCCAGGTTGTGTGGACCGTTTCCTCCAGCATCATCTCCTTGGACAGAAACCCGTTCAGCGGAGGTAGACCGGCCATGGAAAGTGCGGCAATCGTCCCGATGGTGAAGGTGATGGGCATCAAATGGCGCAATCCGCCCAGTCGCTTGATGTCGCGGGTCCCGGCCTCGTGATCCACGATCCCGGCGGTCATGAACAGGGCTGCTTTGAACGTCGCATGGTTGATGATGTGGAAGATGGCAGCAACGGCGGCGATCTTGGTTCCAAACCCCAGCAGCATGGTTATCAGTCCCAGATGCGACACGGTCGAAAACGCCAGCAGCGCCTTGAGATCGTCTTTGAACAGGGCGATGCAGGCCCCGATCAGCATGGTTACCAGGCCGGTTGTGGCCACAATGTAGAACCACGCATCAGTCCCCGCCAGAACGGGCCACATGCGGGCCATCAGGAACAACCCTGCCTTCACCATCGTGGCCGAGTGCAGATAGGCTGATACTGGCGTAGGGGCGGCCATCGCGTGTGGCAGCCAGAAATGGAAGGGAAACTGTGCCGATTTGGTGAAACACCCCAGCAAAATCAGGATCAGCGCTGGCATGTAATAGGGTGAAGACTGGATCAGCTCTTTGTTCTGGAGAATGACGCTTAGGTCATAAGAGCCAACGATATTGCCCAGGATTAGCATCCCCGCAATCATCGCCAAGCCGCCAGAGCCGGTCACAGCCAGCGCCATACGTGCGCCCTGTCGCCCCTCGGGGAGGTGTTTCCAATATCCGATCAAAAGGAATGAACTAAGCGAGGTAAGTTCCCAGAATATCAGCAAAAGCAGGATATTGTCCGACAGAACAATTCCCACCATCGCGCCCTGAAACAGCAGCAAATAGGTGTAAAACTGCCCCATCGGGTCTTCGCGCGAGAGATAGAACCGGGCGTAGAGGATGATCAGCAAACCGATGCCAAGGATCAGCAGCGCGAACAGAAACCCAAGGCCGTCCAACATGAAATTGGCGTTTAGGCCCAGTGCCGGAATCCAGTCGAACCGGGCGGTAACGACCTCGCCGCGCATCACGGTTGGGATGTGAATCAACAGCCCCATCAGCGCCAGAAAAGTGGTCAACCCAGCGGCCGAGGCTGCTGCGTTTCGTCCAGCCCGGATCAAAAGGGCTGGGAATACAGCTCCGAGGAAGGGAAGGGCCGCGATGAGGAATAGGGACAACTGCGATACTCCGGTCTGGGCGGTCAAAAGTGCTATTGATTTTGTAAGGATAATTCGCGGAGTGTCCAGCGATTGCAAGCCATTCTGCCTGTTCAGGGGCCCCAAGGCAGAGGATGGCACAGGTAAAGCGGCGATGACACGAACTTGAACAGGCAGGTTAATTTCGACACGGAACTGGATAAGCTGCTGTGATACATAGGACCGCATCGGATCAGGAGGGATTACAGTGGCTGCTGGGGCAAACCGGACACGGCGAAAGGTTCTGCTGTTTGGTGCGGCTGCTGTTCTGGGCGGTTTTGCAATCCGTGAATACCGCCTGATCCCACAGAGCTATGCGGGCGGTCGGATCAGTGTCAGGGATGCGCATCAGCAAGCTAGGCTTGGAGATATATTTTTGGTGGACATCCGTACCCCACGCGAATGGGATGCCTCAGGCGTGGGCGAAGGCGCGCATCCCCTAGACATGCGTCGCGATGATTTTGATGAGGCGCTGCTGCAGATTGTCGGCGGAGACCACGATGCCCCGATCGCCCTGATCTGCGCGCGCGGTGTGCGCTCGGCCCGGCTGAGCAACCGGCTGTCCGAGGCGGGGTTCGCAAATATCATCGACGTGCCCGAGGGTATGTTAGGCTCAGCAGCAGGGCCAGGCTGGATCCGGGCAGGCCTGCCGGTTCAACACTATGATGGGAAAGCAGAATGATCCGAAGCTTGTTTCTGTCGGTCGGGATGGCCGTGATCTGTAAGGCAGGAATGGCCGCCTGTGTCGATCAGGAAGACATGTGCGAAACGCCGTCGGGTGGGTACCATATCGAACTTCCTGAAACCAAAAACCCACCGCTGGTGGTGTTTCTGCACGGTTATGGCGGGACTGCGACCGGAACGCTGAAGAACCGCAGCTTGGTCGATCCTCTGCTTGCGCGTGGATATGCGGTTATGGCACCGGAGGGGTCCGAGCGTAACGGCCGCCAAAGCTGGAATTTCTTCCCGGGTTGGGAGGGGCGTGACGAAACGGCTTTTCTGCGCGAGGTGGTTCAGGATGCGTCGGACCGGTTCGGGGTCGATGATGACCGCGTCGTGTTGGGCGGGTTTTCTGCGGGGGCCTTCATGGTCTACTACCTCGCCTGCGCGGCGCCGGATGCGTTTTCGGCCTATGCTCCGGTTTCAGGTGGGTTTTGGCGACCGCATCCCGAGGCCTGCGATGGCCCGGTGCGTATGTTTCACACCCATGGCTGGTCCGACAATGTAGTCCCGCTGGAAGGGCGCCTTTTGGGCGGTGGTCGATTCCATCAGGGCGATATCTTTGCCGGTCTGGAAATTTGGCGGGTCGCAAATGAATGCGTCGATACCAAACCCAGCGGATTTTCCGCGACCGGGCAGTTTATGCGCCGCAGATGGACTGGATGTGCCGATGGCGCGATGTTGGAATTCGCGCTTTTCCCCGGTGGCCACAACGTGCCGCAGGGATGGTCGGATATGATGGTGGATTGGTACGAAGGCCTGCCGGGCGGCTGATCACAGCGTTTACTCGGCAGGAGTCATTACGGTTTTGCCTTCAACCAGACGCTTTAGCTCATCCCTGTGGCGACGGGCCGACCGGGTGATTGCAGGTTCCTGAACATCCTCTTTCATCCCGACCATGCGCCGCGCGGGTGAGGTTGAGACACCGCTGAGCGCCGAAAGCGGGATTGCAAAGGCCAGGCTGATTGCAATCGGTGCCAGCCAGATCGACACCAGACCCGACAGGATACCAGCGCCCAGGGCGATACCGCTGACAGTTTCCAGCGTGTGACACATGATCAGCGTCCGCAGGCCATAGCTGCCACCATCGCGCGCCTGAGGGGACCAGCCCTTTTGAACTCCAAAAACAGTCCTGAACACGGCGATCATCTGCTGCACCATCAGGATCGGGGCATAGAGGATCGACAGGATAACCTCTGAGATGAATGAGGTCATGAATTTGCCCGCGCCACCGAAATCGGCATAGCGCACACCGCTGAGAGGCAGGGCCAGCACGCCCAACACTTTGGGGGCCAGCAACATGGCATACATGACCAGAATGATCAGCACGTGGCGGGTTTCCGACATCTCGGGCCATTGCGGGAACAGCGGATTGTCGGGGCTGAAATAATGCAGGACCGAGGCATCCTCGCCCTGACCAATCAGCGCCCACATCACCAGCAAGGCAAACCACAGCGGCGACATCAGATACCCGACTGCGCCGTGGAACATATGGAACCGCGATACAGCGCGGAATCCGGTTGAGCCCAGCAACTTCAGGTGTTGCAAATTGCCCTGACACCAGCGCCGGTCACGCAACGCGTGGTCGATCAGCGTGGGCGGGGTTTCCTCGTAAGAGCCCCGGATACGCGGCAGGAACCGCACGCCCCATCCGGCGCGCCGCATGAGGCCGGCCTCGACGAAATCATGGCTCATGATCAGCTTTTCCTGACCATTCATCGCGCGCAGTTTCGGCAGCCCGGCGCAGTTGGCAAACGCTTTGGTGCGGATAATCGCGTTATGGCCCCAATAGTTGCCTTCCTGACCACACCAGCGGGCTAGACCTTCGGCGAAGGCGATACCATAAACACCATTGGCAAATTGCTGCATCCGAGCAAAAACCGACTGAGCGCCAATTAACTGAGGGTAGCTCTGAATCAGGCCTGCGCCCGGGTCACGTGCCAAGGAATCCGTCAGGCGCAGGATGGCGCGGCCGGTCATCAGGCTGTCGGCATCCAGCACCAGCATCGCATCCCAATCCGCGCCCCAGCGGCTGACCCAATCGGCGATATTGCCGACCTTGCGGTCTGTGTTCTGTTCGCGGCGGCGGTAGTACAGCTCAAGCCCAGGGGCGAGGGTGGTGCGCAACGCCTCGACACTTGCCTGCTCTTGCGCCGCGATCTCGGGGTCGCGCGTGTCCGAGAGGATGAACATCGCATAGTGGTGCTGGCCATCCCGCGCACGCAAGTCTTCCAGCATAGTGCGGGCGTTGCCCAGCACGTTCCAGGGTACTTCATTATAGACCGGCATAAGAAGCGCGACGCGCAGCGCCTGTGGGCGGCCCTGACGTTTGGGCTGTTCCTGCCGCGACAGGGAAATCATACCCAACAAAACGGTGCAGACCGTGAAAGAGATCCAGAAAAAGTTGAATGAGATCAGCGTCAGCAGAATGGCTTCGATCAGGTTGATCCCTTCGGCACCGAACCAGTCGGCCATGACCCACAGCAGGCCCAGCGTAGCCGCCATCGCGGGCGAGAACGCCAGTGCGCGCCAGAACCCCGCAGATGCACGCCTGCGCCCGGGCGCCTGCGCGTCACGGAACCCGGCGCTAAAGTTCTGCTCTGGCATCGCCAGAGGTGCCTCAGGCGGCATGATATGCAGATCGCTGCTCATGAGGTCCAACGATACAGCCAGACTTCGGAGGCAGGCTGCTTGTCCTTCAGCAGTTGCGCCCGCAGTTCCACATGGTTCCGGTCGCCCGGCTCGAAGGAAAAGGCCAACCGCAGACCGCCCGTATCGGGGTTGCGCTGCAGAACGCCTTCGGAAGTTTCCGCATGGGGCGAGTTGACAAAGATCGTCATAGCCTCTGGGTCGTCGAACAGCTCGCTGGCCTCAAAGTCGATCACGGCCAGACGGCCTTCACCAAATGTGTTGTCACCCATCGCGGTGCTGATCACGCGCGGCATCGGGGTGCTCTGTGGTTCCTCACCCCAGATCAGGCGATAGGACAGGTCCACCTGGCTACCAGCCGCGTAGGGCTCCATCGGGCGCCAGTAGGAAACGATATTGTCATAGATCTCTTGATCAGCCGGGATTTCGACCAGAGTGACCGCACCTTTGCCCCAATCGCCAGTTGGTTCGACCCAGAGGCCGGGGCGTTTGTGGTAACTCGCTTCAAGATCGGCATAATCCGAGAACGCGCGTTTCCGCTGCATCAGGCCAAACCCGCGCGGGTTCATGTCAACAAAGGACGAGAACTGCAGGCGGGTCGGGTTTGCCAAAGGCCGCCACAGGACCTCGCCAGCGCCGTTGCGGATCAACAGCCCGTCGCTGTCATGCACCGCAGGGCGGAAATCGTCGAAACGGCTGTGATTGGTCTGATCGAACAGGAACATCGACGTGCCGGGTGCAATGCCGACATGGGTCAGTTCCATACGCGGGAACAGAGTGGCCTCGACCTCCATCACGCAATCCGCGCCTGCCGTGACATTGAACCGATAGGCCCCTGTCACGCTCGGGCTGTCCATCAGGGCGTGAACGACCATGTTGCGCTGACCGGGCTTGGGACGTTCCAGCCAGAAACGAATGAATTCGGGAAATTCTTCACCATCCGGATCGCCGGTTTTCAGCGCCAGCCCCCGGGCCGACAGGCCGTAGACCTCGTGCAAGCCGATGGCGCGGAAATAGCTGGCGCCTTGGAAGACGCAGAACTCATCCGTTTTGCCAGGGCGGTGCATTTCAGTCCGCAGGCGCAGGCCCGAAAAACCCAGCGTGTCGTCGACGGGCAACTGAGGAACCTCGGTCGACTTGTCAAACATTGACAGATCGAAGGCTACGGGTTTTGCCATGCCGTTTTCGACGGTCGATACCTGAACCGTACGCGGAAAATAAAGCCCGGGCGTAAAGAAATCTACGTTGAAAGGCGTCTCAGATTCGAACCAAAGCGCACGATCCAGGCGGAACCGAATCGAGCGGTATTGTTCATAGGTCAGGTCCTGCCATTCCTGCGGGACCATCTCGCGCTCGGCAAAGGGCTTTGCGGCCAACTCGCGGGCCAGCGCGATCACGTCACTGCGGTCAAACGGGACCTCTCCGCCCACGGCAAAGGTGGCCGGGGCGAAGGCAAGCGCTGAAGTCGTGGCCAGAAATGCGCGACGTGTGAATTTCATTTCTTTGATTTCCAGGGTTGTGACTTAAACCACGCGGCCAAATAGGCCACGCTGATGATCATGGCAAAGCCAATCATATTAGCGACAAAGACACTGGCAAAATCCCGCCCAAACAAATCGAGCCCAACGCCGATAAGTCGTGCTGCTGCCATGGAAAATACGAATACGGCAAGTGATTGCTGACCCACTTTGGTGACCAGGGTCAGTACGAATTGCCAGGCTTTGGCACCTGCGCTCTGACCGGTTGCGATCAGGCGGTGTCCATGCTCGCCAGCAGCGACCCAGCCCAGATAGGCCAGCGACAGGAAATGCATGTAGCGAAACAGACCGAAATCGGTCTTGTCGCGGAATTCCTTCGTGATGGGCCAGACTTTGCGGATTTCATCGGCCAAGTCCGGGGCTGCGGCATTCACCCATGTGAACACTTTCCACGACCCGAAGGGCATTGAAAAGATCAGGAACAGCGCCGCTGCCCAGATCAGCGTTTTTGACACCGGAGGGGCTGGGATCCAGCCGCGCATGAATGCAAAGCCAGTAAAGAACAGCAACTGCCAGCCAAAAGGGTTAAAGAACCACTGACGATCCGACCAGGGCTCGGCAGGCAGGTCCAGAATGTCGGTCTGCGCCACGAGCCAGATAGCAACGGATGTGGCTGCAACTGCCCAGAATCCGATGCGGGACAGGCCCATGAACAGCGGCATCATTGCAAGAACCACCAGATACATGGGTAGAATGTCGAAATAATTCGGCACGTAGGTCAGGGTGAACAGGCCGACGATCTGCGGCGCAGGATCATTGAAGAAATGCTGCAGGTTCAGGGACGAGATGTAGTTCTTCTCAAACAGGCCTGTTTGATTCAGCGCAGCCATCGTCATCGCGACAAAGAAGAACAGGCCGATATGCGCCCAGTAAACCTGCCAGATCCGGTATGATACCCGCGCAGTGCCCATCCACCAGCCCTTGCGCAGGAACGCGCCGCCAAAGGCGATGGCCGAGGCCATGCCCGAACAAAAAACAAAAATCTCGGTTGCATCCGAAAAACCAAACCGGGCAGGGATCCACTTGGCCCAGGGGTCGTTGGGAATATGCGCAATCAGGATGATGAACATCGCAATTCCGCGATAGAAATCCAGACGCGGGTCGCGCGTACTAACAGGGGCGGCCGAGGTGGCTGCCACAGGTGCAAAATCAGAAGCGGGCGATAGAGTCGCCATACGAGTTCTGTCCTTCTTCAGTCTTTTTGTTTTGTTATTCTGCCGGAACGCTTTGTGCGTCTTGGTTTTCGCGGGCCGCATCGATCAATGCGCGGCGCGCCATAGCATAATTGTCCTCACCCCCGGCCCGCTTGGCACGGCGGTCGTCTAGAATGCGCTCGACAGCATCCAAACGGCCGGCACGCAGGCCGGAATCAATAGTGATGCGCTCGAATACATCACGTTGGGCATGGCTACCACCGGCCAGTTGCATTCCGCCCCGTGCATTCGACAGGAAATCAAATGCTTCGCCGTAAAGGCCGTCGCCAAAAGCTTCAAGCCCTTTGGCTGCGGCAATACCGGGATCCGACATCCGGATCGGAGTGTCGCCCTGATTGCGCTGGGCATCTTTCTGGATGCGCTGCAGCATTTTGCCGGTCGCTTCGGTCCGGTTGTCGCCGGTCAGGGCCAGCAGATAGTGAAGATCGGCGAAGATCAGGCAGCCATCTTCGGTCCGGGCGGCGCTGAGGTCGGCCAGTTCCTCCCAGCGGTTTCCAACTTTGACGCCCTCAAGCTCGAGCCGGGACAAAAGCGACGTGGCATTCGATATGTCACGGTAATCGTCGGTTTTGTCCTGCCGGACATACTGGTCATACAGTTCCATAACCTGTTCGACCTGGCCCAGGTCCAGATGCATCAGCGCCTTGTGCCACCAGACATGATAGCGAAAGTTGTTGCAATGCGCCCAGGCATCCTCGCGTCCGGCCAGCCAATCAAGACCTTGCTGCGCATTGCCGGTCATCTCGTGCACATGGGCCACTGCGTGCAGACCCCAGGCATCATCCGACACCATCCACAGTGCCTGACGTCCGGCGATTTCGGCTTTTTCATAGGCCCCGGTTTCCTCAAGCGCGAAGGAATGGCACCCCAGAAGATATCCGCGGCCGGCGTGGTCGGGTTCATAAGCAGGCAGGACACGTTCGATCGACCGTCGCATACCAGCGGCATCTCCCAAGACAAACCGTGTTGCGTGGCTGAGTTTCATCGCCAGCGAGTCCTGTGGGTGGAGGCGCAGAATTTCTTCAAACTTCTGGATTGCATGTGAGGGCAGGTCGGACAGGTAAAGGGCCAACGCGTCGACATAAAGCCGCTCGCGCTCAGTTACCGGTTGGCGATCCATAGCGGTGTTGGCAGCATTCAACGCTTCCGCTGCAACTGGCATCATCTCGCGCCGACCCAGCAGGACCAGGAACAGACCTTTGATGGCGTGACCAAGCGCGAAATCGGGCTCAAGCTCTAGCACTTTGCCCAGATGCTGGGGTGTGACAGCTGAATGCGCCATGAAACCAAGCAGAACACCATTCCACGCCTCGACACTGGCCGAATGGCAAAGAGTGTTCATCTGTCCGAAAACATCTTGTTTCATGCGCGGGATCCAATCCATTTGCGATTTATTACTTTATTCGATTTAGCAGAGAGTCAGGCGGGGTCGTATCAGTATCGGCCCTGCTCTCGAATTGGTGAAAAGCTGTGTGTGGAAAACGTGAAAAAATCCGCCGATTCAACGGCATGTTTCAGCAATATGCCGCCTAGTAAGGCATTGTGTTTCAATCTTCAAATGGGTTCTTAGCGTTCAGGACTGCTGCAGTGTCCGCTCCGAACTGTGGCGGAGCCGTCCGGTAGGTAACCGGTGTCCGCGACAATTTCAGCGGGTTTCCGATCAGTTTTACCTCGGCCGGGGCAGCCTGCATCGCGATCTGCATTTGCCGCGCCGCGACCTGCTCGGTGTCAAAAACCTGATCCAGGGTCTGGACCGGCCCAACTGGTACTTTGCGTGCCTCAAGTTCTGCGATGACGGTTGTTGTGTCATATGACTGAACCGCAGGGCGCAATAGGGCGTTCAACGCATCCCGGTTTTCCAGCCGCGCTGGATTCGTCGCAAAGCGGACGTCATCCGCCAGATCAGGTTGGTCGATGAATTCGCAGAACCGGCGGAACTGACTGTCATTACCTACAGCAAGGATCACATGGCCATCGGCGGTTTCATAAACGTCATATGGAACAATATTTGGATGACCATTCCCACGGCGTTGTGGCACATTGCCGGATGTCAGATAATTCACGCCTTCATTGATCAGCCACGCAATCTGGGAATCGACCAGAGCCAGATCAATTTGCTGTCCCTCTCCGGTCTGGTCCCGGTGGCGCAATGCTGCCAGAATGCCAACGCAGGCATACATACCGCACATGACATCAGCGATACCAACTCCAACTTTCATCGGCGCCCCTTGGGGATCGCCGGTCAGAGACATGACACCGCCATAGCCCTGCGCCATCAGATCATATCCGGGCTTTGATGCGTTAGGCCCATCCTGCCCGTAGCCTGAGATCGAACAATAGACGAGGCTAGGGAATTCCTGCGAGAGCGATTTGTAATCCAGCCCGTATTTCGCAAGCCCGCCGGGTTTGAAATTCTCGATCAGGATGTCCGCAAACGAGGCCAGCCGCCGAATTTCCGCCTGACCTTCGGGTGTGGTGATGTCGATGGCGACCGATTTCTTGTTGCGGTTGGCTGACATGAAATAGGCACTAAGATCCGATGGAACCCCGTCGGCATCTGCGACATAGGGTGGGCCCCACTGGCGCGTGTCGTCCCCTTTAGTGGCAGGGTTTTCGATCTTGATAACGCTGGCACCCAAATCGCCCAGCAACTGTGTGCAGGTCGGTCCGGCCAGAATGCGGGACAGGTCCAGAACCTTGACGCCCTTCAGCGGCCCTTCAGATCCGGCCATCATATCCTCCGCGGTCAATCTCAGCAGCGATTACGGTGAACCTATCAGACTTGGTTGCCGCTTCCAGAGCATCCCTCAGTTCGGCGCGGGTGCGCACCGTGTGACCATTCCCACCGAAGGCCCGGCCCAAAGCTGCAAAGTCGTGGCGGTCGAAATCGACGCCTACGTTCCCCATTTGCCGCTGACGCTGTTTCAATTCTATCAGGGCAAGGCTGGCGTCAACGAACACCAGGAAAATCGGGTTACCACCCATCTCGGCAACGGTCGACAGTTCTCCGGCGACCATCAGGAACCCGGCATCACCGGAAAAGCTGATGACCGGGCGCGTGGGTTCGGCCAGCTTCAGCCCGATGGCCATTGGCAGAGCGCAGCCCATGGTGCAGAGCGCCGAAGACTGGATCAGCCCGCGTTCTTCGGAACATCCCCACATCTGGCTGAGAAGGATGCGATGTGCGCCGCTGTCAGCGGTGGCCAATGTCTCGGCAGGAAGAGCCGCGCGGGTTTCCGCAATTACCGCGGCGGGACCCCATACGTCATCAGTAGGGAAGGCTCGCGCCAGGGCGGCCCGAACCTGTTCGGGCTCACCGCCGGGCCAGGTGGCGCGGGCAGGGTTGCCCTTTGCAACGGCCTCGAGGGTCGCGCCGGTATCAGCCACCAGGTTCAACCCGGCCTGATGCATGTAGTGATCGTTCGGAACCGCCGAAATGTCGATGACGCGCTTTTCTTCGGGGTCCCATATCTCGCGCCAGCCAGGGCGCATTTCGATCGGGTCATAGCCCAGACACAACACTAGATCGGCCTGTTCAACCAGCGGCACTAGATGGGTGTCGGCCAGCGGCGACAGGCCCGCGCCGCCAAGGCACAGTGGATGATCCTCGGGAATCACGCCCTTGGCCTTGTAGGTTGTCACAAAAGGAATGCCAAAATGTTCAAGGAACGCCTGCACCACATTGCGCGAGTCGTCATATAGAACATCCAGGCCGATAATCGCGATGGGCCGTTCGGCCTGTGCCACCCAGCGGCGGGCTTTTTCAACGCAATCCCCCTCGGGCGCGACGGCGGCAGGTTTGACAAGACGGCGGCGTTTGACATCGGTCACAGGCGCATCCGCAACCGAAATCGGCACGTCGATATGCACCGGTCCTGGGCGCGGTTGATTGGCCAGCGACACCGCTTTGTCTGCGATAATATCCGCGCCTTTGGCGGTCAGCATGAACGTCCCTTTGGTGATCGAGCGATAGACCCGTGCGTGATCCATGACCTGATGGGTGTATGTCAGCGCCTCATCTGCGTCGACACAGCCGGTCAGCACGATCATTGGCACCCGGTCCTGCAACGCATTGGCGACCACATTGATCCCGTTCATCGCGCCTGGGCCGAGTGTGGCCACCAGAATGGCCGGGGCGCCGTCGCGGTGATGCACCGCCTCGGCCATAAAGCCGGCCGCGTTCTCGTGTTTGGTCAGGTGAAAGGTTATCCCCGCCTTTTCCAACGCATCCACTAGGGTCAGCACCTCGCCACCTGGCATGCCAAAAGCGTGGCGGCAGCCAGCCTCATAAAGCCGTTGGGCCAGAATGTCCGCAGCGCGGGGCGACGAGTCCTGCATCAGTAAAGCTCCGAAAACTGTTTCAACGCAGATTGCGGAGGACAGACCCGGACGCAAGGCGCATCACGCCAGTGTGACTATTTGACAGCGGCTTCGGCCACGATCTGAAAGGTGTCATCCAATTCCTGGGCAATGTCCCTCAGGGGGTCTCCGCCCTCATAGATATAGGGCGCGAATACAAAGCTGGGCGTTTTATAGGATAGGGTGGCGGTGCCGTCCTCGTTTTCGGTCACGTAAAACCGGATCGGTGCTTCGATCATTGCGCGCACCGAGGTTTCCAGCACGCGCACCGCATAGTCATTGTTGAAGGCGCCGATCACCAGATTGCCTGGGATTGTAATTCCCCGCGCGGCGGCGGCTTTGGTGGGGCCGGCCTGCGTGACCACGATCAGACCGTTTGCCTTAACCGCCGATTTGGTGTCCGAGACTAATTCATCATAGCTTTTGCCCGTTGGATACACGGCCCATCCCGAGAGCGGTTCGTCGGCCCAGGCGGGCAGGGCCAGCAGGGCGAAGACGGTCCAAAGCAGTTTCATCCAGAGGCTTCCTTTTAAGGTGTCTGCAGGAATCCTGCCAGAAATGTGAGAACGTCGCACTCACAATCTTGTGTGCATTCGGGATTGCGCCGCGCCGCTTAAAGCCGCAGAAACGGGCGCAGGACGAAGGGAAAGGTCTGGATCGGATGCGCCTGATGATCTGCAAAACCTGTGGCACCGCACGCGATCGGGCGGCCGAGGTGCAGGCTGTGAAGGACGCACTGAAAAGGGCTGGATTGACGGATCAGGTCGAATTGAGCGAACACGCCTGTTTCAGCAGCTGCGCGGAACCCACGGCGCTGGCTATACAGGCGCTGGGGCGCGCATCTTATGTGTTTTCGGGTGTCGATGTGGTGGCGGATGCTGCGGATATCGCTGAAACTTGCCGTACTTACCTGAACAGCCCGCTGGGCTGGATCGAAGACGCCCGACCCTGCGGGCGGCTTCGGATGTGTTTGCGTGCGCGTATTCCGGCGCTTTAGTCAACCTGAACCGTAACCGCAGCACGAACCGGCACGTTATCGACCGAAAGCGGGCTATGGCTGTTGGAATTCAGCGAAACCGAAACCTCGACCTCACCTTTGGGCAACTGATCAATGTGCATCCAACTGCCGTAAAGCCGGGCGAGCTTTTCTCCGTTGATGTAAACATGCGCGTGCCCTTCGCCTGCCATGTCTGCGGTCGATGCGTTCTGCGGTGCGAAGGTAAAGTTTTTTGGCATAACATGCAGGTTCCAGCCAGACATAGGATCCTGTGTCAGAGCGATGTCCAGTGTAGGTGCATCTGTGCCTGCCGGTAGGTTCAAGGCCGTGGAATGATCGTGGGCCATGGTCTCAGTGGGTGAGGCTCCGTGAAGAGACGGATCAGAATGGTCGTGGCCATCAAATGTGACGCCGTTTGCAGCAGCAATTACAAATCCTGTACCGCCGCCAAAGACCAGACCGATCACGAATAGAGCAAGTGAACGGGTCATTGTATTTCCTTGAAAACATAGGGAAACGCGCCAAGTTTACACCCGGCGCGTTCAATCGAAGTGCGATCAGGCCGTTGCTTCGGAAGGTTGCGCTTCTTTCTGCCAGAAATAGCCAGCGAACGCGCCAACCAGAACCCATGCAACCAGACCGATTCCAAAAGCTCGTGCCGCGAACAATGCGCCAATTTCAGTCGGCACAGGGCCGGTGAAAACATCGGGCTCGGGTGCACCGATAAGATGTGGCACCAACAGAAGTACCGCGGCGATCACATAGCTGATCAGGTTACCTCCAAAGGCGATCAACCACATGGCGACAAGGGCTGCTGCAACCGTTGCGAACCACCAGACCTGACGTGCATAGACATCGGCTGCTGCGACACCCGGCACTTCGGGCGCCAGGGTGAAACCTGGTGCAAGGTGGAAGGCGATAAATCCGGCCAACCCCCAAAGAACGCCGGTCCGGCCATCAATCTGATGCCCTTGACCTTCGGCTACCGACATCAGCGCAACCATCACCAGCGCATAGCCGGTATAGGTCAGCATGGTAAAGATGACACTCAGCGCATCACGCGTCAGTTCAGAGAACATGCGCGGCAGTTCGGGATGAGCCGATACGGTCTCGGCCCCGAAATGCACCAGCTCTCCGGATTCATAAAGCTCGGCATGCAACAATACTGGTTGCACAAATACCAACTGCAGCAAGGCGGCAATCAGCCCCGCTGCAGCACCAGCGAACAACGCGCTGGTCAATATACGACTGAACACGGTCTTAGTGGCAGGGGAAGCCGGTCGCGTGACGCACGTCATGCGCTGCATCATGCAGGGCCGCTGCCTGAACGTGACCGGTCAGCGTAATGAGGCCCAGACCCAGAACCACTGCAAACATGACCGGAACAAAGCCTGTACGCGCGGCGGATGCTGTTTTCGTTTGTGTTGCCATTTTGTATTCTCCTCTGCCGCCGCACCCGACGGCCGGTGTTTCGTTTTTGCGCCTGGCAGGTCTCCTGGCTTGCGGGTCGATGCCTCTGTTCGCCTTCCCCCCGGAGAACCGGGAGTGGCTGGTTGAACAGGGGCTCTCCGCTTACAGTCGCGGGGGCGGCTTTGGAGTTGACCACCGAGGCAGTCGCACCAAATTCCCTCTTAGCATCCGGATTTCTCCGGCAGGACCAGACACCCCCATTTAGCCGCTATAGCTGTGGCGGTGCAATCATCATTTGCGACGTATTGTGTCAGATTATGCGCTTTTTCAGCAAATAAATATCCATGATCCAACCATGGTCGGCACGGGCATGGGCGCGGCGGTCCAGAATCTGCTGCGCAACCTCGGCCAAAGGGCCTTTGATCAGGATTTCCTCTTTCATGCCGACATATGCGCCCCACCAAATGTCCAAGTCTTCCATGTCCAGGTTTTGGAATGAACATTCACCATCCAGCATCACCGCCACGTTTTCTGCGGTTTCCGGCCATCCTTCGTCCCGGATGCGACGACCAGTTGTGACGATATAGGGCGCGCCCAGTTCGTTGATCGGAATCGCATGGGCCGCCGTCAGCGCTTGCAGCGCTGTGATGCCGGGAATCACGCGTGTTTCTGGCTGAGGGGTCAAACGTGCCGCGATTCGCAGCGAACTGTCATACAGCGACGGATCCCCCCAGATCAGCAGCGCCACATGACGGGCCTTCGGGTGGGCTGCGATGGCCTCCTGCCAGCGCAATGCAATCGCGTCGTGCCATTCGTCCACTCCGCGTAAATAGCCATCATCGGCACGGCGTTTGGGAATGTCGAAATACGCGATTTGCGGAGGAGTATCCGCGACCTGAGCGATGATCTGCTCGCGCAGCCCTGCCAGATCGGCCTTGTTTTCGCCCTTGCGGGGGATCAGGATCAGGTCCGCCGAACGGATCGCCTGCGCCCCTTGAAATGTCACATGATCCGGGTTGCCGGTGCCAATACCGATCAGCGTCAGGTCAATCATTTTCGAACTCTGCCAGAGGTCCATACAGGATCAGGGCCGGGGCGGTGCCGATCTCGGTTTCCAACTGCTGCGACAAGGCACCGATGGTCGAGCGTTGCAGCTTTTGTTCGGGGGTCGAGACGGATTCGGCCATCAATGCAGGCGTGTCCAGCGGTAGGCCGTGCGAATGCAGGGCGCCAACCAAAAGGGGAAAGGTGCGCTTGCCCATAAATACGACGGTCGTAGCCTGTGGATCAGCCAGTGCTGCCAGGTTCAGATCTTCGGGCAGTTTGCCACTGACATCGTGGCCGGTGACGAATTGCACGCGCCGCGCGGTCAGTCGCCGGGTCAGCGGAATGCCTGCCGCTGCCGCCGCCGCTACCGCCGAGGGGATGCCGGGGATGATTTCATAGTCGATCCCGGCCTCTTGCAGGGCCACCAGTTCTTCTTCAAGCCGGCCGAACATGCCGCCATCACCGGATTTCAACCGCACAACATGCTGACCGGTTTGTGCATATTCGACCAACAAGCGGCTGACGTGATCCTGCTTGGGCGAGGGGCGCCCGGCGCGTTTGCCGACACCAACCAGGTCAGCATCCTCGCGGGCATGGCTCAGGATCGGGCCGCTGCTGAGGTCGTCAAACAGCACCGCATCAGCTTTCTGCAACCTGTCTACCGCCTTCAGCGTCAGCAATTCCGAGTCGCCGGGGCCTGAACCGATGAAGGACACAAAACCACTCATGCCGAGGCCTCGGCGATCAGATGAAAGAATGTCCCAGTGACATTGCCTCGCACCGATCCGGTTTGCGGGCCTTCCGCGCCTTCGGCGTCGAACACGCGTGCCAGCGGCGCGTCAGGCTGTTCGATGATCGAGGAATAGTGGAACTCATGCCCGCGTAGCGCTGTGCCTTCGGCAAATCCGGCCATCGAGGCCAGTAATTCTGCCTTGCGATAACCCAGGTTGAACTTGCGCTTTTCATAGGAGGTCACAAGGCCCAGAAGGCCCGCCATTTCGTGCTGGACTCCGTCTTTGTCGATCAACGCCTGACCCAGCGCCATGTAGCCCCCGCATTCGCCGTGCACAGGTCTTGTCTCGGCATGTTTGCGCAGCCCAGTCTGGAAGGTGTTGGCAGCGGCCAATGTGCCTGCGTGCAACTCGGGATACCCACCCGGCAGCCAGACCAGATCGGCATCCGGGGCAGGGGCTTCATTCGCCAGTGGTGAAAATGGTAGGATTTCTGCACCCGCCGCGCGCCAGCCTTCCAGCAAATGCGGATAGGTGAACGAAAACGCAGCATCCCGGGCCAGTGCGATCCGCTGCGCCGGAGGGCGCGGCAGCACGGCTGACGATGGCCTATCTGGGCTTGAGGAAGCCGCCCGCTTGATCGCCTCCAGATCGACATGTTCACGCAGGAACGCAGCATAGCCGACAATGGCGCTTTCCAGATCGGGATGTTCCACCGCCTGGATCAAACCTAAGTGCCGCTCGGGAAGTGTCAGGTCTCCGCGTCGTGGCAGAACGCCCAGAACCGGCAGGCCTGCACGTTCCATACCCAACCGGGTCAGACGCTCGTGACGCGGGCTGGCGCAGCGGTTCAAAATTACCCCGGCAAAGGGCAGGTCGGGGTTGTACATCCGAAACCCCAGCGCCGTGGCTGCAGCTGATTGCGCCTGACCGCCGACATCCAGAACCAACACCACAGGCCAGCCCATACGCTGCGCAGTTTCCGCGCTAGATCCATGGCCAATCTCACCGGGTTTGGCGACACCGTCGAACAGACCCATCGATCCTTCGGCTACGACGATATCCGCGCCGTCAGCCTGTGCCGATATTGCGTTCAGCAGAGGATCGCCCATCGCCCAGCTGTCCAGATTGAACGAGGCGCGCCCAGCCGCCGCCCGGTGAAAGGCCGGGTCGATATAGTCAGGGCCGCTTTTGAATGGTTGGACGGTCAGGCCATCCTCGGCCAGCGCACGCAGCAGGCCCAGCATCACGGTGGTCTTGCCAGTCCCCGAAGACGGTGCCGAAATCAGAATACCCGGAGGGTTAGTCATCACCATGGCTCCAGGTTGACCAAGGGCTGTCCGCGCTTTGCGGGCGATACCGGCGGTCGTAATCCTTAGAATACAGGCAGCTTTCGTCAAACCCTTCACCAGCCAGTGCTGGACCCACCATGATCAGCGCTGTGCGTGAGATGCTCTCGTCCAGCGCGTCTTTCAGCGTCGCCAGCGTCGCACGGATGATCTGTTCGTCGGGCCAGCTGGCACGATAGACCACGGCCACCGGGCATTCGGCGCCATAGGCCGGGGTCAGATCGGCGATCACAGTGTCTAGATTGCCGATCGACAGGTGGATGGCCAGCGTCGCCCCGGTACGGGCAAAATTCGCCAACGTTTCGCCCTCGGGCATCGACGATGCGCGTCCCGGTGTCCGGGTCAGGACCACTGATTGCGCAAGTCCGGGCAGGGTCAGTTCCGTGCCCAGTGATGCGGCCGCAGCGGCAAAAGACGGCACGCCAGGGGTCACGCTGACCGGGATGCCCAGCTCTTTCAGGCGGCGGATCTGCTCGCCCATCGCGGACCAGACCGACAGGTCGCCGGAATGCAGTCGCGCAACATCCAGACCGGCCTGATGTGCGGTCTCGATCTCGGCCATGATTTGATCCAGATCCATCGCCGCCGTGTTCACGATCTTGGCGTCGTCGGGGCAATGGCCCAGAATTTCCTCTGGCACCAGCGAACCCGCATACAGGCAGACCGGGCAAGCGGCGATGATATCGCGCCCCCGCAGGGTCAGCAGGTCGGCGGCGCCCGGTCCAGCGCCAATGAAATGAACGGTCATGTCTGTCCTCCGATGGCGATGGCGCAGGTGGCCAGCCGGTCGTCTGAAATCTGTCGGGGTGAGATCAGCCGCGCACCAGGTCCGGCGGCGGCAAGGGCGGATGCTTCGGCGACGCTGCCGGTGCCATAGGTGGCGCGGCTGCGGGTCGAGCAGGTGAGGGTGCGCTGCCCAGCCAAATCGGCGGGGGCAATGAAATGCAATGGCAGGGCAATGGCCGAGGCGAAATCTGTCAGCGCGGCGTGGCCTTCCTTGTCGGCAACCGTGGCCAGCGCGTCCACAGATTGGCCGATACTGGCCTGATCATAGGCGGCGCGCAGGCTGTTCACCGTGGCGGTCGAGGAAAATCCGATGCCTGCGACGATCATAGCGTGACGCTCCATTGCACCACCGGATAGGCCGATTTCCAACCGCGCCGCGGCCCCAGGGCTGAAGCCTGTGCCAGTTCGATCCGTAGCAGCTCACCGCCCAGCATATTCTGCCATTGCGCCAGCAGAGCTTCGCTCTCCAGTGTCACAGCATTGGCCACAAGCCGCGTTCCAGATGGCAGAGCCGCTTGCAGCCATTGCAACAGATCCCCGCTTAGCCCGCCACCTATGAACACCACATCGGGCAGGGGCAGGCCGTCAAGCGCATCCGGGGCGCTGCCGTGCACCACCTGCAGCCGGTCTTGACCCAGCGCGTCGGCATTTCGGCGAATGCGCTCGGCGCGGTCTTCGCGGGGTTCGATCGTTGTGGCGCTGAGCGTTGGATCACACATCAGCCATTCGATGCTGATTGACCCGGTGCCGCCGCCAATGTCCCACAGATGCTCGTCCCGCTGCGGGGCCAGCGCCGAAAGGGTCAGCGCACGGATAGGGCGTTTGGTGATCTGGCCGTCGGTCTCAAAAATCTCATCCGGTTTGCCAGAGGCGCGCGGAAAGGCCTGCCCGCCGCCAGCAACCTCGAGCCCGACGCAGACCGGGTGATCGAACCCACCCAGCAGCGCCTCGGTCAGCGAGACACTGCGCGCCCGTTCGCGCGGGCCACCCAGGGCCTCCATCACATGTAGGTGTGTGTCGGCAAAGCCGGTGTCAGTCAGATAGGTGGCAAGTTCCGTCACGGCCTTACCATCGCGCAACAGCAGAATTGCGCGCAGGCCGGGGGCCAGATGCGGGCGCAGCCGGGTCAGCGGGGCCGCGTGCAGACCAAATGTCTGCGTGCTTTCCAGCGGCCAGCCCAACCGCGCAGCGGCCAGCGAAAACGTCGATTGGCCGGGCAGGGCGGCCCATTCCCCGGCTTCGAAATTCCGCGCGATCACGGATCCGGCGCCGAACCAGAACGGATCGCCCGAGGCCAGAACCACGGTTGATCGCCCGCGAAAACCGGTCAGGATCGGCAGACCATCGGCAAAGGGCACAGGCCATTCCACCTGCTGGGCTCCGAAATCGGGAACCAAGGACAGGTGTCGCGGTGGCCCCATGATGATTTCAGCGCGTTCCAGCACTTGACGGCTTGCGGGGGGCAAGCCATCCAGTCCATCTTCGCCCAAACCCAAAACGGTCAGCCACGGAGCTTCAGACATGTCCAACCTCCTGATATTGGGCGGCACGACCGAGGCCAACGCGCTGGCAAAAGCCATTGCCGACCGGGGTATTCCCGCGACGTACTCCTATGCAGGACGCGTGGACAACCCGCGCCCGCAACCTCTGTCGGTGCGTATTGGCGGGTTCGGTGGGGCCGAAGGGCTGGTGAAATATATCCATGACCACAGCATAAGCCACGTGATCGACGCTACCCACCCTTTTGCCGCCGGGATGAGCCATAACGCGATTGAGGCCTGCCATGCGGCGCAGATTCCACTTGTTGCGCTGACACGGCCCGAATGGGCACCGCAGCCCGGTGACACCTGGCTGCGCGTCCCGGATATCGCCGCAGCGGTGGCCGCTTTGTCCGGTAATCCGCAGCGCGTGTTTCTTGCGGTCGGGCGCATGCATCTCGAAGATTTCGTCAGCCAGCCCCAGCACCATTACCTGTTGCGGCTGGTGGATGAACCCGATGTCCTGCCCTTGCCGAATTGCGAGGTTGTCGTGGCGCGCGGACCCTTTGCCGAGGCTGATGACCGGGCGTTGATGCAGCGCCACGGCACGCAGCTGGTGGTATCCAAGAACGCGGGCGGCGCCGGCGCGCGCGCCAAGCTGGACGCCGCGCGGGCTCTGGACATACCGGTGTTGATGATCGACCGTCCAGCCCTGCCGCAGCGGCTGGAACTGTCGAGCGTTCCGCAGGTTCTGGACTGGCTGGCTCATTCGGGTGTGAACCTCGGCGTATAGACGATGGGATCACCGTCGCGTTCTATCACGCGGGTTAAGGATGAGCCGACGATCACCACGGTCTGCATATCGGCCATATCAGGCGTGGCCTCGACCAATGTCGAAATCCGGATTGCCTCATCCGCCCGGCTGACAGCGCGGGCGAACAGGATCAGCCGCTCGGGTTCACATTCTTCGCGCAGGATTTCCAGCGTTTTGACAAAGCCTTCGGGGCGAGATTTCGAGCGGGGGTTGTAAAACGCCATCGCGAAATCCGCTTGCGCGGCCAGACGCAGGCGCTTCTCAATCAGAGGCCAAGGTTTGAGGTTGTCACTCAGGTTGATGGTGCAGAAATCATGCCCCAGCGGGGCACCAGCGCGGGCGGAGGCCGCAAGCATCGCAGTGATCCCGGGCAGCACTTCAACCGGTAGGTCTCGCCATTCACGGGGGCCGTTCTCCAGCGCTTCGAACACCGCTGCTGCCATGGCAAATACACCCGGATCGCCCGAGGATACGACCACTACGCGCTTCCCTTCGGCCGCCATTTGCAACGCATGCTGCGAACGGTCGATCTCAACCCGGTTGTCGCTGGCATGCAGCGTCAGGCCGGGGCGTTCGGCGATGCGCGCGACGTAAGGAATGTAGCCGACGACATCCGTCGCCTCAGCCAGCGCAGCGGTCACTTCGGGCGTCACCAAAGCCTCGTTTCCTGGCCCGAGTCCTGCGATCTTGACCCAACCGCTCATGGCCGCCGCCCTTGTCCGTGAACGATGATGATCGAGAAATACGGAGTGATCCCCTCGCAATTTTCCGACAATTTGCACACGCGTTGATTGGGCATCTGAGCGTATTCCACGATCCAAGCACGGTCATACAAACCGGCCGTCTTCAAGGCCCGCTTCACTTTGTCGATATTGCGCCCGATCTTCATCACTACCAGCGCGTCGGTTTGCGCCATCCGATGTGCAAGATCATCCTCGGGCAATGTGCCTACCAGCACGGTCAGAACATCATCGCCCCATGTGATCGGATCGCCAGTTGCGGTCCATGCGCCGGACATTCCGGTGATCGCAGGCACGACTTCTACTTCAGCTCCGCTGCGTAGGCGATTGTAAAGATGCATGAATGATCCATAGAAAAACGGATCTCCCTCACACAGGACCACCACGTCTTCGCCCTGATCCGACAGTGTCTTCAGATGCGCGGCACAATCTTCATAAAACGCCGAGAGCAGCTCATTGTACCGCGGATCACTCAATGGAATTTCTGTGGTCACGGGGTATTCCATCGGGAATTCCACCGCGCCTTCTGGGATCATGCCATTGACGATCTTGCGGGCCTGACCACTGCGACCCGGTTTTCGGAAAAAGGCCACGTGACGTGCTGTGCGCAGTAGGCGGTCGGCCCGGACGCTCATAAGGTCCGGATCGCCGGGGCCGAGGCCCACGCCGTATATCTTGCCCGCGTTCATTCGGCGCGGCTCGCGATGGCGTTGATGGCTGCGACTGTGATGGCACTGCCGCCGAGGCGGCCCTTGACGATGCAGGACGGCACGGGCTGCGCCTCCCACAGAGCGTCTTTAGATTCGACCGCACCGACAAAGCCCACCGGGCAGCCGATGATGGCCGCAGGGCGCGGGCAGTCGGGGTCTTCCAGCATGTTCAGCAGGTGGAACAGGGCGGTGGGCGCATTACCGATGGCCACCACGGCACCTTGCAGATGCGGGCGCCACAACTCCAGCGCAGCGGCGGACCGGGTGTTGCTCATCTCGGCAGCCAGCGGACGCACACGTTCGTCGTGCAGGGTGCAGACCACCTCGTTATCGGCGGGCAGGCGGAACCGGGTCACACCCTCGCTGACCATGCGGGCGTCGCACAGGATCGGTGCGCCGTCTTCCAACGCGGCACGGGCCGAGGTCACAAAACCGGTTGAGAAATGCACGAACTCTTCCAGCCCCACCATACCTGCCGCGTGGATCATCCGGACGGCGACCTGTTCCTCATCGGCGTCGAACCGTGCCAGATCGGCCTCGGACCGGATGGTGGCAAAGCTTTGTTTGTAGATCGCGGCGCCGTCGGTTTCGTATTCATAGGGCATCAGGTGAAGTCCATGGTCATAAGTGTTTCGGGGCTTAACCCGCGCAGGTTTGGCTCATCTCCCGCGCGGCCTTGTTTGACAAGATCAAATCGACCATCGTGGCCGACCAGGGTGACATCAGCTGGTCCCATGCGCGCGCATCCTTTGGCACAGCCCGAGACATGCAAGTGGCCGGGAATACGCGAGGCAAGCGCGCGGGCGATATCGCGGGTCTCCACCTGCGCCTGCGGGCAGAGCGGGGCGCCGGGGCAGGCGTCAGTGGTCATCAGCGGGTCGGTGCCATCGGTGACGAACGCTCGGGCGGGTATCGCCGCCCCGCCTTCCATCAGGAACAGCCGCCAAGGGGTGACCCGCAGCGCAGAGGCACCGCAGGTCTCAATCAGCCCCGCAAGCCCGCGCGCTGGCAACTGACCGAACGCGGCTCCGTAAAGCGCACCCAGTTCCACGATGCCCGGCTCAGGCAGAACGCCAACATCACCCGGTGCGCTGCCTTGGCATTCTGACGGCAAATCCTGTGACGCAACCACGCGGGCCATGCGCCGGGCCTCGGGAGTGTGGTGACCCGCGAACCATTCGGCCAGCGCGATCAGGTGGTCGATGGCGATTTGTTCGGTCACGCGACGCCCTGTTTCGGCCCCATCAGCGCGTAGGATCAGCCCCTCGGGGCCTGTCTCCAGCCGGATATCCGCGGAATCCCCGACCAACAGGCGATTTGGTCCGGTGTCGATGGCAAACCCAAACTTGGCTGGTAGCGACGGCAATTCACCCAACCGGTCGGTCAGTTCCTGCGTCAGCCGTGCGGTAAGATCGCCGGATTGGTAGAGCGGCGTCACCAGAATATTGCGCCGCACCTCGATACCCGGTTCCGCATCCAAAAGGTTCAGCGCAGCGAGTTCTTCTAGCAAAGGTTGGTGATCGGCCTCGGCCACACCGCGCAGTTGCAGATTGGCGCGGTTGGTCAGATCGATGGTACCATTGCCGAACCGGTCGGCCAGGTCGCACAGGCCCAAAACCTGCGCTGCCTCAAGGCGCGCCAGCCGCGGCCGAACCCGCACGACCAGCCCGTCCCCCGACATCATCGGGCGATGGGCGCCGGGGCACCAGCCCTGAACGATCGGTGCACTCATCCCAACCCCTCCAGATCGGCTCGGATCGAGTTTCGGCGCGTGTTCCACAGGCCAGCCTCGAGCAGCGCACGGAACCGGTCCTGCATGGCCTGATGCGCCTGTGGGTTCTTCTCTTGCAGAAAGGCATCAACCTCGGCGTTACCCAGTGTGGCATCGTGGTAGATGTCAAACAGATGCGGTGCAACGGTTCCCGACAGATGGGCAAAGCTTGCCATATGATCCAGCGTTGCCGCGATCTCGGCGGCGCCGCGAAATCCGTGCCGTTGCATTCCTGCGATCCAGTCAGGATTAGCCGCGCGCGCGTGGACAACGCGGCTGATTTCCTCAGACAGGGTTCGGGCGCGGGGGGTGTCTGGGTTGGTATTGTCCAGATGGTACAGCTGCGCAGTACCGCCAGTGACTTTCTTAGCGGCGGCAAAACCGGCCTCATGGGTGGCATAGTCATTGGCCAACAGCAGATCGGTTTCGGTCAGGTCCTGAAGGTGAACAAAGCTGTCGGCAAGAGCAACGCGTTGGGTAATACCATCGACATCCCGTGCAATTTGCTCGCCCTCAAGCGCAAAGGAACTGGCATCCAGCCAAGCCTGACCGGCCTGTGCCCGCGCTTCGTCCGTATAGATTTCGGATAGCTGCGTCATGTTCAGGCCATAGCTGCCGGGGGCGGGGCCATAGACACGGGCGGCGGGTGCCTGCCCGGCATATGGGTTCCAGTCTGCTGCCTCGTCCCGTTCACACAATGCTCGCACTGCTTGGCCATACAGCGCAGAAAGCGTCGGGAATACATCGCGGAACAGGCCCGAGACACGCAAGGTCACGTCTAGCCGTGGACGGCTGAGATCAGTGATTGGCAGCACCTCGATACCGGAAACCCGCTCCGACCCCTTGTCCCAAACCGGTTTCACACCCAGTAGGTGAAGCGCCATGGCGAATTCTTCACCCGCAGTGCGCATCGTGGCCGAGCCCCAGAGGTCGACAATCAGCCCCTTGGGGTAATCGCCTTCTTCCTGCAGATGTCGTCGCACTAGTTCCTCGGCCAGTTTGACACCTTGGGTATAGGCCGCGCGTGTTGGAACCGAACGCGGATCGGTGGTGTAAAGATTTCGCCCTGTCGGCAGCACGTCCGAGCGCCCGCGATAGGGTGAGCCAGACGGGCCAGCCTCGATCCGTTTCCCGGCCAGTGCGTCCAAAAGTGATTGACGTTCCGCATGCGCCGAAGGCGTGGCATCAAAATTGCCGGTCACTTCGGGGACGCGGCCAAAGACGTGCAAGCCGTCGCCGAACTGGCTTTCTTTGATGTCGCAGACAAATCGGTCGATACGGGTGATCGCTTCGGCGGTACAGGTTGCCTGATTCAGACCCAGATCGCTTTCCAGACCAATGGCCTGCGCCTCATCCCGTATGTCTTCTTGTAGTCGGTCGCGGCGTTTGGGGTCCAGCCCGTCGGCGTTCGAGAATTCGTCCAGCAGGGATTCCAGCCGCACCATACGGTCCGGCGTGTCACTTGTTCGCATCGGGGGTGGGATATGGCCCAGTGTAACCGCGCCGATCCGGCGCTTGGCCTGTGCGGCCTCGCCGGGGTCATTCACGATAAAGGGGTAGATCACCGGCAGATCGCGGACCAACGCCTCAGGCCAGCAGTTTTGGGACAGGGCGACCGATTTGCCTGGCAGCCATTCCAACGTGCCATGCGCGCCGATATGGATCAGCGCGTCCGCGCCATGCCCCTTACGCAGCCAGAGATAGAAGGCAACATAGCTGTGGCGCGGGGTGCGGGACAGGTCGTGATAGTCGTCATCGCGCAGCTCGGGCGTGCCGCGTTCGGGTTGCAGCGCGATCAGCGTCTTGCCCCGGTTCAGGGCGGTAAAGTGGAAGGCACCATCGGCAAAAACCGGGTCGTCCTCAGGCTTGCCCCAAACGGATTGCAAATCCGTTTGCAACTGTTCCGGCAAGTCTGCCAGCGCGGTCTGATAGGCCGCGAGCGGCCAAGCCAGTCGCGCATCCAAAAGCGTCTCGGCTATCGGTTCGCCGGGTGCTGTATCATAGCCTTCAGCCTGCAGATCGGACAGCATCGCCTCGGCCGAGGCCAACGCATCCAGGCCAACCGCATGGGCCATCTGCCAGTCCTTGCCGGGATAAGTCGACAGCACCAACGCTGGGACCTGATCTGGCTTGGGTTTGTCGCTTAGGCGCAGCCAGCCGTCCACCCGATCAATGATCGCCTCAACCCGTTCCGGCTCGGGGCGGTGGGCAAAACGGGAGTATTCCAGATACGGGTCGCGCTTGCCCGGTTCCTTGAACGAAGCGATGCCCGCCGAAATGCGGCCATCCACCTCGGGCAGGACCACATGCATTGCGAGGTCGGCGGGGGACAGCCCGCGTTCTGCATCGACCCAGGCCTTGCGGCGTGCGGTGGACAAGGCGACCTGAAACACCGGCACATTGGCGGCGTCCAACGGGGAGGTGCCCGAGGCGCCTTTGCCCGAAAAGGATGTAGCGTTGATGATGGCCGAGGGGGCCAGCACCACGGCCTGTTCGCGCAGCCAATCGGCGGCGGCAGGGGCCTTGAGGGACTGCGCAAACAGGCCGATGGCCTGGAACCCACGGGCGCGTAGGCGGTGGATCACGGCTGCAACAGGGGCCGTGTCAGCCGAGGTCAGATAGGCACGATAGAAAGTCACCAGGATGCGCTTGGCATCACCGTCGAAGGCTGTGTCCGCAGGGATGACCCCCCGATCCGGGCACCACGCGCCGCATTCCGGGATCGTCTTGGCACCCATCACCGGCCCGGCATACAACCCCGCTGCCAGTGCCATCTGCGCCAGTGCCGCCTGCGCTGCGACCTCACCGCCTGTGTCGCAAAGATGCGCCAGCCGCCGCAGGGTTGAAACGGGCAGGGTAGAATAGTCATCCAGCCGCGTATCTTCACGTCCATCCGCAGGCAGCACAGCAACGGCAATGCCCTTGGCTTGAGCCAGTGCCAGAACCTGCTGCAAGCCATAGGACCAGTAGGGCACGCCACCGATCAGGCGGATCAGGATGCCTTTGGCGCCCTCCAGCGTCTGCTCGACATAGGTGTCGACAGAAAGCGGGTGCTTCAGCGCCGTTAGATTGGCCAGCCGCAGGGTCGGCATCCGACCTTCGGGTCCACCCCCCCGATGCCAGCCTGCCGCGAAAGCGCCAAGGTCACTGTCGGAAAAGGACAGCACCACCAGATCCGCCGGGCTCTGGCCCAGATCGGTTGGGGTCTCCGTTTCCTCTAACCCGTGGCTTTCGCGGAAGACGACGTGCATGGCTTACTCGGCAGCCTCGGTTACACCCACGAGGATATCGCGGATTTCGGCCTCTTTGATGTCGTCATGTTCGGCGATGACCACCAGACGCGAGCGGCGGTCTTCACCTGGCTCCCACGGGCGGTCGTACTGATGACGCACACGGGCCCCGACAGCCTGCACCAAAAGGCGCATGGGTTTGCCGGCAACAGCGGCATAGCCTTTTACCCGCAGGATGTTCAGTTCATTCGCCAGACGTTCGATATTGGCGACCAACTGGGCCGGATCGGTCTGTTCCGGCAGTTCAACAATGATGCTTTCGAAATCATCATGCTCGTGATCGTGGTGGCCATCGTGATGGCTGGGACGTGCCTCCATGTCATCTTCGGCAGCGGCCTCAAGCCCCAGCACAACACGTACATCCACAGCGCCTTCGGCCACTTCGACCACGGGCAGCGGGCGCGGAGCCTCTGCCGCGATGATTTCCTTGGCCTTGGCGACCCCCTCGGGGCCAGCAAGATCAGGCTTGGTCAGCAGAATGATGTCGGCGCAGGAGATCTGGTCCTCGAACACCTCGGATAGCGGCGTTTCGTGATCAATCGAGTCATCGGCCAGGCGCTGGGCATCCACCGCAGCGACATTTGGGGCAAAGCGACCGGCGGCCACAGCTTCGGCATCGGCCAGAGCAATTACGCCATCCACGGTGATTTTCGAGCGGATATCCGGCCAGTCGAACGCTTTCAGCAGCGGCTTAGGCAGGGCCAAGCCAGAGGTTTCGATCAGAATGTGATCGGGGCGCGGTTCTAGCGCCATCAGCGCCTCGATGGTCGGGATGAAATCATCTGCCACGGTGCAGCAGATGCATCCATTGGCCAATTCCATGATGTTTTCCGCCGGGCAATCGGGGATCGCGCAGGATTTGAGGATATCGCCATCGACGCCAACATCTCCAAACTCGTTGACCACAATGGCCAGGCGCTTGCCCTGCGGGTTCTGCATCAGATGACGCACCAGCGTGGTCTTTCCCGAGCCCAGAAAGCCGGTGATCACAGTGACGGGCAGTTTTTCGAGATTGCTCATATCTAAGCTCCAATCGGGGGAATGCGGGCCGCACAGTTTTTGCGGAAATGTTCAGGACGTTCGCGCCATTTAACGAGGCCATCTTGGGTCGCGAGATATTTGGTCGCGCCTTCAACAATGGTCTCGACATGATCGGTTTCATCGAGATGCTCATAGACAAAGGTCCAACGTTCGGGTCCGCCACGCAGCACAATCGAGCAGCCCTGATCGCAATTTGAAAGGCATTCTACTGCCTTCAAAGTGACGCCATCAGGAAGTTCTGCCTGCTCCAACGCCTTGTGCAGCAACGCCCCAGGACGATCTGCATCATTCTCGACGGGCAGGCCGCGGCGGCAGGTCGTGCACACCAGCAGTTCAACAGGTGTGGTCTCGGTCATGTCTCTCATCCCCCCAAATCCTCTTCGCGGGGGACGGGGTTTCATGCGGGCCACGTATTGCGACATGGGCCCGACACCGGATCACCCCGTCCGGTTTCAACTTCGGATGTTGGCAGGTCTCCCGGCTTGCGGATGTCAGAGGCTGGCCTCTGGCAGATGTCCCGCCTTCCCGGCCTGTCTGGCCAGTGGCTTTGGGCACCCTCTCCGGTCACGGTCGCGGGGGCGGCTGCGTTTGACGGATGACCGCTGACGCATTCCCTTTTCATCTGCATGTGCAGACACCAACGGATGGGACATGCGGCACGGGCAGGGGGCTTGTCAAGCGCGGCAGACGCACGGAAATCATCGAGAATGGAAAAGCGACCTGCCAATGCCTGTCAGCGGCATGTTTGGTCAGCCATATGCAAAATGACCGCAGGCGAATTTGGGCTTTGCACCTCGAAGATATCCAGACGAAAGGATTCGCGGGCCCGTCACTTCAAAGGGCATATCGCGTGGAATCGATAGAGCGGTCAAATTTACCGGCCGAGCCAGTGAGTTCACCGCCTTCTGATCAATCCGGTGCCAAGCTTCACTCAGCAAAGCACTGCTGTAGCGAGACGGCGTGTCGCAGGCTCGAAAAGCCGAATGCGAAGCAACTGTTTGAAAGTATTGGAGGCGAGTACCGGAATCGAACCGGTGTACACGGATTTGCAATCCGCTGCGTCACCACTCCGCCAACTCGCCTTTTCAAGTAATATCAAATACTTGCCGTGGTGTGACAGGCGTTTTAGCAGCTTTAATCCGGGGCGTCCAGTGGGTTCGGTCTAAATTTGACGAACTGAAAATTGGATCACCCAATCGGATCACTCTAAAATCTTCACGACAGACGAAAGTTTCCGCTTGCGGGCCGTTGCTGGTTTGCCCGGGATGTGGCACAAGCCCAGCAACCTTGGGAAATGAATGAGCGATCCAATGACAGATTTCGCAGCCCGCCGCCGCACCATGGTCGATACGCAGGTCCGGCCTTCGGACGTTACCAAGTTCCCGATCATTGATGCCATGCTGTCCGTCAAGCGCGAGAATTTTGTGCCAGACGCGCAACGCGAAGCCGCCTATGTCGAGGGTTTGATAGAACTTGAGGCTGGACGCTGCATTCTGGAACCGAGAACACTGGCCAAGATGCTGGATGTACTGAACATTACCAATGATGAGGTTGTTCTGGATATTGCTCCGGCGCTGGGATATTCGACGGCTGTTGCAGCCCATATGGCGCAGTTGGTCGTAGCGGTGGAAGCGGATGAAGCGCTAGCTGCCGAAGCGCAAACGCTGCTGATGGAGGCTGACGCGGATAATGTGGTCGTTCACGTGGGGCCGCTGGATGAGGGCGCTGCCGAGCATGGGCCTTATGACGTGGTCATGATCCAGGGCGGCGTAGAAGAGGTTCCGTCTGCATTGATTGACCAGCTTAAAGATCATGGGCGTATCGCCTGCCTGTTCATGGAAGGTGATCTTGGGACAGTCCGTATAGGCCACAAATCAGGCGATCGCGTTACATGGCGCCAGGCATTCAACGCCAGTGCACCTGTTCTGAAGGCTTTCTCGGCCGAGAGTGCATTTTCGCTATAGTCGGCGGGCAGATTTATCTGCTGCCTTGATTAGTTCAACACAAAGACGCAAACTGCCCTGAGGGCTGCGTTATTTTGATTTGAGAGGATTTCGCCATGCGTTTTGCAGCAGGAGGCAAGCTGGTCAGGACTCTGGCAGTGACTGCGGGTATTGCTCTGGGCACGTTGCCCGGTAAGGCGGTTTGGGCCGATAACCTGACTGATGCGTTCATCGGAGCTTATAATACCAGCGGTTTGCTGGAACAGAACCGGGCGCTGCTGCGGGCTGCGGACGAGGATGTGGCGATCGCGCTGTCGGCTTTGCGCCCTATTATCAACTGGACCGTCGCGGTTAGCCAAGACTATACGCGCAGCAGAAACAGTGGTGTTACGAACAGTGTTGATCCTTCGAACTTCTTCTCGGGCCTGACGCTGAGCCAGCTTTTATACGATGGCGGAGCCTCGATTCTGGGCAAGCAATCAGCGCAGGAAACGGTGCTGTCGACCCGGCAGGCGCTGATCGATATCGAACAGCAGGTCCTATTCCGCGCGGCGACCGCTTACCTGAGTGTTCTGCTGCAGGAAGAGACCGTATCGATTCGTCAAAACAACGTTGAACTGTCCGCAGAAGAGCTTCGCGCCTCGCAGGATCGTTTCGAAGTTGGGGAAGTTACCCGCACAGACGTCGCATTGTCTCAGGCTCAGCTTGCAAGCTCGCAGGCCGATCTGGCGAATGCGCGCGGCGATCTGAGCACTGCTCAGGCGGAATATGTGAACGCAGTTGGCAAACTGCCGGGCCGTACTGCTGGTCAGCCCAGCCTGCCAAACTTGCCCCGGTCCCAGAGCGAGGCCGTCAGCCTGGCCCAACGCAATCACCCATCCATTCTGTCCGCCCAGCATCAGGTGCGCGCCCTTGATCTGGTCGTGCAGCAGCAGCGCGCGGGCCTGGGTCCGAATGTCAGCCTGAACGCTGATGCGGGCGTCACCGAGAGCTATGATGACGACGATTATGTGAATGATGCGAGTATCTCGCTGAACTTCAGCCAGCCGATCTATGCGGGTGGTCGACTCGCGGCAAGCGTGCGCCGCGCAATGGCCTCGCGGGATGGGTCACGTGCCAATCTGCTGAATGTGCAAAAGAACATTACGCAGGGTGTGTCTGATGCCTATGTCCGGTTTCAAACTGCAAGCGCAAGCCTGAGGGCCTCTTCGGAACGTGTGCGCGCCTCGGAAGTTGCGTTTGATGGTATCCGCGAAGAGGCAACTTTGGGTGCGCGGACCACTCTGGACGTGCTGGCTGCTCAGCAGGATTTGCTGGACGCGCAGCTTGCCGAAATTGCTTCCAGAACCGAGCGATCTCTGGCGGCTTATCAGTTGCTGCAGGCCCAAGGTTTGCTCACGGCCGAGCGTTTGGGTCTGGCGGTTCAGATTTACGATCCGACCCTTTACTACAACCTGGTGAAGAAGGCTCCAGCGCAGGTCAGCAAGCAGAGCAAAGATCTGGATCGGGTCCTGAAAGCACTGCGTCGGGATTAAACACCCAATACTGCCTGTTGTGAGGTCTGCATTGTTTGGCTACACTCGGACCTGAGGTTAGAGCGGTAGAAAACAATGACAGACAATGTCGTGAACTCCGGGATCGAAGACGTACTGTCATCGGTCAAGCGGCTGGTCAGCGAAGAAGGTCGAAAAGTTCCCGATCTGGTGCGTTCCAAGTCAGAGCGAAAGCCAGGGCGGCTTGTTCTGACTGATGCGCTCAGGGTTGGCGAGCAAACAGGTGTCGAGACGCAGCCTTTAAAGCTGGATGCTGCGTACAGCGCTGAAAAATCGGTGAAACCGATGCTTCTGCGCGCCTGTGATGTTGTTGCGGGTGATGAAGCGGAGTCGGCTACAGAATATTCACCTGATCCAGTTGCGGAAGAGGGCATAGCCAAAAGTCTAAGTGCCAAAATTGAGGCGCTGGAAGCCGCGATCGCCCGGACCGAAGATCAGTGGGAGCCGGACGGTGACAGCGTAGATGCCTATTCCGGAACGCCAAATCAACCGTTGGAATGGCAACCCCAAGACGAAGCCCCAGATGCAGAGACAGAGACTGTTGAAAAGGCAGTGTTTGTACGGGACCCAGAGGTATCGGCTGCCGCGGATACAACAGGTTCAGAAGCAGATGCTGCCATGTCCCGGCTTGATGAAGATGGCTTGCGCTCTTTGATTGCGCAGGTTGTTCGTGAAGAACTGCAGGGCGTACTGGGTGAACGCATTACGCGGAACGTTCGAAAAATGGTTCGCCGCGAAATCTACCGTGCGTTGGCCGAGCAAAAAGCCGAGTAAAAGTCAGCCTCTAATCGGCGTTTCAGCCAGTTCCAGCAAGCGGTCCAGATCCATATGTCGTTCCAGATGGTCGGCCAGACGATCAAGCGTATCTTCGACACCGTCCTCATAGTGCAGGGTGGAAGAGACTCCCAAAAGCTGTAGGTAGTCGGCCCGAAATTGATCGGATGAGAATATACCGTGTAGGTAGCTTCCGCGTATCCGGCCAGTCCGATCAGCTGCGCCCTCCGGGCGGCCCTCGACCTCCAGCCAAGCGTGGGTGCAATCGTTGCCTTCGGTGCGGCCCATATGGATCTCATATCCGGTTAGCGGTTGGTGCCCCGGCAGGGCGCGTGCAGTCCGCAGGGTCACCTTTTTCTCGCCGACCATAACGGTATCCACATCCAACAGCCCCAATCCATCGACTGTACCTGGCCGCCCGTCCACACCATCGGGATCAGCAATGGTGTTACCTAGCATTTGGTAGCCACCGCATAATCCCAACACGTGACCGCCACGTCGCACATGGGCATAAAGGTCGATATCCCAGCCCTGCGCACGAAAGTAAGCCAAATCGCCAATGGTTGATTTGCTTCCGGGAAGCAGGACCAAATCCGCATCGCCGGGCAGCGCGCGGCCAGCGGGCACGATCTCGACCGTGATGCCGGGTTCTGCCGATAGCGGATCAAGATCATCAAAATTGGCCATCCGTTCCAACTGAGGTACTGCAACCTTGCAGGAACCGCCACTGTGGGACCGGATGTCCATCATATCTTCGGCTGGCAGTTTCCATGCATCGTCGAACCAGGGCACAACACCGATACAGGCCCAGCCTGTTCGAGCGGCGATGTCATCGCGACCTTCGTCGAATAGGGATACATCGCCCTTAAAGCGATTGATGGCAAAGCCTCGGATCATTGCCAGATCGCCAGCATCCAGCACGGCCTGAGTCCCGACGATCTGAGCAATTACCCCACCTCGGTGAATATCGCCGACAAGTACGACCGGCACACCCGCGGCGCAGGCGAAGCCCATATTGGCAATATCACCCTGACGCAGGTTGGTCTCGGCCGGGCTTCCGGCCCCTTCAACCAACACCAGATCAGCGTCGGTGCAGAGCCGGTCAAAACTCTGGCGCGCGGCTGTCATCAGCTTGGATTTATCCTTGCGGTAATCGCCAGCCTGCATCGTTCCGGCGCGTTTGCCCTGAATGATGATCTGCGCGCCTGTATCTGTTTCAGGCTTCAAAAGGATCGGGTTCATATCCGTATGTGTGGCGCGTCGTGCCGCCAACGCTTGTAGGGCTTGCGCGCGCCCGATCTCGCCACCATTTTCGGTTACTGCGGCGTTATTCGACATGTTCTGCGGTTTGAACGGGGCAACCCGCAGGCCTCGGCGCGTATAGGCGCGTGCCAATCCGGCCACCAGAACCGATTTTCCAACATTGCTGCCTGTGCCCTGAATCATGATGGCGCGAACCATGCCGTGTCTCCTGTTAGCTAACGCGCAGATGACCTGATTTAACGGTGAAGGGAAAGCCCCGGATGACGCGGCATTGTCATCATTTTTCAGTCATCGGGTGAGGGCGCAGTTTCGCACCGGAATTCATATTCGGGGTCTATGCAACAAAAAAACACGCCTCCATCAATAGGAGGCGCGTTTTTTCAAACAGACTCGTGTCTGTGATCAGGCGGCTTCGGCCTGTTGGGCGGCGTTGCGGCGCTCGCTTTCTTCGCGCGAAAGAGCGACCGAAGTCCGCACACCGCGACCAACGAAATCCATCAATCCGCTGACAACCCGTTCATTTGGGTCGATACCCGCGCAAGACAGCACTTCGCGCCCATCGCGCGAGCGTGCCCAGCGGGCGATCTGTTCTGGGCCATTGCCATACTTTTTGTCGTCGGCAATAGCATCATCCAGCGCAGCCAAAACGACAGCTGCGAAAAGTTTACGAGCACGGTTGCCTTGCTCATTGTTAAAGGCGGTGCCGTCAACGAAATCTCTCATCTCGTCTTCCTTGTTGTTCTTGCTCTTGCATTTTCGGCGTGACGGTTCTTATGACCTATTAAGTGCGATTCGGATACACCTAATGTGCATAGTTGCGTTGCGTCACGCGCATAGCTTGCTGCGGCTGCAGCACAAGGTGTCGTTGTCTTGTCAGGTGCGGCCACGCCAGATATAGGGTGCGCGACTGACGCATCAACCGTTTGTGAAGGATTTATGTAATGCCCAAGATAAATGGGAACGAAATTCGCCCCGGCAATGTGCTTGAGCATAACGATGGGCTATGGGCCGCTGTCAAAGTTGATCATGTAAAGCCCGGTAAAGGCGGGGCTTTTGCACAGGTCGAACTGCGCAATCTGCGCAATGGTTCCAAACTGAACGAACGTTTCCGCTCAGCTGACAAGGTCGAGCGTGTTCGCCTGGAACAGAAAGACCAGCAGTTTCTATACGAATCCGACGGCATGTTGGTGTTCATGGATTCCGAGACCTATGAGCAGATCGAACTGTCCGCTGATCTGTTGGGTGATCGCCGCCCGTTTCTGCAGGACGGCATGACTATCGTCGTAGAATTTTACGAAAGTGAGGCACTGAACGCCAAACTGCCACAGAAAGTGACGTGCAAGATCGTCGAGACCGAGCCTGTGGTCAAAGGTCAGACTGCTGCGAACTCGTTCAAACCGGCCGTCCTGGACAATGGTGTAAAAGTCATGGTGCCACCGTTTGTGGGCCAAGATGAAATGATCGTGGTGAATACTGAAACCATGGACTATTCGGAACGCGCCTAACTGCACTTCTGCTTCAAGACACCGAGAACCGCGACAGCCTGCGCTGCGCGGTTCTTTTGTTTTCACTCTTTGACGCGCCGGTATTTCTCGGGGTTCGGGCCAAATAGTTCGAGCATCAGTTCGAATTTGATCCGATTTGCGCTGACCTGGCGATAATAGGCGATCAGAAAGGCCGTGGGGCCTTGAATACGGCTGAGCCCACTGGTGGCGGCAACAACTGTGCCGACATCGGTTCTGCCCTGAAGGACAAGCCAGCCACCCAGCATCAGAACCCCAACCGTCCCGGCGCCGTTGATCACGCTTAGAAGGAATTTGGCCGAGAGCTTCCAGATGAACATCTTTCGGCGAGTTTCGTAGATTTTGTCGAATTCCGCTTCGATCTCGTGCGCGGCCGCGTCAATCTTTTCTGCTGTCAAACTGTCGGTGGCACGGCGCAGGATACGAACGCGTTCGGCGACAAAGACGTTCACTTTGCGTTGCGAAACCAGAACGATGATGATCTGCGGCGCGACCATCGAAAAAGCGATCAAACCCAGCCCCGGCTGTGTAGACGAGATATAGCCAATCACGCTGATCAGAGTGCCGATTTGGACCACGGGGTCGGAAAAGGCACCGCCTGCGAATTTACCCAGCTCTTCTGCTTCGGCAGAAATGGCGGTAGTCATGGTCCCCTTGCGCATGGTCTCGCCGGTTTCATCCAGATCGGCGGACCGGACCAGCAGCCTTTGCCGGATCAGGCGGATCATATCCTCGCCTAGTGTTCCCGCCCGATAACCGAGCAGCCATTTCAGCCCCAGGCTCAGCAAGATAACCACCATCATGCCCGCACCAAGCAGGATCATCCGGTCCACAGATACATCGTCCGAGGTCAGGTGGTTGATGATATCGCGCTGAAACTCCAGCGGGACCGCTGCCAGAGCGGCAACCGCAATAGACAGGATGATAAGGATGATCTGCCGGGCGGAACTGGCACGCCAAATTGCTTTATACAGACGAAACATCAACTCACCCGGATCACTGAACCAAACCTAGTTTGGCAGCCTGTGCTGGGCGGATCAAATGGTTCCGGGGCTGGCGGGGCCATGGCCAGGCTGTATTCGAGAAATTTCATTCCGTCAGGCGCACGGTCGCGTCGCCCGCCTGCATATCGCTCTTGGCCCTGTCGAGCCTGAGATATGCGATCCCCTGGCCATCCGCTTGGGTAAACAGGCGCCCCACGGATTTCCCGTCAGCAGTTATTTCGGTTCCGACAGGCGTGGTGCCTGCGACAAGTACCGTGCGCAGCCCTTTACGCAGCTCGGTCTTGTGTTTCATGCGCGCGGTCACTTCCTGACCGACATAACACCCTTTTTTGAAATCAACGCCGTTCAGCAACTCGAACCCTGATTCCAGAATATAACTGTCTTCGGTCAGTTCGATTCCGGTTTCGGGAATGCAATGGAGCACGCGGATCGCGTTCCAATCGGTTCCGTCCTCGCTTTCGGCATCTTCGGTATATGCGCGCCAGCCCATATCTGAATGGCGCGGATCGGGCAGGGCCCCATCGGGTGCCAGGCCAGTGCCGCGTTGCAGATTCAGGCCGCTGGCTTCGATCGTCAGGTCGGCGCGCAGCTTGTACATGCTCAGACGTTTGATCAACCCGTCGGCAATAACCTCGGCGACGTCCAGCAAGATATCGTCGCCCTCGCGTTTCAGAAAGAAATCGGCCAGATACTTGCCTTGTGGGGTCAGCAGCGCCGTATAGACCAGACCCCGATCAAGCCCGGCAATGTCATTGGTCACCAGCCCCTGCAAGAAGCTGTCAACGTCGGCACCGGTTAGGCGCAGAATGCGGCGATTGGGCATGGCAGAGTCCTCGTCTTTTCCATGGTGCTCGTGATATATGAGAAATCGCTCATAAGACCAGAGGATATCCGACGTGCCGGCACCGATCAGTATTGTAATTCCAACCCTGAACGCGGCCGAAACCTTGCCTGCTACACTTGGAGCGCTGATGGAGGGGCTGCGCGCAGGGTTGATCCACGAATTGATTGTGTCGGACGCAGGCTCTACCGACAAAACCCATGAAATCGCCGAGAATGCCGGGGCCAGGATCGTGACCGGAGAAGCCTCGCGCGGGGGGCAGCTGCGCCGTGGCTGTGCAGCCGCCAAAGCCGATTGGCTGTTGGTAATTCATGCGGATACGGTTTTGCAGGACGGGTGGAGCAATGTTGTGCGGGATCATCTGCCCTCGGGGCGACCTGCGGCGTTCAGACTGGCCTTTGTGGCCGCGGGGTTTGCGCCATCCTGGGTTGCCGGATGGGCCAATCTTCGTAGCCGGATCTTTGGGTTGCCCTATGGTGACCAGGGCATGCTAGTCCGGCGTTCTGAATATCAAGATGCAGGCGGCTTCCCGGACCAGCCCTTGATGGAGGACGTGGCGCTTGCCAAAAAGTTGCACCGCATCACGCTGTTGTCCGCCCGCGCCTTTACGAGCGCGGACCGGTATGAACGGGCGGGGTGGTTGCGTCGTGGTGGTCGGAATCTGTGGACTCTGATCCGCTATCTTCTGGGCGCTGATCCCGAGCGGTTGGCGCGGGCGTACCGGCAGTAAGCGTCGTTCTGAGTTCGACAATGGATTTGCCCAGCCGGAACGGGGCGGCAAAGCTGACAAGGCACAGCGCAATGATCTGAAGCACCAGAATATGCCCGTTTTCCCGCAAATACTCCCATTCATCCTTAAGCTTGCCGACTTGAGTGACAAGGTCATCGTAACTTTGGGCCAAGATCAAATAGTCGCCTGCGATTGCGGGAATTTTCCTGCGCAGATTGTCGATAGCTTCCTGTGTCGGGTCATCCAGCGTTGTGAACACCAGAAACTGGTCGACGTCGAATGAGTGCACCTTCGATGTCATCGCGCGCATGTCATCACGCTCTTCCTGGGCCTGCCGTCCAAACAGGAATTGTAGCCCCCTCAGAGGGGCGACTTCGTTTGTTACGGCAATAAACAAGGGCAGGTCAGCGTTGCTTGCGGTTGAGGCTGAAAGGAACTCAACTTTTTCGCACAGCGCTCCGATATCCTTGTCATAGGCTGGGTCGCAGAACCGCAATCGAAACCGCGCGGCGTCGCGGTCAAAGGCAAGTGTTGCGGCATAGGCAACGTCAATCTGCCGGTCCAGACGGGAACTGTCCGCTGTATAAAGCCCGGCCATCACCGCAACCAATGCGCCGACCCCGCCCAGAACCACCCAGACCAGATCAGCCAGTTTCCATGCGCGATGCCCGGCTGGTTTGCGAAACAGGAACGCTGTGCCAACTGTGCCGATCAGAAAAAACAGAATCAGCAGCGGCAGCTGGTTTTCGGTAATAAATGTCATGGAAACAAAGTGACCAACCGCCGGTCAAGTGGCAACACTCCTCACGGGCAGTTGTAGTTTTGGAACAATCCGAAGCTAAGAGCCCGAACTTTGACCGAATTTCCGAAACAGCTTGGTGCGATCAAAGGCCTGTTCCAGTTCGACCGTGCGATCTTTGACCGAATCCCAAAGCCGTTCCTGAACTTCGGCTATGGCGCATTCCATCAGGGTCAGTATCGCAGCCATCGAATCCCAGGCAGAAGGCACCGAGATGCGCGCCGCGAATGTGTGTTTGGCCAGCCGGTGGATTGGCGAGCGCCACTGATCGGTCAACAGCACGATTTCGGCCCCGCGCTCGTGGCAGAGCTGACCAATCAGCAGGCTCGCATTCTCATAGCGCCGGACATCCAGCGCGATCAGCACATCCCCTTGACGCACGTCCAACAGATCATGGGTCCAGGATGCGGCGACCGGCAACAGGCGGACATCCGGTCGGATCATTTGCAGGTGCAGATACAGGTATTGCGCCAGTGTTCCGGTAATGCGGCCACCGGTGATGAAAATACGCCGGTTCTGATCGCTCAGCAGGCTGCAGAAGCTATCGAATTCGTCGGGGTCGATCTCGTCGATTGTGCGCTTCTGGTTGGCCAGAGAACGCTGGGAATAGCGGTTGAGGATATGTTCTTCGGGCAGGTCATTCTGCCAGACATCACGTTTGGCTACTGGCCCCGAGATCATTTCTTTGACCTCACCACGCAGCGCGGCCTGAAATTGAGGATATCCGTCAAAACCGGTCTTTTGCAGCATCCGTGCAACCGTAGTGGTCGAGACTGAGGCGGTACTGGCCAATTCGGTAATACTACCCAGCCCGGCCATCGGGTAATCATCCAGCAGAACGCTGACCAGTTGCCGTTCAGACGGGGTCATCTTGTCCCGATGGGCCAGAAGCCTGTCTGTCACCCGCACTGGTGTGTCCTCCTATTATGCGACCAGACCATAATGTGAATAATTTTTCAGCAAGATCAAGCTTGGAAAAATTTATACAGAAAAAATATTGACAGGATGATGCGGTCTGTGGAAATTTTTCCACAATGTCTCATTTTGGAATCGCAGGACGGTAGATTGGACTTCGGCAAAGTTGTTCATACGGATTTGGCGGGCAATGCGCCTGTGGTCGTGCTGGTGTGCGAACATGCGTCTAAT
The DNA here is from genome assembly GCF_059610505.1 of Ruegeria sp. CDSC079. Lineage (NCBI taxonomy): Bacteria > Pseudomonadati > Pseudomonadota > Alphaproteobacteria > Rhodobacterales > Roseobacteraceae > Ruegeria > Ruegeria sp. CDSC079. The sequence goes on from NZ_JBXWNT010000004.1 coordinate 81,405, forward strand.
CGTATCCCGGCTTTTCTGGGTGATATGGGGTTAAGCGCTGAAGCACGCGAAAGTCATATTGCCTGGGATCCAGGCGCACTGGCCGTGGCGCAGGCTATGGCCAAACGCATGTCAGCACCTTTGGTCCATGGCGGGGTGTCTCGGCTGGTCTATGACTGCAATCGCCCGCCCGAGGCGGCGGGTGCAATGCCGATCCGCAGCGAGGATTACGAAATCCCGGCGAACATCAACATGTCGCCCGAGCAGCGAGTGGCCAGAATCGAAAACGTGTATCAGCCGTTTTGCGCCGCTCTGTCGGATTTGATCGATCAGCACAGCGCTTCACTTAGGCTGATGGTGACAATCCACAGTTTCACGCCGATCTATATGGGGCAGAAACGGCAGGTCGAACTGGGTGTTCTGCACGGTGTGGACAACCAGTTTGCCACAGCGATGATGGCTGATGGAGCTATCGGCAGCCCCTTTATCATCAGGCTGAATGAGCCTTATTCTGCGGCGGATGGAGTAGCTCATACACTGGATACCCAGGCGCTGCCCCACCGCTTGCTGAACGTGATGATCGAGATCCGCAATGACTTGATCCGCACGCCTAAGCAGCAGGCAGAGATGGCCGATTGCCTGGTGCCCTGGATAGCGCGTGTTCTGTCGGATTTTCAGGAAGGGGCGTCAGCGTGATCAAAGCAATGAGCGCATATGTCCGTATCGTGGATGCGATCAACTATCGGATCGGGCGGGTCATGATGTGGGGCCTGTTTGTCATGATGGGCATCCTGCTGTGGTCTTCGATATCAAAGACCTTCTTCCTACCGTCGCTCTGGACACTTGAAATGGCACAGTTTGCGATGGTGACCTATTACATCATGGGTGGGCCATATTCGATCCAGCTGGGTTCGAATGTGCGCATGGACCTGTTTTACCACAACTGGAGCCCCCAACGAAAAGCGTGGTTCGATGCGTTCACCGTGCTTTTGCTGATCCTCTATCTGGGTGTGCTGTTCTACGGTGGGCTTGGATCGACGGCGTACAGCCTTGGTTATTGGGGCGACGAACCCGTTTCCTACTTCACCGGACTGCTGACCGGCAGTGAAGAGATCGGTCGGCTTGAACGTTCCTCGACCGCGTGGCGGCCGTATATCTGGCCGGTCAAATCCATCATGGTTTTCGGCTTCTTCCTGATGTTGCTGCAGGCAGTCTCGGAATTTTTCAAAGACATTGCGCGGATCAACGGGCAGGAAATCGGGGTACAGCGGGCATGAGCCAGGAATATATCGCCATCTTCATGTTCGCGTTGATGATGCTGATGCTGTTCACAGGTCAGCGCGTTTTTGGTGCGATCGGTGCGGTTGCGACGATCGCGGCGCTTTCATTGTGGGGAACCGGAGGGCAGGACATCACATTTTCAGCCGCGATGAAGCTGATGAAGTGGTATCCGCTGCTGACCCTGCCAATGTTCATTTTCATGGGCTATGTGCTCAGCGAAAGCAGGCTGGCGGATGACCTGTATCGCATGTTCCATGTCTGGATGGGGCCGGTGAATGGCGGGCTTGCCATCGGGACGATTGGTTTGATGGTCTTGGTTTCTGCCATGAATGGCCTCAGCGTGGCCGGGATGGCTATTGGAGCCACGATTGCTTTGCCTGAACTGTTGAGACGCGGGTACGACAAAACCATGGTGACCGGTGTCATTCAGGCCGGGTCCAGTCTGGGTATTCTTGTACCACCTTCGGTGGTTCTGGTGCTGTATGCGATGATCGCCCGTCAACCTGTGGGACAGTTATGGCTGGCGGGGATCGTGCCCGGGCTGATGATGGCTGGTATGTTCATCCTTTACATCTGGATCCGCTGCCGCATTCAGCCCGAGCTTGGTCCAGCGATGAAAGACGCGCACGAGGTTCCGCGGGCCGAGAAAATCCGGTTGCTGGGCGCGGGTGCGTTGCCGCTGATTATCTTCGCTGCGATGATGGTGCCCTTTGTGAACGGGTGGACGTCACTGGTTGAAAGTTCGGCCATCGGAGCGCTGGCGGCATTGGTGGTTTCGGTGGCCAAACGTCGAATGACCTGGGCGATTTTTGAAACCTGTACCAAGCATACGCTGGCGATATCGTGCATGTTCATGTGGATCATCCTTGCAGCACTTGGTTTTGGCGCGGTTTTCGACGGGCTTGGTGCGGTGAAGGCAATCGACAACTTGTTTACCGACCAGTTGGGCCTGTCACCCTGGATGATCCTGATCCTGATGCAGCTCAGCTTTATTGTCATGGGCACGTTTCTGGACGACACCGCGATGCTGGTGATTGTGGCACCGCTTTATGTACCGCTGGTTGGTGCGCTGGGCTTTGACTTGATTTGGTACGGGGTTCTGTACACGATCACCACACAGATCGCCTATATGACACCGCCTTTCGGCTATAACCTATTTCTGATGCGCGCGATGGCCCCACCAGAAATCACGCTGAGGGATATCTATGGCTCGATCTTTCCGTTCGTCGCCGTGATGGTTCTGGCGCTTACGATTATCATGATCTTCCCGGAACTGGCTCTTTGGCTGCCCGGCTATGTCTATGGAAATTAACAAGAATGCCTTTCGAAGAGGCACGAAGCACTTCAACAGAGAGGAAATTGACATGACGACAAGACGTAAGTTTCTGAAAACCGCCGGGGTAGGGGTCGCAGCCGCACCTCTGGCCGCACCGGCGCTGGCTCAAAGCACGATCACGTGGCGCATGCAGACCTATGCCGGTCCTGCGCTGGCTGCGCATGTGATCGACCCGGCAATCGAGATGTTCAACAAGATTGCCGGTGACCGGATGCAAATCGAGCTGTTCTATGCTGACCAGCTTGTTCCGACAGGCGAACTGTTCCGTGCCATGCAGAAAGGTACCATTGATGCGGTACAGTCCGATGATGACTCGATGGCGTCGCCCACCGATGTCACAGTATTCGGCGGCTATTTCCCGTTTGCCTCGCGCTATTCCCTGGATGTACCGGTTCTGTTCAATCAGTACGGTCTGAACGAAATCTGGGACGAAGAATACTCGAAAGTCGGGGTCAAGCACATCTCGGCTGGCGCATGGGACCCGTGCCATTTCGCCACCAAGGATCCAATCAACAGCCTGGCGGACCTGCAAGGCAAGCGTGTCTTCACTTTCCCTACAGCGGGTCGCTTCCTCAGCCAGTTCGGTGTGGTACCAGTTACACTGCCATGGGAAGATATCGAGGTCGCCGTACAGACCGGCGAGTTGGACGGCATCGCATGGTCGGGCATCACCGAGGATTACACTGTCGGCTGGGCGGATGTGACCAACTACTTCCTGACCAACAACATCTCAGGCGCCTGGGCCGGGTCTTTCTTTGCCAACATGGATCGCTGGAACGAGTTGCCGGAAGATCTGCAAACCCTGTTCCGTGTTTGCTGTGATCAGTCGCATTACTACCGCCAGTGGTGGTACTGGGGCGGCGAGGCCAGCTTGCGGGTCAATGGCGACAAGATGCAGCTGACCACGATCCCAGATGAGGAATGGGCACAGGTCGAAGGCGCGGCAATCGCATTCTGGGATGAGATTGCGGCAGAATCTGAGATCAAGGCGAGGGTTGTTGAGATATTCAAGCAATACAACGCCGACATGCTCAAGGCCGGACGGCCTTATCGTTACGGATAATAAGCAACTTCCCGACGCGGGTAACTCCTCTCGCGTCGGGTTTGGACATCACCTGGCGACACCTCTTATGTTCATATCAATCCCAATAACAGAGATGCGAAACCGGATGCACAGTGCTGCTCACCGGTCGGACGGGGTATGAACACATGGCCATCGCTGGTTTTCTGATCGAGATTTTTGCCGCAACCATGTTGCTGCTTTTCGCCGTTCGCTTGGTTCGTACGGGGATTGAGCGGCGATTTGGCGCGCTATTTCAATCGCTTTTGACCCGACATTCAAACAGTTTTGTCGCCGGTGGCGCGGGTATGGTTCTGGCCACGATCCTGCAAAGTTCAGCCGCCGTGGCGGTTTTGCTGACAGGGTTTGCGGCGGCCGGAATGGTCAGTTTTGGCATCGCCCTGGCGGGGGTTTTGGGGGCCGATCTGGGATCGGCTCTGGTCATTCAGATACTGTCTTATGATTTGGGATGGTTGCAGCCGGTGTTGCTGGCGCTGGGCGGGTGGCTCTACCTCAAATCCGATCGGGCAAATGTTCGCCTGATGGGGCGGATTGTTCTGGGTGTAGCCTTCATTTTGGTATCACTGCAATTTTTGCGCGATGCTGTCGATCCGATCCGCGAAAGCGCCTTTTTGCCGGCCATCGCGGGCTATCTTGAAAGCGACTATTTCAGTGCCTTCATCGTTGGAGCTGTGCTTGCCTTTGTCATGCACAGCTCGGTTGCGACAATCCTGATGTGCGTGACGCTGGTACAGATCGGGGCAATCCCATTCGCGGCGGGTTTGTCGTTGGTATTGGGGGCCAATTTGGGCTCGGCCTTTATTCCGATCTGGTTGACGCGCGACCAGATCGTTTCGGCCCGCCGGATACCGATAGCCAACCTGTTGCTGCGCGGCAGTGCGGCGCTTGTGATGCTGTTTGCTGTCAACGTCACCGGGACCCATGCCGCATTGATGATCAGCGGACCGGGGCAATCGTTGATCTTTGCCCATATCGGTTTCAACCTCGTGGTGTTTCTGCTGGCAACCGGATTCGTCACCCGGATGGAAGCGCCGATGGCATTGCTCATGCCCGAGACCGACCCTGAATCTGGTGTGGCAGATCAGTTCTCGGGTGCTCTTAATCCGCTAGGCGACCCCAGTGCCACAGGCCCTGATGTTGCGATGTCCTCGGTGCGACACGAATTGTTGCAGATGGTCACGCAGGTCGAACGCATGTTCCGCCCGGTGCTGGATATCTATGAGCGTGACGACATTGATACCATTGCCGCTCTGTCGCAGCAGGATGAAATGGTAAACGCCCAGTTGACGGAAATCCGACGCTTTGTCGCGCGGTTGCCGCGGCAGAATATGAGTAAGTCTCAGATCAAAGCCGCCCGTGGTCTGGTGGAATACGCTATTCGGCTCGAGGCCGCTGGAGATGTCGTGTCGAACAGAATGACGCGTTCAGCAAAGATTAAACACATGGAAAGGGCCGAGTTTTCCGCCCAGGGGTGGAAAGAACTCAAGGATTTACACGCCACCATTCAGGAAAGTTTTTCGCTGGCGCGACACGTTTTGTTGGTGGACGACGTCGACTGTGCCCGCCGCCTTGTTCTGGACAAGGCCGAGATCAAAAGGATGTCCCGCGACAGCCGCAAGGCGCATCTAAAGCGGCTGGAGCGTGGTCAAACGGAAAGTTTCCAGTCCAGCGATCTGCATCTGGAGGCACTGCGCGCTATGCGCGATCTGCACGGCCATATCGCGGCCATCGCCTATCCGATCCTCTACAAAAGCGGACAGGTTCTGGAAACGCGGCTGGTTATGGAAATGGAGAAAGAAGCGGCCGAAGACTAACGGCCGTCGATGGGAACAGGGGCGCGGTGGGCCCGATTGTGATGAAGGATGAACATGATGGGCCATGATGTTGTGTTGGCGGACCTCAAAGCCAAGGTTGAAGCAGGTCAAGTAGACACCGTTCTTGTTTGCATGGTGGACATGCAGGGGCGGCTGATGGGCAAACGGTTTCACGCCGGTCACTTTGTGGCAGGCGCTTGGCAAGAGACCCATTGCTGCAATTATCTGTTGGCGACAGATCTGGAAATGGGCACGCCTGACGGATATGCCTCGACCAGCTGGGAGCGGGGCTATGGCGATTACGTCATGAAACCTGATCTCAGCACTTTGCGCCCGGTGCCGTGGCTTGAGGGCACGGTGATGGTGATGTGCGATGTTCTGGATCACCACACGCATGAAGAGGTCCCGCACGCGCCCCGGTCGATCCTGAAGAAACAGGTCAAACGCCTGAAAGCCATGGGTTACGACGCGATGTGCGCCACTGAGTTGGAGTTCTTTTTGTTTGAGAAGAGCTTTGACCAGATCCGCAAGGAAGGGTTTCGCGATCTGGCGCCGATCTCGGGCTATAATGAGGATTATCATATCCTGCAGACCACCAAGGAAGAGCATGTGATGCGTCCCATCCGCAATCATTTGTGGAACGCGGGCATCCCGGTCGAGAATACGAAGGGCGAGGCCGAGACCGGTCAGGAAGAATTGAACATCAAATACGCCGCCGCCATGGAAACGGCCGAGTATCACTCGATCGCCAAGAATGCGGTGAAGGAAATCGCCTGGCAGCACGGGCATGCGGCCACGTTCCTGCCGAAATGGCATCATGACAAGGTTGGCAGTTCATCCCATGTGCATCAGTCGCTGTGGTCTGAGGGAAGGCCAATCTTTTTCGACGAAAAAGATCCGCTCGGCATGTCGGCAGTAATGAAAAGCTATATGGCCGGGTTGTTGAAATACGCTGCCGATTATACGTGTTTCATGGCCCCCTACATCAACAGCTACAAGCGTTTCCAAAAAGGAAGTTTTGCGCCGACGCGGATCATCTGGTCGGTCGACAACCGCACCGCCGGTTTCCGACTGTGTGGTGATGGAACCAAATCGGTTCGCGTGGAATGCCGTATTCCGGGCTCGGATATGAACCCGTATCTGGCGATTGCTGGTATGTTGGCGGCGGGTATCGCAGGCATCGAGGAGGGGTTGGAGCTTGAACCACCAACCAAAGGCGATGCGTATCAGAGCGAGTCCGGCATGATCCCCGGGAACCTGCCCGCTGCGCGGGATGCCCTGCTTGGCTCAACCATGTTGCGGGCCGCTATGGGGGACGAAGTTGTTGATCACTATGCGCGCGCCGCCGAGGTAGAAATCGAGGAATTCGAAAGCGTGGTTACTGATTGGGAAATTGCCCGCGGGTTCGAACGGGCCTGAGGGTGGACGAAGCTGGGGGCCCTGCCTGCCGCTATTGGTGCTTGAACCAATGGTGCATCAATGACGGCCCCCGAGGTTTGTGTTGGCCAGATAAAGCAGGAGATTCTGCTTTTTAGAGGATGGAATGGAGATGGGGCAGATGTTGGAATGCATCTCGCCGATCGATGGATCGGTTTATGCTGAGCGCGAAACCTTATCGCGCGAAGCAGCGTTTGAGGTGGCCGCGCGGGCCAGGGAAGCGCAAACAGCCTGGGCAGCACGTCCATTACAAGAGCGAATTGATCTTGTGATGGCGGGCGTGGCCGCCGTGGGCGCGATGAATGATGAGATTGTGCCGGAGCTGGCCCATATGATGGGGCGCCCGGTGCGCTATGGCGGTGAGTTTGGCGGCTTTAACGAGCGCGCCAGTCATATGGCCGAGATCGCGCAGGGTGCACTGGCCGATATTGCGGTGGGCGAGGATGAGGTCTTCAGGCGCTATATCAAACGGATTCCGCACGGGGTGGTCTTTGTCGTGGCGCCCTGGAACTACCCGTACATGACGGCGATCAACACGGTGGCCCCGGCGTTGATTGCGGGCAATACCGTGGTGTTGAAACACGCGACCCAGACCTTGTTGGTGGGTGAGCGGATGGCGCAGACTTTCCATTCGGCAGGTGTTCCTGAGGATGTGTTCCAGAATGTGTTCCTGAGTCATGATGTGACTAACGATTTGATCGCTGGAAATGCGTTTGATTTCGTGAACTTCACCGGCTCGGTCGGTGGTGGTCAGGCGATGGAACGTGCGGCGGCGGGCACATTCACCGGGGTCGGTACCGAGTTGGGCGGCAAGGATCCAGGCTATGTCATGGACGACGCCGATCTGGACGCAGCTGTTGATACGCTGATCGACGGTGCGATGTTCAACGCGGGCCAGTGCTGCTGCGGGATTGAGCGAATTTACGTGCACGAAAGCCTGTATGATGCGTTCGTTGCCAAAGCGGTTGAGATTGTTCAGGGCTATAAGCTGGGCAATCCGCTGGATGCAGAGACGACGATTGGACCGATGGCCAATATACGCTTTGCCGATGAGGTCCGCGCGCAGATTGCCGAGGCAGTCGCGGATGGCGCAGTTACCCATATCGACACTTTCCCCGAGGATGATGGGGGGGCATATCTGACCCCGCAAATCCTGACCAATGTCACACACGACATGCGGGTGATGCGGGATGAGAGTTTCGGCCCCGTAGTTGGTATCATGAAAGTGTCGTCGGATGACGAAGCCATCGCGCTGATGAATGACAGCGAGTTTGGTCTGACCGCCAGCCTCTGGTCCTGCGACGTGGACCGGGCCGCGCAGGTCGGGGACCAGATTGAAACTGGCACCGTCTTCATGAACCGCGCCGATTATCTGGATCCGGGCCTGTGCTGGACCGGTTGCAAGAATACCGGGCGTGGCGGTGGTCTTTCTGTCATCGGCTATCACAACCTTACCCGCCCCAAATCCTACCATCTGAAGAAGGTGACATCATGAGCCTGTCTGGAAACTGGTCCTATCCGACCGCGATCAAATTCGGCGCTGGCCGCATCAAGGAACTGCCCGAAGCCTGCGCTGCGGCCGGAATGAAACGCCCTCTGCTGGTCACGGACAAGGGGTTGGCTGATCTGCCGATCACCTCGGCGACGCTGGATATTCTTGAGGCTGCGGGTCTGGGGCGTGGCCTGTTTAGCGAAGTGGACCCGAACCCCAATGAGAAGAACCTTGAGGCCGGCGTTGCGGCGTATCGGGCAGGCGACCATGACGGGGTAATCGCATTTGGCGGTGGCTCGGGGCTGGATCTGGGTAAGATGGTGGCCTTCATGGCCGGGCAGACGCGCCCGGTCTGGGATTTCGAAGATATTGGCGACTGGTGGACCCGCGCCGATGCCGATGTCATTGCTCCGATCATTGCGGTGCCGACCACCGCCGGGACGGGGTCAGAGGTGGGGCGCGCCAGCGTCATCACCAATTCGGAAACCCACGCGAAAAAGATTATCTTTCACCCTAAGGTACTGCCAACCGTGGTGATCTGTGACCCGGAACTGACCGTGGGGATGCCGAAATTCATCACCGCGGGCACCGGTCTGGACGCCTTTGCCCATTGTGTTGAGGCGTTCTCTAGCCCGCATTACCACCCGATGTCACACGGCATCGCGCTGGAGGGGATGCGGCTGGTCAAGGACTACCTGCCGCGCGCCTATACCGATGGCACTGATATTGAAGCCCGTGCCCAAATGATGAGCGCGGCAGCGATGGGGGCCACGGCGTTTCAGAAAGGCCTCGGCGCGATCCACGCGATGAGCCACCCGATTGGCGCGGTGTTCAACACCCATCACGGGACGACCAACGCGGTCTGTATGCCCGCGGTGCTAGAGTTCAACGCCCCCGCCATCGCCGACCGGTTCCAGCAGGCAGCGGCCTATCTGGGCATCGATGGAGGCTTTGACGGGTTCCGCGCCTTTGTGCAGGAGTTTAATGACTCGCTGGGTATCCCCCGCAAACTCTCGGATATGAAAGTGACCGATGCGGCAATCCCCGAACTGGTCAAGGGGGCGATCATCGACCCCTCTTGCGGCGGCAATCCGATTGAACTGACCGAGGACAACCTGACGGCGCTGTTCAAAGCGGCGCTGTAAGCCTCTTGCCGATCCGCTCCCTCATCTCTCATAGTGAAGGCAGGTGAGGGGGCGTTTCCATGACCAAAGAGATTGTTCTGATCCACGGAGCCTTTGCCGGACCGTGGTGTATGGCCGATTACGCAGAATTCTTTCGCGACCGGGGCTGGATGGTGCACACGCCCGCTCTGCGGTACCATGGTGGCGATCCCAAGGCCGAACCCGATCCGGGGCTGACCGACACCAGCGTGACGGACTATACAAATGACATTGCCGACTTTGTTCAGGGGCTGGACAGCAAACCGGTTATTCTGGGCCATGCCATCGCGGGCGTTGTGGCGCAGCAGGTGGCAGCGCGCGGCTTGGCCAGCGCCATCGTTCTGATCAACCCGAACGCGCCGTGGGGCACACTGCCCGAAGCCGACGACGAACGCGCCGTTCCGCGTGCGTTGATGGAGGGCGGGGCGTTCTGGAAACAGCCCATGCGCGTTGAGTTCGATCTGATGGCGCCCTTTGCGCTGAACAAGATGCCCGAGGCGCAGCAGCACGCGGTGTTCGACCAGCTGGGTGCCGAAAGCGGGCGGGTGATGTTCGAGATGTTCTTTTGGATGTTCGACGATCACCACGCGATGAAGGTGGATATCGACAAGGTCGACTGTCCGGTTCTGATCGTGTCCGGCACCGAGGACCGGGCCGTGAACCCAAACACCTGCAGCACGTTGGCGAAGCTCTACGGAGACCGCGCGACGTTTCTGCCGGTCGATAACCACGCGCATTTTCTGTTCATGGAGCCCGGGTGGGAGGGGCCAGTCGGGCAGATTGCGGAGTGGTTGGACGGGGTGTCGGAGTGACGCCCAATCGTGCGGGAATCGGGAATTGTGGTAATGCAGGATGGGTGTTTCGCCCACCTAGATGTGGAAAATTTGATGGTTAAAAACTCATCCTACGCTTGCGTGTTTTATTGACAGGAAGCGTTGATTACGTTTTGGGAAACTTCTTTCGTTCTTGCTCGGCTCTGCCCATTCACCATTTCATTATGATAAACCAGTTGCATTGCGATTAGAGGCCGGGCATCGAAATTTTGAAAAATAGGCGGACCAAAGGTTTCACCTGAAAGCGAATCTTCTGAAAATAGTGAATCCAAGCCTATCGGATCGCCCGGCACGCCACTTGCGTTGAAAATTTCTTCTTTCACACAATTCGCAAGCCTCATTGGCGAAGTCGATGTTTTGATCCAAACTTCGGAATACTCAATTTCTGCATCTGGCCAGTCAAAGTTCGTGGCAAGGCAGGTTAGCTTTTTGGATTTTAAGAATTTTCCAAAAAACTCCGGCACTAGAGAGGTTTGATTTGACTCATCAGAGTCGCCAACCAAGATAACGTGGATAACGCCAGTTACAGTTTCTGGATGCTCATCAAGATAGAACTCTAGCCCGGACAAGTGGTTAACCAAGTTGATTGTGTATGCGGCGTTAGCGTTGAACAGTTTTCTCGTTTTCTCAGAACCACCGTCATCTATAGTGATTTGTATGGGGCTTGTTCTTTTCTTCAACCCTTTGTCGCAGCCATCGGCAAAATGGCAGTACTCAACATCGTGTGCCATGTGGGCGACCAAGTCTGGGAATGAACCCTCGCCCTTAATGCTCTCATAGACTTCAATGTAATCACACGCAGGTTTTGACAGCTCTGAGCCTGCAGCAGTTGCGAAGGCGAGAAATATTGTACCTGATGCGATATTGAGTTTGAATTTATTCAATTTTGTAACAACTAGATTGTGAATCTATGAAGGATAGAACTATTGAGTTTTCGCGTCATTTAGATTGAAGCTGCAAAATCTTCGACGTTCACTTCTCAAAGCACAAACTCAAACATCCAACTCCTCCACAAACCGCGCGTTTTCCTGAATGTATTGGAACCGCAGTTCGGGTTTTTTGCCCATCAGACGCTCGACTAGGTCGCCGGTCTCGCCAGGTTCGTCCTCGTCGATGGTGACCCGGATCAATTTCCGGGACGCGGGGTCCATCGTGGTTTCTTTCAGGTCTTTGGCGTCCATTTCACCCAGACCCTTAAAGCGTGAGACGTCGATCTTGCCTTTGCCGCCCAGACCTTTTTCCATCCATACGTCGCGCTCGGCCTCGTCCAGACAATAGACGCGTTTGGCGCCTTGGGTCAGGCGGTAGAGCGGCGGGCAGGCGAGGTAGAGGTGGCCCGCGTCGATCATGGGCCGCATCTGGGTAAAGAAGAACGTCATTAGCAGCGCCGCGATATGCGCGCCGTCGACATCCGCGTCGGTCATGATGATGATCTTGTCATAACGCAGGTCATCGACGTTGAAACGGGTGCCGAGGCCCACACCCAGCGCCTGGGTCAGGTCGTTGATCTCGGCATTGGTGCCCAGCTTGGAACTGGCCGCGCCCAACACGTTCAGGATTTTACCGCGCAGGGGCAGCAGCGCCTGTGTTTTGCGGTTGCGACCCATCTTGGCCGAGCCGCCCGCCGAGTCGCCCTCGACGATGAACAATTCGGTGCCGTCCCGTGTTGAACTGGAACAGTCCACCAGCTTGCCGGGGAGACGAAGTTTCTTAGTGGCGGACTTTCGCTGTGTTTCCTTCTCGGCTCGCCGGCGCAGGCGCTCCTCGGACCGTAGAATGAGGAAGTCGAGGATCGCTCCGGCGGATTTGTTATCCGCGGCCAGCCAGTTGTCGAAATGGTCACGGACCGAGTTTTCGACCAGCCTCTGAGCTTCGACCGTGGCGAGGCGGTCTTTGGTCTGGCCAACGAATTCAGGCTCGCTGATGAAGCAGGACACCAGGGCGCAGCCGCCGGTAACCAGGTCGTCGCGGGTGATCTGCGCGGCCTTTTTGTTGTTGATCAGCTCGCCGTAAGCTTTGATGCCCTTGAGGACAGCGGCCCAGAAGCCTGCCACATGGGTGCCGCCTTCGGGGGTGGGGACGGTGTTACAGTAGGATTGGATGAACCCGTCGCGTGAGGGGGTCCAGTTGATCGCCCATTCGACCTTGCCGGGCGCGTTGAACTTTTCGCGAAAGTCCACGGTTCCGGCAAAGGGTTGCTCGGCATAGGTGGACGAGCCGTTCATCGTTTCCTTGAGGTAATCTGACAGGCCACCGGGGAAGTGGAAGGTCGCCTCGGTCGGGGTTTCGCCGTCGTCGATATGGGACTTCCAGCGGATTTCGACGCCCGAGAACAGGTAGGCCTTGGAGCGGATGGATTTGAACAGGCGGGCCGGTTTGAATTTGTGGTGGCCGAAGATATCGGGATCGGCGTGGAAGGTGACGGTGGTGCCGCGCCGGTTGGGGGCAGCGCCGACCTTTTCCACCGGTCCCTGAGGTACTCCGCGCGAGAAGCGTTGTTCGAACAGCTGTTTGTCGCGGGCCACCTGAACAACCATGGAATCTGACAAAGCATTGACCACAGATGCACCAACCCCATGCAGACCGCCCGAGGTCTGATACGCCTTACCCGAGAACTTGCCGCCCGCGTGCAATGTGCACAGGATGACCTCAAGCGCGGATTTGTCGGGGAATTTCGGGTGCGGATCGATCGGAATGCCGCGCCCATTGTCGCGCACGGTCAGGGCGAAATCTGCGTGCAGTTCGACCTCGATCCGGTTGGCATGGCCTGCCACCGCTTCGTCCATCGAGTTGTCGAGGATTTCAGCGACCATATGGTGCAGCGCACGCTCATCCGTGCCGCCGATATACATGCCGGGGCGTTTGCGAACAGGTTCAAGACCTTCGAGCACCTCAATGGATGAGGCGTCATAGGTATTGGTCGCTTCGGGCGTCAACAGATCGTCGGGCATATGGGCTGCTCTTGTTTTTGAGTTTCCCCCATTATGGCAGGTGATGTGGTCCGGGGGAAGAGGGACGCGAGGTGTTGTGGATGGTTTGGGGCTGGTTGGCCGATTAGAGGATAATCAATATGGTTGCGGCACCAGCTATCACTAATGGAAGCGATGCGGACAATGCTGCCATTGAGCACATCCAAATTTCTTAGGCTTGAGGCATGTAGTTCATGGCCCGTCAGGCAACTCAACTTCGGGTGTCTGATCAGCCGTAGTGTATCGGATTCTTATACCTTTTTCATCGCGCCAAGTTTCATAAAAGTGCCCCAAATAGATTAAGTCACGGTAGTAACGCGAATGTCCATTCAAGTTTTCTTTTGTGATTTGGCCTTTGATACAGAAATCTTCGAGGGTTCTGTTAAACTCCAAAGGTTCAAGGGTGAATCCAAAGCACCAACCCTGCCCCTCATGCACTACATAAGCTCCTGAAATATGGCGATATAAATTGGAACCGCGCCACCATCCCGTGTCTCCGAATAGTTCTTTAGAAATCCGTTGACCGTTGTATGTAATCAAAACTTTTCGGTGCCAGTCGCTGTGAAACCCTTGCATAGGCCATATCGACATTGTGATCTGAAGATACTCTTCCGGCGTTGCGGAGGTCTTGTGAACCCGAGGATAAAACATCCAAGATAGCCCAAAAATGATGAGTGGAATTAGAGCCCATTTCTTCACGGTTCTGACTTTCTGCGTTCCTATTCAAAAGACTCATAGGCACCGCTTTTTGCAAATTTTTACTAAAAGATGTGCAGTAACTTAGGGCTCAGAGCAGAAGTTCGACGATTTCGTTTCGCGACCTGCTCTAAGGCCTCTTAGGCTGCGGATAACAAATCACCGCGACAGCAGGAGTCTTAAAATGAGCTGGATAAAAACCATCCCCTACGATACGGCTACTGGTCGGCTGAAGAAACTCTACGACCGCGTCACCGGCCCCGACAACAATGTCGACAATATCATGATGGCGCATTCCTTGCGGCCGCATTCGATGGAAGGGCATATGGCGCTGTACAAGAATGTGCTGCATCATTCGGCCAATCAGATTCCGAAATGGTTTCTCGAAACTCTGGGTGTCTGGGTCAGTTCCCTGAACCACTGCGGGTACTGTGTCGAGCATCATTTCAACGGGTTGCAAAGGCTGTTAGGCGACGAAGTGCGCGGTAATGCAATCCGTGCCGCGATCGAAGCTGGGACACCCGAAAGCGCACCATTGGAGGCTGCTCAGGTTGCGGCCATGTTGTATGCGCGCAAGCTGACGCAGGCCCCGGCGGATCTGGTGGAAGACGACATAGCCGTCCTGCGCAACACAGGGTGGGACGATGGTGAAATCCTCGAGATCAATCAGGTCTGCGCCTATTTTGCCTATGCCAACCGCACCGTTCTGGGGCTGGGATGTTCCACCGAGGGTGACATTCTGGGGCTGTCCCCCAATAACTCGGCTGATCCTGCTGATTGGGGGCATAAATAGGCCTCAGCCGTCTGTCCACTCGATAATTGCCTGTGCCATTGCTTCGGGCTTCTGGTGGTGTAACCAGTGATCTGTGCCCGGAATATCGACTCGTGTGAGGTCGGGCGCGAAATCTTCCAGACCGTCTGTCGTCTCGGGCAGCAGCGCTTTGTCATCGGAGCCCCATAGCAAAAGATGTGGGCAACGAACCATCAGCCGCTCGACCGGAAGCCGGGGCAGGTCTGTGCAGGGCTCGCCCGGTTTCGCCACAACCAGCGGAGAGGCCCGATACCAGTTCAGCATGGCATTCAGGCGACCGGGACGGGCCCATTCAGTGCGATAGTCCTCCATCCGGTCGTTGGACAGCCAGTCCAAGCCCATCCCGTGGCGAAAGAAACTTTCCAAGCGGGTAAAATTGTTCGCGGCAAAGTGTGTTGCGGCATCAGGGGCCCGTAGCGCGTTAATATATTGAGAGGCCGCGGATTGCGCGCCGCCCGATGCCATAGCCCGTTGGAAGGGCACCGGGTGAACGCCGTTTGCGATGATCAGGCGACCGACGAGATCTGGGCGGAACATGGCCAGGCCATAGGCGACCGCGGCGCCCCAGTCATGGCCCAGAACACTGATTGGCGTATCCAGAGCTTCGACAAGTGCGATCATATCCGAGACCAGCTCGGACGTGGCATATTGGCCGACACCCTCTGGTGCCCAGCTTTGGCCGTAACCGCGTTGATCAGGGGCAATGCAATGGAAATGAGATGCCAGATGTGGCGCCAGATCGGCCCATGCCCCACCATATTCCGGAAAGCCGTGTAGCATCAGCAAGGGTGGCAGGTCGGATGACCCCCAACGGCGAATATGAAACCTCTGGCCATTCAGGATCTGAAATCGGGTTTCCATGTTTATTGGCCTTTTCGCCGTATAAGTGAATTTGGTTTGACCCCAATCAAAGCGCGAAAGCTTCGGTTCTGCTAGCCGTTTTTTCGAACAGTGAAAAAAGGAGAATATGAATGGATGCAGCTGCGCAACCCGAGCAAAATCTACCACGTGTGAATGACGAAACACCTGTTGCAGGTGCTGTTTCCGAGCCAAGCCCGGAAAAGATCCGCAAGGCATTCGAAAGCGGAAGATATCCCTATCATCGCAAGATGCCCCGGCGGGTCTATGAGGCCGAGAAGGCCAAACTGCAGGCTGAGTTGCTTAAGGTTCAGCTGTGGGCGCAGGAAACCGGACAACGGTTCGTATTGCTGTTTGAAGGGCGCGATGCGGCTGGTAAGGGCGGTACAATCAAACGGTTTATGGAACACCTGAACCCCCGTCAGGCGCGCGTGGTCGCCCTTAACAAACCCACCTGGGAAGAAAAGGGTCAATGGTACTATCAGCGCTATGTGCACGAGCTTCCCACCGTTGGTGAAATGGTGTTCTACGACCGCTCTTGGTACAACCGCGCCGGGGTCGAGAGGGTGATGGGGTTCTGTTCTCCGAACGAGTACCTAGAGTTTATGCGCCAGACGCCAGAGCTTGAACGGATGTTGGTGAGGTCGGGAATTCAGCTTTACAAATACTGGTTTTCGGTCACGCAACCCGAACAACAGCGGCGGTTTCAAAGCCGTGAGACCGATCCGTTGAAGCAATGGAAACTATCTCCGATCGACAAGGCAAGCCTTGGCAAATGGGATGACTATACCGAGGCTAAAGAGGCGATGTTCTTTTATACAGACACCGCTGATGCGCCCTGGACTATCGTGAAATCGAATGACAAAAAACGCGCTCGTCTGAACTGTATGCGCCACTTTCTGTCGACACTTGATTACCCGGACAAGGATCACGGCATTGTTGGCGAGCCCGATCCTTTGATCGTGGGTCAGGCGCATCATGTGATCCACCGATCCGAGCATATTCTGGGCAACGCGCTGCATCCTGACGCCCGCTGCTAGGCCTAAGGTTCGGGGCAGGGCACCTGTCCCGGATCCATGTCTCACTCTGAAATTTCTCTGTTCCGGTCTTGTCCCGGCCTTTCCCCGGGCCTATGGCTGGTGGAATGAATAAGGTGATGACATATCAAGGCCATTTCCGTGCCATTGCCGTCCTGGGCCTGCCATTGGTTGGCGGGCATCTGGCGCAGTTCGCAATCGGTCTGACAGACACGATCATGCTTGGCTGGTACGGGGTCGAAGCTCTGGCGGCGGTCACGTTGGCCAGCAGCTTTTACTTTGTCCTGTTCCTGTTCGGGGGCGGGTTCGGTCTGGCCGTTATGCCAATGGTGGCAACAGCCGCTGCCGAAGACGATGAAACCAGCATTCGCCGTTCGACCCGCATGGGGCTCTGGTTGTCGTTGCTATATGCAGCAGTGGTAATGCCATTGCTGTGGTGGTCATACCCGATCTTGATCGCCACAGATCAGGATCCACAGGTGGCAGAAACTGCATCGGAATACCTGCGGGTTGCAGGCTGGGGTCTGTTCCCCGCTCTGGTGGTAATGGTCTTGAAGTCCTACCTTGCGGCGTTGGAGCGAACCCAGGTTGTTTTGTGGATCACTGTTGCAGCTGCGGTGGTGAACGGTCTGACCAACTATGCTTTGATCTTTGGCAACTGGGGTGCGCCTGAACTGGGCGTGATGGGCGCCGCTATCGCTTCGGTCGTGACGCAGACCGTGTCGTTAATTGCGGTTATCATCTATGCTGTAAAAGTTCTGCCCGAGCATAGCCTGTTCCAAAGGTTTTGGCGGCCCGACTGGGAGATGCTGCTGAGCGTTCTGAAGCTAGGCATACCCATCGGGCTGACCCTGCTGGCCGAAGTGTCTCTGTTCGCGATGTCGGCCCTTATGATGGGCTGGATCGGTCAGGTGCCGCTGGCGGCGCATGGGATCGCTCTGAACCTCGCCTCGGCGACATTCATGGTCCATCTGGGCCTGTCCAACGCCGCCACGATCCGGGCGGGCAATGCGCTTGGCCGCAAGGACCGCGCGCATCTGGAAAAAGGTGCCGTCGCCGTGACAGGGATGTCCCTTGTGGTGTCTATCCTGACAATCATCCTATTCCTGACCTGCGCCGAGCCTCTGATTTCCGTATTTGTGGAACCGCAGGATCCGAAACGCCCCGAGATTCTGGCCATAGGTACCGGATTGCTGGCCATGGCTGCGTTGTTCCAGCTGGTGGACGGCGCACAGGTGATCGCGTTGGGCCTTTTGCGCGGATTGCAGGATGCCAAGGTGCCAATGGTCATGGCGGGGCTAAGCTATTGGGTCGTCGGAATTCCGGCGTCCTACTATTTTGGGTTCATCCGCGGCATGGAGGGCGTCGGTGTCTGGTTGGGCCTTGTGCTGGGTCTTGCCTGTGCCGCCGTACTGTTGATGGCGCGCTTCTGGTTACGATCAGTGCGTATGATCGCTGAACCGGCAGCGTGAAGGCAAATTAGCCTTTGTTCAGCCGGTCGGCTTTCTTCCGAACCAATACGCTGCGCAGATCATGCATCGCCAGTAGTAGCCGGTCCGTAACGTCCTCGAGCTGTTGGTCAGTCGCTTTGGACTGGGCCCACTGTGTGGTTAGGTTCAGATAGTCCACCGCGCGGTGAATATCGTCGATATCGCGCTGCGCCAGAAGATCTTTACGTTCTGCCATCCAGCGCTCGATTTCGGCCTGATCCGCCTCAGTCAGAGCGCGCTGACCCTGCGGCTTCACCTCTCCGTTGCGGATGTTGATGACCGCGATCTGGTTCATTTCAATCCGACGTTGGCGGTTTTCCGTGTCGATCCGGAAAACCGCGGCACCGTTTTCGCGTATGCGGAAATAGTACTCAGGCAATTCGGCAGTCATAAGGTCTCCGATCAGGTCAGCGAAGCACAAAACCTCTGAATGCGCGTGCAGGCTTCGGTCAGCGCTTCATCTGACGTAGCATAGCTGACGCGGAAGTTGGGGGACAACCCAAACGCAGCGCCGAAGACGACTGCAACGTCAGCCTCTTCCAAAAGCGCGGTTGCGAAGGCTTCATCTGTGTCGATCAAAGTGCCAGCAGGCGTGGTCTTTCCGATCAACCCGGAAATGGAAGGGTAGACGTAAAACGCACCTTCAGGAGTTGGGCAGGTCACTCCTTCGATCTGGTTCAGCATGCTGATGACCAGATCACGGCGGCGTTTGAACGTTTCATTGTTCGGGGCCAGAAAGGACTGTGTACCGTTCAGCGCCTCTACCGCCGCCCATTGGCTGATCGAGCAGGGGTTCGAGGTCGATTGAGACTGAACCTTGCGCATTGCCGCAATCAATTCGGCAGGCCCTGCTGCAAAGCCAATCCGCCAGCCAGTCATCGCATAGGCTTTGGATACACCATTGCAGGTCAGGGTGCGGTCATAAAGCCTGGGCTCGACTTCTGCCGGTGTGCAGAATTCAAACCCGTCATAGGCCAGATGCTCGTACATATCATCTGTCATTACCCAAACATGCGGGTGCCTGATCAGGACATCGGTCAAAGCTCTCAATTCCGCCCGGCTATACCCTGCACCGGTTGGGTTGGACGGAGAGTTGAAGATGAACCATTTGGTCTTTGGTGTAATCGCTGCCTCAAGCTGTTCAGCGGTTAGTTTGAAACAGTTCTCCAAGGTCGTTTCAACTGTCACAGGCGTTCCGCCGGCCAGAAGAACCATATCGGGATAGCTGACCCAATAGGGCGCAGGTATGACCACCTCATCGCCCGCGTTCATGGTGGCCATCAGCGCGTTATACAACGTCTGCTTGCCACCGGTTCCGACTGAGATCTGAGCAGGCGTATAATCCAGTCCATGATCACGTTTCATCTTGGCGCAAACCGCCTGCTTCAGCTCTGGTATGCCATCGGGCGCGGTGTATTTGGTCTTTCCAGCGGCGATGGCCGCCACCGCAGCATCCTTGATGTTCTGGGGCGTGTCGAAATCTGGCTCTCCGGCGCTTAGGCCAATTACGTCTCGTCCGGCTGCCTTTAATTCGGCCGCCTTGGCTGTCATCGCGATTGTTGGAGATGGTTTTACGCGTGACAGTGTCGCAGACAGGAAACTCATGGTCGGCCTCAGTTTGTATGTTTAGCCTGACTGTCATAGGGTGCGCCCGAACGACGATCAAGCGATATAAAACAAGAGATTTGGAGACCCCGATGAACGACGAAAATGACTGGTACGGACCCGACGCGGCGACATTCGGCGACCGGCTGGCAGGGGCGCGTGAAGCAGCGGGGATGACGCAGGCACATCTGGCCCGCAGGCTGGGTGTCAAGAAGTCTACGATTGCCGCCTGGGAAAATGATCTGTCTGAGCCCCGGGCCAACCGACTGTCGATGATGGCAGGCATGATCAACGTTTCGATCATGTGGCTTCTCACCGGCGAGGGCGACGGGATGGACGCCCCTGTCGAGGCTGGAGAAAACGCACCTGACCTGGCCAGAATCGTATCCGAGCTTCGTTCAATCCGAGGCGAGATGCGCGCCAGCGCCGAGCGGGCTGCAAGGCTGGAGAAACGTGTGCGCATGATGCTGGAGGCGGAATAGTGGCCGAACCGCGCAATGTCAGGATCAAACGGATGAAAATGCGTTCCATGCGACGCGGCATCAAAGAGATGGATCTGATTCTGGCTGCCTATGCAGACCGCAATCTGGACTCCATGGATGCAACAGGGCTGGATGTTTACGACGCCCTGTTGCACGAGAATGATCAGGACCTGTATCAATGGGTCACCGGTCAGGTCCTGCCACCTACCCAATTCTCGGACCTTGTTTCCGAAATTGCACAAACCTTTCAAAAATAAAGATTATCCGGCTTAACTGATTTTTCGGCTTTTCGCTTCATTCTGCCTGAAACTGCGCGAATGAATCGGAGGATCGTATGAGTTTGGAAATGCAGGTCTCCGCGCCGGGGGTCAAAGGCTTCATGACCAGCTATCTTGAGGCACTTGCTCTGGTTGAGCGGCTTCATCGTTTGTTGTTGGACGTCATCAAAGATGAGTTTGAACGGGTCGGTGTTCTTGAGATCAACGCGGTTCAAGCGTTGCTTTTGTTCAATATCGGAGATCATGAGGTTACCGCTGGTGAATTGAAAAGCCGCGGCTACTATCAAGGCAGCAATGTCAGCTACAACCTCAAAAAATTGGTCGAGATGGGGTATATGCACCACCAGCGTTGCGAAATAGACCGCCGTTCGGTGCGTGTCCGGTTAACGCCACAGGGCCGGGAAATCCGCGATATCGTCTCCGAGCTGTTTTCGAGACATGCCGAAGGCCTACAATCGCGCGGCGTTCTTAGACAGGAAGGGATCGAGGACATTACCGGAGCATTGCGGCGGGTAGAACGGTATTGGACGGATCAGATCCGCTATATCTACTGATGCTTGGTCGGCCTCTGTCCCGCATCCGATAGGGTCAGGCCTTCAAGTTCGCGGATCAGTTTACGGGTCATTGCTTCTTCGTAATCGTCAAAGCCCAGAGCAACCTCAACAAAGGCGCCGGGGCCAAGGATGACCCATGCTTTGAAATAGGCCAGCAGCTCTCCGACCTGAACATAGCGGGTGCTACCGATGTCAGGGTCGTCGGCACCGATGACCAGTCCATTGATCGTGATACCGTCGCCAGAGAGCGTCTGTTTCGCATTTCTTGGATGCAGGCCGATATTGTGCTTTCCGTCCCCCGACAGATCCAATGTCCGCTTCCAGCAATCGGGTTTCTGGCCCAAAAGCTCGGCACCGAACAGCATGGCGGACCCGACGGCGGTTCCTTGCGGAGCGCCGCTGCGTTTCACATGGTCGAGCAGGGTGGCTATGCGCTCCAGATCGAGGTCCGATTGTACTGCGGTCCAGCTCAATAACAGGCGTTGGTGGCCGGGTTCGCTCCACTCATAAATCGCGATGTGTACCGGGTTTGCTGCGTCTGAAAGAAAGAGTTGCTTAATCTCGGGCCTGCGCAAAGCACCTGCCAAGCCGCCAAGCTGCAACCGGTATTCCGAGCTGTCGACTGATCCCGACACATCCAGGCCCAAAGCCAAAGCATGGCGGCATTCTGATGCCGCAGAGGTGGCCAATATGCTGACTATCGTTGCAAGCGCACGTATCATCGCTGGCCGGGGCCCGACAATGCGCCGATCTGCATACCTTTTAGTTCGCGTTCAAGTTTGCGCCGCATGGCGCGTTCGAAATCCTGGAACCCGTCGGCGATTTCCAGAAACGCGCCGGGGCCGTACAGGACATTGTTTTCAAAGAAGGGAATCAGGTACAGCTCGCCTTCGAAGTCGGCGGCATTAATGACCAGGCCATTCACAATCGTATTCTCAAAGGGAAAATGCCGATAGGCGGAATCCGGGCCATATCCATCGTTGTTCGAACCGTCACCTGACAGATCAATGGTTTGAAAAAGACATGTCGGGGCCTGCTGCATCAGCGTCGCCCCAAAGGCTAGCGCATACCCCATCGCCGTGGCCGAGTCGCTGTCTGATCGGACCGATTGCTGTATCGTGGTCGCTGCCACCAGCAAATCGGTCTGCGTGTTGATCATCGTCCAGCCCAGTATGATGTGCTGAACGTCCCGGCCGCTCCATTCATAAACAGCCAGCGCGACCGGCATCGACGAGGAAAAGAAGGCCTCGGTCACCTCGGGGGCAACCAACGCTGCGGCAAGGCCCTGCCTTTGCAGCGCGTCCTCTTCTGCGCTTACCGATGTTGAAATGTCCATTGCCAGCGCAAGCGCAAGGCGGCAGGGCTCGGCCCGCAGGGGGCTGGCTAAAAAGGCTAGGCCCAGTGTGATCAACCAGCGGATCACCAGTGCCCGGTGCTTTCCATGCTGGCCCAGGGTTCGGCCGGTTCCAGCGCATCACCGTTTTGTAGCAACTCTACCGAGATATTGTCGGGTGACCTGACAAACGCCATTCGGCCGTCGCGTGGTGGCCGGTTGATCACGACTCCATTGTCCTGCAGGTGCTGACAGGTTTCATAAATATTGTCGACTCCATAGGCGAGATGGCCGAAATGGCGGCTGTCGTTGGGCAGATCGTCATCCCCATCCCAGTTATAGGTCAACTCGATTGGTCGATCCTCTTGCCCAGCGGGAGCCATGAAGATCAGAGAAAACCGCCCCTGTTCGCTGTCATAGCGGCGTGTTTCCTTAAGACCCAGCAACTTGTAAAACGCCATGGATTTGTCCAGGTCCTTCACGCGAACCATGGTGTGGAGGTAAGTGAGCCCCATTGCGGGTTCCTTTCTGTTCAGGTGATGCCCTGCACCTTAGCGCGCGTACATCACGTGTCGAGAGGCCGCACGGACACAATTCTGAATATGCAAATGTGGGCGCACATATCGCGGTTCCTGTCTTTTGATTGGCGATATATAGTGGCAGGCGACTCATTGCTGGAAAGGAAATTTCATGCCGCTGTCCTCTGACCAACTGGGCGAGATCGAAGCGCAACGGGCGCAATCGCATCCAACACGCCGTGTTGTAGCTGCGGGGATGGAGGAACATCTGTACACGGCGCATCAGGTTCTGGACCACGGTTTTGTGCGCGTGATCGACTATATGGGTGATGACGCTGCGATTTGTCAGGCCGCACGCGTGTCCTATGGCAAGGGCACCAAATCAGTGCAAAATGACGAAGGGTTGATCCGCTATCTGATGCGGCACTGGCACTCGACCCCGTTTGAGATGTGCGAGATAAAGTTGCACGTCAAGTTACCGGTTTTTGTCGCGCGACAGTGGATTCGGCACCGGACGGCGAATGTGAATGAATATTCGGCGCGCTATTCGATTTTGGACCGTGAATTCTATATCCCGGCACCCGAGCACGTGTCCGCGCAGTCCGAGATCAACAATCAGGGTCGCGGCGATACGTTGCAGGGCGAAGAAGCCGCGCGCGTCCTTGAGATATTGAAAGCTGACAGCGCGCGTTGTTATGACAATTACGAGGCGATGATGGGTCAGGACGGGCAGCAAGGGCTTGCGCGTGAACTGGCGCGGATGAACCTTCCGGCGAATATCTACACGCAATGGTACTGGAAGGTTGACCTGCACAACCTGTTCCACTTCCTGCGTCTGCGCGCGGATCCTCATGCCCAATACGAAATTCGTGTTTACGCCGATGCCATGTGCAAGATCGTCGCTGATTGGGTGCCGGCCGCCTATAAGGCGTTTGAAGATTACCGCTTGGGTGCGGTCAATCTTTCCGCGCAGATGGTCGACAGCCTGCGTCGGATGTTGGCCGGAGAGACGGTCACGCAGGAAAACTCGGGCATGACCGGGCGGGAATGGCGTGAGTTCGAGGCGATCATCAAGGAAAGCTGAGTGCGCTTGCCGTCTGTCTATACGGGGCGTCATGAAATGGTTGCGATCGTTTCATGACACTTTCAGTTTTGATCAAAACCGGTTGTCTGACCCTGTTCCTACCTCGCGTGGCACATGCCGAGTCCCCCCATCGTCGATGGTGATTTGCGAACCCACGGCTACATGCACCAAAAACTTGCGCTCCAGTTCACCTCTGAGCGGGCAAGAGCCGGGATGTGCGATCCTGAACAACTGATGGAAGTGTGGACTAGATAATCCGGCAACTGGACGATGGTGGTCACTTATGCGACCAGTACGTCCTGTATCGTGCCATGTGGCAAAATTGAACCACGCGCCCCGAAAGCAGCAGGGCGCCAGAATAGGCACATCACTTTCGATGGCCAACGGCCTGAAATTGGCCGTTGTCCTGATTTTCGTACCCGCAGTAACGGGATTTTACAGTGGCTTCAAATCTGAAGCCATTTGTCGGCCGTCACGTCCGTCTTCCAGTTCGTAAGCGACCTTCTGATTGTCAGCGAGTCCGGTAAGACCAGATCTTTCAACGGCCGAGATGTGAACAAATACGTCCTTGCCGCCTTCATCAGGGGCAATAAACCCATAGCCTTTGGTGGTATTGAACCATTTCACGGTGCCAGTTGGCATTTCCCGTGTCTCCTTCTACTTGCACGTTGTCCCACAAAATTGGTGGGGGTAGCGATTGACGTAACCGCAACACATCACCGTCTCGTCCACACGACACGGCCCGAATTACGTGTTTCGTCTTTTTCAACATTGCACGGTGAAGTAAAAAATCAAGAAATACCGGAATACACTGGCGAATTTGCCCATTATCAAGATCGAAACAGGAGCAGCCCGAAAATGCGCGTATATGGATTGAAGACTTGCGATACTTGCCGTAAGGCTATGAAATCGCTTGAGGGTTCGGATTTTATCGATGTTCGCGCGCAAGGTGTGCCGGATGCGGTACTGGCGCAGGCCCTAAAACGTTTCGGCGAGGCTTTGCTCAATACCAGGTCGACAACGTGGCGCGGGTTGGATGCAGAGCAGCGCAAAAAAGAGCCGCTGGAACTCTTGCAGGAACACCCAACCTTAATGAAGCGACCGCTTGTTGAGAAAGACGGTGCACTTTATCTGGGCTGGACGGCTGAAACGCAGGCAGCCCTTGGCGTTGGCTGAGTGGGTACTTATGTGGTTGGTCGCAAGCTAGAGGGTTCTAAATGCGTAACGCAGCGATGATTTTAGGGGTAGTTGCCGGTCTGATCGGCATGTTGGTCGGGTTTGTTGGCTATGGATATGTCGAGTTGATCGACAGGTTTGGCGAAATCGACGGGATCGCCGAGCAGGTGGACAATGCGCAGTTGATCCGAACCGCGGCGATCCTTGCGCCTTTATTGGCTATTGCGGGCGGGGCGATGGCACATGCCCGCGCTCTGATTGGTGGCGTGTTGCTGCTGATTTCTGCGGCTGGGATGTATTATGCGTTCGGGTTCAATGTGTTCACCATGTTCCCGGTCGCCTTTGCCGCCGTGGCGGGTCTCCTTGGGCTGGCCGCGGGTAAACCGGACGAGCCCAAGGCACATTTCTGAGTTACTTCAGGCGCAGGATGCGATCGATCGAGATCGGGCCTGCGCCGTTTATCGCGATGACCAGAAGCAGGAAAGTCCACATCACGCGCTGATCCATCAAGGTAAGTGCGTTGTCGAACAGGCCTCCCAATTTGACGCCATGACCGGTCACGTCGACAATGGTCTGGACCCAAACAAACCCAATCATCCCAAGGGCTGCCACCCGGGTCAGCAGGCCGACCAGCAACAAGGCTGGCAGGACAAATTCGGCGACTGTTCCCAGAAAGATTACGACGCGTTGGAAAAAAGTCATCTGGGTTACGTCATAAAGTACGGCCTCTGCCGCTTTGGGGAAAATCTGCCCAAACGCCCCCGCTGACGGAGAGAAAATCGACCCGTCGATTTTCAGGGTGGCTGAGTTCCAGTAGTAGACAAGCAACACGGCAACAAAGACAAGACGCGCCAGGGTTGGTGTCAGCCAGTTGGCCGAGCTGTCGATCCGTCCCAGGACGTTGTTATGAAGAGAGATCAGGGCAGTCATGTTGCCAGCCTTTCAATAGTCACAGAAGTGATAGCGCCGCCCTGTAACAGCAGCGCCAGAGTGGCCCCAAGATCAAAATCCGGGGTGGTTTCGGTAGTGTTTTCAAATGTCTGTCCGATTGTGTTTCCGGCCTGCATCGCGGCGATCCAACCCGCCCCGCCTTGCGGCAGGGCCTGAGGAACAGGATCATATTCGCGGCGCGTGATCAGGGTATCTTCAGCACCAGCTTGGGGTTTCGGTGCGCCGTCTTCGGTATTGAACCGCCATATCGAAAAGATGGGCCAGTCCGAGCGCAAGATCTGCATCGAAGGTGCGAATTCCAATCGGGCCCGGAACAGATCTTCGGGTGGCACGGCTAACGCGTCGTCCGACGCTGGCACGCTGTCCGCCGCGTGGTAAGATCGGCGAAGGGCCAGCTCCAGTCGCGCCACATCGGGCAGGTACCCGATATGCGACAGCTGATCCATCCCGGCCAGGAAATCCGGAAACGCTTCGCCATAGAACATCATCAACGGCGAGGTTGGTGGGTGGCTGCGCAGAAAAAGCCCGGCCAACCCGTCCATGTTTTGCGAACCCAGCAACTTGGCGATCACCGGGAAGGCCTGATGCATGGCTTCGGTCAGCGAAACGGCAACATTGTTGCGATAAACACTGAAACGCCGTCCCGCCGGCTGATCCGACGCGTCCACAAGGCCCTCAGGCACCGACATGGCTGGATCCAGCAAAGCCAGGTGAAACTCTTCTTGCGACACGCTCATGCTGGAATGCGGTCCAGTGCCGCTTGGGCGCGATCGGCTTCGGTACGCAAGACAGGCCAATCAGGGACGTCTGTATCCCATTCCACAAGAACAGGTTTTGGTCCCGATTGTTCAAGCACATAGTTCAGAAGCGCCCAAACCGGATCAACCACTTCTCGCCCGTGGCTATCGATCAGCAAGGGAAGCCCGTGGTCGTCTTCATCCTCATCATGCCCGCCAAGGTGGATCTCACCGACTTTGTCCAGCGGATAGGCGTCGATATAGCTCTGCGGTGAGAAGTCGAGATTTGTCGCCGATACGAAAACGTTATTCACATCCAGCAAGAGCCCGCATCCGGTGCGGCCCGAAATTTCGCGCAGGAAGTCGGGTTCGGACCACGTGCTTTCATCAAATGCTAGATAGCTTGACGGGTTTTCAAGTAGCATCTGTCGCCCAACGACATTCTGAACTTGGTCGATATGATCGCAAATCCGTGCAAGGGTTGCGTCGGTATAGGGCAGGGGCAACAGATCATTCAGGAAGTGACTGTCATGTGTCGACCAGGCCAGATGTTCGGAAAAGCTGGCGGGGTTGAGCCAGCCGACGAGGTGTTTCAAACGGGCCAGGTGGTCGGTATCCAGCGGGCCTTCACTGCCGATGGACAGGCCAACGCCGTGGACGGAAATCGGGAAGTGTTCCGACAAGTGCCGCAGCTGTGCCAGCGGGCGGCCACCATCGCCCATGTAATTCTCGGCGTGGATTTCCAGCCATGCGACCGGTTGCGGGTGATCCAGAATCTGCTGGAAATGCTGAGGCTTATAGCCGACGCCTGGTGCCGCAGGCAGCCTGTTCGATCGGATTGTGCTGTCCAGCATCTGGTAACCTCGCGGTCTTGAAAAAAGAGGCGGGCGATTCTTGCCCGCCCCTCAGATTTGGCAAAAACTCAGGCTTATGCCGGCAGGTCGCGCTCCAGCGGCTCGAGCGATCCCTTGCGGGCAGCGCCGTCAGCTGACTGAGGCAGGTCGATATCGGCGCAGGTGCCGGCATCTACCAGCGTCCAGGCATTGCCCTGATAATCAACAGTCGAGGTGCCCGCGCACGTGGTGCCAGGACCGGCGGCACAATCGTTCTGACCGGCCAGAGAAACGCCATAGCACTTTTCTTTGGCTTGTGCGGATGCGGTTGTGGCCATGCCTGAAACGGCTGCGGCTACGGCGCTTGCGATGACAAGGGATTTAGCGGTGTTCGACATCTCGGTTATCCTTTTGATGACTGCGTATGTCTGTGTTCGACAATGACAAAGGTAATGGGTTGCAGGTCACAGTTGAATTCACGAGCCTGTGTCTCACGAGCCCGTCAATGACTGTCATGACATCTTGCAAACTAATAGTTTGTTTTAGAAGAGATAAAA
Source organism: Ruegeria sp. CDSC079 (assembly GCF_059610505.1). Classification (NCBI taxonomy): domain Bacteria; kingdom Pseudomonadati; phylum Pseudomonadota; class Alphaproteobacteria; order Rhodobacterales; family Roseobacteraceae; genus Ruegeria; species Ruegeria sp. CDSC079. Next base: position 109,790 of record NZ_JBXWNT010000004.1, read on the forward strand.
CGCAAATGTTTCAATCCGGCCCCTCAGGGGGGGCCGGATTTTGTGCAATTTGCCGCTGATTGTTACAGCAGGTCGGGCGGCGTAGCGGCCCGCGACAGTTCATTTGTTACAGCCTCAAGCGGCTGCACTTGTGTCTGTTTCTCACCAAGACGACGGACACTGACTGTGCGGTCCTCAACTTCACGGTGACCGACGGCCAGAATGACCGGAACTTTGCCGACCGAGTGTTCACGAACCTTATAGTTGATCTTTTCGTTGCGGATGTCCGCCTCGGCTCGGATACCTGCGGCCTTGAGTGTCTCAACCACTTCCTGCACGTAACCGTCAGCCTCGGAGGTGATCGAAGCGACCACGACCTGACGCGGGGCCAGCCAGAAGGGCAATTTGCCCGCGTGTTCTTCGATCAGGATGCCGATGAACCGTTCGAACGAACCCAGCGTTGCACGATGCAGCATGAAGGGGCGGTGCTTCGATCCGTCCGCGCCAATGAAATTGGCGTCCAGCCTCTCGGGCAGGTTGGGGTCCACCTGAAGGGTGCCGCATTGCCAAGTACGGCCGATCGCGTCGGTCAGGGTGAATTCAAGCTTGGGTCCGTAGAAGGCGCCTTCGCCTTCGAGAAGCTCATAGTCGTATCCTGCGGCCTTGCAGGCGTCACCCAGGGCTTTTTCGACCAGATCCCAGCTTTCATCCGACCCGATGCGCTTTTCCGGGCGCGTCGAGAGCTTGATGGTCCAATCATGGAAACCGAGATCGGCATAGACCTTCGACAGAAACGCGATGAATTTTGCAGTTTCAGATTCGATCTGATCTTCGGCGCAGAAGATATGCCCATCGTCCTGGGTAAAGCCGCGCACCCGCATGATACCATGCAGCGCGCCAGAGGGTTCGTACCGCGCGCAAGACCCGAACTCGGCCATGCGCAGAGGCAGATCGCGATAGGATTTCAGACCCTGATTGAACACCTGCACGTGGCAGGGACAATTCATCGGCTTCAGGGCGTTCACGGCCTTTTCACGGGCATGTTCCTCGTCGACTTCGACGATGAACATGTTTTCCTGATACTTGTCCCAGTGGCCCGAGGCTTCCCACAATTTGCGGTCAACAACCTGCGGTGTGTTGACTTCGACATAGCCGTCACGCTCCTGCATGCGGCGCATATAGTCCTGCAGGGTGGTATAGATCTTCCAGCCATTCGGATGCCAGAAGATCTGGCCGGGAGCTTCTTCCTGCATGTGGAACAGGTTCATTTCGCGGCCCAGCTTGCGATGGTCACGCTTGGCAGCCTCTTCCAGCATGTGCAGGTGCGCTTTCAGCTTTTCCTTGCCGGTAAAAGCCACGCCATAGATGCGTTGCAGCATCGCGCGGTCGCTGTCACCGCGCCAATAGGCCCCGGCGATGGACATCAGCTTGAACGCATCGCCCGGAACCTGGCCGGTATGCTGAAGGTGCGGGCCACGGCACAGGTCCTGCCAGTCGCCATGCCAGTACATGCGCAACGGCTCGTCGCCCGGGATGGCGTCGATCAATTCGACCTTATAGGGCTCGTTGTTTTCGGTGTAGAAATCAATCGCGCGCTGACGGTCCCAGACCTCGGTGGTCACGGTGTCGCGCTTGTTGATGATTTCCTTCATCTTTTTCTCAATCGCGCCGAGATCTTCGGGCGTAAATGGCTCGGCCCGGTCGAAATCGTAGTACCAGCCGTTTTCGATGACGGGGCCGATGGTGACTTTAGTGTCGGGCCAGATTTCCTGCACGGCGCGGGCCATGATATGGGCGAGGTCGTGGCGGATCAGCTCGTTTGCCTGATCTTCATCTTTCATGGTGTGCAGGGCGATTTCGGCATCAGATTCAATGGGCCATTGCAGATCCCAATGCTGGCCATTCACCGTGGCTGAAATGGCCTTTTTGGCCAGTGAGGTCGAGATGTCGGCGGCCACCTGCGCAGGGGTTACACCCACGTCATAGGATCGTGCATTGCCGTCAGGAAAAGTGAGAGAGATTGACTGTGCGTCCAAGGCCATGGCTGGCTCTCCTCGTCGGTTTGGCGCCCACTGAACGCCCGGTTGCGGGTTATGTTGTGTTCGCTTCATTTGTCAGGTGGGGGTGAACCTGTCAAGGGCCGGCGCGAGGGGCCGGCCCCTCGCGCTCCCCGAGGTATTTTTGGCCAGATGAAGGGGGATCTTGGAATTGCACTTGGGGGTGGGGCGTGCATGATGTCGGAAAAAGAAAAGAGGGTGTCATGGCAGCGACGAATTTTCTGGAAACGGCGCAGGGACGGCGGCTGGCCTATCACAAAAGCGAGGGCACCAGGCCGACCATCGTGTTTCTGGGCGGGCTCAAATCCGATATGGAGGGCACCAAGGCGGTGCATTTGGAGGCCTGGGCGAAGGGGCGTGGCCATTCATTTCTGCGGTTCGACTATTCAGGTCACGGTGAAAGCGGGGGCACGTTCGAAGAAGGATGCATTGGTGACTGGCATGAGGATACGCTGGCCGCGATCACGGAATTGACGGATGGACCGCTGATTGTAGTCGGCTCGTCCATGGGGGGGTGGCAGGCGCTGCTGTTGGCCAAAGCGCTGCCAGATCGGATTCAGGGAATGGTGACCATCGCTGCTGCACCGGATTTTACTGAGGACGGGTATTGGGCTTCATTCTCGGAAAACCAGAAACAGGCACTGGAAACTGTTGGCCATGTCGAGCTGCCTTCGGACTATATGGAGCCATACATCGTGACCAAACGGATGATCGAAGATGGTCGCCAACATTTGGTTCTGCGCAAGCCTCTGCATATGCCTTTTCCCGTGCGGTTTTTGCAAGGTACCGAAGACACAGCGGTTTCAACCGGAACAGCAGTGCGCCTGATTGAACATGCGTTCGGGCCCGATATGCGCCTGTCATTGATCAAGCACGCCGATCATCGCTTTTCGGATGGCCCATGCCTTGGGTTGATCGAACAAGCCGTTCTCGATGTGATGGCAGCCCAATAATGCGGATATTGGGTCGCGTTTTTCTGACATTGATCGTTGCGTTTGGCCTGATCTATTGGCTTGGCCCGCGTGAGAAGGTTGATCTGGCCCCAACATTTGACGCGCGCAAATTCGGTGAAGGGGTGCAGGTCTATTTCGAAAGTGTGGAATCTGCATTCGCCGACATCATTCCGGGGGTCGAAAAGCGAGTTATTTGGCAAGAGGGCTATAAAGAGCAGCGAACACCTGTTTCGATTCTATATCTGCACGGGTTTTCGGCATCATCCGAAGAGATCCGACCGGTTCCCGATCTGCTCGCCGAAACGTTGGGCGCCAATCTGGTCTACACGCGGCTGCAGGGTCATGGTCGCGGCGGGGATGCAATGGGTGAGGCGACGGCCTCGGGTTGGATGCAGGATCTTGCTGAAGGGCTGGCTGCTGCACGGGCGGTTGGGGATAAGGTCGTGGTGATTTCGACATCAACCGGCGGCACGTTGGCAGCGGCGGCCGCACTGAATGAAGAGCTGAGCCAAAACGTTGCAGGGATCGTATTTGTTTCTCCGAATTTCGGCGTTAAAGCGGCCGGAGCATGGATACCCGGATTGCCTTGGGCGCGCATTTGGTTGCCCCTGATGATGGGTGAAACCCGGGGCGTCGCAGGGGTGAACCCGGAAATGAACAAATTCTGGTCGGCGGTCTACCCTTGGCAGGCTGTGGTGCCGATGACAGTGCTGGTGGATGTGGTCTATGCGCAGGATTTTTCAGACGCAAAGGTTCCCGCGTTGTTCTGGTTCTCGAATGAAGATCAGGTCGTGCGTGCCGACCTGACCCACGAGATTACCAAGGCATGGGGCGCCCCTGCGTCGGTTGAGCTGGTAACAATGGGGCCCGGGGACGATCCTAATTCCCATGTGATCGCCGGGCGGTTGATGTCTCCGGGGCAGACCGACGAAGTGGTGGCTGGTATCCTGAGATGGCTGAAAACCTTGGGGATCGAGTGAGGAAGAAATAATGCGCAGACCAGGCAGTATGTGGAGCCTTGAAACCCTCGGTCGTGTGCGTCTGTCCCGTCATTTTTTCATGCGCGATTTTCTGTATTCGGAAATAGGCAATTTTCACGAAAAGCAGAATTTTCCTGACGATCCCGACCTTGCCATCGAAACCGGAAAGGCGCTTTGCGAAACCCTGCTGGACCCGCTTGAGGAGACCTTTGGCCGGATTGCCGTACGATCCGGCTATCGCTCGGCATCATTGAACCATTTCGGTAATGAAAACCGGCTGAATTGCGCGCGAAATGATAACCCGCTTGAATGTCACATCTGGGATCGCGCTGTGGGTGATGATCGGATTGCCGGGGCATCGATCGTGATCCCATGGTTTGCGGATCAATATGAGGCGGGGCGGGATTGGCGGGATTTGGCGTGGTGGATGCACGACCATCTTGAATATTCTGAAATCTGGTTCTTTCCAAAACTCTGTGCTTTCAATCTGGTCTGGAGGCCTGTGCCTTATAAGCGCATCGACAGTTATATTGCACCGCGGGGCTGCCTTCTGCGCCCAGGAGGCGCGCCTGGCGATGGTGACCTTGAGCGGCAAAAACGATATGCGGACTTCCCCGCTTTTCGCAGTATCCGCTACCCCTGAACTTTAACTTGCCGAACCATACAAAACCTCTCATCCTGAAACTAATGACGACGATTTGAGTGACTTTTCCAAAGGAGGAGTTGTTTGATCGAGCCGTTGGTTCTTTTGCCCGGTTTGATGTGTGATGCGCGGGTATTTGAGCATCAGATGCGCGCCCTGTCACGTGATCGCGCCGTGACGGTCGCTTCGGTTTCGACTGCTGAACGGATTGAAGAGATCGCGCGGGGCCTATTGGTTCAGTTGCCACAACGCTTTGCATTGGCGGGCCTAAGCCTGGGCGCAGTAGTCGCTTTGGAAATTGTCCGATATGCACCCGAGAGGGTGTCGCGCTTGTGTCTGATGGCTTCGGATGCGCATTCGGAATCGCCCCAGACCGCAGCCGCGCGGGAGGAGCTGTTGGTCGCCGCCAAGATGGGTCGGTTAGAGGAAGTGATGCGTCGGCTGATTGGATCGGATTCGCTGGCCCCGGGGCCTCGACGTATTCCCATTCTTGCTGATGTCATCTAGATGGCGTTGGATTTGGGCCCGCAGGTGTTCGAGCGTCAGATTCGCGCGCTGCAGCGTCGCCCGGATCAGCAGGGCAACCTGCGCCGGATCACGGCCCCGACTTTGGTGCTATGTGGGGCGCATGACACGGTTGTTCCGGTGCGAAGGCATGCGTTCATGGCGGACCTGATCCCAAATGCAGAACTGCACGTCATCAAGGATGCAGGACATTTGCCTACGTTGGAATCGCCTGAAAATGTCACCGAGGCGCTGAAGACCTGGCTCAGCGTGAAGCCTGCGCTGGACTACGCGTAGAGCGCTTTACGCTGTTCTTTGCTGAGAATGACCGGGGTTGAGATCGTCTGGCCCGTATTCTGATCAAAGAACGGGGTGTCCCTCCAACTGCCAGAAAGCCGGGATTTTAGTACCCGCGTAACAATCCCGGCGACAGCGTAACCCAGTCGCTTGTGTTTGTGTTTTCCATCGGCCTGCGGAATGAACCCTTGGGTCGTAACCGGCCCTAAACAGTCCGGATCGGAAGCTCGTTTCACATCAAAGCCCGCAAACGGAAATTTTGGAGTATTTGATGTCGTCGCCAGCGGTGCATTGCAGCAGCTGGCATACCAGCGCAGCATCCCCTTGGGGCCAAGGCGCATCGCGGCCAGGTGTTCGATGCCGCCGTCGATCCTGATTTCTTCAGGGGCCATTTGAAAAATGTCCACCGGTTCCGGCGCAGGGTCCGGTTGCCCGAAATATATCTGCGCGGCCCGGCAATCACGGCAAAAGCAGACTACATGCGTTCCGTACTGAACGCCTCTGGCTGTAATGCTGCCAAAGAGTTTTCCACAGTTGCAGGCGAAAGCCGTCTGTTTGGCGACTTTCTTTCCCATCGGCGTTAGGCCACTTTGTTGCGGTTGGCCGCTTTGCGAGAGGGTTTGCGGGCGTTGGCGTTCATAAATTCGATCACCAATGGGCGGATATTGTCGCGCCAGCTGCGGCCGGCGAAGATGCCATAGTGACCTGCGCCAGGTTCGACATGGCTGGCTTTTTTCGAATCCGGCAGCCCTGTACACAGCTCGAGCGCAGCAATGCACTGTCCAGGGGCCGAGATGTCGTCATTCGCACCTTCGACTGTTTTGACAGCAACGTTTGTAATTTTGCCGATATCCACCTTGTGCCCTGCAACAACAAACTCGTTGCGCGCGATTTCGCGGTTTTTGAAGACGCGTTCGACGGTCGAAAGGTAGAACTCGGCGGTCATGTCCATGACGGCGAGGTATTCATCGTAGAATCTGTTATGGGCATCGTGATCCGAAGCCTCGTCCCGCATAACCCTCTGGATCTGCTCGGAAAACGCCTGAGAATGCCGGTCCGAATTCATCGACATGAACGAGGCCAACTGCAGCAGGCCGGGATACACCATGCGCCCGACGCCCTTATACTTGAAGCCGACGCGCTGAATCATGGTTTCTTCCAGCTGCCCCATTGTCACGCGGCGGCCAAAATCAGTCACGTCGGTAGGTGTGGCATCCGGGTCAACAGGTCCGCCGATCAATGTCAGCGTGCTGGGTTGGGCTTTGGGTTCGACCTCGGCCAGATAGGCTGTGGCGGCCAGAGTCAGCGGCGCCGGTTGGCAGACGGCTACAACGTGGGTGTCCGGTCCCAATTCTTTCATGAAATCGACAAGGTAAAGTGTATAATCCTCTACATCAAACTTACCTTCGGACACGGGGATATCGCGCGCATTATGCCAGTCTGTGATATAAACTTCGCAATTCACCAAGAGGCTTTTTACGGTGGACCGAAGCAAAGTGGCGTAATGTCCAGACATCGGGGCGACCAACAGCACCTTGCGGGGCTGTTCGGCGCGGCCATTGACACGTATATGTATCAAATCACCAAAAGGGCGTTCGATCACCGGGACAATATCGACCAGATGATCCTTGCCGTCTTCGCAAGTGAATGTACGGATTCCCCAGTCGGGTTTTACAACCATGCGCTGGAACGTCCGCTCAGTCACCTCGCCCCAGGCGGCCATCATGCTGAACGCAGGGTTGGGCACCATCGAAAACAGCGGATAAGAAGCCATGGCACTTGCCGTAGCACCCATCCACTGATTGGTGTTGCGCATCGTTTCCATCAGATCGTAGGTCATCATGTAGCGCATGAAATGGGCCTCCTGAGTGTCAGCCTGATAATTCGGACCATTCGTCGCTTTGCCCCCCGACGCCCACGACGTTATTCTGCATAGCAGCGAGGTTAGGGTGGAATTGTTAAAATGACAACAAGTGAAGATAACGCGCCAGAGCTGTCCGAGGAACACCTTGAACGGATTAGAGAAAATATGACGAAAGTCGAAGAATTGTCGAAAAGGCTGATCGATGTGATGGCTGGCAAAGAGGCGCACACTCCCGCGTTGGACGGTCCGAATCAAGATCTTTTCGCAAGAGCAGCAACTTCGTATTTCGCCGAAGCGTGGCAGAATCCCGCCAAGCTTCTGGAACATCAGGTCGCCTTCTGGGGACAATCCGTTATGAACTTTGCTGAGGCTCAGCAGGCGCTGGCCGCCGGCGGGGTCGAGGACAGCGAACCCGGACCCAAGGATAAAAGGTTCTCAAACCCTCTTTGGGACACCAACCCCTATTTCCGGTTTATTCGCCAGCAGTATCAGACAAATGCCGATGCAATCGCGCAGGCGGTTGCTTCGGTCGACGATCTGGACGGCAAGGACAAGCAGAGGCTGCATTTCTTTTCGCAACAGATCATTGACTTGATGTCTCCGACGAATTTTCTGGCCTCCAATCCCGACGCGCTGGAAAAGGCGGTCGAGACGGAAGGGCAATCGCTGATCAAAGGGCTAGAGAATCTAGTTGCGGACCTAGAAGCCAATAATGGTGAAATGGTTGTCAGACTGGCGGATGAATCCGCGTTCAAGCTTGGCGAGAATATCGCGACAACTCCGGGCGACGTGGTCTATCGCAACAGGCTTATGGAGTTGATCCAGTACAAACCCACGACCGAGACCGTACACGAAACCCCGATCGTTCTGTTTCCGCCCTGGATCAACAAATACTATATTCTGGACCTTAAGGCGCAGAACAGCCTCATCAAATGGGTGACCGAGCAGGGCTATACCCTGTTTGTTGTGAGTTGGGTAAATGCGGATGCTTCTCATGCCGAGGTCGGTATGGGCGACTATGTCGAAGAGGGATTTCTGACCGCCATCGAGACCGTCAAGTCGATCTGTAAGGTAAAGCAGGTCAATGCGGTGGGATATTGCATTGCCGGCACCACGTTGAGCCTGACGCTGTCCCTGATGAAACAGCGTGGCGACAAATCCATCAAATCGGCGACCTTCTTTACAACCTTGACCGATTTCGGTGAGCAGGGGGAATTCACGCCGTTCCTACAGAACGACTTTGTCGACGGCATTCAAGAACAAGTGACGAAAGACGGTATCCTAAAAGCATGGGTCATAGGTCGTACCATGTCGTTCCTGCGATCGAATGACCTGATCTACGGCCCCGCCATTCGAAGCTATATGATGGGCGAGACCCCTCCGGCGTTTGATTTGCTCTACTGGAACGGGGATGGCGCAAATCTTCCGGGCAAAATGGCAATCGAGTATTTGCGGGGGCTTTGTCAGAAAAATCAATTTGTGACCGACGGTTTCGATTTGCTTGGGCACAAACTACATATCCGCGACGTTGATGTTCCTTTGATGGCCATCAGCTGTGAAACCGACCATATCGCCGCCTGGAAAGATTGTTATCGGGGTGTGCAGCAGATGGGGTCACGTTCGAAGACGTTTGTCGTTTCGGAATCCGGTCACATAGCAGGCATCGTGAACCCGCCGAGCAAGAAGAAATACGGCCACTACACCAACCCTGATCTCAATGCGGATGCCGATGCGTGGATGAAAGAGGCCGATTTTCATAAAGGGTCCTGGTGGCCGCAGTGGGAAGCTTGGCTGAAGAAGAGATCCGGCAAGCAGATCCCCGCGCGCCAAGTGGGCGATTCGGGATACGCTTCCCTGGCCGAGGCACCAGGAACCTATGTTTTGGTGAAGGCAACAGATTGATTTTTAACAGTTTAGAAAAATATTGCTGCAGTGCAGCAAGAAAAAACTTGCAATGCTGCGATGCAGCAACGATATTATCCTCAAGCTGATGAAGCCCGGGGTTGGCCCGGATCGGCAAGCAAAGGATTTGGACAATGGCAAAGACTCAAGACTTTACCGCGACCCTGAAAGACATGATGGGTGCATTCCCTGTTGACACCACCGCTCTGGAAGGTGCGTTCAACACCACCGCGACCTTGAACGAAAAGCTGTCGGGCGTTGCTCTGGAAGCGGCTGAGAAATCGGCTGAGATTTCGAACAAATGGACCAAGGAAACCCTGGCCAAACTGTCCGATATGTCGAAAGCGAAATCTGACCCTGCAGATTACGCAAAAGCTGCAACCGACTACGCAAGCGCGTCGGCAGAAGTTGCTGCTGAAAACCTGGCTGCTTTCGCTGAAATCGCGAAAAAAGTTCAGTCGGAAACCGTTGAGCTGCTGATGGCTGCTGGCAAAAACGCTGCAGAAGACGCAACTGCCGTTGTCAAAAAAGCAACCAACGACGTGTCCACTGCTGCGAAAAAAGCAGCTGGCGCCAAGTAAGGTAAGATAGCGAGGCGCACCCACTCCTCCCATTTGGTGCAATCGCGTTGGGCGGGTCGAAAGACCTGCCCTTTCTTTTTGTTCTGCACTCGCATAATCTCTGCTGCAATGCATCATTCCTTGGGGAGGGTAGACGGTGTCAGAACAAGAAAAACCGTTGCTAATCAAACGATATGCCAGCCGTCGGCTGTATAACACTGAAACCAGTGACTATGTCACGCTCGAAGATATTGCGGCATTCATACGTGACGGTCGCGAAGTTCAGATCATAGACCTGAAGACTGGGGATGATCTGACACGGCAATATCTGCTGCAAATCATTGCCGAGCATGAAAGCCGCGGTGAGAATGTCCTGCCGGTGAACGTGCTGAACGATCTTGTGCGCAGCTATATGTTGCCGGGCGGAGGAGTGATGCCGCAATTCCTGCAAAGCTCGTTCGAAATGCTGCGCGAAAGCCAAAGCAAAATGATGGAAAACATGTCTGCGATGAATCCGATGACCCAGATTCCGGGTTTCGAAGCACTGCAAGCGCAGCAAAAGGCATTTCTGAAGGCGATGACCAGCGGCATTTCCGGCAGTTGGTCCGGTCCGGAAACGGATAGCGAGGCCAAACCCCAGTCGAGTGAGGATCTGGACGACATCAAGAAGCAGTTGGCGGAGTTGCAGCAAAAGCTGTCTAAACTGAACTGAATTTGTCCACACAATGAAATAGGCCCGCCGCTGGCGGGCCTTTTCGTTTGAATTCAGCTTGTTCAGGTTCCAAATGCGATTTTCGGGGCGGTAATTTCCCCTACTGAAGCCAACAGAATATCAGCGATCACATCCAGTTCCGCGCCTGTCAGGCGTACAGGCAGGCGCACGTCGCAAGCTTTCATCAGCATGTTTCGCGTTTGTGGCAGCTCGGTCTGTTCCGGCAGGAATTGCCAGTTCCAAAAGGCACGGGCGTTGTCTTCACTCAGGCCGAATACCTGAACTTTCACTCCGCGTGCTTCGGATGCTGCGGCAAAGGCGCGGATATCATCATCGCTTAGGTCAACCAGATTGAACTGGATCGAGTCCGGCGCCCGGCGTTCTGGCACCAGCGGGGCAGGCACGTTGATATAGGGCGATGAGTTCAGGCGCTCTGCCACATAGTCGTGGTTTTGCAACCCATCGCCGACACGGCGTGCCAATTCAGGCATCTGGGGACGGATTACTGCAGCGCTCAGGTTGCTCATCCGCAGGTTATACAGCGGCAACTGGTTCTGCCAGCGGCCAAAGGCCTGCTCGAGTTCCGATGAGTTGTCGCCACGCGGGCCTTTGTGTTTCTTCCAGTTATGTTCGTAGGCGCCGGACATGATCACGGCACGCGCGACCAGATCAGCGTCGTCGGTTATCAGAATGCCACCTTCGCCCGCATTGATCATCTTGTAGGACTGAAACGAGAAACAGCCGATCTTGCCAATCGTCCCAATATTGCGGCCATGCCAAGTTGTCCCCAGCGAATGGGCTGCGTCCTCGATCACCGGAATGTCGCGCGCGCTACACAGAGTCATGATCGCGTCCATATCCGAAGTATGTCCGCGCATATGGCTAATGATCACGGCCTGCACGTTATCCAGTTTGGCGGCAAAGTCATCCATGTCGATGCGATAATTGTCACCCACCTCACACAATACGGGGATGCAATCCGCATGTATGACCGATGAGGGCACCGCCGCAAAGGTAAAGCCCGGTATCAGCACCCGCGCGTCCCGCGGCAAACCCAGCGCCTTGAGCGATAGGAACAGCGCCGCCGAGCAGGACGATACAGCCAGCGCGTATTTCGTGCCCAGCAGTTCCGCGAATTCCGACTCGAGCAGCGCAACCGGAGCGTCCTGCGGCGCAGTGTAGCGGAACAGGTCGCCTGACTGCATCAGGGCATCAATGGCGTCGCGGGCGGCCGCGGGGATGGGTTCGGCGTCATGGACGTTCGGAGGCAGCGTCATATTTGGCATTCCTGAATTCTATCTTTGGGAAAGATAAAGCTAATGAAGTGTCAATCCAAGCCCTTAATCTTCAGGGTGGCGAAATTTCACTATTCTGTCGTAGTCAGAGAGACACAGGTTGGCTTACCCCGCGTAGCGGGAAATTCTTTTGAACTTGCAACTTTGGGGGAAGTAAGGTGGCAATGGATCTTCTTTGACGTTGTTCTCGTATGATGGGTTGGATCACTGCATTGACTATCATTCGTTTGGCCCTCTGGGGCGCGCTTTCAACTTTCGCTTCAGCGGTTCACGCAGATTATCTTCTGTCGGATGGCACTGAAGTTGCGCCGCTTGAGATGTTTCAGGAATGCGATGTTTGCCCTGAGATGATTGCCTTGCCTATGGGTGAGTTCATGATGGGTGGACCACCGGGAGAATCGAAACGAAACTTTCATTGGGATGAAAAAGGGCTTCGCCCCGCGACAGCGGAAGAGCCGTATATCGCACATCATGAAGGTCCGGTTCACAAGGTCACGATAGATATGCCCGTCGCCATGGGGCGGAATGAAGTCACTCATGACCAGTGGATGGCTTGTGTGATTGATGGCGGTTGTGGTGGGTATACCCCGCGAGACTGCATTTTGCAGCGTGACGGTCCCTGCGTTGAAATCAAGAGAAATCATCCGGTTGTAGACGTATCCTATCAGGATGCCGTGTCCTACACTGGGTGGCTAAACGACAAAATTGGGGCGGATGTTTATCGTCTACCTACGGAAGCTGAATGGGAATATGCCGCTCGTGCGGGGACGCAAACACCTTTTGCGCAAGGAGAAGAGGTCTCGACGGATCAGGTCAACTTCCACGGCAAACCAACAGAAGAAATGTTAGGGGTGAAGCGACCTGATCTGGCCCGTCGCGGTTATCCGGTTCGCGTTGATGAACTTGATGCCTCCAATGCTTGGGGTCTTCGGCATATGTCGGGGAATGTCGGGGAAAGAACGATGTCCTGTTGGACAGAGACGCACCCGGGTTGGTCGACTTCCATCCAGCACTTAGAGATGGCGAGATCAGTCGATTGTCACAGGCGGGTTGCAAAAGGCGGCTCTTATCCATTTGCTATGGATTTTTCACGGGTTGCAACTCGCGGTGGGGGAAGCATTGATTTGGGGTCAACATTGACGGGGTTCCGTGTTTTGAGGGAGTTTAAGTAACCTCCTCAGGCAATCTCGAAATCAGAATCCCAGCCGGTCCCGCAGAGAGAACCATGTCATCGCCAGCACCAGCAACGGGCTGCGCAGGGAAGGGCCTCCGGGGAAGGGCATGGCGGGTACGCGGGACATGGTGTCGAACCCCTCGGCCTGGCCTTGAATGGCCATCGCCATCAACTGCCCGGCATGGGTGGCCGTGCCGACCCCATGGCCGGAATAGCCCGAGGCCGACAGGATATTGGGCGCAACCCGCGTCAGATAGGGCATCCGCCGCATAGTGATGCCCAGAGTACCGCCCCAGGCATAGTCGATCTTTACATCGCGCAGATGCGGGAAAATCTCGGTCATCGGCTTGCGCACCTTGGAGGCGATATCTGTCGGGAAGCGGTAGCCATAGCTTTCCCCGCCGCCGAATAGCAGGCGGTTGTCGGCGCTCAGGCGGAAGTAATTTACCACAAACTTGGTATCAGCGACGGCGACATCCCGGGTCAGGACACGGGCGGCATCGGTGCCCAAAGGCTCGGTCGCGGCGATGAAATTGTTGATCGGCATGACGCGCGACGCCACTTTGCCGTTCAGATCGCCGAGATAGCCGTTGCAGGCCAGAATGACGTGGTTGGCCGTCACCTTTCCCTGCGGGGTTTGCACGATGGCCGGATCGACTTCGTCGATCCCGGTGACCTCGGTGCTTTCAAATATGCGCACGCTGGCCTTGGCTGCGGCATCAGCCAGCCCCAAGGCAAAGTTCAGCGGGTGCAGATGCGCCGCCCCCATGTCCAGATAACCTCCGCGATAGGTTGGGGATGGGCACAAGCCATGCGCCGCGCCTTCGTCCAGCAGCTCCATATGGTCATACCCATATCGCGCGGACAGATGCGCCGCGTGGTCGTGGAGGTCTTTCTGATCCCCGGTGCTGAGGCCCAGAACCGCCACGCCCGGTTTCAGATCACAGTCGATTTTGTGCTTTTTGATCAGCGATTTGACCAGATCCTTGGCATCTTCGGCCAGATCCCACAGCTTGGCGGCATCGTCATCGCCGACCAGGCGTTCAAGGTCTTCCTGATCCATCCGCTGGGCGCTGCCCAGCTGCCCGCCATTGCGGCCTGACGCTCCGAAACCAACGCGATGCGCCTCAAGCAGCACGACGTCGAACCCGGCCTCGGCCAGATGCAGCGCGGCGGACAGGCCAGTATAGCCGCCACCGACCACACAGACATCAGCTTTGGTATCCCCAGCAAGCGCTGGAAAACGGTCGAGCGTGTTGGCCGTCGCGGCATACCAGCTGGCCGGATACTCGGCCTTGCGGTCGTTGGAATAGAGGAGATTCATCGCGGCTTAAACGTTCATGAGCAGGTGCTCACGCTCCCACGGAGAGATGACCTGTAGAAATTCTTCATACTCGGCACGTTTGACAATGCCATAGACGCGGGCAAATTCCGGACCCAGCACTTCGTGCAGGGCGGTGGCCTCGTCGAACAGGTCCAGCGCATTGCCCATGACCTGCGGGATATCACCGTCACCTTCGTAGGCGTCGCCATAAAACTGACGGCGCGGGCGTTCCTGCTGGGTCAGGCCGAGATAGCCGCAGGCAAGCGACAAGGCGATGCCCAGATAAGGGTTGCAATCCATGCCTGCGATACGATTTTCAACGCGCCGCGCCTCGGGGCCGGACAGGGGAACACGGATGCCGGTCGTGCGGTTGTCACGAGCCCATTCCAGATTGATCGGCGCGGCATGGTCTTTCACATAGCGGCGGTACGAGTTCACATAAGGTGCCATGACTGCCAGGCCTGCAGGCAAGTGGTTTTGCAGCCCTGCAATGAAGTTATAGAATGCATCCGTTTCGCCGCCCTGAGGTCCGGAAAAGATATTCTGTCCGGTTTCGATCTCGGTGATCGAGTGGTGGATGTGCATGGCCGATCCGGGCTCATCCGCAATCGGTTTCGCCATGAAGGTCGCAAAGCAGTTGTGTCGCAACGCGGCTTCGCGGATCAGGCGTTTGAAATAGAACACTTCATCTGCCAACTTGACCGGATCACCATGGCGCAGGTTGATTTCAAGCTGTCCGGCGCCGCCTTCCTGGGTGATGCCGTCAATCTCGAATCCCTGATGTTCGGCAAAGTCATAGATGTCGTCGATCACCGGGCCGAATTCATCCACCGCTGTCATCGAATAGGCCTGCCGCGCGGCCGCCGGACGACCCGAACGGCCCATCATCGGTTTGATCCCCTGCGCGGGGTCGACATTGGGGGCGACCAGAAAGAACTCCATCTCTGGCGCGACAATCGGTTTCCAGCCTTTGTCGTGATACATTTTTACGACGCGCTTCAACACGTTGCGTGGGCTGAACGGGATCGGCTCTCCGTCCCGGTCATAGGCGTCGTGGATCACCTGCAGCGTCCAGTCACCCGTCCAAGGAGCAGCGGAAGCAGTCGAAAAGTCAGGCTTAAGGATCATGTCCCGTTCAATGAAGCCGTCCTCTCCGGCGGCTTCGCCCCAGTCCCCGGTGATAGTCTGGTAAAAGATACTATCGGGTAGATGGAAGTAGGACTGGCGTGCAAATTTGGTGGCCGGAACCGCTTTCCCGCGCGCGATGCCGGGCAGGTCAGAGATGATGCACTCGACCTCATCCAATCGGTGACCTTCAAAATAGGTACGGGCTGCCTGTGGCAGTTGTTCTGTCCAATCGGCCATCAGGCCCTCTCTTTCTTCAAAAACTCTGCCATGAACTGTCCGATCTTCGGACTGTCGTCGCGGGTGGGCAGGCGGTCGGCGGCGGCCTGCATCAGATTGTCTGGAACGACACCTTTGCCGCGAGTGTCCATCAGCCCTTCGATGAAGCTGTCGCCATACTCTGGGTGGGCCTGAACGGTCCAGATCGTGTCGCCATAGGCCAGCATGGCATTCTGGCAAAAGGCGTTCGAACCGGTTACTTGTGCACCGGCGGGCAGCTCCACCACCTGGTCCTGATGCCAGGCATTCAAAGTGACGGTCTGTCCGTCCAAATCGTAGTCCGTCCGCCCCACGGCCCAGCCCTGTTTGAACTTTTCAACTTTCCCGCCAAGGGCTTGCGCAATGACTTGATGACCAAAGCATATGCCGATCAGTGGTTTGCCGCTTTGATGGATGTCGCGGATCAGCGCTTCGAGCTTGCGAATCCAGGCATGGTCCTCATAGGCGCCATAGCGCGAGCCGGTGATGATCCATCCATCAGCATCGTCAAAACTTTGCGGAAAGTGATCGTCGACAACCACATAGGTCACAAATTCAAAGCCGTTGCCATCCAGCAGCGCGCGAAACATGCCGTCATACTCACCGAACTGATCGTGCAATTCGTCAGGGGGGTGGCCGGTTACAAGGATACCGATTTTCATGGGTCACCAAATTTGATCAAATTTATTCTAGCTGAGCAGAACGAAGCGGGCAAGGGGCTCAAACCGCCTCGAGATAACTTAGCCAATGCTCCTCGGGTGGGCGTTCGTCAAAGCGCAGGATTTCTTGTCGCTTTGTCATGGCGAGATTGCTGATCAGCGGGGCGGGAAAGATGCGCGCAACTTGCGGATCGGTTTCAAGGGCGGTGATGGCTGAAGCCCAGTCGCCAGCGAGTTGCGGCAGGCCGTCGATCTCATATGCGTTGCCCGTGATCGGAGCTGGCGGTTCAGTTCCGTCCTCGATGCCGTTCAGCGCCGCACCGAGCACGGCACTCAGCATGAGGTAGGGATTGATGTCACCACCAGCAACGCGATGTTCGATCCTGCGGGCAGAGGGTGCGCCGCCGGGAACGCGCAGCGCGGCAGTGCGATTTTCATAAGCCCAGCATGCCTCAGTTGGGGCATGGGCGCCGGGGACAAGCCGGGTGTAGGAGTTCCCGTGCGGTGCAAAAATCAGAGTTGAACCAGGCATTGCAGACAGACATCCGGCTATGCCCGAGCGCAAAAGATCAGTGCCTTCAGGCCCGCCATTGTCAAAGATATTTTGCCCATCCTGGTCGACGACCGAAAAATGGACATGCATCCCATTGCCCGCATCCTGGGCATAGGGTTTGGCCATGAAAGTTGCGGTAAACCCATGTTTGCGTGCAAGGCCACGAGTCAACACCTTGAAAAGCAACGTATCATCTGCGCAGCGCATGGCGTCCTGATGGTTCAGGTTGATTTCAAACTGGCCGATCCCGCTTTCGGAAATGGCGGTTTGAGCCGGGATGCTCATTGCCTCGCATCCGTCATAGAGGTCTGTGAAAAAGGCGTCGAACGCATCCATTTCCGCCATAGACAGGACTGCCTCGTCGACCAGCCGTCGCCCCGTCAAAGGATTGATCGGAGGCACCGGTCGTAGACCTGATGAGTCCAATAGCGTGAATTCCAGCTCGGTCGCCGCGACAACAGACCAGCCACGCTCGGCATAGCGTTGCAGCACCGAGGTCAGAGCATGGCGAGGGTCGCCGGCAAAGGGCGTGCCCTGATCGTCATACAGGGACATCAATACCAGCGCTGTTTCGGTTTCAAGCCAAGGAACTGGGACGGAGCCACGCTCGGTTGGCAGTAATATGCCGTCCGCGTCGCCTGATTCAAACACAAGCGGGCTATCCTCGATATCCGCGCCCCACAGATCAACATTCAATGCCGAAAAGGGCATCCGCACCACACCTTTACTCAGCTTGTCAGCATAAGAAGGAGGCACGCGTTTGCCGCGCAGCTGACCGTTAAGGTCGCAGGCCGCTACGCGAAAACTGTGTAGGGCGTTCAGGTCCATCGGCGTCTCCATCACTCTGGTACCCCGAGGTTTAATCGACACAAAGCGCCTTGTCACGAAATTTGATCAAATTATCCCCGCGCCGTTTTTTTCGGCGCGGGGTCGGGACCTTATGCAAAGCTTATGCCGTTCTCGGCCATCGGCAGATCGGCAATCAAGGTCCCCGACATTGCCTTGATTGCGTTCGCGAGCGCGGGGGCCGAAGGCGGCGTGCCGGGTTCGCCCACGCCCGTGGGGGCTTCGGCCGAGGGCAGGATGTGGACGTCGATTGTAGCTATATCGCCGATCCGAAGGGGCTCGTAATCCGGGAAGTTGTATTGATCCACGGAACCGCCGGTCAGTGTGATCTGATCGCGCATCACATGCCCGATGCCATAGCCAATCCCACCTTCCATCTGGGCACGCACCACGTCGGGGTTCACCGCGATACCGCAATCGACAGCACAGGTAACCTTTTCGATCTTGATGCCGTCATCCGGATCGCCCGAGATTTCGACCACCTCAGCCACATAAGAACCAAAGGATTTGTGCACCGCAATACCTTGCGCGCGACCGGCAGGGACGTTGCCCCAATCTGCTTTCTCGGCCGCAAGTTTCAGGACACCGGCCTTGCGCTGTTGGTCGGGATTGCCCGCATCCGCCAGATGGGCGAGACGGAACTCAACCGGGTCACGGCCCGCGGCGGTGGCGGCCAAATCCATCATTGTTTCCATCGTATAGGCAGTGTGGGTATGTCCTACCGACCGCCACCATAGGACTGACGTGGCCTTGGGTGTGTCGGTCAGTCCAAGCGCCATCCCCGGAATATCATAGGGGCTGTCTGCGATGCCCTCGATCGAGCTGTGGTCGACGCCGTCATGCACTGCAACCGCTTCGAACGGGGTGCCCTTCATGATCGACTGCCCAGCGACCTGATGCTGCCATCCGACGATATTCCCCTCCGCATTCAACCCGACACGGACTTTGTGGCCGAAGGCCGGGCGGTAGTACCCGCTGCGAATGTCGTCTTCCCGCGTCCAGACCAGTTTGACCGGGCGCGAGCGGTCGGTGACAACAAAGGCCAACGCGGCCTCAACCTGATAATCCGCATCCGGTGTTGCGCGACGCCCGAAAGACCCGCCGGCCAGCATCGTTCTGATGTGGATTTTCTCGGGTGGCAGCTGAAAGATTTGCTGATACGCCATGTGCGGACCGGTTGGCATCTGAGCGCCATCATGCAGAACGATGTCACCCTCTGCTGTCTGTTCGATTGTGCAGTTCAGTGGCTCCATCGGAGCATGGGCGAGGAGCGGGTAGTAAAAAGTTTTTTCTACGACCGTATCCGCCGCGTCGATCGCCGCCGAAACCGTGGCAACATCTGCCTTGTTCACGTTATAGGTCGGCTGGGCATTCAGCGCGTCCATGATCTCGGCCTTGATCTGATCCGAGTCGCGCGTTTCAGCGCCTGACATGTCCCATTCGACCTCAAGCGCGTCACGCGCCTGAATCGCCGCCCATGTATCTTCGGCATAGACCGCGACACCGGCCTGATTGGGCAGTGCGGCGGCGCTGATATAGCCTTTGACCTCTTTCGAGGCGCTGTCGTCAAAGCTGATGACAACGCCACCGCGCGACTCCGGACGTTTGATCATCGCAACCATCTGGTTGGGCAGGTGGACATCCATGGCATACATGGCTTGCCCGTTACCCTTGATGGCCGAGTCCGTGCGACGCACGGCCTCGTTCCCGATCAGGCGGAATTCCGAGGGGTCTTTCAGGCGTGGCTCGTTCGGCGCTTCCATCTGTAAAGCGGCCGCCACAAAATCGGCAATCGGGGCGGATTTGTCGCCTGCTTTGACGATGCCCTCCTCAATGGTGATGCCGGACGCACCCACACCCCAGCTTTGGGCGGCGGCATTGATCAGCATCTCGCGGGCGGCAGCGCCAGCCTGACGGTATTGCAGCCAGGAATTCGCCATCGCGGTCGAGCCGCCGGTGCCCTGGAACGGGCCGAACAGCAGGTTGTTATAGACTTGGGAGTTCGACGGCGCGAATTCGTAGTCTATCTGGTCCATTGTGACGCCGATTTCCTCGGCGATAAGCGTCGGCAGGCCGGTCGCCGGCCCCTGACCCTTTTCGAAGTGTTTGACGATGGCAGTCACAGTGCCGTCCGCGTCAATCTTCACAAATGGGTTGAGCTGCGTCATCTCAGATGAGGCCGCAGCCAGAACGCCATCGGGGCGGGCGCCAATCAGCAAGACGGCACCGGTAGCAGCAGCGCCTTTCAGAAAACTACGGCGAGAGGTGTTGATGGTCATGGATCAGGCCTCCAGAATTTCGGATGCGCGCTGGATACCGGCGCGGATGCGTTGATAGGTGGCACAGCGACAGGCGTTGCCGGACATGTAATCGTCGATTTCTTCAACGCTGGGCTTTGGATTCTCGGACAGCAATCCGACCGCCGACATCACCTGACCGGATTGGCAGTAACCGCATTGAACCACGTCCAATTCGACCCAGGCCTGCTGTACCGCGGCGCCAATATCGTTGTTTCCGACAGCTTCGATCGTGGTGATTTCGGCGTCTTCGACATCCTCGATATACGTCTGGCAAGAACGCACAGGCTCTCCGTCCAGATGCACGGTGCAGGCCCCACAGGACGCGACACCGCAGCCGAACTTGGTTCCTGTCATCTTCAGTTCGTCCCGGATTACCCACAGCAGGGGCGTGCCGGGCTCGGCCTCAACCGTGTGGGTCTGGCCGTTCAGTTTCAATGTTAAAGCCATTGGGGGGTCTCCTGTTGGGCTGGCTACCTGAATCGGTAAACTCGCGGGTTTACCTTAGGCAGGGGGCAGGGCCTTGTAAACCCGAGAGTTTACCTAGCGTTTGACCGGCTCATATCAAAGGGTCTATAGCTTTGGAGCATGAATGACCTCAGCGCACCGAAAGCATCAAAGCATGCCCAGATCATCGAGGCTGCCGTAGCTGAATTCCAGGAAAAGGGGTTCTCGGCGGCCAGTATGGATCGGATCTCGGCACGGGCCGAGGTCTCCAAGCGCACACTGTACAAGTATTTCGAAAGTAAGGAAAACCTGTTCCGCTCGATCGTGGTTGAGCTGTCGAACCGCTTCTCTGAGGTGTTGGATATTAGATACGAAAAGGGCCGGGATATCCAAGAGCAACTGACCGATCTGGCCTGGGCCGAGGGGCGCATTCTGATGTCACCCGAGGTGATGGCGATGTCGCGTATGGTGATCAGCGAAACCTTGCGCAATCCCGACCTTGCGGTCGCCGCGCAGGGTAAGCTGGACAAAACCGCTATTTTCTCAGCCATGCTGAAAGAAGCAGCGGAAGATGGTCAGCTACGCATCGATAACCCCGACATCGCGGGTCGTGAATTCATCGGTTTAATCAAGAGCAGGGCATTCTGGCCTATGGTTTTTTGCGGGTCCGTACTTAGTCAGGAGGAAATGTCTGATACCATTCAGCGCAGCGTCGAAATGATGATTTGCCGGTACGGTGTCGACAATCGGTGACGCGGTTGGCAGGCACAGGGACGACCCCTTTCGAATATGCTAAACCCCAGGCTGCCCGATTCGAGGGGCAGGAATTTGCGGTTTCGATCCGTCTGAATGGATACCGGGTGCGACGAGGGCTCAGCATTGAATGACAAGGTAAGACAAGCCGCACGCCTGAGCGTCGCCCCTATGATGGATTGGACGGACAGGCATTGTCGCTATCTGCATCGGTTGCTGAGCACCGAGGCGCTGCTGTACACTGAAATGGTCACAGCGCCTGCGTTAGTTCGGGGTGGTGCGCTGCATTTGCTGGACCACAACCCGCAGGAGCATCCCGTGGCCCTGCAACTGGGAGGGTCGGACCCTCAGGAATTGGCACAAGCGGCCCGGTTGGGGGCGGATGCTGGTTATGATGAGATCAATCTGAATTGTGGCTGCCCGTCTGATCGAGTGCAATCTGGCACTTTTGGTGCGGTGCTGATGAAATCCCCTGACCGCGTTGCGGATTGTGTTGCCGCAATGCGCGAAGCCGTGGACGTAGATGTCACGGTCAAATGCCGCATTGGAGTCGACGACCAACAGCCCGAAGATATTTTGCCTGAGTTTCTGAGCCAGATCAGGCAAGCGGGATGCACACGGGTCACGATCCACGCGCGCAAAGCCTGGCTGCAAGGGCTCAGCCCCAAAGAAAACCGGGATATTCCACCCCTGGATTATGATCTCGTGCATCGGATGAAGGCGGAATTCCCGGATATGCACATCTCTATAAATGGTGGCATTGCTGATCTGGAACAGGCGCGCGGGCATCTGGATGCAGGGCTGGATGGTGTCATGATCGGGCGGGCTGCGTATCATCAGCCGTCAGATGTTCTGTCCACAGCGGATCCTGTGATTTTTGGGGTCGGTCAGACCGCCGACCCGTTTGCTGTTGCCCGGAAAATGGTGCCTTATATCGAATGCCATCTTGCTGGCGGAGGGCGCTTGCACCAGATTACGCGACATATGCTTGGCCTGTTCGCAGGACGGCCGGGTGCGCGGGCTTGGCGACGGACCCTGTCTGAAGGTGCGGTGCATGACGGGGCGGGCCCCGAGGTTATGTTGCAGGCACTGGATCATGTCGCGCCTCTGACCGAGGCCTGAATGGTGGCAATACGGCAAAAGGTCGGTTGGGGGGAATGATGCCCGAAGTAATGTTGCTTGCTCAGATGCTGGTTCTTCTGCTGGTGATCGGAGCGCTGGCAGGCGTTTTGGCGGGTCTGTTGGGTGTCGGTGGAGGCATCGTGCTGGTCCCTGCTTTTTTCTATGCGTTTCAGACCCTTGGGTATGGCGGCCCGCAGTTGATGCAGCTGTGCCTCGCCACCTCACTGGCAACGATTATCGTAACCTCACTGCGGTCGCTTCTGGCACATAACAAAAAGGGTGCCGTTGATTGGGATATCCTGCGCAGTTGGGGTCCGGGCATCGCCATCGGTGCGGTGTTGGGCGTGATGGTGGCATCCGCTCTTCGGACCGAGGCATTGCAAGCCCTGTTCGGTGTATTGGGTATGGTGATTGGCGCCTATCTTGGTCTGGGTAAATCCGAATGGCGGCTTGGAGACGCCATGCCCAAGGGCCTGAAACGCGCTCTCCTGTCGCCCTCGGTCGGCTTCCTATCCGTTCTGATGGGTATCGGCGGCGGCAGCTTTGGCGTACCGCTAATGAGCTTGTTCAACACGCCAATTCACCGGGCTGTGGCCACGGCGGCCGGGTTTGGCGTGATCATCGCTGTGCCCTCGGTCATGGGGTTCCTGTTTCTCGAAATTGCCCCTGAACACCGCCCGCCCTTTACCATCGGCGCCGTCAACTTGATTGCCTTTGGGATTGTGGTCGCCATGACCATGATCACTGCGCCTTGGGGCGTAAAGTTGGCCCATGCGATGGATCCAAAGCCGCTCAAGCGGATATTCGCGGTCTTCCTGACTCTGGTCGCCCTGAATATGTTACGCAAGGCGTTGGGTTTTTGAGTTCTTTCGAGGAAAAGGGCTGGGTGAAATTTCCCCACGACCGGGCTATTCTGGACTGGGTATCTTATGCGCTGCCCGCAGCACGCGCTGCTGCGGCGGATCCGGAATTCGCGCATTGGCTGGACTGTGAAGGGACCTGGTTCATTGGGGTCGACGCGCTGAACAACGACACCGAGGGCAGGGTCCAGGGTTCCCCGGTTCTGACCGGGGCCGTCATGGATTTCATAGTGTCGCGTTATGGGTCGTTGCCATTGCACAAAGCCCAGGTCTCGGTCATTTTCCCCGGCTACCCGTTGCCCCGGCGCGGAGAGGGCGAGGCTGCTGCCCAGTATCGAGCAAAGCGGGATGCGGCCCATGTGGATGGTTTACGCCCGTCCGGCCCGGACAGGCGCCGAAGGGTCGAGGAACCGCATGCGTGGATACTGGGCATTCCATTGACTGATGCCAGCGAGAATGCGTCCCCGATGGTTCTTTGGGAAGGTAGCCACAAGATCATGCAGGCTGCATTTGCGGATGCACTTGAAGACAAGCGCCCGGAAACTCTGGATCAGGTGGACATAACAGATGTTTATCAGGCTGCCCGTCGTGAGGTCTTTGATACTTGCCGTCGCATCGTACTGCCCGCACGTCCGGGCGAGGCCTATCTGCTGCACCGCCACTGCCTGCACGGGGTAGCGCCATGGGGCAGCGGGGCTGAGGCTGGGTCGGATGGCCGGATGATCGCCTATTTTCGGCCTGAATGCGCTGGCGGTGTGGCCGAATGGATCAAATCCTCCTAACGTTCTGTCATTATACAGATTTGGAGGATTTTTTGATGATTGCTGTCCACAAAAACTCTGACGGAGCATTGATTGAAATCGAGCTTTCCGGCGAAGTGACAGGTACGGACTATTCCACAACATTGATCCCGGCGATTGAGGCCGCACTGGCCGAACACGACACGGTGCGGTTGTTGGCGATCGTGCAGCCAGAGTTCAAAGGGTACGATCTGAATGCGGTTTGGTCGGATACAAAATTGGGCCTCAGCCACTGGCGCGGCTTTGATCGAATTGGAGTGGTGGCGGATCAGGGTTGGGTTCAGACCAGTATCCGGCTTGCGGCTCCACTTTTCCCTTGCCCTGTGCAGGTATTCGATCACGCGAATATTGAAGAAGCGCGCCGATGGTTGCGCGAATCTCTGGGCTCAATTCACGTTATGGATCTGGGCGGCCCCTGCGTGCAGGTCAGCCTGATGGGAAAACTCGACCCTGACGAATTCAAAAAGGCCGAAACCGATCTGGAGTACATTTTGCAGGAGAAACAGGGGTTTCGCCTGCTGATTGATCTGTCCAAGTTCGACGGATGGCAAGGCCTTACGGCGCTTGCCTCGCATTTTCGGCTGGCCCGGGGGCATATTGGCAATCTGGATCGGGCAGCGGTTGTTGGCGACAAAGCCTGGCAACATCTGGCCCAACGGGTGGCCAGTCACATCCTTGGCACACGCACTCAGTTCTTTCCCGCCGAGGAAATTCAGAACGCCAAAACATGGCTTGCGTCTGGGTAGAAACGCAGCGGCTTGAGCCTGCTGTGACATTTACGTCAGGGCACAGAAATATCAGCGAGGATTTTTCTTGATCGATTGGTCAAAAAAGACGTACACAGATCGAACTCCTCTGCCGAGCCACTGCAGAGGATCGATTGTTGAAACGCGCCGCTGTGGGTTGCCACTCACTCACCAGCTGTCAACGAACTTGACCCCCTCGTAGTTCAGACCAGCCCGCAGCGGTGCAGATTCAGCAATCACATCCTTTTGTGGAAATCTCAGGCCTTGTTGAGCCGCCCCGCCCGGCCGCCGCGCCGTTTGGCAAGCAGCGGTTTGCGAGACGGTAGGTCTGCCATGATATCGGCGCGCTCAGAGCTGTCCATTTTTGACCAGCGAGAGATTTCGTCGATCGTGCGGTAGCAACCGGTACAAATACGCTCGGTCGGGTGCACAACGCAGATCTGGATGCACGGGCTTTCGACCTCGTTCCTTTTCCAAACCATGTTCGACATCAGCGTTTTCCGATCCTTAAAGAAAGCGCATTCTGTCCAGCGCGCCTTGCAGAATATAGCCTGCCGCGACGTGGTCGATAACCTGTCCGCGACGCTTTCGTGTCGTATCCGCCTCAAGCAGTGCCTTTTCTGCCGCAACCGTGCTGAGCCGTTCGTCCCAGAACCCGATCGGAACTTCGGTCAAACGGGACAGGTTTCGGGCAAAGGCACGGGTGGACTGGCAGCGCGGCCCTTCGCTGCCATCCATGTTTTTCGGCAGACCCAGTAGGATGCCCCCGATCTCACGGTCGGCGATGATTTCCAGCAGACGGGCAGAATCCAGAGTGAATTTCTTGCGCCTTACGGTCTCCAGCGGGCTTGCAACACCGCGCATCCGGTCCGAGACTGCAACCCCGATAGTCTTTTCTCCCAGATCGAGACCGATCAACGCGCTCATAGGCGCAAGCGCGCCTGCAAATTCCTCAAAAATGTCATGGATCATTGGGTCACCCCAGCCTGAGCTGCTGCCGCACCAAGGATATCCAGTGCGTTGTCATTGTCCGAGAATACGGATTGGGCTTCGGCGTAGATCGCGGTGGCCCGGTCGATGTCGCCAACCACCCCAAGGGCACCGATCAGTCGGGCCCATTCTTCGGGGGAGCCGCCTTCGGTTGCAAGCCTGTCTGACAGTTGCTCGACCATGCCAAGGATCATCTCTTGTCGCTCTTGTGCGGTCAGAGATGCAGCGGCCTCGATGTCATCCTCACCGGGGCCTGGGTTCCCTGCTGGTATAGGGGCGGCATTGAACACACCCGCACGAAAGGCCAGATCGTCCATCTGTGCGCGAATGGCCGTTGCCCAGGGGGCATTTGTCGGCGCGCTTCCAAGTGCATCCACCCAGATCCTGTAACCGATATCAGGTCGTCCGACCTGTACCATCATCTGTCCCAGGTAATACAAGGCCGGACCATGGCGTGGATCACGCTGCAATGACTGTTTCAATGCGTCTTCAGCTTCGGGCGAGATATATCCGTTGGTAGCAAGGATCATCATCTCGGCAAGATGCGAATAGACATCTGCGGGTGCAGTATTCCCGGACAGTTCGATCACACGTTGCTGCGCTTTGTAGGCGGCATGGAAGTTACCTGCGTTCGCCTCGTGCTGGGCAAGAAGGATATGTCCTTGTAGGTCATCAGGACGACCGGAAACGGTTTCGCGTAGTTGCCCGAGAAGAGAGGCATAGCTTTCGTCAAGCTGTGGCAGTGGTGCGGGTGGCGTGGCGGCTTCTGCCTCGGCCTGACTGGGGCGCTCTGTGCGCAGAGCATCGGCCATTTCTAGCCGCAATGACAGGGGCTGATCGGGGAGCCCGGCTGCACCAAGCTTCAGATACATCCAGGATCCTCCGCCTACCAGGATGACCGCGACAAATATGGATGCCGTAACCGAGATCCATTTGGAAGGCCCTTGCGGTTCAGACAAAGATTGCATCTGCGCATCAGCCGCAAGAATGCGGCGTGAAATTTCCGTGCGAACTCGCTCGGCATCTGCGTCAGCGATGACACCACGGGCCAAGTCTCGATCTACGCTGGCCAACTGTTCACGATAGACCTGCAAGTCATACGCAGTGGATGGTTCGCGCGTATCTCGCCTACGCAGTATCGAAATCCCAAGAAAAACCGCTATCAGGACGGCGGTGGCTATGATGAGGGCCCAGAAGGTCATGATAACTCCAAGATGGCTGTCCTGACTTAGACCTGTGGCGGGGCGGAAAAAAGGGACAAATGGCCGCGAGGGGGCTTCATGTCGCAATAATAAGGGCGATGTCGCAATAGTGCGATATTATGGCGTTGCACGGCAGGGGCCAAAGGCGGTTACACGGCATACCTGCGCCAATCACCGAACCGGATGGATTCGCTTATGAAACACTATTCAGCCTTTGCTGTGGCGCGCGAAGCGCTGCGCTATCATACCGGATGGGAACGCGCCTGGCGTTCGCCCGAGCCCAAGAAACGCTATGACGCCGTAATTGTGGGGGCGGGTGGCCATGGTCTGGCAACCGCCTATTACCTGGGTAAGAACTATGGCATCCAGAATGTCGCTGTGATCGAAAAAGGCTGGCTGGGCGGTGGTAATACCGGTCGGAACACAACCATCATCCGCTCGAACTATCTGCAGGATCCGTCTGCCGCGATCTATGAAAAGGCGCGCAGCCTTTATGAGGATTTGAGTCAGGACCTGAACTATAACGTCATGTTCAGCCCGCGCGGCGTGATGATGCTGGCGCAGACCCAGCATGAAATCCGCGGCTATCAGCGCACGGCTCATGCGAATGCGCTGCAGGGTGTAAAGACTGAATGGATCACACCTGAACGGGTCAAGGAACTGGTGCCAATCATCAATCTCGAAGGCCCGCGCTATCCGGTTCTGGGTGCGCTGTGGCAGGAACGCGGTGGCACCGCCCGTCACGATGCGGTGGCTTGGGGCTATGCGCGCGCTTGTTCCGCCATGGGCATGGATATAATCCAGCAATGCGAAGTGACCGGGGTTCGGTCACAGGATGGTCGTGTTGTCGGTGTCGACACCACCAAGGGTGCGATCGACTGTGACAAGCTGGGAATCGTGGTTGCGGGCCATTCCGGTCAACTGGCCGAAATGGCGGGCTTCCGTCTGCCGCTTGAGGCGATTGCTCTGCAGGCGCTGGTGTCTGAGCCGATCAAACCCTGCATGGACGTGGTCGTGATGGCCAACACGGTGCATGGCTACATGTCGCAATCCGACAAGGGAGAGATGGTGATCGGTGGCGGCACCGACGGGTTCAACAACTA
Source organism: Ruegeria sp. CDSC079 (assembly GCF_059610505.1). Taxonomy (NCBI): domain Bacteria; kingdom Pseudomonadati; phylum Pseudomonadota; class Alphaproteobacteria; order Rhodobacterales; family Roseobacteraceae; genus Ruegeria; species Ruegeria sp. CDSC079. Next base: position 137,795 of record NZ_JBXWNT010000004.1, read on the forward strand.
CACCCAACGCGGCAGCTTCCACCATATCGAAGAAACTGTGCGCGCGCTGGTCGAGACCTTCCCGATGATCTCACGCCTAAAAATGCTGCGGCAATGGGGCGGGATCGTGGACATGACCGGTGACCGGTCTCCGATCCTGTCGAAAACACCGCTTGGGAACTGTTTCATCAACGGTGGCTGGGGCACCGGTGGCTTCAAGGCCATTCCGGGGTCCGGCTGGGGCATGGCACAGCTGATGGCCACGGGCCATTCACCGCTGACCGAGGCGTTCTCGTTGGATCGTTTCAAAGAAGGCCGCTTCATCGACGAAAGCGTCGCGGCCGGGGTGGCGCACTGATGCAGATTTTCCGGCGAAAAATCTCGCGCGCCCGTTACTCAGATTTCGCATGCAGCATGGTCTCGCCTGCTGCCGAGAGGATGAACATATGCTGATCCTGAATTGCCCCTATTGCGGCGTCGATGCCGAAGAAACCGAATTGGCCGCCGGTGGCGAGGCGCATCTGAAGCGTTTCGGTCCGGGCTCGTCGGATGGTGACTTCCACGATTACCTGTTCATGCGTGAAAACCCTAAAGGCGTTCATTTCGAACGCTGGCGCCATGCGAATGGATGCGGCAAGTGGTTCCACGCGGCGCGCTGCACGCAAACGCTCGAAGTTTTCGGCACCTACTCTGCCCAGGTGTTTGAGCCGCCCAAAGAAATTCGCGAGGCGATCACCGCCAAGCGCCCTGGCTGGACGTGGAGAGAATACAAATGATCCGCGCCACCACCCGTAATTACGCCTGCGAAAGGTCCGCATCATGAGCACCCGTCTCGCAAATCAAGGCCGGCTGATTGACCGGTCGAAACAGGTCACATTCTCCTTCAACGGCACTTCGATGCAGGGCTACGAAGGCGACACGCTTGCCTCTGCCTTGCTGGCTAATGATCAGATGATGATGGGCCGGTCGTTCAAGTATCACCGCCCGCGTGGTGTTGTCGCCAGTGGTGCGGAAGAACCCAACGCTCTGGTCGGTCTGGGGCAGGGCAATCGGTTCGAGCCGAACCAGCGCGCCACCACGACCGAGCTGTTCAACGGTCTGACCTCGATTTCTCAGAACCACTGGCCGAACCTGGAATTTGATATCGGTGCGATCAATACGCACCTGTCGCGGTTCCTGCCAGCTGGCTTCTATTACAAGATGTTCATTCATCCCAAGCCGTTCTGGAAACACGTCTACGAGCCGTTCATCCGCCAATCTGCCGGTCTGGGCAAAGCCCCCGACAAGGACAGCCGTGATGCGGATACCTATGAGCATTTCTACAACTTCGTCGATGTGTTGGTGATCGGTGGCGGTGTGGCCGGTTTACAGGCTGCCAAAGTGGCTGCTCAGACCGGTGCAAAGGTCATGTTGATTGAGCAGACCGCGCATTGGGGTGGCCGTGCCCCAGTTGATGGCGGCACAATCAATGATGAGCCTGTGGATAAGTTCGTGGAACAAACTGTTTCCGAACTAGAAACAATGAACAACGTCATCTTGCGCAATCGCTGCATGGGTGCAGGGGTCTATGACCATGGCTATGTGCTGGGCTATGAACGCCTGACGGACCATAAGCCTGGCGCACAAGGCCCGCGCCATCGCCTGTGGCGTATTCGGGCGAAACAGGTCGTGACTGCTACCGGAGCGATTGAGCGTCCGTTGTCTTTTGCGGGTAATGATGTGCCGGGTGTCATGCTGGCCTCGGCCATGCGGGACTATGTCGTGAACTGGGGTGTGACACCCGGTGAAAAGGTGATTGTGGCCACCAATAATGACGACGCCTACCGGACTGCGATCACCCTGAAACAGGCCGGTGTGGATATCTTGCGTGTGGTTGACGCAAGGGCTACCTCGGGCCCTCTGGCTGAAGAGGCGCGCCAACTGGGTATCCGCGTCGATGTGGGCAAGGCCATTGCCAAAGTCAAAGGCGGCAAACGCGTCAAGAAAGTTGCCATCTGCAATCAGGACGGCATCGGTGGCGCCCGTGAAGAGGTGGAATGCGATGCGGTTGCGATGTCGGGCGGTTGGTCTCCGGTCGTGCATATGTGGTCGCATTGCGGCGGCAAGCTGATCTGGGACGATGCCAATGCGCATTTCCGGCCGGATCCTGCACGACCCCCGCTTGGGGCTGATGGCGAAGGGTTCGTCGTAGCCGCCGGGGCATCGAATGGCCCGATGGCGCTGGGCGATGTGCTGGCCGATGCCGATGCAGCTGGTAAGGCCGCAGCCAAAGCGGCTGGATTCAAAACCAAACGCACCAAAGCGCCTGTCGGGGAAACTACGTCCGAGGCACCTATGGCTGCGGTCTGGTTGATGCCTGCGAACGCGGATATTCAACTGCGGATGAAGTCCTGGCTGGACTTCCAAAACGACGTCAAAGTTTCGGACGTGCAACTTGCCGCGCGCGAAGGATATGAGAGCGTCGAACATACCAAGCGTTACACCACTCTGGGCATGGCAACGGATCAGGGTAAACTGAGTAACATCAACGGATTGGCGATCCTAGCTGATGCGTTGGACTCCGAAATCCCGAAGGTTGGAACAACAACGTTCCGCCCGCCTTACACCCCAATTTCAATGGCATCTATCGGCGGTGAGGCACGTGGTGAGGTGTTCCAGCCAATCCGCCGGACTCCGATGCATAACTGGCACGACAAGAACGGCGCCGATTGGGAGCCGGTCGGCCATTGGCGCCGGACCTATGCCTATGTTCGCCCGGGTGAAACCGTGCATGACGCCGTGAACCGTGAGGTGAAAAACACCCGCGAGAACCTCGGCTTGCTGGACGCCTCGACCCTGGGTAAGTTGATCGTCAAAGGGCCGGACGCAGGCAAGTTCCTGGACATGATGTACACCAACATGATGTCTACGCTGAAGATCGGCAAATGCCGCTATGGCCTGATGTGTTCCGAAAATGGCTTTCTGATCGACGACGGTGTTGTTGCTAGGATCGACGAAGACACATGGTTGTGCCACACCACCACCGGCGGGGCCGAACGTATCCACGGTCACATGGAAGAATGGCTGCAAACCGAATGGTGGGACTGGAAAGTCTATGTTGCCAACGTGACCGAGCAATATGCGCAGGTCGCCGTTGTTGGCCCCAACGCCCGCAAGGTGCTTGAAAAGCTCGGCGGCATGGATGTGTCGAAGGAGGCGCTGCCCTTCATGGAGTGGCGCGATGGCAAGATCGGCGACTTTGATTGCCGGGCCTATCGCATCTCGTTCTCGGGTGAGCTGTCGTACGAGATCGCCGTCCCTGCATCCCAAGGGCAGGCCTTCTGGGATGCGCTGACAGAGGCAGGCAAGGAATTCGGCGTGATGCCCTATGGCACCGAATGTCTGCACATCCTTCGGGCCGAGAAAGGCTTTATCATGATCGGCGACGAAACCGATGGAACCGTGATCCCGCAGGATCTGGGGCTGCATTGGGCGCTGTCGAAAAAGAAAGAGGATTACCTCGGCAAGCGCGCACATTCGCGCAGCCATATGGCCGATCCCGAGCGTTGGAAACTGGTGGGTCTTGAGACTGTGGATGGTTCTGTCATCCCGGATGGGGCTTACGCAGTGGGCGAGGGCGTCAACGCCAACGGTCAGCGCAACATGATCGGTCGTGTGACCTCAACCTATTATTCGGCCAACCTGGGCAAAGGTATCGCCATGGGCTTGATCAAGCATGGTCCTGACCGCATGGGCGAGATTGTCGAGTTCCCGGGCACCGATGGCAAATCCTACAAAGCAAAGATCGTGGATCCGATCTTCTTCGACAAGGACGGGGAGAAGCAGAATGTCTGAACCCATCAGCGCACTGAACCACGCCAGCTATGAGGGCATCGCCAAGGTTGAAGAATGCGGCCTGCAGGGCATGATCACCCTGCGCGGCGACCTGTCCGACAAGGTTCTGGTGAAGGCCGTCAAAGACGCCACCGGCCAGAAAGTACCCGGCCAGCGCGAGGCATTTGTCGACGGAGACAGCGGTGTTTGCTGGATGTCCACCGACGAATTGCTTGTGCTTGTCCCATATGCCGAGGTCGAGGCCAAACTGGCCGCGATGACCAACGCGCTAAGCGGTGTGCATGCCCTGGCGGTCAACGTCTCGGATGCCCGCGCGGTGTTCAGCATCTCGGGCTCGAACGCTCGCGAAGTTCTGGGCAAACTGGCCCCGGTAGATCTGTCGGCTGACGCCTTCCAACCCGGCCAAATCCGCCGCTCGCGCTTGGCGCAGGTTGCCGGTGCGTTCTGGCTGGATGACGCCGAAACTCTCCGCGTCGTCTGCTTCCGGTCAACCGCAGACTACGTGTTCAAACTGTTGAAGGTCGCAGCGCAGCCGGGCAGTGAGGTCGGGGTTTATTAGGTTCCGAAGCTAGGAAAAAAAGCCCCGGATTTTCCGGGGCTTTTGCGGTTTAACCGAAGCTTAACCATCGATCACTTTGCATTTGCCTTGCCCTGAAGGCTTGTTGACAAAGTTGGCATTCACCCAGTTGCCTCTCAGTTTCACGGTGTTGTGAGAAGGGTCAATGCGGGCCGTGTAATTTACCCGGACTTTTTGGCCGCCAAACTCTGTCAACTCAACGCGCCAATCCAGCTTGTAACGCTTCTTTCTATCAATTTTCAGCTTAGCGGACTGCATTTCGTTGTGCCCGCTGGCTGTTTGCGCACTAACGCCGTCCTTATCAATAACAAAGATATAGCGGGGCGCGACCCACCCGGTTCCGTCGCGGTCGCGAACGGCACAATCGTAAGTAATTGTTTCCGCCGCCGCTGCCTGTGCAAAAACGGTAAAAATGGATGCTAAGAAAAGATATTTCATGGTTCCTCGTTTACTCGGTCTATCCAGAAGGGAAGACACCAAACAACGCGAGAGTTTCAAGCGCATATGCAACTAATGCGCGAAAAAAATACTGCACCTTCTATTCATGCAACACAACGGCGCGATACCGCTTCAACTCTTGAGGTTGCAGCAATTCTTCGACCTTTAGCGGGTGCCCGTTTTCGTCTTGAATTTCGGTGTAGAATGAAAGGCTTTCAAGGAGTTGAGATGTCCGTGTAAGCCGGTCTTCCTCGGCCAGAAGGGGCGAGTGGAGCGAAAGATAGAGGGCCGGGCGATGCTTTTTCAGAAAGGGCAGAAGGCTCGGCAGAACCGCAAATTCTGCCCCTTCGATATCCATCTTGACCAAGGAGACACGGGACAGGTCATTTACGGCCTCGAACTGATCCCACTCGATGGTCAATGCATCTGTCCCATGCACCCCGTCATGCAACAGTGAACTGGTGGAATCCCCGGGTTCACCGCGAACGGATGCCATACGGGCCACGCCGAATTGATCCGACAATGCGACGCCAAATGCCGAAACATTGCGAATGTCGTTCAGGTCCAGATTCCACGCCAGATGCCGAAACGCGGTGGGGTCTGGTTCGAAACACCAGACGTGGCGGGCTTTGCGGGCACCGTACAGCACCGTTGGGCCAATCCATGCCCCGATGTCCAGATAGTCGCTGTCCGGCGTTAGATATCTATCCAGCACGGCAAAAGTCTCGGGCTCCCACGCGCCGGCCGAGGCCTTGCGCCAGAACTTCGAGTGGTAGGGATCCAGCCGGAAAGGCTCGCCATTCAGGCTGCCCGCATAGTATCCGCGGGCGCGGTAAAACATCTTGCGCGCCTGAGTTAGCATCGCGGACCTCCGGGTTTTATGATCTCTGCCCTTGACCTGCGGCACTTGCCAAAGCATTTAACCTTTGGAAACCGCAACATTCATTTTCAACAGGGGGCCGAGATGGCTTTTGAACTTCCTGATCTTCCTTATGCACACGACGCGCTGGCAGCCAAGGGCATGTCCGCCGAAACATTGGAATTTCACCACGACCTGCACCACAAGGCCTATGTCGACAACGGCAACAAGCTGATCGCCGGTACCGAGTGGGACGGCAAGTCGCTGGAAGAGATCATCACCGGCACCTACGACGCAAATGCCGTCGCGCAAAACGGCATCTTCAACAACATCAGTCAGCTTTGGAACCACAACCAGTTCTGGGAGATGATGGGCCCCGGCGACAACGCCATGCCTGGCGAGCTGGAAAAGGCGCTGGTCGAATGCTTTGGCTCGGTTGACGAGTTCAAGTCGCAGTTCAGCGCAGCTGGTGCCGGTCAGTTCGGTTCGGGCTGGGCGTGGCTGGTCAAGAATGCGGACGGTTCGTTGGCAGTGACCAAGACCGAAAACGGCGTGAACCCGCTGTGCTTTGGTCAGACTGCTCTGTTGGGCTGCGATGTGTGGGAGCATTCTTATTACATCGACTTCCGCAACAAGCGTCCGGTGTACCTGTCGAACTTCCTCGACAACCTGGTGAACTGGGAAAACGTCGCTTCGCGGATGTGATCCAGTGACCCGTAGAGGGTTCATAAAGGGCCTGCTGGCAGTGATGCTGGCAGGCCTTTTTGCTGCCACGTATGGTTTCTTCATCGAACCCGCGCTGCGCCTGCGTGTTCGTAAGTGGCGGATCCGGCGCGCGGACTGGACCGCACCGCCGCTGCGGATCGCGGTGCTGGCTGATCTGCATGTGGGTGAGCCCTATGTGGGGCTGAAAAGAGTCCAGCAGATCGTTCGGCGCACAAACGCTCTGTCACCTGACCTTATCCTGCTGTTGGGTGACTATGCCGCCGGGCATAGGATAAATCTAAAACCTGTGAAAATTGCCGATCTGGCGCCAGTGTTGTCCGGATTGCAGGCAAAGCATGGTGTCTATGCGGTTCTGGGAAATCACGATTGGTGGGATGACCGGTCAGCCCAAAAGCGCAGGGGCGGGCCGAATCTGTACGGCGATGCGCTGAGGCGGAATGGTATCCGGGTGCTTTCAAACGAGGCCTTCAAACTGGATGGTGCCGGGATTTGGCTTGCAGGCCTCGAAGATCAGTTGGCGATTTATACGGGCAATGGTCGATACCAAGGGCTGGATGACCTGCCTACGACGCTTAGGCAGATCACGGATGATGCCCCGGTGGTGATGATGGCGCATGAACCGGATATCTTCCCCAAAATTCCTGATCGCGTGGCCCTGACCCTGTCAGGTCATACTCATGGAGGGCAGGTACGGCTGTTTGGCTGGTCGCCGGTGGTGCCCTCGAAATTCGGCAATCGCTATGCCTATGGTCACGTGCGCGAAGGCAATCGTGATCTGGTCGTGTCCGGGGGTATCGGATGTTCGATCCTGCCCGTGCGTTTTGGTGTAACGCCCGAAATTACGGTCATCGAACTGTCCTCCTAACCGGTGAAAACTCGCCTATAACCGCAGTTTCGCGGTCCGGCCGGATTGTAAGACGGCGCGCAGTGCTTACTTTAAGTGTGGCGGAGGAGAGAGCCGCAAATCACTTTAAAAAAATTCCAGGCGGCGCGGCGAAAAACAAAGCTGCGTAAACGGTTAGCCGTGCCTGAAACCCGAGGGATGGTCTCAGAAAAACCAAAACAGGAGATCACAATGGTCGCACTATCGCAGGGAACATGGATTGTCATTGCCGACGGGGAAAAGGCGCTGTTCATGGAGAATATCACGGATGCCGAAGACCCCAATCTGGTGGTTGTCTCGGTCGAAGAAAGCGACGGCTCAGGCGTCAGGCCTTCGGATCGGGCAGGGCGACGCTCTGACAACGGGCCCAATCAGAAATCAGCCGTTGAGGAACCCAAGTGGAAATCGCAGGCCAAGTCTCTGTTCGTGCAGGATGTGGCAAATCTGTTGAATCGCAAAGGCCTGAAGGGGGCATATAAGCGCCTGGTACTGGTCGCCAGCCCTCATGTTCTGGGGCTTCTGCGCCGCCGCCTGCACAGCGAAGTCCTAAGGAAAGTGGTGGCCGAGGTTGATAAGACCCTGACCAACCACCCGCTGAACAAAGTGGAACAGGTTCTGATCAGCCGTCTAAAACCCGCCACCTAGGTCTGCGGCAATCTGCGGGCGGGTCACACCGCCCGACTAGCCCTTATGCGGGACCAACATCGCTCTCAGGGTCGACATCGCCGTTTCCGGGCTGTCGACCCACGCTATGAAATCGGCCAGAGATGTGTCCGCAAATCCCTGGCCGATGACCTGCTGCACAAGATCATGGAGGGCATCCCAATATCCATCAACATTCATGACCAGAATGGGCTTGTCGTGCAGACCCAACTGTCGCCATGTCAGGGCTTCGAACAATTCGTCCAGTGAACCCGGACCACCCGGCAGGACAACCACCGCATCGGCATTCATGATCATGACCTTTTTGCGTTCGTGCATCGTTTCGGTGATCACGAACCGGGTCAAGTCTGTCTTGCCAACCTCGCGCTTTAGCAGGTGAACGGGAATCACGCCGAACGTGTCCCCTCCGGCGGCTTGGGCCGCACGCGCGACCTCGCCCATCAGACCCACATCGCCCGCGCCATAGACCAGTCGCCAGCCCTCCTGCGCCAGAAGCTGACCAAAGGAGCGGGCTGCGTCGGAATAGCTGGTTTGGGCGCCATTGCGTGACCCGCAATACACACAGACGGATTTCTGAGACATCGAGAGGCTTCTCCGGGGTTGTATCTGGGGTTTTGACCCGTGATAGCGGTATTGATAGATTGGCTCAACCGTCAGGCAGAATGCGTTGTAGATAAGGCATTTGCGCTGCGGAGTGAAAGGAAGAGTATGGATTCCAATTCGGGAAGCGAGAGCCCCAGATCTTTCACCTGGGGGGTGATCGCCGGTTTGCTGGTTCTGTTGGGCGTCGGCGGTGCATATTTTTCCGGCGCGTTTAACGGCACGTCTCTCGACCCAACAGCGCAGGAAGATGTGGCTGAGGATGCGTCTGAGAACGCGTCCGTTGCCTCGGACACAGAAGAAACCCCGCAGGCCGATGCGACGACTGATACGGATACGGCAGCAGCCGAGGCTCCGACCGAAGAGGCTGACGAGACCGCTGAATCGGCTGAGGAGGTTGCTGAACCGGCTGAGGAAGTTGCCGAAGTTACGCCTCCGGCCTTGGATCAGATCTTTGTTGAGCCTGACGGGAATGCTGTTCTGTCCGGAAATGCAGAACCCGGCGCCAAGGTGCGGGTATTGCTGGACGGTGAGGCAGTTCACAGCTTTACCGTTGATGACAGCGGGCAGTTTGCCGAATTCGTGTCGATCCCGTTTTCCACGGCCGCACGCGGTCTGACACTGGAAACCGATGGGGTCGATCAACCGGTCCGCTCTGATGACTATCTGATTGCGGCTTTGCCCGAACCCGAACCAGAGGTCGCATCGGTTGATACGGCGGAAACCACCCTCGCCGACGAATCCGCAGGCGGCGATGAAACCGAGGCGGGGCAGGTCGCTCAAACCGGCGACACATCTTCTGAAGGAACGGCAGATTCCACGCAAGGACAACAGGTTGCGATCCTGCGATCGGGGGAAGACGGGGTCGAGCTTGTCCAACCTGCGACGCCTCAGAGCACCGAACCTGATCAGGTCGCGTTGGATACGATCGGGTATTCAGACACGGGTGAGGTCGAGCTGACCGGCCGCGTGGCTGATGGTTCCGCGGTACGCGTGTACCTGGACAACCAACTGGTCGCTGATATGCAGCCCACGGATGATGGAAAATGGCGCAGCGAGATCGAAGGCATTGATCCCGGTGTGTATACGCTGCGTGTGGATGAGGTTGCCTCGGACGGCACGGTTAAAAGCCGTCTGGAAACCCCGTTCAAGCGTGAGCCTCTAGAAGTTCTGAGCGTGGCCGAAGTGGACGATGGGCCTGCACCCTCTCAGGAAACACCGGCCATCCGTTCGGTTACAGTACAAAAGGGTGATACGCTTTGGGCTATCTCTCGGGAACGATTTGGCGATGGTGTCTTGTATGTCAAACTGTTCGAGGCCAACCGAGGCGCGATCCGCGACCCGGATCTGATCTATCCGGGGCAGGTATTCACCATTCCGGAATAATCCTGTACCTCTGACCTTCCGGGGTCAGGGGCACTCTCTGACCGCAGTTCCGGTACGTGAAGAGACGAGTAGCCCCGATGAATTCCGACAATATCCCAAAATTGGACGCGCGCAGCTCTGGCTGGCGTACAATCCGGAAAGTTGCGCCTTATCTCTGGCCCGAGGATGAGCCCTGGGTTAAGCGCCGCGTTCTGATTGCTATGGGCATGTTGGTTCTGGCCAAGTTGATCGCGGTCTACACCCCGATTTTGTACAAAGGTGCGGTTGATAGCCTGGCGGGCGAGGGCGTTCCCCCCGTTGCGCTGGGTGCTGTTGGGTTGACGGTGGCATATGGTGTCGCGCGCATGATGACTGTTGGTTTGCAGCAGTTGCGGGATGCGGCCTTTGCTCCTGTCGGGCAGCGGGCATTGCGCGCACTGGCATTGGAAACTTTCCAGCATATCCACCAGTTGTCGATGCGCTATCACGTGACGCGGCGCACGGGCGGTCTGAGCCGTATTATCGAGCGCGGCGTAAAGGGGGTCGAGTTCCTCTTGCGTTTCCTGCTGTTTTCCATCGGGCCTTTGATCCTTGAACTGCTGCTTGTTGCGATCATTCTGATGTGGCTGTTTGATGTCTGGTATCTGGTGGTCGTCGCGGCAACGATCGCGCTGTATATCTGGTTCACATTCGCAGTGACCGAGTGGCGCGTGAAACTGCGCCGCGAGATGAATGATCAGGATACCGAGGCGAACCAGCGCGCCATCGACAGCCTGCTGAATTTTGAAACCGTCAAGTATTTCAATGCCGAAACGCGTGAAGCTGAACGGTATGATGTGTCAATGAAAGCCTATGCGGGGGCAGCTCTCAAGACTGCGTATTCTCTGGCGTTTCTAAATTTCGGGCAGTCCTTTCTGATCACCTGCGGATTGATCGGTGTAATGGTCTTGGCAGCCATCGGGGTGCAGGCCGGGACGCTGACCGTGGGCGATTTCGTCATGGTCAACGCCTATATGATCCAGATTACCGTACCGCTGAACTTTTTGGGTACGGTGTATCGGGAAATCCGCCAATCTCTGGTCGATATGGGCCAGATGTTTGACCTGTTGGAACAACCCGCCGAAGTGGTCGACAAGACCGATGCACTGGATCTGGATGTAACAGGAGGTGAGGTTACCTTGCATGATGTACAATTCGGATATGATGCTGAGCGGGAAATTCTCAAAGGTGTTTCCCTAACCATTCCTGCGGGCCAAACCGTAGCGATTGTGGGTGCGACGGGGTCGGGTAAATCCACCATCGGTCGGTTGCTGTTCCGGTTCTACGATGTCACCGGGGGCGCGCTGAAAATTGATGGGCAGGATGTGCGCGACGTCACGCAGACCAGCCTGCACGCGGCAATCGGAGTGGTGCCACAGGATACCGTGCTGTTTAACGATACCATTCGCTATAACATTGCCTATGGACGCGACGGAGCCACGCAGGAAGATGTCGAAGCCGCCGCCCGGGCTGCCCAGATCCACGATTTCATAGTCACGTTGCCCGAAGGCTATGACACGACAGTCGGTGAGCGCGGGCTAAAGCTGTCGGGTGGGGAAAAGCAGCGGGTCGGTATTGCCAGAACGCTGCTGAAAAACCCGCCGATCCTTTTGCTGGACGAGGCGACATCGGCGCTGGACACAGATACCGAACAAGACATCAAGGATGCTTTGGCCCATGCGGGCGAGGGGCGTACGGTTCTGACGATTGCCCATCGCCTGAGCACAATCGCCGAGGCAGACAGTATTGTAGTGCTAGAGCGTGGCAAAATCCTGGAGCAAGGCACGCATGATGAGTTGCTGAAACGTGAGGGGCGTTATGCCCAGCTTTGGAATCGCCAGCAATCGGATATGCAGGCGGCCTGATAGGCGGCCCAAACTATGTTACACTACAGATCACTCATCTGAGGTTTTGTTATGCATAAATATTTCCGCAAGTTCATTGTGCCAGCCATAGCGGCAGTTGCCACACTTACACCGGTCTATGCGCTTGGAGACCCCATCATTGGAATTTGGAAGACCGAGCCGGACCGGAAGAACCTCGTCTCTGACATCAAAATTACAGCCTGCGGTGACAAGTTCTGTGGTCAGATTTTATCTGCATATGACGCCAGCGGAAAAGCAGTACAGACGCCGAATATCGGAAAGAAACTGTTCTGGGATGTCGGCAGCCAAGGCGGTGGTAAATATGGCGGGGGTGAATTCTGGGTGCCGTTAGTGGATGTTGATGCAGTTCCGCAAATGACGCTGAAGGGTGACACTCTGATGGTCAAAGGGTGTGAACATCACATTTGTGCGCATCAAACCTGGACGCGCGAGTAAAACAGGGCTGGATTGCCCAACCCTGTTGCTCTTTATTCGGCTGCTTTCAGCGGTGAACCGGTCGGTTCTTTCCCAGAACTGTCAGCGCTCGGATCGTCGGCACGCAGCTCATCATCCCAGACCATTTCGGTTGCCTGAGCATTCATCGCGGCTTTACCGATAGCCATATCCAGCGCCACCTGGCTGGATTTTCCCGCTGTAGCACGGGCCAAAATCTTACCCAACCAGATGGCATAGGTTGTCACCCAGACCCGCATAGCCAAAAGCGAAGGCGTCACGATCAGCGTCAGTACCGTCGCGATACCAAGGCCAAAGACAACTGCGGTTGCCAGCTGTTTCCACCACAGTGCTGTGGGGCTGTTGATCGAATACCCGCCGTTGATAAAGTCCAGCGACAGCCCGAACATCATCGGGGTAAGGCCAGCCATCGTGGTGAGTGTGGTCAACAGAACCGGACGAATGCGTGCCTCGGCAGTGCGTATGATCGCCTCGATCCTTGGCATGTACTGGCTATATTCCTGATAGGTGTCGATCAGAACAATGTTGTTGTTCACCACGATCCCCGCCAGAGCCACAATACCCGTTCCTGTCATGATGATCGAGAAGGGCTGTTGCATCACCATCATACCGATCAGAACACCTGTTGTGGACAGTACCACTGCCAGCAGAACCAGGATCGAATTGTAGAACGAGTTGAACTGCGCGAGCAGAATAACGAACATCAGCCCCAACGCGCCCATAAAGGCATTCACAAGAAACGCCCCGGATTCGGCCTGATCCTCCTGATCACCTGTCCATGTCCAGCTGACGGAACTGCCAAAAGGATCGGTTTCCAGCCATTCAGTCAACACAACAATCCGTTCGTTCGGGTTAATCAGACTGGTGCGCGCGTCACCGGATTCGATCAGCGTGCGCAAAGCATCGGTGCTTTCTGCCTCGGTCAGCATGATCAGTTCGAACTGAGTGCCATCGGGAAATGCCAATGCGCTAGCTGTGGGGCTTTCATCCTCTGCGAGTTCGCGCACCACTGCCAATCTTTGATCGGCCCCATCCGGTCCTGTGACCACAACATTGCTCAGGCCGGGCTCAACATCCGCCTTCACGTCAAAATAACGTTCCTGATCGACACGGTTGATTTCGGCCAGTTTGGCGACTGGTTTGCGCGAGACAAAGTTGGACAGTGGCACCAAACCATCGACCGTGCGGACCTTGAGCGTGTCAAGCGTTGACAAGACACGATCCTGATCAGGCAGGCGAACACGGATTTCGATTTCATCATCCACGTTGTCCGGGCGCATTTCGCCCAGCAAAAGGCCACGCGTAACAAGCTGTACCATCGCACCGACGGTGGCTACGTCTGCGCCAAACCGGCCTGCTTTGGCGACATCAACGTCAATCTGCCAATCGATACCGGGCAGGGGCAGCGTGTCCTCGATCTTAATGAGGCCCGGGGTGGCGTCGAATGCCTCACGTGCGGCCAAAGTGGCTGATGTCAGCTCTTGCCAGCCACCGGCCTTGATCCGCAGATGGACAGGTTTGGAAGAGCCTGGCCCTTGCTCAAGCGGCAAGGTCTCAACGATGATCCCCGGTAGCTGCGCAAGCTCCCTGTTCAACTCTTCCAGAACATAATCGCCGTCATAGTCTGGCGCCACTGTGTGCCGGTCCAACAATCCTCCGAAAATCGGTTCCGAGACGTTCGGTCTGTCTTCCCAAGGGATGATTTCGAACTGAACCTGACCAACTGTATCCGCCGGGGATTGGCCACCGGGTCCACCGGTGTCCAAACCACCTTCACCAGCGAATGCAAAGACGTTGATAACAGCCGGGTGCGCACTGATAATCTCTTCTGCGGCGAGTACCATCTGGTCCTTTTCGGCCAAAGAGATATTGCCGCGTGCACGGACATAGGCCGTGGCCTGCTCTGGTTCGCTTTCAACGAAGAATTCAACTCCGCGGTTGTTTTCCCCAAATGCCGTCATGACCAGATACACGGCGAAGCCAATCACAAGGATTGACACAAGCGGCATGACCGGGTTGCCCACAAGGAACTTTACCACATGCCCAAAGCGTGTGTGTTCGCGGCTGGTCTGCACATGCTCAACCGGGGCGCGTTCGATTTTTGCCGCGCTCAGGGTGACCGACCCGGCAAACGCACCTAGCATGAACAGGATCATTCCAAGAACTGAACTACCTGAATCGACCAGGTAATTCGGGTTCAGTGTCTGCATCGCCCCCAGGAAGATCAGGTATAACGACGGGGGAACCATCGCTGCCCGAACCCACCAGGCTGTTCGCGCCCTCAGCCAGTTCGACGACCGGTCAAACACGCGGCTGAGGCGGCCGGAAACGCCGCCCATCACGGGCAGGTAGATCAGTGCAACGATCAACGACGCCGACAAAACGAATATCAGCGTAACTGGCAGCATCCCCATGAATTCGCCCGGAACGCCGGGCCAAAAGAGCATAGGCAAGAAGGCGCATAATGTCGTAGCTGTCGAGGATACGATCGGCCAGAACATCCGTTGTGCGGCTTCGACATAGGCATGCATGGGACCCACGCCCTCGTTGATCCGCTTGTCGGCATATTCAACCACCACGATGGCCCCGTCGACCAGCATTCCGACCGCAAGAATCAAACCGAACATGACGATGTTCGAAATGCTGACCCCCATCACCGCAAGGAATGCAAAGCACAGCAGGAATGAGGTTGGAATCGCAAAACCCACCAGCAGGGCGGCACGGGTCCCAAGCGAGGCCAGAATGACAATCATAACCAGCGCAATAGCGGTAAGAACCGAACCCTCAAGCTGGCTGACCATCGACCCTACGATCCGGCTCTGGTCGTTCGAGGTGCCCAGTTTGATCGCCGCCTGCATCTCGGCTGGCCATTTGGATTGGGCCGCTGCGATAGAGGCTTTGACCTCGTCGACCGTGTCGATCAGGTTATAGCCTTTGCGTTTGACGACCTGCAGTGCCACGGTGGCCTCGCCGTTGAAGCGGGCGGTGCCTTCGCGATCTTCGAAAGTATAGTTGATTTGCGCCAGCTCGCCCATGGTCACGACGCGGTCGCCATTGACCTTGACGGGTAGGTCATACACGTCCTGGGCGGTCTTGAAAGACGAAGGGATCTTGACCGAGAAGGTGCCTTGATCGGTTTCCACCTCACCAGCGGCGATCAGCTGGTTGTTATTCTGAACAACATTGATCAGCTCGGCGGCGGTAACGTTATACGCTTCCAGCCGCAGCGGGTCGATGATCACTTCTAGCAATTCGTCTCGATTGCCAGCTATCCCTGCCTCAAGCACGGAATCCAATGCTTCCAGATCATCCTGCAAGTCTTTGGCGACACGGGCCATTGTTCTTTCAGGAACAGCCCCGGTCAGATTGACAATCACAATCGGGAATTCAGAAAAGTTGATCTCGGTCAGGGTATATTGCTCAGCCCCTTCAGGAAAATCGGCCTGGGCGCTGTTCATGGCGTCGCGGACATCGGCCATGATCGCCGTCTTGTCCCATCCAAAATCGAACTCCAGCGCGACACCGGCATAGCCTTCGGCAGCCGTCGACGTCATTTCTTTGAGACCGTCCAGATCAGCCAGCTCGGTTTCCATCGGCTTGACCAGCAGGTTTTCCGAGTCTTCAGCGGAAATGCCGGGGAACTGAACCGAGACGAAAAGCGCAGGGATTTCGATATCCGGCTCACCTTCTTTCGGCAGGCCAACATAGGCGTATCCACCTACGATCAAGGAAATCGCGATAAATGCCAGAACCATTCGGGCTCGGCCAGCGGCCCAGCTTACTATTCCGGTCATTGCACTGCATCCCGATAAGTTGGCTCAACCATCACGCCGCGAGTCACGAATTCTTGCCCGACAATGATGATGTCCGCCGTTTCCGGCAACCCGTCGACCCAGACACCTTCGGAGGTGTCGCGCAACAAAGTGACCGGCAGGAAATCCACAATGTTCCCATTTCCAACGGTCCGTACACCAACTTTGCCATCGTTATTCAGCGTCAGTGCGGACTGAGGCAACAGATGTGCCTTGGTCCCTTCAGCCGAGATTCGGATGTCCGCAGTCTGACCGTCCCGAATTGTCAGGTCGGGGTTAGGAACGGTAATCTCGACCTCAAAGGTCCGGGTGGTCTCATCGGCCGACCGGCTAAGGAAGGTGACCCGCCCAGAGACCTGAAGCCCCGAGATCAGCTGGGCCGAAGCCTCGGACCCTACGATGATCCGGTTTACATCTGCCTCGGGAACAAACCCGACCAACTTGATTGGGTCCAACTGGATCACAGTCGCACACAGCGACCCTGGTTGCATAAGGCTTCCAAGCTCAGCTGTGTCACTTTCTAGCAGACCCTTGAATGGAGCTTCGATCGTCTGGCGTTCGATTTCACGTTCGGCGGCCTCGACTTCGGCTGATGCCGCTTCGATACCGGCGCGTGTTGCTTCCAGCCCGGCTTCGGCGCTTTTGATACCAGCCTGGGCTGTACTCATTTCTGCCTCGCTGGAAATCCTGCGGGTTTCCGACCCAAAACCGGTCTCTGATAGCTTTCGTGCGGCTTTCAAGTTGATTTCGGCTTCGGCTACGCGTGCATGTGCCTCCAGCAGACGCGCTTCGGCTTCGGGCACCCGGCTTTTGGCTTCAAGCTTGGCGGCTGCTGCTTCGGCCAGGCTTGCCGGACGGGTGCCTGGATCCAGCTCACATAACAAATCACCGGCTTCGACAAAACTGCCCTTGCGCTTGGGTTCTGATACGACAGTTGACGTCGTTTCGGCCAGAACTTCGACCTCGCGGTTTGCTCTGGTTTGTCCACGCAGAGTCACTGCACTGTCTACTTCGCGGGCGACAGAGCGCTGTGCAACTACACGGATTACGTGCCGATCCTCTGCGGGAATTTCAGAAGATTCTGCCTCGGACGTAGTGCCCGGGTTTGAATCATCGCGGCCGGCGAATGCTAATAATGCATCCCTTTCGAATACCAAATAGAATAAGGCAACAATCACCAAAAAGGCGTTTACGAATGAAATCAAACGCATACAGGGTCTCTCCCAGAATTCTTTGCCGACTGTCCCTCGGCGCGCATGCTTAGAAATGGGGGCGGGGCCTCATCTTTTCCACACTAAACTGAATAGTTCGGTTCACTTTTTTCTGCAAGGGTATCCGCAGGTGGGGGAATTGTATGAAATCGGACCCTTGGCTTGGCAATGGCAGCGGGGTATGACATTGCCCAATATCACAGAACACAAGCCCGGGGAGCAGGGATGAGCGACGTCGACAGTTTCATTGATGAGGTGACCGAAGAGGTGCGCCGCGACCGTCTGTTCTTGCTTTTGCGCCGTTGGGGTTGGGTTGGCGTAGTGGCGGTTGTTCTGATCGTTGGTGGTGCCGCGTTCAACGAACTACGCAAGGCGCGCGCAACCAGTCAGGCACAGGATCTGGGAGATGCGATTCTGGCCGCTATGGCACAGAATGAGTCCGCCGATCGTGCCGATGATCTTGCCTTGGTACCTGCACCAACACCCGGTGGAGATGCGATTGTAAAGATGCTGCTTTCTGCCTCGCAGACCGAAATCGAGTCCGGGCAGGGCGCTGTTGAGAGTCTGAACGCCATTGCGGTTCAGGGTGATCTGCCTGAAATTTACCGGGCCATCGCGACCTTCAAGGCATTGCTGCTGCAAAGCGAGACAATGCCGGTAGCAGACCGGCGTCAGCAATTCGAAGCGCTGGCCGTGCCGGGAGCCCCATTGCGGTTGCTGGCAGAGGAGCAACTGGCACTGATCGAAGTGTCCGAAGGTCAAGTCGATGCCGCCATTTCCCGTTTGCAGGCAATGCGGCAGGACGCTGAAATCGGCGTAGATCTGCAGCAACGCGCAACACAGTTGATTGTTGCGCTGGGTGGTGAACCGGAACCGCTGGTCGCACGGCAAAGCTGAACCGGTAGAAAATAAATGACAGGCAAGTTCGGAGTATCATGGTGATTAGTCTCTTCCCCCGTATTGGGTTGCCGGTCGCGGTTGTTTCCCTGACATTGCTGGCGGCTTGTCAGGAGCCCGAGGTCATCCTGCCCGGAGCTCGTGAGGACATCCGACCCACATCCGACAATGAAACGGTTGAGACCCAGGGGGCCAAGCCGATCAGCCTTCCTGCCCAGACGGCCAATGCCAACTGGTCACAAAGCCCGGGAACCGCGGCGTATCGGACGACAAATGCCTCTTTGCGTAATACTCCACAGAAACTGTGGTCAACGTCGATCGGTGATGGAGATTCGCGCAAGCAGCGCATCACGGCCGAGCCGGTCGTTGCAGGTGGTTTGGTCTACACGCTGGATTCCGGAGCGACCGTTTCAGCGGTCTCACCGCAGGGGCAGGTTGCCTGGAGTACAGATCTAATCCCTGGCACCGACGGGGATTCAGATGCAACTGGCGGTGGATTGGCCTATGCCAATGGCGTTCTTTATGTGTCTTCTGGTTTTGGTCGCCTGACCGCTCTGGATGGCAAAACCGGTGCCATTCGTTGGCAAAAGCGCCTGAATGCTACGGGCAGCGGCTCACCTCTGATCAATGATGGCCTGCTGTATCTTGTCGCCGGAGATGAAATCGGATGGACGATTGATACAAAAGATGGGCGCATCCTCTGGCAGGTTCAGGGCACCCCAAGCGTTGGCAATGTGTTGGGCGCGCCTGCGCCGGTGATTGCCTCGGATTTCTCGGTGTTTGCATTTGGCTCGGGCGATATAGCTGCAACGTTCCGCAGAGGTGGTATTCGCCGCTGGAACGCGTCGGTTGCTGGTGGGCGTCGCGGGCGCGCCGCAGCGCAGATCGTTGACGTAACAGGCGGCCCGATGGTGGTCGGCGATACCATCTATATCGGCAACCATTCGGGCCGCACCGTGGCATTCGATTCCACTTCGGGTGAGCGGAGATGGACCGCGGATGAAGGTGCCGTTGATACGGTTTGGCCGGCTGGAAACAGCATCTTCCTGATTAGTGATCGCAGTCAGTTGGTGCGTTTGGATGCTTCGGATGGCTCGATTGTGTGGGCGCAGGACTTGCCTGGATTCGTCAAGGACAAGCCTGGTCGGCGTGGCGCAATCTATGCGCATTACGGGCCGATCATGGCCGGTGGGCGTATCGTTGTTGCATCGAACGATGGTTATCTAAGGTTCTATAACCCGCTCGACGGCACGCTGGTTCACCGCGTCGAGGTTCCCGGCGGTGCCACTACGGCGCCAGTTGTTGCCGGGCAAACCTTGTACGTCGTTTCGACCAAAGGTGAACTGCACGCTTTCCGTTGACGACAAGATGCGCTAAAGGGCGCGTCTGAGTCTTGAAAGTTGAGTAACATGTCCCTGACCCTCGCTATCGTGGGGCGCCCCAATGTGGGCAAATCCACTTTGTTCAACCGCCTCGTCGGCAAACGACTGGCATTGGTCGACGACCAGCCAGGTGTTACGCGCGATTTGCGCGAAGGCGAAGCGCGTCTGGGCGATCTGCGCTTTACCGTTATTGATACGGCGGGTCTTGAGGATGCGACAGACGACAGCCTTGAAGGCCGGATGCGACGCCTGACCGAGCGCGCCGTGGACATGGCTGATGTGTGCCTGTTCATGATCGACGCGCGTGTGGGGTTGACGCCCACAGATGAGATGTTTGCCGAGATTCTGCGCAAACGATCGAAACACGTGATCCTTGCGGCCAACAAAGCCGAAGGTTCGGCGGCTGATGCCGGTGTGCTCGAAGCTTATAATCTGGGTCTGGGCGAGCCGGTCCGCCTGTCGGGTGAACATGGCGAGGGGATGACCGATCTTTACGCACATCTGATGCCTCTGGCGGATGCTGCTGCGGAAAAAGCGATCGAAGAAGCGCCCGTAACTGATATCGAGCTTGATGAAGACGGCGAAGCCGTAACCCCGTTGATCACCGACGCCAAGCCGTTGCAAGTTGCCGTTGTTGGTCGCCCGAATGCCGGAAAATCCACCCTGATCAACAAGATCGTTGGCGAAGATCGCTTGTTGACCGGACCCGAGGCCGGGATCACACGCGATGCAATCAGCCTGCGGATCGACTGGGCCGACCCCGAGGGTGAAAGCACGCCGATGCGGATCTTCGATACGGCGGGGATGCGCAAAAAAGCCAAGGTACAGGAAAAACTTGAGAAGCTTTCTGTATCGGATGGTTTGCGTGCAGTAAAATTTGCCGAGGTTGTGGTGGTGTTGCTGGATGCGGCGATTCCGTTTGAACAGCAGGATCTGCGCATCGCGGATCTGGCCGAACGCGAGGGCCGAGCCGTCGTTGTCGCCATTAACAAATGGGATATCGAAGAGGACAAGCAGGAAAAACTGCGCGATCTGAAAGAATCATTCGAACGTCTTCTGCCGCAGTTGCGCGGCGCGCCACTGGTCACGGTTTCCGCCAAAACAGGGCGGGGGCTTGAGCGCCTGCGAGCTGCTATCCTACGCGCCCATGATATCTGGAATCGCCGTGTGCCGACTGCTGCTTTGAACCGTTGGTTGATCGCAATGCTGGAACAGCACCCGCCGCCAGCGCCGCAGGGTCGCCGGATCAAGCTGCGGTATATGACGCAGGCCAAAACCCGCCCCCCTGGATTCGTGGTTATGTGTTCGCACCCCGACAAGATGCCTGAAAGCTATAACCGTTATCTGGTCAACGGCCTGCGTGAGAGTTTCGATATGCCCGGGACCCCCATCCGACTGACCTTGCGCGGACAGGGAGACAAGAACCCTTATAAGGGACGGCGTAAGAAAAACGCAGGTGCCTTGGCCAAACATTTGAAGGGACGCGCGTAACTGCGCCAATCTGTTGCATTTTTCATCTCGGGGCGTGACAGCCCTTTGATGGCGCGCTAGCATTCGCTGGCGCGCTTTTGTTTCCAAGCGTGTCGCTTGTTTGCGGGAAGACCGCACCCATTTTTAGAATCACATTGCAACGGGCCATTGTGGGGAGCCGACGGAATGGATTTGAGAGAATACACACGTCAATACGCGGTTCAGGACAATGGATTGGCCGCGATCAGCTACTTTGGGACTTTCGCGGTCTATTTCTCATCGTTGGCATTAGCCATCATCTATGTGGACCGCTGGTACGTCATGATGCCTGCCGGGGTGGTTTTCGCGTTTTCCGCTGTTCGCCTTTACGTGCTGCAGCACGATTGCGGGCATCATTCGCTATTTGAAACGCGTGCACAGAATGAATGGGCAGGGCATGGGCTTTCCCCGTTCACTTTCGCTCCATTCGAAGTGATGAAGCAAAACCACAACCTGCATCATTCCGGCATCGGCAATCTGGAACATCGTGAGACCGGCGAAATTCATACCATGACCGTGAGGGAATGGAATGCGGCGAACTGGTGGTCGCGGCTGTATTATCGCCTATACCGCAACCCGTTTGTGCTGGTACCGGTCGGAGCACTGTTTACTTATTTCATTCGCTACCGCTGGCCCAAGAATACGGTGCGGTTCGGCGTCAAAGGCGTGCTGCTGCACAACCTGTCGATCCTGATATTCCTGGGCCTGCTGTATCTGATCGCCGGTGCGACCGGTATTTTGGTTTGGGTGGCCTTTTCCTTCCTTGGCGGGATGCTGGGAGTTTTCCTAGTCTATCTTCAGCATAATTTCGAAGACACATACTGGGACCGTCGCCCAGATCTGGATCCGAAATTGGCTGCGCTGCAGGGGTCGTCGGCGCTGGATTTCGGCTGGTGGTTTGATAATGCGGTGGCCTGCATCACATTGCACGACATACACCACTTCAACGCGCGCATCCCGTCTTACCGGCTGCGGGAATGCCACTATAACCTGCCGTCCGAGTATACGCCGCGTCGGATCAAATTCCCCGAGGCGGTAGCGGCTTTGAATCTGAAACTTTGGGATGAGGACACTAAACGGCTTGTGCCTTTCCCGCCCAAAGATCAATCCCGGAGGCTGGCCCATAGCAGCTAGCCGATACCCGCACTGATGTGAGAAGGAAGGGAACTTTGATGACTGCAGTGACCGATGTTAAGGGGGTAGGCGAGGTGCTTGGGCAAGCGTTGATTGCCAATGGCTTCAAGACCGCAGAAGACCTTGCGAGCGCGAAACCCGCAGAGCTCGTCAAAGTTCCCCGCATTGGTGTGGCACGGGCACCGGTTCTTATAGCGGCGGCGAAAGCAGCTGTTTCAGCCAAAACCACGACTGCGCGCGCGGCAACCAAGCGCCCAGCTGCTCGGAAGGGCGTTACTGCCGCCGCCCGGAAGCGGGCTGAGGAAACCGCCCAGAAGGCTGCTGAAGAGAAAGCCGCTGCTGAAGCCAAAGCGCGAAAAAAGGCCAAGGCAAAAGCCAAGGCTGAGAAAGCTGCCAAAAAACTGCTGGAAATGGAGGCCGCATTCTCAAAGGCAAAGGACAAGGTGAAAGCCAAAGCCAAAAAGGATAAAAAGTCCAAAAAGGACGACAAGAAAAAAGATCAAAAGAAACAGGACGCCAAAGAGAAAGTCGGCAAGAAGAAGAGTAAGAAAAAAGATAAGAAAAAGGCGAAGAAGTAGACCTCCTCCGCCTTTTGATTTTCTCAGGACCGGCGCAGTTGGTTAGCGCCGGTTTTCTTATGCCAGCGTGCCGTCCCGCTGTAAGGTCAGTTTGCCGCCAAGATAGGGGGCCAAAACCTTGGGCAAGGTCACGGTACCATCGGCGTTCTGACCATTTTCCAGCACGGCGATCAGGCAACGACCGACAGCTAGACCGGAGCCGTTCAGTGTATGGACGTATTCCGGTTTGCCACCCGCTTCGGGGCGGAACCGCGCGTTCATGCGGCGGGCCTGAAAATCACCACAAGTCGAGACCGAACTGATCTCGCGATAGGTATCCTGTCCGGGCAACCACGCCTCGATGTCATAGGTACGGCGCGCGCCAAAGCCCATGTCGCCCGTACACAGGATCACGGTGCGATAGGGGATGCCCAGCTTTTCCAGAATACCCTCGGCACAGCGCAGCATGCGTTTTTGTTCGTCGTCCGATTTGTCCGGATGGGTGACCGAGACCATCTCGACCTTTTCGAACTGGTGCTGGCGCAGCATCCCACGGGTGTCTCTGCCAGCGCTGCCAGCCTCGGACCGGAAGCACAGGGAATGCGCGGTATAGCGGCGAGGCAGATAGCTTTCTTCGATCAGCGTTTCATTGACGATATTGGTCAGCGACACTTCGGAGGTTGGGATCAGCCACCAGCCTTCACGGGTCTGATAGCTGTCCTCGCCAAACTTCGGCAGTTGCCCGGTGCCCTGCATCATTTCGGACAGAACCAGAACCGGGCCGTTGACCTCGGTCAGTTCGTTTTCGTTGATATGTGTGTCCAGCATGAACTGTGCCAATGCGCGGTGAATGCGGGCTACGCCACCGGACAGCAGCACAAAACGCGAGCCGGACAGTTTCGCGGCGGTCTCAAAATCCATACCGGTCTGGACGGCTTCGATCTCAAAATGCTCTTTGGGCGCAAAATCCAGTGTGGGCGGAGTGCCCCAGCGGTTGACTTCGACATTGTCGTTTTCATCCGCGCCTTCGGGCACATCTTCGGCGGGCAGGTTGGCGATGCGGATCAGTTGATCGGTCAGAAGGGCGTCCAGATCCTTGGCCTCGGTCTGCATCTGGGCAATCTCGGCCTTTTTCTCGGCGACCAGCGCGCGCAAGCGCTCGAACTCGACCTCATCGCCACGCCCCTTGGCCGCGCCCACCTCTTTAGAGGCTTTGTTCTGCTCGGCCTGAGCGGTTTCGGCGGCCAGAATCTTGGCACGGCGGCTTTCGTCCAGGCGCAACAGGTCCGACGACACCGGCGCGTCCCCACGGCGCGCAAGGGCGGCGTCGAAAGCGGCTGGGTTTTCGCGTATGGCGCGGATGTCGTGCATGGTTCAGGTCCTTAAATGCGTGAATCACTGAACCTGCTTATGCACCATATGAAAGGCAGGGTGTAGCACCGGTTACGACTTATCCGTTCCCTCGTGTGCTTCATGTGCCAGATGGCCATCCCAGCCTTCAGTGGGGATTTTCGGCTCGGGTGGATCGGCGATGTAAGACGGGGTCATAATCTGCACATTGTTCTCATTGAACACAGCCACAATATTGCGATGCAGGTCTGACCGAATTTTCGGGATGATGCTGCCCCGCGTAGTATAGCCGTTGATCTGATAATTGATCGCATAGTCGGCCAGAGCGGTCCACAAAACGAATGGTTCTGGCTTTGCCTTGATTGCCTTTGTCCGGCGCGCGGCTTCGATCAGCATCGCTTCGACCTTCTCCGTAGGCTCCTCATAGCCGATACCAACAGTCGTATGCAGCAACAGCCCGCTACCATCTGTTTTCTTTGAAAAGTTGATCACATCCGAATTCATCAACTGCGCATTTGGGATCGAGATCAACTCGTTCTTGATCGACTTCAGGTGGGTCTCCATCAGCTTGATCCGTACAACGTCGCCGATGTGGTCGCCGATCTGGATGCGATCGCCGATCGAGGTTGAGCGGCGGTAGATCACAAACAGCCCAGCCAGCATGTTGGAGACCACCGAATTCGCGCCAAGCGATAGCATCGCACCCACCAGAATAGTCAGCCCCTGAAACGCTGCGGAATCCGAGCCTGGGATATAGGGTACTGCAAACACCAATGCGATCAGGATGACCAAAACGCGGGCAATGTTGAATGTCGGGTTTACCCAATGGCTTTCAAAATCGCCCAGTTCGAATGTGCCGGCCTCGACCGCGTCAAAGAACACGCGCATCCCTTTGATGATATACATCGCCAACCAGGCGATCAGCGCCAGCATGATAAGGTTGGGGATATAGCTGACCACTCCTTTGAAGATCAGCAGAACCGGTTCGGTCAGATAGGTCAGCAACAGCTGAGCGAAATACCGGGTTTCGGCAAAGGAAAGCAGAACAAAAGACAGGTAGTAGTAAAAGCCCAGAAAGAAGACGACCAGCAATATGAAGTTCAGACCGTAACTGACGAGGGCTGCAATGGCTTCGGCTTGAACGCTTTTGGCTGTTGCCGTTTCCACGTCCTTCAGATGGCGCGATACGAATTTCAGCGTACGCCGTCTGATGCGCCGGTGCAGCCACAGAATAAAGGCGATGAATACGGCAAACCCCAGCGTCCAGCCCAAAGCCTCAAGCGCGCCGGATACACGCGCCTGTTCGGTTCGGTTTGCGCGGTAAGCGACAATCGCATCATGGATGGCCGAGCCATGGAGATAAGTGATGACGTCCAGCTCCATCTGGTCCATTTCGGCATCGGCGACGGTGACCGTCGATACCGGCACGCCATCAACCAGAATACGCGTGCCCAGTTCCGTATCCTCATAAGTGATAGTAACTTCGGGATTTTCCGAGGACAGGGCCACTTGAATAATGTTGTTCTGAACGGTCTCGGCCCGTTCGGGCGCGGGCAGGGCGCTGGATCCGCGCAGGAAAAACAGGCTTTCGCCGTCGATGATGACCGGCGCTTTGAAATTCTCTGATTGTTCAGAGGTTTCAGGCGTTTCGATTGGCGCATCCTGTGCTAGCGCCATCGCTGTGCTGAACATAATCCAGACAAGCGTGAACCAGATGCGCGAAAGCGTGCCAAGCGTTTGGATTAATTGAATCATCGGTCCTCCTGCCGGCCAACTATATCCCAGCCGAGCCCGGATCAAAGGACCGATCTGCGACCCCGGCGTATTTCTTTGATCATTATGAGCCAATCATTGTAAAAACCTGTGCTGCCATTCCTTGCAAACAGGTGGTTCAGAGAATAGGTTCTCGCAAAATTTGCGGAGCATTTTCGCAGTACCAAACCAAAAGGAATGTCCCATGGAAGGTGGCGCAATCGCCCAGTTTCTCCCGCTGATCCTGATTTTTGCGATCATGTATTTCCTGCTGATCCGTCCGCAGCAGAAGAAAATGAAGGAACATCAAGCCATGGTCGAGGCCGTGCGCCGGGGCGATCAGGTCGTTACCCAGGGTGGGCTGATTGGTAAAGTGGCCAAGGTCAAAGAAGGCGATAACGAGATCGAAGTCGAAATCGCCGAGGGAGTCAAAGTCCGCGTGGTTAAATCGACCATTTCGCAGGTTCTGAACAAGACTGAGCCGGCGAAGTAACTTCGCGATATAATCCCTTGAAAAGGCAGGGTAATGCTGCAAATTGATACCTGGAAGCGGGTTCTGATCTGGCTGGTCTGCGTGACTGGCTTGCTGATGGCCCTGCCGAATGCGTTTTATACGCGCGTTGAACAATCCAATGACGCCAAGGCGGCGATTGAGCTTGGCGTCGACACTCCTGAAATGCAGGCCGAGGCGGCGCAATGGCCGAACTGGCTGCCGTCGTCGCTGGTCAATCTAGGGCTGGATCTGCGTGGTGGCGCGCATCTTTTGGCCGAAGTTCGGGTGGGTGACGTCTACGAATCCCGCATGGACGCCATGTGGCCCGAAATTCGGGATGCGCTTCGGGACGAACGTGCCACTGTGGGCACCATCCGTCGCCAGGACGCGGCGCCTGATGAGATTCGCCTTCGCATCAGTCAGCCCGAGGGCATGTCCCGCGCGCTGGAGGTTGTCCGCGGTCTGGCCCGTCAGGTGCAGACCCTCAGCGGTGTAGGGGCCACGGATATCGAGGCTCGCGCCGAAGGTGATACGATCATTGTACAACTTTCTGAGGCCGAGAAGCTGGCGTCAGACGACCGCACCGTGCGTCAATCGCTGGAAATCATTCGCCGTCGGATTGACGAGGTGGGCACCCGCGAGCCGACCATCCAAAGGCAAGGCACCGACCGTATCCTGATCCAGGTGCCAGGTATCGGCAGCGCAGGAGAGTTGAAAGAGATCATCGGCACGACCGCGCAACTGACCTTTAACCCCGTTGTTGGGCGCGGAACCGACCCCGATGCGATAGCGGGCTTTGGCGAAGAGGTGGTGCCGTCGATTGACGAAAATGGCGTCTATTACACGTTGGATGCCGCGCCTGTTGTAACGGGCGAGGAACTGGTCGATGCGCAGCCCGCGTTTGACCAGAATGGCCGCCCGGCGGTGAGTTTCCGCTTTAACACCTCTGGCGCGCGCAAATTTGGTGATTACACGCTGGAAAACATCGGGGCACCCTTTGCCATTGTTCTGGATGACGAAGTGATCTCAGCCCCGGTGATCCAAAGTCATATCCCCGGCGGGTCTGGTATCATCACCGGTAATTTCACCGTTGAGGAAAGTACAAATCTGGCTGTCCTTTTGCGCGCAGGGGCACTGCCCGCCGGGCTGGAGTTTCTGGAAGAAAGAACCATCGGCCCCGAGCTGGGCCAGGACAGTATCGACGCGGGTAAGGTGGCAACCGTCGTGGCCTTTGTCGCGGTGCTGACATTCATGGCGCTCAGCTATGGCCTGTTTGGTATCTTCGCCAATATTGCGCTGATCATCAACGTTGGCCTGTTGTTCGGTCTGCTTTCCCTGATTGGGGCGACGTTGACCCTGCCTGGGATCGCGGGGATCGTTCTGACGGTAGGGATGGCGGTGGATGCCAACGTACTGATCTTCGAGCGTATCCGAGAGGAACTGAAATCTGCCAAAGGTCCTGCCCGCGCGATTGAGCTGGGTTATGAAAAAGCGCTGTCGGCCATTCTGGACGCCAACGTGACCACCTTCATTACCGCTGTAATCCTGTTTGCCATGGGCAGCGGGCCAGTGCGCGGGTTCGCAATCACTTTGGGTCTGGGTATTCTGACCTCGGTCTTCACCGCGATCTTCGTGACGCGCCTGATGATCGTGATTTGGTTCGAACGCCGCCGTCCGAAAACGATCGAGGTTTGACATGAGACTGAAACTCGTACCCCAGAATACCTCGTTCGATTTCTTCAGTCGCTGGAAGATCTGGCTGGGTATCTCGGCCTTGATGATGATTGTCGCGTTTACGTCATTCATGCTGCAGGGCCTGAATTTCGGCATTGATTTCCGTGGAGGGACCACCATTCGGACCCAAAGCGCGCAGGAAATCGATGTCGGCACATATCGTGACGCTATTGCGCCGCTTGGACTTGGCGACGTGACGATCACCGAGATTTTCGATCCGAGCTTCGGGCCAGATCAACATGTCGCGATGATCCGCATTCAGGCGCAGGATGATGCTGAGGCTGTCAATGCGGCCACGATTGAACAAATTGGCGAAGCTCTTGCCGCAGCGGACCCCGGGTTGAAACTGCCCTTCGAAAGCGTCGAATCTGTAGGACCCAAAGTCTCGGGAGAGCTTATCCAGACCGCCGTAATCGCGGTGGTGCTCGCCATTGGGGCGGTGCTTGTCTACATCTGGCTGCGGTTTGAATGGCAGTTTGCGCTGGGGGCTGTCGCTGCGCTGGTGCATGACGTCATCCTGACTATCGGCATCTTTTCCGAACTGCAGATCCGCTTTGATCTGGCGATCATCGCTGCGCTGCTGACCATCGTGGGCTATTCGTTGAATGATACGGTGGTCGTGTTCGACCGGGTGCGCGAGAACTTGCGGAAATACAAGAAAAAGGACCTAAAGGAGGTTCTGAACCTTTCGATCAACGAAACGCTCAGCCGGACAGTCATGACCTCTGTCACCACCTTGCTGGCGTTGATTTCGCTCTATGTTCTGGGTGGGGATGTGATCCGCGGGTTTGTCTTTGCTATGATTTGGGGTGTGATCGTAGGTACCTATTCGTCCGTCTTTGTGGCCTCAACCATCCTGTTGTGGCTGGGCGTCAAGCGCGACTGGTCCAAGCCATCAAACACTTCTGGCAACCAGTTTGCCAACATCGATGCCTGAGTATTTTGGCCAGTCCCCCACAGGGCTGGCCATCATAGTTTTTGCTGCCTTTCTTGGCGGTGTAGTGCGCGGCTTTTCCGGATTTGGGACCGCCCTGATTTTCCTGCCAATCGCAACCCAATTCCTTGATCCTTTCAAGGCGCTGACGTGCCTGACAATCATGGATATTCTGGGCCCGCTGCCCAACCTTCGCCGGGCCTGGCGCGAGGTCGACAGGGGTGATCTGGTCCGTCTGGTGGGAGGGTGCGCACTCGCTCTGCCATTGGGGCTGTGGTTGCTGACCACGGTCGATCCACATGTATTTCGCTATACCGTTAGCCTGTTGGCGTTTCTTATGCTGGCTATTCTGGTGTTCGGTCTGCGCTATCACGGTCATGTCAGCCGCAGAATGGTTTTGGGAATAGGAGGCGCTGGTGGGTTTTTGGGCGGTGTCGCGGGCCTGCCGGGACCGGCCGTTATCTTGTTCTATATGTCTCGACCTCTGCCCGTGGCCGTGATCCGTGCGACGATCCTGTTATACCTGTTCGCCTTTGATTTTCTGCTGCTCGGGTACCTGACTGGCATGGACCGTATCACGCTGCCTGCTGTGATATTGGGTCTGGCTCTGGCGGTCCCCAATCTAGCTGGTAATTGGCTGGGCGGTTGGATGTTCCGGCCCGAGCGGGAAAAGCTGTATCGTGCCGCTGCGTATCTGGCGATAGCGCTTGCAGCCTTGTCGGGCCTACCGCTTTGGGGCTAGATGCCTCCTATGCGTATGAATGAAATCTCTTATGACAATGCGGCCCCTGTTGACGGATATGGTCCTGGGTTTTTCCGCATCGGTGGTCAGGTCTATGACGGGTCGGTGCTGACCGGCCCGGCAGGATCAGCGAAATGGGGCGGGTACGACGACAGGGATGGTCTGTTGAAATTGGCGGGTCAGGTCGATGTGCTGTTTATCGGAACCGGCGCTGAGCTGGCCCATATTCCTTCTGATCTGCGCGCCGCCTTGGAAGATTCGGGGATCGGGGTTGAGATCATGAACTCTCCGTCCGCGTGCCGCACATACAATATCCTGTTATCCGAAGGGCGCCGTATTGCACTGGCGCTGCTACCGGTCTGATCGGATTCTTTTCCTCTGGCCTTGCGCTTAGATGCCACCCAAATACGTTGCTGTCGGTATGCTGCGGCAAATCCCGCCTTTTGCCTCTGACGGCAATAGGATAAGCGGGATTCATGACATTGACCGTGACCGACCTGTCGATCGCCCGAGGGGGCGTTCCTGTGCTGGAAAATCTCAGCTTTTCGCTGGAGCCCGGAAAGGCGCTTATCCTGCGCGGGCCGAACGGGATCGGTAAAACAACGCTGCTGCGAACGCTGGCGGGCCTGCAGCCTCCGCTTGAGGGGCAGATCGACGGGGCTGAGGACCGGATCGCCTATGCCTCACATTCCGACGGACTCAAGCCGACTCTGACCGTGGTGGAAAACCTGTCGTTCTGGGCGCAGGTCTTCGGCAGTCACAGCATTCAACCGGCCCTGGATGCGTTTGCTTTGACTGAGCTGTCGGATCGCCATGCAGGCAATCTGTCGGCAGGCCAGAAACGTCGATTGGGGTTGGCGCGGATGTTGGTCACCGAACGACCGATCTGGATGTTGGATGAGCCCACTGTGTCGCTGGATAAGAATGCAGTGCAGATGTTTGCTGACGCGGTGCGCGCGCATCTGGGGCAGGGTGGGTCTGCCCTGATTGCCACCCATATCGACCTTGGTCTGGACGGAGAGGTCCTGGATGTGGGGCCCAACAAGGCTAAACCGAAACCTGTCGATGATCTCGACGGAGGTTTCCTGTGATCGCCCTACTTTTACGTGATTTGAAACTGGCCTTCCGTGCGGGCGGTGGGTTTGGCCTTGGCCTGGCATTTTTTCTTATCGTCACCGTGCTGGTGCCTTTTTCAGTTGGCCCGCAATCCGCGTTGTTGTCCAAGATTGCACCTGGCGTGCTATGGCTGGGGGCGCTTTTGGCCTGCCTTCTGTCACTTGACCGGCTGCTTGCGCTGGATTGGGAGGACGGCTCGCTCGACCTATTGGCGACGGCGCCCCTGCCGTTAGAAGCGGTCGTAACGATCAAGTCTTTGGCGCATTGGCTGACTACGGGCTTGCCACTGGTTCTGGCCGCGCCCTTCCTGGGCGTTCTGCTTAATTTGCCTTTGCCCGGCTTTTTCTGGCTTGTCGTCTCACTTTTGATTGGCACGCCCGCGATGAGTGTCATCGGAACCTTTGGCGCCGCTCTTACGGTCGGCTTGAAACGCGGCGGATTGCTGCTGTCGCTTCTTGTGCTGCCTCTTTATGTACCGACATTGATCTTCGGGGCCGAGGTCGCGCGCCGCGGCGCAACCGGAATGGAAACGCAGACACCCTTGTTGATGCTGGCTGGGATCACTGCGGCGACGATTGCCCTGTTACCTTTTGCCAGCGCCGCTGTGTTGCGCATTAACCTACGGTGACACAGTGTAACTTTGACGGATGTCAATTGAGAATGAACCCGACTCGGACTAGATAAGGCCCATGTCTATCGCAGCCAAAGCCAATACCCTCTGGG
Organism: Ruegeria sp. CDSC079; assembly: GCF_059610505.1. Taxonomy (NCBI): domain Bacteria; kingdom Pseudomonadati; phylum Pseudomonadota; class Alphaproteobacteria; order Rhodobacterales; family Roseobacteraceae; genus Ruegeria; species Ruegeria sp. CDSC079. The sequence goes on from NZ_JBXWNT010000004.1 coordinate 169,443, forward strand.
AATATGCCAATCCGCGCAAGTTTCTTGCCACCAGTGAACGGGTGATGCCGTTCTTCTGGGGCGCGGCTTTGGTTTGCATCGTCATTGGTCTGGTGTGGGGATTTTTCTTCACACCCGATGATTACAAGCAGGGATCGACCGTCAAGATCATTTACCTGCATGTGCCCGCCGCACTGATGGCGATTAACTGCTGGCTTATGATGCTGGCGACCTCTCTGGTTTGGCTTGTTCGCCGTCATCATGTCAGTGCGCTGGCTGCGCGCGCGGCCGCACCTGTGGGCATCGTGATGACATTGATTGCGTTGGCAACCGGGGCGATTTGGGGGCAGCCCATGTGGGGCACCTGGTGGGCCTGGGATCCACGTCTGACCTCATTCCTGATCCTGTTCCTCTTCTATTTGGGCTATGTCGCCTTGTGGGAGGCGATCGAAGACCCTGATACGGCTGCTGATCTGACCTCGATCCTGTGTCTGGTGGGGTCGGTCTTTGCTATCCTCAGCCGTTATGCGGTGAATTTCTGGAATCAGGGGCTGCATCAGGGCGCTTCTGTCCTGCGGGCTGGTGCCGTGACTGGAGCGGATACCGAAGAGAAGGTCAGCAATATCTATTTCTATCCTCTGCTGCTCTGCATTGTCGGGTTCGTGTTGTTGTTCATCGCCTTGGTACTTTACCGCACGGGTACTGAAATTCGCACGCGTCGGACCAAGACTCTGCTGGCGCGGGAAAGGGCAAACGGATGATCCCTGATCTTGGAAAATATGCCGATACGGTGCTCTGGTCCTATGTGGTTTCCATCGGGCTTTTGCTGGCGCTGGTTCTGGTCAGCGTGATGCGGGGCCGCAAGAGCCAGGCTGAATTGGAAAAAGTTGAACAGAGGATAAAGCGCAATGGCTAAGATCTCGCCCCTGATGATTGCGCCTCCGTTGATATTTGGTGCCTTTGCTGTACTTGCCGGTATTGGCATGTTCCGTGATGATCCAAACGCTTTGCCCTCGGCCCGTGAGGGCCAAACCGCGCCACCGGTTGTATTAACAGATTTTGCAGGCAAGCCACAATTTGACGACGCAACGCTGCGCGATGGACAGATCAAGCTTGTGAATTACTGGGCCAGTTGGTGCGCGCCCTGCCGGGTAGAGCACCCGAACCTGCAGGCCCTGTCGGATGAAGGCATTCCTGTCTACGGTATCAATTATAAGGACAAGCTGGAAAATGCCGAGGCATTCCTGAACGAACTTGGTGATCCCTATACGGGTATCGGCCGGGATGAACAGGGACGCATGGCGCTGGACTGGGGCGTTTACGGCGTACCGGAAACCTATGTGGTCGACGGCGACGGAACCATTATCCTGCGCTTTGCTGGGCCGATTACCCAGCGCGTCATCGAAGGAACTATTCGGCCCGCTTTGGAAAAGGCTAAGGCCGATTAACGCGGCCGGGTGAGGGAAGAAACACCAGTCTTCTGAATGATCTGGTCACAATCATCCATCTTGGTGCTGTCACCGTAGCCCCTCTGGTTGGGCAGACCCAAGTAGGAGGTTGGTGAAAACGCCAGGCACAGCATCCTGACGCAAATGGAACGTAAAAAGGGCGCCCGACCGGACGCCCTTTTTAGTTTGCTCAGAGATCTTAGTCGGCCTTGGCCAGGTTCCGCAGCACGTAATGCAGCACGCCACCGTTTTCGATATATTCGATTTCGGGCGCGGTATCGATGCGGCACTTAAGGGTTATGGTTTTCTCAGAACCGTCACCGTAGGTGATGGTGCAGGGCACCTCTTGCAGCGGCTGGATCGTATCCAGACCGTGGATCGAGACGGTTTCATCACCCTTCAAGCCCAGCGTTTTGCGCGAGTCGCCACCGGTGAATTCGAACGGTACAACGCCCATGCCAACCAGGTTCGAGCGGTGGATACGCTCAAAGCTTTCGGCGATCACCGCTTTGACACCCAGCAGAGCCGTGCCTTTGGCCGCCCAGTCGCGCGACGATCCGGCGCCGTATTGCTCGCCACCGAATACAACCAGCGGCGTGCCCTGTTCCTGATAGGCCATCGACGCGTCATAGATTGAAGTCTGCTCGCCATCGGGGCCTTTGGTGTAACCACCTTCGACGCTGTCCAGCATCTCGTTCTTGATGCGGATATTGGCAAAGGTGCCGCGCATCATGACCTCGTGGTTACCACGGCGCGACCCGTAAGAGTTGAACTCGCGCGGTTGAACCTGACGGTCGGTCAGATACTTGCCAGCCGGTGTTGTCGTGGCAAACGAGCCTGCAGGCGAGATATGGTCAGTGGTGACCATATCGCCCAGAATGGCCAGAACCTTAGCGTCTTCGATGTTCGAAATTGTGCCCGGCTCGGTCCCCATGCCCTGGAAGTAGGGCGGGTTCTGGATATAGGTCGAGGTCGGTGGCCAGTCATAGGTTTCGGCATCGGTGGTATCGACCGCTTGCCATTTCTCGTCGCCTTTGAAGACGTCTGCATATTTCGACAGGAACGCCTCACGGGTGACCGTCTGTTCGACCAATTCCGCAACTTCTTGCTGGGTTGGCCAGATGTCTTTCATGAAGACATCGTTGCCGTCCTTGTCCTGGCCAATCGGCTCGGACGTCAGGTCGATATCCATCGTACCGGCCAGCGCATAGACCACGACCAGCGGCGGTGAGGCCAGATAGTTGGCGCGGACGTCCGGGCTGATACGGCCTTCGAAGTTGCGGTTACCCGACAAGACCGACGTGGCTACCAAATCGCCCTCGGCAATCGCCTCAGAGAGCTCTTTCTGGATCGGACCCGAGTTGCCGATACAGGTCGTGCAGCCATACCCAACAAGGTTAAACCCGATCTTGTCCAGATCTTCCTGCAGGCCAGCGGCCTCAAGATAGGCAGATACAACCTGCGATCCCGGTGCCAGCGAGGTCTTGACCCAGGGCTGACGGTTCAGGCCCAAGGCCGCGGCTTTGCGGGCCACCAGACCAGCGCCGATCATCACATATGGGTTCGAGGTGTTGGTGCAGGAGGTGATCGATGCGATCACAACTTTACCGGATTCTAGGGTATAGTCTTCGCCTTTGACGGCGACTTCCTTGCCCATGGGTCGCTTGAACGTATCGGCCATTTCCCTGGTGAACGCCGCCTTGGCACCGGTCAGAGCAACATAATCCTGGGGTCGCTTCGGGCCCGAGATCGCGGGAACGATGGTGCGCATGTCCAGCGACAGGGTGTCGGTGTAGATCGGCGCGTAATCTGCGTCGCGCCAGAAGCCGTTTTCCTTGGCATAGGCTTCGACCAGCGCGATGCGATCTTCGTCACGACCGGTGTTACGCAGATAGCGCAGCGTTTCACCGTCAATCGGGAAGAAACCACATGTCGCGCCGTATTCCGGGGCCATGTTGGCAATGGTTGCCCGGTCGGCCAGCGGCAGACGGTCCAGACCTTCGCCGAAGAATTCGACGAATTTGCCCACAACACCCTTTGCGCGCAGCATTTCGACGACCTTCAGAACCAGATCGGTGCCGGTGGTGCCTTCAACCAGATCTCCGGTCAGCTCAAAGCCGACAACCTCGGGGATCAGCATCGAGATCGGCTGACCCAGCATAGCAGCTTCGGCCTCGATCCCGCCGACGCCCCAGCCCAGAACGGCCATGCCGTTGACCATGGTGGTGTGGCTGTCGGTGCCGACCAGCGTGTCGGGATAGGCAACCTCATCCCCGTTCTGATCCGTGTCGGTCCAGACGGTCTGCGCCAGATATTCCAGGTTCACCTGGTGACAGATCCCGGTTCCGGGGGGCACAACGCGGAAGTTGTTGAAGGCACCCTGACCCCATTTCAGGAACTGATACCGTTCCATGTTGCGTTCGTATTCGCGGTCAACGTTCATCTGGAACGCGCGCGGGTTGCCGAATTCGTCAATCATGACCGAGTGGTCGATGACCAGATCAACGGGGTTCAACGGGTTGATCTTCTGCGCGTCGCCGCCCAGAGCCTTGATACCATCGCGCATGGCGGCCAGATCGACCACTGCCGGAACGCCGGTGAAATCCTGCATCAACACGCGGGCAGGGCGATAGGCGATCTCGCGGGGGTTCTTGCCACCTTTGGCGCCCCATTCGGCAAACGCCTTGATGTCGTCGACCGAGACGGAAAATCCGTCATCTTCGAACCGCAACATGTTTTCCAACACCACCTTCAGGGCGGCGGGCAGTTTCGAGAAATCACCCAGGCCGGCCTCTTGCGCGGCGGGGATCGAGTAATACGAGATGGACTTGCCATTCACGCTCAGGCTGCGGCGTGTCTTGGCGGTATCCTGTCCGACTTTGATGGGCATCTGTGGCCTCCCTCTCAAATGACGTGGAATATGGGATTCGCTGAGGGCTATCTGCATCACCCAAGCGCGCGGTTCAAGGTCCAACAGACCAGGTGCGGCAATTTTTGTATACCATTGCACACATTTTTGCGAAAACCTTGTGTCACCGGTCTCAAGAAACCTTGATTGGTGCTTGATCAGCGTTCCGTCTAAACCAGTAATGCACCCCATGAAACCCGAGAGCAAACATGTTCAAATCTGCAACCGCAACCGCGTTGGCATCCCTGTTCCTGGCTACTTCGGCCATTGCAGAAAGCGGACCCGTAGTGGTGGAGCTGTTCACCTCGCAGGGATGTTCGTCCTGCCCCCCGGCTGACCGGATCATGCACGATCTGGCCAATCGGGATGACGTCATCGGGTTGGCGTTGCATGTAGATTATTGGGACTATATCGGATGGGAGGATGAATATGCCGACCCCACCCATACTGAGCGTCAGCGCAGCTATGCCGGAAATTCCGGGCGTACGGTGATCTATACGCCTCAGATGGTAGTTAATGGTCAGCAGGATATTGTAGGGGCAGATACGGCAAAGCTGGATTACCTGATCGGCGACCATTCCAAGGCCGCTCCGCTGGCGTCGGTTTCGGCCTCGCGTACAGGAGATAACGTAACTGTCGACGTTTCCTCGATCAGTTTGCCACCGGATCAGGTCTATGACATCCGGGTGGTGCAATACACGCCAATGCGCCATGCTTCGATCCGGCGCGGAGAGTTGGCCGGACAAGAACTGGATTATGCCAATGTGGTCGAGGCCTGGACAGTAGCCGGGCAATGGGACGGGACAGCGCCTAAGACCTATAAGGTATCTTTGACGTCAGGTTTGCCGGCCGTTGTGTTGGTGCAAGGGGTTGGCCATGGGCCGATTATTGCGGCAGCACGCGTTCGCTGATCAGGGCATGTCTTTGGCTTGGACGCCTAGCCCGTTCCAGGTTTTCCAGCGACGATGAATCCAGAACCACTGACCCATATGCTGTCGGACAACCGCCTCGAGGTCATCATTGGTGAACTGGGTCATCGTCTTTGGATCCGTATGTGGGACCGGTTCGTGCAGGATGATTTCGAAATCAACCCCATTGGGCTGACGCACTGCATAGCACGGAATCAGGACGGCTTTGTATTTCATGGCCAGTTCAGCATTCAAAACCGACGTCACGGCCGGTTTGCCGAAAAAAGTCAGCTCTTCCCCGCCATGTGCGTGCAGGTCTGACACAATAGCGATGATCCCGCCTTTTTTGAGCGTCCGCACCATTTCGACCATCCCGCGACGGCCTTGTTCGAACATCGGGGCGCCGGTTTTGTAGAACGCATCGACATACATGTCGTTGAAGTAGGGGTTCGCCATTCGACGGTAGAGGCAGCCAATAGGCTGACCGCTGCGTTCTTGAAGGGCGATACGCGCGGCCAGGTAATGGCCGAAATGCGCAGTGATCATCATCACTGGTCGCCCTTCTGCCAAGGCGGAATCAAAGGCAGCAAGGCCCGTACCCGTGACTTTGGCAAAGCGTTGGCGTTCTGTGAAATCCTTGGGCGAGAAGTGCTCCATGATCGCGCGTCCGGCGTTGTCAGGAACGGCCTTGCAGATGCGTTTCACTTCGGATTCAGTCAGGTCCGGGCAGGTGAGTTTCAGATTGCTGCGTACTCTTTTCGAGAACCCGACCAACGGTGCAAGGTTTCTCGCTATGGCGCCCATTGTGGCAATGCGTGTCTCATAGGGCAGCAACCGTAACGCTTTGATAACGCCTTTCAGGAACATGCCGGATACATAGTATTTGCCAAGCTCGGACCTGCTTAGTTCAGACTTTTCAACGGGCATCAGAAGGTCTCGGCGTCTGTTGTGAATTGCCGGGTCAGACATACAAGCCGATCGCGGTAACCACAAGCTTTCTGCTCGGCCAGAGATTTAGGCGCGCTTTCTCTCTTTATTCGTCGCCGTCATCATCCCGGAGCGTGATGGTTCCCTCATCGACAAGTGTCCGGATGGCGCCAATGATCTGGGTCATCGCCTCCTCTGCATCGGGTTGTTTGATTTTTCCGACCTCATCCATTTCTTCGCGCAGGTTTTCGGCCATACGCGACGACATGTTGGACAACAGGTAGTCAACCGATGCCCTGTCTCCTTCCGTTTCTGCACCGGCGAGCGCTGTAACCAGGACGGGTTGTTCCACACCGCGTAGAATGGTCGGTACATCGCGGGGCAGAATGCGAGACGGAATATGGGCGAAGGTAAAAATGGATTGGCGAACTATGGTGGCAAAATCGGCGTCTTCTTCTTCTAATGCGCTCAGCAGGCCGTCCCGGGTCGAGGCAGCGGACTGATTCAGTATCGCGCCAACGCGGGCACCCGGTCCGTCGGCAAACGCTGTGGCAGGGCGCTGATCCATCTGAGCCGCCAGCGACCATCCGATCCGCTCGACGGCCTCTGGGCTGACATTTGCTGTTTTCGAAACCGCATAGGTAATACGCCGAGCAACTGGGCCGGGAAGGTGCCCTAGCAGTTGCGCAGCTTTGGCGGTTTCAAGTTTCGATAGCATCACGGCCGCAATCTCAGTGCTTTCGGCCTGCGCCATTTCGGCCAGATCTTCTGTAGGGATCTCTCGCAATCGCTGCCAAGGATCGCCGATCTGGCGTATGCCGGCCACTTTACGCAAACGCGCCGCAGTTGCCGGGGCGATTTTGCCGTTCACCACATCCAAAGCGCCCGCCAGACCATGTGGAAAGGACAGGCCAACACTGTCCAGCGCATCTGCAAATTCACCGGCAACAGCGTCCAAGGTAACCCGGTCGACAAGGCCCATTTTGCCCAGTTGGTGGGTTAGCTTTTCCTGTAAATCGTCGGGGAGCTCTTCCAGCGGAATGTCCGCCCCATCATTCAGCAAGAGACGCACAACCACCGCCGCTTTTTGTCGGCTGCTGAGGCTGCGGGCCACCAAGCGAAGGTCGTCATCGTTTTCTTTGGCCAGCTGGGCAGAAGCCCCCGGGGCCACCTGTACCAATGTGTTTGTGTTCTGCATCTGCCTGCGGTGCCAAAGTTCCTGTTCCACAGGCAGATTACAGAGAGTCGGGTAAAGAAAGGCTGAAGCTTAGTAGTTGTAGGTCAGTCCGGTGCGGATCGCCTCGCGCAGGGAAACCTCTGCCCAGGTTCCTTCGCCGCCGCGCGCCTTGATTTCACGCCACTGAGCAATCGCCAGATCGGTTTTGCCCTCGGCAACAAAGCCTTGCGCCATATAGGAACGTGCCAGGATATTGTCGGGATTTGCGTTAATTGCACCTTCATAGAACAGGTTCGCCAGTTCCAGCTTGCCCATCTTCCGATAGGTAAAGCCCCAATAGGTCATGACGCGATCGTCATTTTGGTCCATCACGCGCAGCACGCCTTGGGCGTTTTTGAACTGCCCGTCATAGGCCAGTTCACGCACGGCGTGGTACAGCTGATCCTGAGTGAAATTGGTGTTGCTGGGCTTTACGCATTTGCCCGCGGCCTCATCATAGACCCGTCCGAACAGACATTTCTTGGTGGTGTTTGTTGTTTTTGGCGGCGTCGATCCCCCGCCGCCACCTGCGGCATGAACCATGGGGGCAAATGTAAGGGCCTGAATTGCAATAACCGAAGCTAGGATGAGGCGCATAATTGGTCTCCGTTCGTAGGGCTGCTCAGAATAAGCATAGCGCGTTCTATACAAAAGCTAACAACTGATCGCGCGAATTTATTCACAAGTTAGAAAGCGGGAATGATCCTGCCGTGATCAAGCAAAGAAAAACCCGCACAAAAATTTTGTGCGGGTCAGTATTGCAGAGTCTTTACGAAATTTTACTCGCCAAACACCCGGGCAAAGATCGTATCGACATGTTTGGTGTGATAGCCGAGATCGAATTTCTCTTCGATCTCCTCCTTGCTCAACGCGGCGGTCACGTCAGTATCCGCCAGAAGTTCTTCTTTGAAGTCTGTGCGGTGTTCCCAGACCTTCAACGCGTTGCGTTGAACCATAGCATAAGCCTCTTCCCGGCTGACCCCTGCCTGCGTCAGCGCCAGCAGAACCCGCTGGCTCATCACTAGACCGGGGAACTTGTTCATGTTCTCCATCATGTTCTCGGGGAAGATCAGCATTTTGTCGATCACGCCCGTCAGTCGAGCCAGAGCAAAATCCAGTGTGATCGTGGCGTCCGGCCCAATCATGCGTTCCACCGAGGAGTGTGAGATGTCGCGTTCGTGCCAGAGCGCCACATTCTCCATCGCCGGGATCACCGCCGCGCGCACCATGCGCGCCAGCCCGGTCAGGTTCTCGGTCAGTACAGGGTTCTTCTTGTGCGGCATCGCCGACGACCCTTTCTGCCCCATCGAGAAGAACTCGGCCCCCTCAAGAACCTCGGTCCGCTGCATGTGACGGATTTCAATGGCAACGTTTTCGATGCTGCTGGCGATCACGCCCAACGTGGCAAAGAACGCGGCATGGCGGTCGCGGGGGATGACCTGCGTGCTGATCGGTTCGGGCACCAGTCCCAGCTTGTCGCAGACATGCTCTTCGACCTGAGGGTCGATATTGGCAAAGGTGCCGACCGCGCCGCTGATCGCACCTGTTGCAATCTCGGCCCGTGCGTCGCGCATGCGGGATAGGTTGCGATCCATCTCGGCATAAAAGCGCGCGAATGTCAGGCCCATTGTGGTGGGCTCGGCGTGGATGCCGTGGCTGCGGCCGATGCGGACAGTGTCCTTATGTTCGATCGCGCGGCGTTTCAGAGCGGCCAGCAAACCTTCGAGGTCGGCGATCAGGATGTCGGCAGCGCGGGTCAGCTGAACGTTGAAACAGGTATCCAGCACGTCCGAGCTGGTCATGCCCTGATGCACGAAACGCGCTTCATCACTGCCGACATGCTCGGCCAAATGGGTCAGAAAAGCGATGACATCGTGTTTGGTGACGGCCTCAATCTCATCAATGCGGGCCACATCGAATTCCACATCCTTTGCCTTCCACACGGCATCGGCGTTTTCACGCGGTATCACGCCCAGATCGGCCATGGCGTCACAGGCATGGGCCTCGATCTCGTACCAGATGCGGAACTTCGTCTCGGGCGACCAGATGGCGACCATGTCGGGGCGGGAATAACGTGGAATCATTGGCAGCGGCACCTTTTTATGATTTGGCAGAGGTCGTTGCGGCGCGGTTTAAACCCAGCCGCCCTACGGAACAAGGCGCGAGTGCGGTGATGAGACGGTTTGCCCTGATTTTATCCCTTTGGCCTGGTGTTGCGGCAGCGACAGAGTTCTGGCCGCTGACGGGTGATGAAATTGCCGAAGCCTTGTCGGGCAAAAAACTAACTTATGGCGACGGCATCTGGCAAACATTCGACCAAAGCGGGGTGACCCATTATTTTTCGGGTCGTCCCAGCACCGGAAAGTGGGCCGTGCAGGGCGATCAGTATTGCTCGGTTTGGCCGCCTTCGGATATCTGGGCGTGTTACGATGTTCTGCAAAGCGGTGTCATCATTCGATTTATTGACGACGCAGGCGAGATCACAGACGGGTATTATCCCGAATGACCTTTCCAAACGAACTGACCGACTTCGAAGGGGACTGGAGCCTGTCACGCACCATTCGGGATGCGCGGGCCGGGCAGGTGGTTTTGGCCGATGGCTCTGCGCGATTCATCAGGTCCAAAGACGGTCTGATCTATGACGAGACGGTAACTCTGCGCATTCCGGGCCAGCCCGAAATGATGGGAACGCGCCGCTACCTGTGGCACGACAAGGGCGAAAGCGTTGCGGTGCATTTTGATGACGGGCGCTATTTTCACACGCTCAGGCTGGGTGTGACGCAGGCTGCGGACCATCATAATTGCTCGCCAGACAGCTATGACGCAGTCTATGATTTCTCAGGCTGGCCCTGCTGGAGCGTCCGTTGGACCGTGTCCGGCCCCCGGAAATCATACGAAATGAATACGGAATACATGCTGCGGTAGCGTAATCATCTTGCAGATGCGGCGCTGACAGGGCATTCCTGTTGCAGAATCTCGGTCCGTTTAGGGAGAAACAACATGAATGCGAACGTATTGGCCAATGCATTTGGCCCACGTGAAGGGACGGCGCTGCGCGTCAAACAGGTGGTTTTGGTTGCTTTGGGCATCGTTGCCTTGGCCGTCGCCGCCAAGATCAAAGTGCCGATGTGGCCGGTTCCAATCACCATGGGTACATTTGCGGTTCTGACTATCGGCACCGCCTATGGCGCACGGCTGGGTCTGGTAACCATGATGGGCTATCTGCTGATCGGCGCGCTGGGCTTTGACGTGTTCGCGGGCTCTTCGGCTGAAAAATTCGGCCTTACTTACATGATGGGTGGCACAGGCGGCTACCTGGTCGGATATGTGCTGGCAACCCTGATGCTGGGTACGCTGGCCGCGCGCGGCTGGGACCGTTCGGTCGTGAAAATGGCGCTGGCGCTGGTACTGGCCAACGTTCTGATCTATGTCCCCGGCCTGCTGTGGCTGGGCCAGCTCTATGGCTGGGACCAGCCGATCCTGGCATGGGGCCTGACACCATTCCTGGTGGGTGATGCGATCAAGCTCGCGCTGGCCGCGCTGCTGATCCCTGGCCTGTGGAAGCTGGTGGGCGACGCCCGCACCTAAACCACAGTCAACCTGGTTGACATGAACCGCGCCCGGAGCGATCCCGGCGCGGTTTTTTGTTGCGCCAACAAGAGGCTGGACAAAACCGGTCGACACAGTTCAAGCTGTAGCAATAGAAACAACAGGTTATTCAGATATGCCTAATCTATTGAGGGCTGTAACCCTTTCCTGCGCGGTTGTTTGCGCCGGGGCAGGGAGTGCAAAAGCCGAAACACCGATCACCTATACTGATGAAGGGCGCGCCTTGTTCAGCTTTGCGGTACCAGATTTTTGGTCGGTTCGTACTGGCGGCCCGCGTGAGGTCGATGACACCGAGCTGAACGATCCCCGCGCGGTTGCCCGGGTCATGGGGATCAAACCGGTAACGGATGACAGCGTATGGATTGGATTTGTCTCGCCATCTGGTGTGTCATCCATCGACGGTGGCCTGCGATACCTTCAGGATATCGACAAGTTTCTGGTCAAAGATCCGATCGTTTCGGAAACAGTCGCAACCCGGATCGGAGGTCTGCCAGCGCGGGTTATCCGCGGTACCGGCACCCGTGATCGGCGGGGGATAAATTTCACGGCCACAGTGATTGACTTGCCGCGTGATCGCGTGGCTGTCGCAGTGGCCGTATTAAGAGACGGCGCCGATCCTGGCTATGTGGACGACCTGAATGCCGTATTCGCGTCATTCCGGTCGCTTCAGTGAGGAGGTTTGGATGACTCGTAAGCTGATGAAACGGTCGATCGCCACGCTGGTATTCGGTTTGACCAGTATCACCTTGTCTGCCTGCGACGGCGTGACGGTTGGTGTGGGATACGGATATGATCCGTTCTATGACTCGATGCTTTGGAACGACTACTATCACGACGTTGATGTGGACATTGATGTAGATCGTCCACCGCAGGGTAAGCCTCCGGTCAAACCCAAACCTCCGGTCACCAAGCCCCCGGCGCGCCCACGCCCCCCTGTCGCCAAACCCCCGGCACGTCCACCGGTTGCCCGGCCACCAGTTGCCCGGCCGCCTATTCACCGCCCGTCACCGCGGCGGCGCTGATGCGGATCACGACAGCAATTCCGTCGTGATTTTCGCTGTTCCTTCAAGTGTCCTGTGAACAGGGCACTTGTCGGCGATTTCAAGCAGACGTGCGCGCTGATCCTGATCCAAGGGGCCCTCGAGCCGGATTTTGCGGCGGAACAGATCGACCTTGTTGTCTGTGATCAGACCCGCATCCTGTGCGTGGACCTTGTTATGGCAAACATCGACAGTGATGCCTGTTAGTGGCCAGCCCTTGCGCCGCGCATACATCCGGATTGTCATCGAAGTACAGGCTCCAAGACCCGATGACACAAAGCCATAGGGCGACATACCGCGGTCGGTGCCTCCATATGAGGCCGGTTCGTCTGCTACAACATGATGCTTGGGGCCGGACTGAATGTCTTGCTGGAATCCGTTGGGATCGGCCTCAGTCACCCGCACTACGCCTTCGGGCGCACCCGGTGGTGGGGCAGGCGGGCGCAGCACCACATAGCGCGTAACCCAAGCCGCTATTACATCTGCAGCATATTCCGCATCCGCCGCGCGTGTAATCAGGTGATCAGCGTCGTCCAGCGTCACGAAGCTTTTGGGATGTTTGGCTGCCAGAAAGATCGCGCTTGCATTGTCGATACTAACCGTTTCGTCGCGTGGCGCATGAAGTATCAGCAGCGCGGCCTTCAAATCCGCAATCGCAGGGGTTAGCGCGGATTGGGCGATATCTTCGACGAACGCTTTGCCAATACGGAACGGGCGACCACCCAAAGTTACCTCGGCCGATCCCTCTTGTTGGATTTCCGACAGTGCGGCGTCGAAATGGTGCGAGACATGCCCTGGATCGGCAGGTGCGCCCAGCGTCACAACGGCCTTAACACTCGAAATACCAGCTCGGGCGCGCAGAACCGCTGCCCCTCCGAGAGAATGCCCGACCAGCAGAGACGGGGACATGTTCCGTCCAGCCAGATACCGTGAGGCGGCAATCAGATCCTCAACATTCGAGGTGAAGGTGGTGTTTGCAAATTCGCCGTCTGAATGACCCAAGCCTGTGAAATCAAACCGCAATACCGCGATACCCATCGCTGCCAGACGGGCTGCGATCCTGCGCGCGGCCGGGATATCTTTTGAACAGGTAAAGCAATGGGCAAACAATGCCGTAGCAAGGACAGGCCCGTCCGGCAGGTCGAGGCGTGCAGCCAGTTGGTGGCCGTCGTGACCGGCAAAGGTGATGCGTTCGGTGGGCATGGCAGTTCCTTACGTCATGAGGTGCCTCAATATTGTGGCTGCCAGCGAGGGGTCTCAACCCCTATGTAAGAAGCGTCACGGGAAGGTGAGACTGGGTCAGGGGCCGGCGGAGCTCTGGTGCGATAGATTGCATCAACTTTTGTGATGCATTCCCAATCAAACATTCACTTTAATAAAGCGAACGCCACCCTCATCTTGAGCCTGTCGAACACAACCAGCCACGGAGGCAACAATGGTACATCTCACTTCTCAGCCACATGGCACAAATCTTCGAGTAGATTTACTGATCGCTATCGCCGTAACTGCGGTCGTCAGTTTTGCCGCGGGTCAGAACTGGACACAGCCGACATCTTTTGCCAGCACCGAAATCGAGGACTGGCATGGGAACGTCAAACGGTCAAACTGGCCGAACTGAAGGGTCAGGCCAGCCCCATAAGCTGTGGGTCAAAGGGATAGGTGGACAGGTTTTCATACCCATCCTCAGTGATCAGAACCTGATCTTCGAGTTTGATTGAGAAATCTCCACCTACCTCGCCAACCGCAGCTTCGACGCATAGAACCATGCCCGGTTCCAGCGGATAATCATAAGCGCCGGCGACGGCCTTGTCCGGATAGGCGACCAGAGGCCACTCGTCACACAGGCCAACGCCGTGCATCAGGCAGCCGTATTTCTGGTCCTGAAACTTGCTATCCAACCTATGGCTGTTGGCGGTCAGTTCAGGGATCATAACGCCGGGTTTCAGCATCTCCATATTTGTCATGATATGCTCATGCGCGTGCTGCATGGCATAGACCATATCCGGGCGGGGTTTCTCGTCCCCGATCCACCAAGTGCGCGAGATATCGATGCAGATGCCGTAAGACCCGATCAAATCGGTATCGAAGGCGATGATTTCATTCTTTTGCGTGATCCGGGGACCACATTCCTGAAACCAAGGGTTGGTGCGCGGGCCTGACGCCAGCAGACGGGTTTCGATCCACTCACCCCCTCGCCGGATGTTTTCGGCATGCAGAATGGCCCAAATGTCGTCTTCCGAGGTTCTTCCGTTTCCCACATTGGCGCGAGCGAATGCCTCCATCTCGGCGACCGAGGTCTCGCAGGCGTGATTGGCACAACGCATCGCCAGAATTTCGTCCGGGCCTTTCACGGCGCGGGACTTTTCAGTGACTTCCTCGCCTTCCATGATCTCGAACCCCTGGGCCTCAAGGGCGCGCAAACCGTGCAGCATGATCTTGTCCACAGCCAGCCGCTTGTTACCGCCGCCATGCGCATCAATCAGCGCCCGCATTTCGTTCGAGAGTACATCCGCGGCAACATCGACCTTGTCGCCGCGATCGAAATAGAACAGGTCGGCGCCCGACCGCTGTTCCTTCACTAATGGGTTGAATTGGCTTAGAAAAGGTGAGTTTTTATAGTCCCAGATCACCATATACCCGTCGGCACATAACAGCACTGCGCGGAAGGGGTTATGCGTGTTCCAGAGCTGCATGTTGGTGCTGTCTGTGGCGTATCGAATGTTCAGAGGATCAAACATCAACAAGCCACCATAGCCACGATCAACGATGGCCTTGGTCAGACGTTTCCACCTATACTCACGCATCCTCTCAAGGTTCGGCAAGGACAGGCCGGCGGCTTCCCATTCGGCGAAGGCCAGCTGTGTGGGACCGATCTCGATCCGGTCCAAATCATTGGGAGTGCCGTCCCCAAGCGCTGTGCCTTTGGTGGGGTCGATCTTGCGGATATCTCTATGGTGACGGTTCATAGTAGCCCTCCCTGCCTGTCTATCGAGCGTGAAGAAGCATTCTTTCAGCGTCTTGATAATTTGCGACCGCCATCCGTCGCTTTTTGACCGACAAGTCGAAGTACCGATGTTAGGTCGGGCTCATGACGACCATTTTGCAGACCTCTACTCCCTATGATCCTTTGAAACCCCGCCCGCTGCCGGGTATTCAGCCCGCCAGTATGGAAACTTGGTTGCATCAGGACGAAGCGTTCGCGGCCCAGATGGAATATCGGGAAGCGTTGCTGAAAGAGCGTCACGCTGATGTTCTTGCGCTGGCGCCCGAAGCCGAACCCGCCGCACAAGAAGTCTTGGACCTGGTGTTGCAATATGCGTATCCCGGATGCTCAGACCTCGTCACGAGAGCCGATGGGCAGAAGGTCCAGATTGATCGGCAGGCCCCAATGGAAACCCTTTGCAGACTGGTGCAGGAGGATATCTGTATCTTGCAAAAGCAAGGGGACGAACATGTTTTGACTGGCGCGGTTTTGTGTTTTCCAGCCAGTTGGCGACTGTCAGAAAAATTAATGCGTCCCCTGATCGACATCCATGTACCGGTCAACAGCTACGACGAAAGCATCGCGCGCCGTGTCCAGCGGTTGTTTGATGGAATTCAGCCCGATAAGCCGCTCTGGCGGTTTAATGCGCTGTGGTATGAGGATGCCGATCTGCATCAGCCTCGAAGCGCTACAGAACCGCGCGAGGTCAGTTCACCCGGAGCCGCGTGCTATTTGCGCAGCGAGCGGCAAACATTGTTGCGGCTGCCGAAAACGCGGGCTGTGGTTTTTTCGATCCACACCTATGTTCTTGAGGCTGGAAGCCTTCGCCAAAAAGAAAACCCCACCTGACGGCGGGGCTTCCTAGGAGGGTCTTATTGGAATTAGTCTACATGCCTAAAGCAGTTGCCACACCGGCAAAGGCACCGCTGGTGCTGAGCGCTGATATTGCAACCGAATAGGCAAGTACCTGAGTATTCAGGCGGAAATCTTCACCTCGGATCAGGTTGACGGCAGCCATCGAGGCCGCGATCGGGACCGACACGCTGGCCACGGCACCCGTAAGTCCCCAACTGGTAAGTCGCAGGATATCATTGGGTTTCTCGTGGTCGAGGGGGGGAGTGTCGGTCCGATCATCCGGTTTCTGCTCGATCGGTTCTGTCCGAAAAGCAATGCTAAGCAACTGCTCGTCTGACAGCTGGATTGGCCGCGCATGTGAGGTCTGCGTTTTGTTTCTTGGCTCATCCAGATCTTCTGTCTCCGTTAATTCAAGACCTGCAAACGGCCCGGAAACGGATTCGAAAATTTGTTTTCTGTCCCGCTGTTTAACGGGCGCCAGAGTGTCAAAAGCACTCATGAATTGTTCCATGGTCAGGACTGTATTCGGAGACAGCCATTCCACGCGCTGAGTCGCACAGATATCAACCATACGATACAGGATCACAACAAGCATAAGCTCCGAGATCTCGCTGTCGTCCAGCAAGGCGGAAACAGGGGTAATTGTGACCGTCAACCGGTTTTCGGGCAGGGTCACCCGGGGTTTCGAGACGGTCCTCAGACCGGCCGCACGGTCCCGCCGTTCAAACCGGTCTTCTGTTTCAGCCAGTTGGGTATCCAGCGTAAGGCGCACAAGGTACTGACTTGAGACGATGCTCGCCTCGGTCGTGTTCAAGATCGTTTTGCGCTCAACAAGATGGCCGTAATCTTCCAGGGTCGCCGCCACGATGGCACCAAACCGCTCGATCGCGCCATTGGTCTTGCCTGTGAACTGCAGGCCGCCGTGATAGCTGTGCTTCGGAGTCACTGCGCATTCCTTTGTGCATTCCGTCAGATGACTCAAATTATCAACAGATAAGGGAAAGAATTGGGCGGAAATGGAAAAAAATGAGAAATCGGCAAGATTGATTACGCATTGGAAACCTAGGCATTTTAAGGGCTATTTAGCGTCTGTGGCGACAATGTGTCTGAATTGCGGTCGCCCTACATGACAGACCGACACAATCATCCGTCGATTCGAGCAGCCATGATTGCGATGGATTCTTGGTACACCGTCGCGGCATTCCACTGTTGAATGACCGCAAAATTCGGTTGGCCCGGTTGATATCCGCGTCCGGGCTTCCAGCCCTTTTTACGCAGGAAATTAGCGGTCGAGGCCAGCGCATCGGTCATATTGTAGAAATCGACCTGACCGTCACCCGTGGCATCCACACCGTATTCCAGGGCATTGCCCGGCAGAAACTGTGTATGTCCCAGCTCACCATGCTTGGCACCAACAGTGTTGGTCGTAATGCTGCCTTGATCGACCAGCTTCAGTGCTCCGATAGCGTGGGGGACGAAGAACTCGGATCGGCGACAATCATAGGCCAAAGTGGTTATTGCTGACACAACCTGGCTGTCACCCATGAAATTTCCAAATCCTGTTTCCATTCCGTGAATAGCGATCAGAACGCCTGCTGGCACCCCATACTGGCGCTCGAGCGTCGCATAGAACTGAGGGTTCCTGGCTTTGCGCTTACGGCCCTGCGCTACGATGGTATCCGCGCCGCGGATCTGCATGAATTTGTCCAGCGAGTATTTAAAACTCTTTTGGTTTCGGTCCGCGGCAATGGTTCGGGTGGCGTATTGGCTTTGGCTCAGCGCCTGCAATCCCTTCTTTTTTACTCCCGCGCGCCGAGCTTGCTTTGCGAAATCCCGCTTCCAGGTCTCAAATCCATTTCCGGTGTTGCCACAGGGAGCCGCTGCCGCAAAGCCAGGTAGAGAAATTGCCAAAATAAGAGCAAGCCGAAGCATCTTGTAATCCGATCCAATGAAATGACAGGGGCAGCCTAGGCAGGGAAGCCGCACACGAAAAGGGGTTAATAAAGGTCGAGTTCCCCGGTGCCCTTCAGGCTATCAAACCATTCATCCGGCGTTTTGTCGATTTTGGCGTGCTTGACCATCATGGCGTTCATATTGGGAAGCCCTGATGAATCTGGCCAGTTTTCAGGTTGCCACATATCCGACCGGATGACGCATTTAGGGCAATGTGCAAAAGCGGTCTCGATATGAATCATAAGGGCTAGCTTAGGCGCGCGATTATTCACTGCCATACTGTTCAGCAAGTCCGGGTCAATACATATGCGCGCGGTTCCTCGGATGCGCAAAGTCTCCAACTTGCCAGGCACTAGGAAGATCACACTAACACGCGGGTCCTGTATTATATTGTGAAACGTGTCAGTCCGCTTGTTGCCTGGGCGGTCGGGAATGGCGATCAGAGTGTCTGAGATCAGCCGAACAAACCCTTCGGGATCCCCACGAGGAGAAATATCCAGATAACCACCCGGATTGGCCGAAGCTATCAGGCAGAAGGTCGACTTGGCGATAAAGTCGCGGCACATGCCGTCCAGCGCGGCTTGTTCCTTGGCGATGATCTGGGGAAGGGGCGCGCCGGTGATGCGCTCCAGTCCCTCTTTCGAAGTGACGAAATCCGAGAACGGGGCGAATGCGGTTTCGGCTGACATGCGATCTCTCCTAACCGGGGTAATGGCAAGTGTGAAAGATCGGGCCAAACGAAACAAGGGGCGCCCGATGGACGCCCCTATAGAGTTATCGTCGAAAATGCTGGATTAGCAGCTGTAATACATGCCGTATTCAACCGGATGCGGCGTGTGTTCGTAGGTTTCGACTTCGTCCATCTTCAGTGCGATGTAGCCGTCGATCTGGTCTTTAGTGAACACGTCGCCCTGCAGCAGGAAGTCGTGATCCGATGCCAGGGCTTCCAGAGCTTCACGCAGTGAACCGCAAACCGTCGGGATGTCGGCCAGCTCTTCGGCCGGCAGATCGTACAGGTTCTTGTCCATGGCTTCGCCCGGATCGATCTTGTTCTTGATGCCGTCCAGACCAGCCATCAGCAGCGCGGCAAACGCCAGGTAGGGGTTTGCGGCCGGATCAGGGAAGCGGGCTTCGACGCGCTTGGCTTTCGGGCTTTCGGTCCATGGAATACGGACACAACCCGAACGGTTACGAGCCGAGTAAGCACGCAGGACGGGGGCTTCAAATCCGGGGATCAGACGCTTGTAGCTGTTGGTCGCCGGGTTGGTGAAGGCATTCAGTGTCTTGGCGTGCTTCAGGATACCACCGATGAAGAACAGTGCCTCGTCCGACAGATCAGCATACTTGTCGCCAGCAAACAGAGGCTTGCCGTCCTTCCAGATCGACATGTTCACATGCATGCCGGTACCGTTGTCGCCTGCGATTGGCTTCGGCATGAAGGTCGCCGATTTGCCGTATGCATGCGCCACGTTGTGGATGATGTATTTGAACTTCTGCAGCTCATCTGCCTGTTTGGTCAGGCTGTCAAAGATCAGGCCAAGCTCGTGCTGGCACGACGCAACCTCGTGGTGATGCTTGTCGACCTTCATGCCCAGACGCTTCATG
Organism: Ruegeria sp. CDSC079; assembly: GCF_059610505.1. Lineage (NCBI taxonomy): Bacteria > Pseudomonadati > Pseudomonadota > Alphaproteobacteria > Rhodobacterales > Roseobacteraceae > Ruegeria > Ruegeria sp. CDSC079. The sequence continues at coordinate 188,874 of NZ_JBXWNT010000004.1, forward strand.
GTCGACAGCATTTCCGAACGCAGATCCTGGGCTTCGTCGATCGGGTTGACCGGGAAGTAACCGCCCTTAACCCCCGGGCGGTGGCCCATGTTGCCCATTTCGTATTCGGTGTCGGTGTTCCAGGATGCATCAGTTGCATCAACTTCGTAAGATACTTTGTTGATGCTGTTCGAAAAACGCACATCGTCGAACAGGAAGAATTCTGCTTCTGGGCCCATATAGGCCACGTCGCCGATACCGGTTGCTTTCAAGTAGGCTTCGGCTTTCTGGGCGGTGCCGCGCGGGTCACGCTCATAAGCTTCACCGGTGTCGGGCTCGACAACTGAGCAATGCACGCAGATGGTTTTCTCTGCGTAGAACGGATCGACATAGGCGCTGTTGGTATCGACCATCAGTTTCATGTCCGAGGCTTCGATGGACTTCCAGCCAGCGATGGAAGAGCCATCGAACATGAAGCCTTCTTCGAGGAAGTCTTCATCTACCTGATCGGCCACCAGGGTGACGTGCTGCAGTTTGCCGCGCGGGTCAGTGAAGCGGACGTCGACATATTCGGCGCCTTCGTCCTTGATTAGCTGAAGAACTGCGTCCTTGCTCATTCTCTTGATTCCTCTGAATTGAAGATTTGGTCTTGTTACAGTGCGTCCGAACCGGTTTCGCCGGTACGGATGCGAATTGCTTGTTCGACGGGTGAGACAAAGATCTTGCCGTCGCCTATCTTGTCGGTTTTGGCGGCGGAAACGATGGCTTCGATGGCGGCATCGACCAGATCGTCGTCCAGCACAACCTCGACCTTCACCTTGGGCAGAAAGTCGACCACATATTCCGCGCCGCGATAAAGTTCAGTGTGACCTTTCTGACGGCCAAACCCCTTGACCTCGATCACGCTGAGGCCCTGGACTCCGACGTCCTGCAGCGCCTCTTTCACTTCGTCCAGTTTGAACGGCTTGATGATCGCTTCGATCTTCTTCATACCGGGCTCCCTTTAACTCTTGTCAGGATGGCACTGACCACGTCTAAGATCGGGCGGCAATGTGAATGAGAAAATGGCGATGCCGGGTTGCATGGAAATTGGATGGCCGGTGAAATTTTGAACAGTTTGCACAAAAAATAGTCGAAATTGAATCGCGCGAGGGTTCAGCATGACAGACTTACTGACTGCAGCACAGATGCGGGCGATCGAACAAGCGGCCATTGAGTCCGGTGATGTGACCGGTCTTGAGCTGATGGAACGGGCTGGGCAGGGTGTTGTCGAGGCGATTTTCGAGGAGTGGCCAGAGTTGGACAAGCGAGGGGCCAGCCCCTCGCGTTCCCTGACGTATCCGCGGCCAGATGAAGAGGATCCGTTGCGGGCAGTTGTCTTGTGTGGGCCAGGAAACAACGGTGGGGACGGGTTCGTCGTGGCCCGGCTTTTGCGGGAGCAAGGGTGGGAGGTCGCGGTGTTTCTGTATGGTGACCTAGAGAAGCTGCCGCCGGATGCGCGGGTGAATTATGAGCGGTGGCTGGAGCTGGGGGAAGTTATACCTCTGACTGAAAAGGACATGCGCAAGGGTGGTTCTGCCGATCTTTACGTTGATGCTCTGTTTGGGACGGGGCTGAAGCGCGGCTTGGACGGAGAATTGTTCAAGGTCGTTCGGCATCTTTCTGGTGTGAACGGGGAGCACTATACCGACCGCCTGGTCAGCATAGATGCCCCATCCGGCTTGTGTTTGGACAGTGGGCGGGTGTTGCATCAAGAGCCATTGAACCTATGGCCTCGCGAATTTTTGGACGGTGTACCCGCAGAGATGCGAAACAAGGTAGCTCCTGCGGGCGGCGCGCGTGCTTTGCATGACCGTTTTGCTTGGTTGACAGTGTGTTTCGACAGCCCAAAGCCTGGGCATTTTCTGGCGCAAGGACCGGATTTGTGTGGCAAGCTTGTTGTGAAAGACATCGGTATTTCCACACAGCGTTGCCGCTTTAACGGTGAACCATACGACAGTGCGTTCACATTAGGTCCCAAGCCTTTTCGCAGGGCGAGCCGACCTGCTTTTCTAACCCTTGCCGAGGCACCTGGCCGCGTGAAGGACGAGCGAACATGGGTTGGGTTGCCGCTTTATCGCTTGCCCAAATTCAAACAACAACACAAGTATTCCCATGGACATGCGCTGATCCTGTCCGGTGGTTCTGGCAAGACCGGCGCGGCGCGATTGGCGGCGCGGGGTGCTTTGCGGATTGGGGCCGGGTTGGTGACATTGGGTGTTCCTCCGGCGGCACAGATGGAAGTTGCGGCGCAGGTAACCGCGATCATGTTGCAGCGGGTTGAAGATGATAATGCACTGTCGGAAACCCTTGAAGATGAGCGCTTGAATGCTTTGTGTCTTGGCCCCGGTTTAGGTCTGGAGCGAGCACGGCATTTGGTGCCTGTTGCCTTGGCCTCAAAACGAGCGACAGTTCTGGATGCGGGCGCACTGACGGCGTTTGCAGACGACCCGCTGACGTTGTTCGACATGCTGCATGACGGTTGCGTGTTGACCCCGCACGGGGGCGAGTTCGCGCGGCTGTTCCCGGATATCTCGGAAAAACTGAAAGCGGTTCCCATCAAGGGTCCGGCCTATTCCAAAGTGGACGCCACCCGAGAGGCTGCCAGGCGGGCAGGGTGCGTGGTTTTGTTCAAGGGACCCGATACCGTGATTGCGGAGCCGAACGGGCAATGCTCAGTGAATTCGGCCGTTTATGAACGTGCGGCGCCCTGGTTGGCGACAGCCGGGGCCGGGGACGTGTTGGCGGGGTTTATCACCGGGTTGCTGGCGCGGCGGTTCTCGTCCTTGCAGGCCGCGGAAACTGCGGCATGGCTGCATGTGGAATGTGCGCGATCCTTCGGGCCGGGGTTGATCGCCGAAGATTTGCCCGAACAGTTGCCACGGGTTTTGCGGGAAGTAGGTCCTTAATCGCCTCGGCGAAAATCCGCCGCTGCAGTATTCGATGTCCCAAAATGAGCGTATGGTGAAATTCAGGTCAGGCGTCAGTATTGCGGCAAGCGGTCTGGGTGACTTGGATGACATATATTCTATCGTTTTGAAGTAGATCAAATTAACACCCTTCAGCTGCGGTTATATTCGCACAAGATGCGTGAGCTGAATGGGCCCGAGACAGGGGATCATAGAGAAATCGCGCACAAGCGAGCAGTGCCCGTAAATAGATCCATTATGGTGAATGACTATGACCCAGAAAGTATCGATAAGCACGATTGCGACTTGCCTGACCGCTGCATCGGCCATCCCAGCAGCGGCGGAGCTTAGATATAACAACAACAGCGGCGGTTATGTTGAGCTGTATGGCCAGTTTAACCCCGTAATTGTCTCAGTTGACGACGGGGATGAGACGGAAACCCGTTTGCTGGACAATGATCTGTCCAACAGCCGTGTAGGGCTGTTTTTGATGCAACCCTACGGTAGCAATGAGTTTACCTTCCGTTTCGAATCCGGTCTGGGCCTGCCGAGCACGGGGAGCGCCAACCAGGATGGGACAAATGCCGATGGTTGGAACCGTGAAGATATTCGGCACGTCGATTTTGCGTTGAAGGGTGGCTATGGTAAATTTTCTGCCGGGCAGGGCAGCATGGCCTCGGATGGAGCGGCCGAATCCGATCTATCCTATGTTGGCACGGCGCTCTATTCGTTCACCAATGATGAGAATGGCGCCTTCTTTTATCGTGAGTCTGATGGAATGCTAAGCGGCATTACCGTTGGTGACACATCTGATAACTTCGATGGTTCAAGGCGCGGGCGCATTCGCTATGACACGCCAGATTTCAACGGGTTTTCGGCAGCGATAGCCTATGGTCAGAACATCCTGTCCAGCAGCGATGACGATGATTACTACGATGTGTCGGTGTCCTATGGAAATACCTTATCCAACGGGGTGGAGATTGCTGCATCCCTCGCCTACGCCGTGCGCGATTACGATAGCGGATCCGGGGAGAGAAAAGACACAATCGGGTCCGCCTCGGTTCTGCTGCCCAGTGGTTTCAGCGTAACCGCAGCTTTGGGTTCAAGAGATGACACTTCCAGCGGTACCAGTGACCCGAATTACTGGTATGCGAAGCTTGCGTATGAAGACGATTGGGTGTCATGGGGTAAGACTGGTATCGGCATCGACTATTTCGACGGATCTGATTTCTCGATCGACGGCTCGAGTACTAAGGCCTGGGGTATCGCTGTCGTACAGCGCATCGACAGTATCAATACCGATGCCTATTTGAAATACCGTAACCATGATTTCGATGACACCACGAGTTTCGATGACAACGAGGCTTGGGTGCTGGGTGCGCGCTGGAAGTTCTGATCCCGCGAACAATTCCTCAAGAACGCTCCGGCCAGGTCCGGGGCGTTTTTTTGGTCAAATCGGCGGCAAAACAAGGCTGATCCGGGCTTTGCCCCTTGCACGCGGGCGGCTGGGCAAATAGAAGGCCTCAAATTTGCCCGGCGCGCCGTTTTGCGCGCCCCGAATCCTATGGGGACTACCATAATGCAGGTTACCGAGACGCTGAACGAAGGTCTGAAACGCGGCTATAACATTGTCGTATCCGCAGCTGAGCTGGACGACAAAGTTAACGAGAAACTGATCGAAGCACAGCCTGAAGTCGAAATGAAGGGCTTCCGCAAAGGCAAGGTACCGATGGCACTGTTGAAAAAGCAGTTCGGTCAGCGTCTGCTTGGCGAGGCGATGCAAGAAAGCATCGACGGTGCAATGAACCAGCATTTCGAAGACAGCGGTGAGCGTCCGGCACTTCAGCCTCAGGTGAAGATGACCAATGAGGATTGGAAAGAAGGCGACGACGTACATGTCGAGATGTCTTATGAGGCCCTGCCTGCCATCCCTGAGGTCGACCTGAAATCGGTTGAATTGGAAAAGCTGGTTGTCAAAGCCGATGACGCGGCCGTTGAAGAAGCGCTGGGCAACCTGGCCGAAACTGCGCAGGATTTCAAATCCCGCCGCAAAGGCTCGAAAGCCAAGGACGGCGACCAGATTGTGTTCGATTTTGTTGGCAAGGTTGATGGCGAAGAGTTCGAGGGCGGATCCGCTGAAGACTATCCGTTGGTTCTGGGTTCCAACAGCTTCATCCCCGGTTTTGAAGAGCAGCTGGTTGGCGTAAAGGCCGAGGAAGAAAAAGACGTGAACGTCACCTTCCCCGAAGAGTACGGTGCCGAGCATCTGGCCGGCAAAGACGCTGTGTTTACCTGCACCGTCAAGGATGTGAAAGAACCCGTCGCCGCCGAGATCAACGACGAGCTGGCCACCAAATTTGGTGCAGAAGACTTGGAAGCGCTGAAAGGCCAGATTTCAGAACGTCTGGAAGCGGAATATAGCGGTGCTTCGCGGGCGGTGATGAAGCGTGCTCTGTTGGACGCATTGGACGTGAAGGTTTCGTTTGATCTGCCACCGTCGCTGGTAGATGCCGAGGCCAAGCAGATCGCACACCAGCTGTGGCACGAAGAAAACCCGGAAGTGGAAGGCCACGACCACGATGAGATCGAGCCGACTGACGAGCACAACAAGCTGGCCGAACGCCGCGTGCGTCTGGGCCTGTTGCTGGCCGAACTGGGCCAGAAGGCCGAAGTTGAAGTCACCGATGCAGAGATGACCCAAGCGATCATGAACCAGGCGCGCCAATACCCTGGTCAGGAACGCCAGTTCTTTGAGTTCGTGCAGCAGAACGCTCAGATGCAGCAGCAACTGCGCGCGCCGATCTTCGAAGACAAAGTCATCGACTATATCGTCGAGCTGGCCCAGGTTGCGGATAAAGAAGTCAGCAAAGACGACCTGCAGAAAGCCGTTGAGGCATTGGAAGAGGAGTAATCCTCTTCTGCCCATAGAATTCTTATGGGCACAAAAAACGGAGCCGTCTGAAAAAGACGGCTCCGTGTGGGTGGCTTTATGCTATGAGGTGAGGGGGTCAGGCCTCATGAGCAAAAGCACGGGGGGTCCTTAGCAGAGCAGTTTTCTGCTCTGGGGTGAACCGATCCGAAACTGCTTCGATCAGGTTCAATACAGCTTCGACTTCGGCTTTTGTGGTTGCCGAATTCATCTGTTCGACAAAGTACTTTTCCATCTGGCTTAGTGGTTGGTGGTCGTAGTTCGCCACACCTGTATCTGCCGGTGTTTTGTTTCTGGCATACAGATCTATTGCCTGCTCGTCCGTCAGGAATACATCGTGAGCGATGTTCGCATATTCCCGAATTCCGGAAATTCTCTCATCTGAGCAGTCCATCAAAGCGGCCATGGCGACGACTTTACCCATGGGCTTAGCACTGCCGAGGTAGTCATAAGGCGCGTTACCGGACCTTTGCAGAACGCGGTTCATAACTGGATCAATCACCGCGATCGAGTCAAGAACGCCAGCCGCTTTGGCATATTCGAAAGAGCCAATCATAACTTCGCTGGTCACATAGGATACAGAATTTTCACCGCGCCCTCGGCCCAGTTTTTTAGTATCGACACAGAACCGGGTGGCTTCCCAGACTTGCGCGCTCCGAATTGGAGGTTCTCCATCCAGGATCGAATGGAAAACATCGGACAGCATATGCGGTCCTTTGGTTTGCAGTAGTCTCATGCACCCGACAACGTCCCCCTCGTCGTCGATGCTGACTACATGTGCTGGATGCAGATCATCGAAGTGGTCGCGCTCGCGCCCATCCTCAATATTGACCTCCCAACCAAGGCGATCGCCGAAAACACGAGCGCGCAGTTTGAACATGTCATCCAAGACATCTTTGAACTTATGTTGATTAATACCATCAATAACGATGATCATTTCCATCCCCCTACAGTCTGGTTACCGTAGGGTTTAGGTTAACCAAGAAATAAGCGCAGACTATTAGGGATTTCCCGTAGAAGTGCTTTTTTTTGATTAACCAGGGGCAATTAGGCCCAGGCCGATCGCACGACCAATAGCCTGTGAGGTGGTCAGTGCGCCCAACTTTTCACGCCCGGACCGCATATGAACTTCGACGGTACGGTGTGAAATAGACAAAATATCACCGATATCTTGTTGCGACTTTCCGTCAGCTACCCATTGGAGGATTTCCTGTTCGCGTGTGGACAGCGTGGGCAGGTAAAGAGCTTTGGCCAGCAAGCCAGATTGCATAACAGTATCGTGGGCTTGAACGGCAGCAAGTTGCAGATCACCCATGACATGTTTCTTTAGCTTATCCCATTCGGAATCCGAACAGTCCCGGGTAACGTTTAACAGTCCGCATTCACCATAAGGTCCACGAACAGGAACGGTTAACCCCCTGGAACTAATGCCAAAATCATGGGCGTCACGGAATACCGCGTTGAACTTCTCGTCCTGATCAAAGCGTCCCCAATCAACGGGTGCAATGCTTAGGACAGATTGATAAAGCGTCGGATCGAAGTGATGAAAGCCCTGGCTGCCATAGTGGATTTTCCACTCATCTGGATAGTTTGCATAGCCCTGCACATCACCTTTCACAGGGTTAAAGGTGGCATAAGACGCATAGTCGAAGCCAAGCTCTTCGCAGACGGCGTTTATAACGTCAGCGGCCGACTTCTCTGTGTGGTCGACCGCGGCCAAATCTATAAGTTTCACCTGTCCAACCCTTGTGGCGGCATATCTCTCCCCCAAGACATGCCAGACTTGTCCTTAGGGGTATACGTTGCGTCAACCACAGGGCATTGTGCAAGCAAATTGTTCGCCTTGTGTAGTCATATTGCGATGTAATGGCAACAGAATGGTCCGAAACAGCATGTCTCAGATGATTCGTTTCGGGGTAAATCCGGTTATTCCGGACGTAGCCCTGTTTCGACCAGCATCCCACGTGCCTTTGCTTCGGGATAGAACCCTTTTGCGTAAAGGAATATGGCGCGTTGCTGGTCCCCGTCGGACAATAGCCAAGCGCCCCGCAGATATTTCCCGGCAAATTCGAGATTTGTGTCTGCATCCAAAAGGCCTTTGGCGTTTCCAGTATACCCCATAGAACGAGCTGTGGCTGGCAGGATTTGCAGCAAGCCATAATAGGGCCGATTCACAGCCCAAGGTCGGTGAGTGCTTTCGCGAATTGCTAGCTTGTGCACCAGTTCGCGCGGCACTTCGTAGTGGTCGGCCCATTTGTTTATGGAGGCCCGCAGTTCCGGTGTTTCGTTGGGATAGAGCGGAGGATCAAACGTGTTCTGGGTTGGGGTATCGGGCCCTCCGCACGCCGCAAAGGGTGCAATTATCAATAATGCCAATACACTGCGGCGCAGAAGAAATGTCATTGATCGTCTCCGAATAGTTATTATGCGATGATAGGAAACCTATTGATGACCGCAAGCAAAGGCCGGGGCCCAAGCTGGATTTCGCCGGGCGGAGGCATAAAAAAGGCCGCACAGATCGTGCGGCCTTTCTTGTTCAATTCGAAACCCGAGGATCAGGCTTTGGCTTCGTCTTCTTCGGCCGAAGCATCCTGAGCAACCAGATCGTCGTCGTCGGAAGCGGCGGAACCGATATCGTCGAACAGCTCGGCGATTTCGAATTCTGCGGCGGCTTCTTCTTCGGCGGCCAGTTCCTGAATCGATTTGCCCGATGCCTGTAGTTCGGCTTCTTCTTGCGAACGGGCAACGTTCATTTCGATTTTCACTTCAACCTCGGGGTGCAGTTTAACTGCGACTGTGTGCAGACCCAGGTCCTTGATCGGTGCGATCAAGGCAATCTGCTTCTTGTCGACGGTGAAACCTGCTTCGGTTGCGGCGTCTGCGGCGTCACGCGGGGTGACCGATCCGTACAGTGCGCCGGCATCCGAGGCCGAGCGAATCACGATGAATTGCTGTCCGTCCAGCTTTTCAGCCAGCGCTTCAGATTCTTTCTTGGATTCCAGGTTGCGGGCTTCAAGCTGCGCTTTCTGGGCTTCGAACGACGCGATGTTGGCGTCCGATGCGCTCAGCGCTTTGCCCTGAGGCAACAGGAAGTTGCGGGCATACCCGGACTTGACGTCAACGACGTCGCCCATCTGACCCAGTTTCGCAACGCGTTCCAGCAGGATAACTTGCATGTCAGTATCTCCTTACTTAACGGCGTAGGGCAGCAGGGCGAGGAAGCGGGCGCGCTTGATAGCACGGGCCAGTTCACGCTGCTTTTTCGCCGAAACGGCGGTGATGCGCGAAGGTACAATCTTGCCACGCTCAGAGATGTAACGCTGCAGCAGACGAGTGTCTTTATAGTCGATCTTCGGCGCGTTCTCACCCGAGAACGGGCAGACCTTGCGGCGGCGGAAAAATGGTTTTGCGGCCATGGTTTAGTGTCCTTTCTTCAGGCGTTAATCAACGGCGCTCGCGGCGGCCTTCGCGCTCGTCGCGCTTCTGCATCTGGACCGAAGGGCCCTCGTTGTGCTCGTCGACCTTGATGGTCAGAACGCGCATAACGTCGTCATGCAGGCGCATCAGGCGTTCCATTTCCTGAACGGCGCCAGCGGGAGCGTCGGTCTTGAGGAAGGAATAGTGACCCTTGCGGTTCTTGTTGATCTTGTAGGCCATCGTTTTGACACCCCAGTACTCGCTGTCGATGACGTTGCCGCCATTGTCAGTTAGAACGGTGCCGAAATGTTCGACGAGGCTTTCTGCCTGCGCGTTGGACAAATCCTGACGCGCGATCATTACATGCTCATATAGTGGCATGTGCACTCCTGTTTCTATCAAGGCGCATTTCATAGGCGGGGCCGTTTCGTCCTTCGCGACCCTGCCACGAGAGGCTGCGCGATTCATGTCGTTTGCGAAGGATGGCCCGATATACACGTTTGTACGCTGGGGGCAAGGCCTGCCACAGATGCCTTTGTGAAGTCGCGCTATTTCCTCTGCGCTGCCCAATTCCTGACGCTTTTCGGCTCAAAGTTGTTTTGTATACCGGAAATTAACCGGACTGACAAAAGTTGGAACGGCAACCTGAGAAACAGGGTACTGAAAATGACCGCGATTAACACAAATACCTTCGAGAAATCCGCCACAGGCGTAAGTTTTGAAAAGTCAGTGCCGGTGCTCATTAGCTTTGCACCAAATTGGAAAGCTCGGATGGTTCTGGCCCGTCTGGCCGGTGCGCTACTGATAGTTTCTGCCTTTTCCATGTGGTTGATGCCCAGCACGGCAATGGCCGCCGAAGTCTGGCCGATCAAATTGGCGGCCTCGCTGATGTTCCTTCTAGTAGGTGTCAGCCTTCTGACCATCGAAGTTCTGGACGCGCGTCCTGATGCGTATTTTGACCCGATCCGCCGCGAGGTCCGGGTATTGCAAAAGAATGAAAATGGCCGCCCGCAGACAGTTTTGCGCCGGAGCTATGACAGCCTGGGTGGTGCCCGTTTCATTGAAGACCAGATCGAGTTGTTCGATGTGGATGGCAGCCTGTTGATGAAATTGCCGCTTGAATCGGCGGATGTCAGCCGAGCGCTCAAAGGTCAACTTAGCGGAAGTGTAACAATTTTCGCCTGAGTTTTATTCTGTTCAATTAAGAACAGATATTGTGAAATAATATTACTTGTGTGCTGCCCTAGGGCAGCACATTTTCGTTGTCGAGCAACCCAAGAGGTTTGCATCTACAAAATTGCGGAGATTATCATGAAATCCACCCTTCTTGCAGCAGCGCTCGCGGTTTCGGCCACAACGGCATTTGCCGGCGCCGAAAAATACGTTCTGGACTCCAGCCACAGCCAAGTTCTTTTCAGCTATAACCACCTTGGCTTCTCGACCACCCATGGCATGTTCTCGGGGTTTGAAGGCGAGATCATGTTCGATCAGGAAAACCCGGCTGCATCCAGTGTTACAGTATCCATGCCAGTGGTCGAGATGATTACCGGTTGGAAGCCACGTGAAGACCACTTTATGTCCGAGGATTTCTTTGGTGTGACCGAAGGAGAAATGGTGACCTTTACCTCTACTGGTATCGAAGTCACGGGCGAAAACACTGCCAACATCACTGGCGATCTGACTATGAACGGCGTGACCAAATCGGTTGTTCTGGATGCCAAGCTGAACCAGGTGGGTGAACATCCTATGGCAGGAAAGCCCTGGGCCGGTTTCGACGCAACCACCACCTTGGTGCGTAGTGAGTTCGACCTTGGTCAGTTTGCGCCATTCGTAAGCGACGAAGTTGAACTTCAGATTTCAGTCGAAGCCCAGAAGGCCGACTAATACGATTACAACGAGTTGAAACGAGGCCGCCGGAGTAACCCTTCGGCGGCCCATTTTCTTAGTTGCCACGTTTTGCTGTAAGATCAACTGATACTGTAACAGCAAAACCCAGCGAATCCTCGGTCGACTGCGAAGTGCCGATGTCGAAATCCAGCCGGTTCAGTTCAAGCTGTCCTGAAATAGATGCGCTGTCACCCTGAAGGTCGAGGGTAAATGGCAACACTACGTCCACACTCTTGTCGCGAATGGTCAACGCGCCGCGCGCTTCGTACCCGTCCTCAGTTTTGAAGAGATCAGCTTTGAATTGAGCGGTTGGAAATTGCGCACTGTCGAAGAAATCAGCACCCATTGCCTGATCTGTGACTGTCCCGAGTTTGAGCGACGTTATCGCGATTGTGACATCTGCTGATCCGGCTAAGCCCGGCGTGGGCGGATCTTCGAAAGCGATTGCAGCGGTCCAATCGGAAAAGCTGCCGGTTACCGGGCTGCCCAACTGGGTGATGGTAATGCTTAGATTGCCTTCCTGGACGTTCCAGTCGGACTGTACCTGGGTCAGTTCTGCGACTTCTGTGCCAGCTGTAGATTGGTGGTCAAACGCGCCGATTGACCATCCTCCGACCAGAACGGCACACCAAATGGCCAAAGAGGCCAATGCGGGCGTCATTGAATGGCTTTGCTCTGGCGGTTCCGGTGCATCCGAGGTGCCCGGCATCATTCGGCGCAGCGTGCTGTCTTTATCTATAATGTGGTGTTTTAGCGCCCCGGCGACGTGCAGCGCGACTGACCCGGCCAGTGTCCAGACGAACAGCCAATGTAGGCTTCCGGTCAGCTCTGCCAAATACTCGGATTTTGGTACAAGGGGTAGGCCCTGTCCGAAGGGCCACAAAATCGGAGCGAAACCTTCGGCGGCAGCGTGATGGGTCCACCCGGTTAGTGGGGCCAGAACCAAAGATGCGTAAAGCAGCCAATGCACGGTTTCAGCTGCAAAGGCCTCGGGCTTGTTCTCGGCGTTCAATAGGCCGGGTTTGGTCTGTGTTATCGCCCACAAGATACGCGCGAGCGCGACGAAGAAAACAGTGACCCCGACGGTTTTATGGAGAGAAAAGAGGCTGGCGGCGCGTGCAATGTCATCTTCGGTTGTGGCTATAGCAGGATCATAAATCGCATGAGCCAATCCGTTGGCGACCCACCCCAGAGGGAATGCGGTGAAGATAAGTAACGCGGTCAGCCAGTGAAAAGTCTTGGTTATGCTTCCATAGCTTGAGAAGGTGTTTGACGAAGGCATCTGAGGCTCCGGAAGGTGGATCGTATGCAACAACCTACCGCTACAAGCCTAGGACACAATAGCAAGGGATGCACAGAGCCGGTGCCAAAGTGCAGAGATCAGGCAAAGCTTGTGCCGCGCGGTCTGTCGGTTTACACCCCGCGGCAACCTAACGTCATCCAAGAGGTTGCAATGACACGCGCATTTGTTTTCCCGGGGCAAGGTGCCCAGACTATCGGTATGGGCAAGGCTCTGGCCGAGGCCTATCCGGCTGCACAGGCTGTATTCGACGAGGTGGACGAGGCGCTTGGGGAAAAGCTGAGCGATCTGATCTGGGAAGGTGATATTGCGGACCTGACCCTGACCCAGAACGCGCAGCCAGCACTAATGGCGACCTCGATGGCTGCGATGCGGGCCCTGGAGGCCAATGGGATTTCGATTGCGGATGCTGGTTTTGTCGCTGGGCATTCGCTGGGGGAATACTCCGCGCTCGCTGCGGCAGGGGCATTGTCGGTCGCTGATACGGCGCGCCTTTTGCGCACCCGCGGGCAAGCGATGCAGAGTGCGGTTCCCGTTGGAGAGGGCGCAATGGCCGCTATTCTTGGATTGGATCTTGATGCTGTGCGCGCTGTTGCAGACCAAGCTGCGCAGGGTCAAGTTTGTCAGGCTGCCAATGACAATGATCCCACACAAGTCGTGGTATCAGGCGCAAAGGCTGCCGTGGAACGCGCCGCCGAAATCGCCAAAGAAAAAGGCGCCAAGCGCGCGGTCATGTTGCCCGTCAGCGCACCTTTCCACTGTGCATTGATGCAACCTGCCGCTGATGTCATGGCCGAAGCCCTGGCAAATGTCGAAATCAAAGCTCCTGCCGTGCCATTGATTGCCAATGTGCGGGCCGAGGCTGTCACAGATCCCGATCTGATCCGTGGGTTGCTGATCGAGCAGGTCACAGGTTCGGTTCGCTGGCGCGAAAGCGTATTGTACATGGTTGCGCAAGGCGTGAGTGAAACTTGGGAAATCGGGGCGGGCAAAGCTCTGTCCGGTATGATTCGCAAAATTGACCGTGCGATCGTTGGTAAAGCTGTCGGTACGCCTGATGACGTGCAGAATGTGACACAGGCCGAATCGTAAGACACCGAGCATCAAGAGGAAAACCGAATGTTTGATTTGACAGGTAAGAATGCACTGATCACCGGTGCATCGGGCGGGATCGGTGGCGAAATTGCGCGAAGTTTGCATGCGGCCGGTGCAACTGTGGCTTTGTCTGGAACGCGAGTTGAGCCGCTACAGGCTCTGGCCGACGAATTGGGTGAACGCGCCCATGTTCTGCCCTGCAACCTGAGTGATGCCGAGGCGGTGACAGCCCTTCCGAAGCAGGCTGCTGAGGCAATGGGATCGGTTGATATTCTGGTGAATAATGCAGGGATCACGCGAGACAATCTGTTCATGCGCATGTCCGATGAAGAATGGCAGAGCGTGATCGACGTCAACCTGACATCTACTGCCCGTCTGTGCAAAGGCGTTTTGAGGGGCATGATGAAAGCGCGCTGGGGCCGGATCATTAATATCTCATCGGTGGTGGGTGCGACAGGGAACCCGGGACAGGCCAACTATGCTGCATCCAAAGCAGGCATGGTGGGCATGACCAAATCGTTGGCCTATGAGGTTGCCAGCCGTGGAATCACCGCCAATGCGGTGGCACCCGGTTTCATTACGACTGCGATGACCGACAAACTGACCGAGGATCAGAAATCTGGGATTTTGACGCAGGTTCCTGCCGGTCGTATGGGTGACCCCTCGGAAATTGCTGCGGCTGTGCTGTATCTTGCAAGTGCCGAAGCCGGATATGTTACCGGAACCACCTTGCATGTGAACGGCGGTATGGCCATGTTGTGAGCGCGGATCGAGGTGGGCGCGAAAGCGTTTGCCTCGGGCGTTGTCTGTGTTATAGGCGGCGCACATATGCAGGGGCTGGCCGGATGGTCAACCTTCTACTTACCCGGTAATCGGGGACCTAAACCGCCCAGAACGGGCACATCAAGGCCAGCCTGAGCGGGCAAGGGCAGAACCGGGCACTATGCCCTGAAATGAAATGAGGAATAGACATGAGCGACGTCGCAGATCGCGTTAAAAAGATCGTTGTTGAGCACTTGGGTGTTGAAGAAGATAAAGTGACCGAAAACGCGTCCTTCATCGACGATCTGGGTGCAGACAGCCTGGACACTGTTGAGCTGGTTATGGCCTTCGAAGAAGAGTTCGGCATCGAGATTCCTGATGACGCAGCCGAAACCATCCAAACTTTTGGCGACGCCGTCAAATTCATCTCTGAAGCGTCTTAAGACCTTCTTTATCCGCTAAAACGGCGCTTCCGGGCAACGGAGGCGCCGTTTTTTTTGCCCAGCCGGAATTCGCGCTTGCCAGATAGCTATTGACCCGCAACCATTTACGCGAGGCAGGAAATTCTGAGCGGGCAGGGCATGCTACGATCCACCCCGATGATAAATACGGCACGTCTGATGCTTTGCGCTATGCGTCCCGACGACTTTAGTCGTTACGCTGAGATTTGGCGGAACCCTTGTGTTGTGCGCCATCTTGGCCGGGAACCGCTATCGCGGGGCGAAGCGTGGGAATCCTTTCTGAGGAATGCCGGCCACTGGCAGATGGCCGGTTTTGGCCAATGGGCCGTCTTTCGACAGTCGAATCGTCAGATGATAGGTCAAGCTGGCTTTTTCTATCGTAACCGAGGGTTAGGCGACGACTTCGACAGCTTTCCCGAGGCCGGATGGCTATTGGCACCAGAAGCCCAGGGGCAGGGATTTGGTTTTGAAGCGGCACAGGCCGCACATGACTGGTTTGACAGAATAATGCCTGGACCACTGGTTTCCCTGATTGATGCTGAAAACCACGCGTCGCAGAATCTGGCGGCAAAGCTGGGTTATGAGCTCATGGCCGAGCGCGACTATATGGGAAGTCAGGTGAACCTGCTGAAAAGAAACGGGCCGCCCAAACTGGCTTAACCTTTCTCTTTGATCGTGCCGCAAATTGCCTTTGGTTTGCCGAAACTGGAAATTCTCACCGATAGGGTTGAGGGTATGGTATCCTCTATTGACGTTGCGATTGAGCGGAGGAGCAAGCTCATGAGGATTTACCCTACGATGGAACTGCAGAACGGCCGCTGTGTCACACTGGACAAGGGTCGTCTGGATGAGGCCATGATTTGGCACGTGAATCCCGCAGAAACGGCACGCAGTTGGGCCGATGCTGGAGCCGAGTGGATGCACTTGACCGATTTTGACGCGATTGAAGGGCGCGATACCAATTCGGAGATGGTTGAAGAGATCATCCGTTCTGCCGAAATCCCTGTGCAGTTGGCAGGTGGTATGAGAACGCGCGAGCAAGTCGAGCACTGGATCGACAAGGGCGCAGGCCGGATTGTTATCGGCACTATGGCTGCGTGGGATCCAAATCTTGTGAAAGAATTGGCCAAACTCTATCCGGACCAAATCGTTCTGGCCGTAGACGTTTGGCAAGGCTTAGTGATGACCGACGGTTGGCGTAGTCAAAGTGCGTTTACACCAGAGGCCTTTATCGAAGCGTTTTCAGAGACGCCGTTTGCGGCAATTCTGGTCACTGATATCGATAGCGACATGGAAGACGTTGAGGCACAGCTGGGCCTGATCTCGGGGCTGGCAGAGACATCTCGCACACCGATCATCGCAAGCGGTGTGGTCCGCACGACAGATGATATCTCGCGGTTGGCTTATATCCCGAATATTTCGGGCGCCTTGGTTGGCCGCGCGCTGTTCAGAAAGACGCTTGAGCTTTCAGATGCGCTGAATGTTGCCAGCACAGCGCACGAACCGGTTGCGGCGTTTCAGTAAGATTTCTTCCAAAACAACAGGTTCCGCCCTTTCATGTCCAGTGAAAGGGCGGGCTTTCATCTGGCCAGGAGCCGCATTGCAAGAGTGTATACTGTAGGTGTTCCGCTCAATCTGCTTGTGTGATGATTGCGCCTTGCTCTTGCCCCCGCACCCCGGCCCGGGGTAAGAGCGTTTCTCAAACAGGAAGCAGGCAAGAGGCATTTTATGCGCAGAGTCGTTGTAACCGGTCTTGGGTTGGTCACTCCATTGGCCAGCGGGGTCGAGGAAACATGGTCGCGGTTGCTGGATGGGGAATCCGGTGCAGGCCCGATCACGCAATTTGATGCTGAGGCAAGTGGGGTCACCACAACGTATGCCTGCGAAGTTCCGCGAGGCGACGGCACCGACGGGACATTCAATCCTGACGACTGGATGCCGCCGAAAGAGCAGCGCAAGATCGAAGACTTCATTCTGTACTCGATTGCAGCTGCTGAAATGGCCTGCAAGGATTCCGACTGGCTGCCCGAGGATGAAGAGGCGCGCTTGCGCACTGGCGTTCTTATCGGTTCAGGTATCGGTGGGCTGGGTTCCATCGCGGCAACGGCTAACCTGATCCGCGACAAGGGCCCTCGACGGGTGTCGCCTTTCTTTATTCCAGGCGCGCTGATTAACCTGGCCTCGGGTCAGGTGTCGATCCGCCATGGATTCAAAGGCCCGAACCATTCGGTTGTGACTGCATGTTCGACCGGTGCTCACGCTATTGGTGACGCAAGCCGCATTATCCGTGCCGGTGACGCTGACGTAATGGTTGCCGGTGGTGGCGAAGGGTGCATTTGCGAAATCGGTATCGCTGGATTCAACGCTTGCAAGGCGCTGTCGACCAAATACGCGGATAACCCCAAAGCAGCCAGCCGCCCCTATGACGTCGACCGAGACGGTTTTGTCATGGGTGAAGGTTCGGGCATCGTTGTTCTGGAAGAGTACGAGCATGCAAAAGCGCGTGGCGCGAAAATCTATGCCGAAGTTCTGGGCTATGGCATGTCCGGTGATGCCTATCATATCACCGCCCCCAGCGAGGACGGCGACGGCGCAGAGCGTTCGATGAACGCGGCACTGCGCAGCGCGGGGCTGGAGCCGAAAGACCTAGATTATATCAACGCGCATGGCACATCTACCATGGCCGATACCATCGAATTGGGTGCGGTCGAGCGTATGTTGGGCGAGCATTCCGCGAATGTGACGATGAGCTCGACCAAATCGGCCACTGGCCACCTGTTGGGCGCTGCAGGCGCGATCGAAGCCATTTTCTCGATCCTCGCAATCCGCGATCAGGTTGCGCCACCGACGATCAATTTGGACAACCCAGCGGTCGAGACGCAGATTGATCTGGCTCCGAATGCTAAGCGTGAGCGCAAGATTGATGTGGCGTTGTCAAACTCGTTTGGATTTGGCGGCACCAATGCAAGTGTGATCTTCGGAAAGGCCAGCTAAATGTGGCGCGCTTTGGCCTCCAACATGCTGACCATCCTGGTGGTCGGCCTGTTTCTTGCCGGTGGACTGATTTTGTGGGGGCAGGCGCGATACAAGAATGCGGGCCCTCTGGAAGCTGCGATGTGTTTGCAGGTCGAACGTGGCTCGAACATGACGCAGGTCAGCCGACAGCTGGAGGATCAGGGCGCGATCAGCAGCGCTACGATATTCCGTATGGCGGCGGATTATACCGACAAGGCACCTCAGCTGAAGGCAGGCAGCTTTCTGGTCCGCGAGGGTGCTTCGATGGAGCAGATCATTGATGAGATTACGCGGAGCGGGGCCAGTACCTGCGGATCCGAGATTGAGTACCGGATCGGTGTAACCCGCATACAAACCCGTGTACGCGAATTGAACCCCGCAACATTGGACTTCGATGAAATCGCATCGTTCGATGTAGCGGAAGAAGAAATACCCGCGGCTTATACCCAAAAGCGCGAAGACTCAGACACACGGTACCGGGTCTCGATTGCTGAAGGTGTTACATCCTGGCAGGTGGTCGAGGGTCTTAAGCAGATCGACGCGTTGACGGGAGATATCCCTGAAATACCGGCCGAAGGGGCGCTGGCACCGGACAGCTATGACATTGTGCGAGGTGCCGATCGGGCGGCAATCCTGCAGTCGATGCAGGATAAGCAGCAACTGCGCATTAACGCCGCCTGGGAAGGGCGGCAGGATGATTTGCCAATCAATACCCCCGAAGAGATGCTGATTTTGGCGTCAATCATCGAAAAGGAAACTGGTGTTCCGCATGAGCGTGGACAGGTTGCCAGCGTATTTGTAAACCGGCTTGAGCGAGGCATGAAGCTGCAGACGGACCCGACAGTAATCTACGGTGTCACCAAGGGGCAGGGCGCGTTGGGACGAGGCCTGCGCCGCAGCGAACTGCGCCGTGCAACGCCTTGGAACACTTATGTGATTGATGGGCTCCCGCCAACACCTATCGCAAATCCTGGTCTTGCAAGTCTTGAAGCCGCAGTTTCGCCCGAAGCGACTGATTTTGTCTTCTTTGTTGCAGATGGCACCGGCGGACATGCTTTTGCCGAGACACTGGATGAGCACAATCGAAACGTCGCCAAATGGCGTGAGATTGAGGCCGAGCGCCAAAGCACCGGAAACTAAAAAAGGCGCCGCGAATAGCGGCGCCTTTTAGATTTAGGCGGCGGAGGATCGACGCGGTCGCCGACGTTTTGGGCCTCCGGGATTGCCCGACTTGTTAGCTGCTTGCGGCTTTGGACCACGGCGACGGAACCCTCCGCCTTTCCGCGATTTTGCGGGTTCGGCGAACTCGGGCATTGTGCCGCTGGCGACCGGAACCTCAATTTTCATCAGTTTCTGAATCTGCTTCAGTTGATCCAGTTCATCCGGTGCACAGAAAGCGATCGCTTCGCCTTCGCGACCGGCACGGGCGGTTCGGCCAATGCGGTGGACGTAGTTATCCGGCACTTCGGGTAGGTCGTAGTTGATGACATAGGCAACGCCCGGGATGTCGATGCCGCGAGCGGCCACGTCTGTTGCCACCAAGACATTTATCTCGCCTGCGCGGAAAGCTTTGATCGCCCGGTCACGCTGTCCCTGACTTTTGTTGCCATGGATCGAGGCGGCGTTGAAGCCGTCGGCTACGAGGCCCTTCATCAGCTTCTCGGCGCCATGTTTTGTACGCGAAAACACCAGCGTCAGAGCTTCTTTATCCGCAGATAAAATCTCCCGCAGTTTGCTCGGTTTTTCCGCGCGGCTCAGGAAATGAACCGATTGGGTGATTTTGTCGGCGGCTTTACCCGGAGGGGACACTTGAATGCGTTGCGGGTTTGTCAGGTAGGCCTGGCTGAGTTCTTCCATCTGCTTGGGCATAGTGGCAGAAAACAGCATCGTTTGGCGGGGCGTGCCCAACTGCGGTGCAATCCGGCGCAGAGCATGAATAAAGCCCATGTCCAGCATCTGATCGGCTTCGTCCAGTACCAGATGACGTACCGAGCCGAGGTCGACCGCTCTGCGTTCCATCAGGTCGATCAAACGACCAGGGGTGGCAACCAGAATGTCTGTGCCGCGTGCCAGAAACGAAATCTGCCTACTGATGGACTGACCGCCAACAACTGTCGCCACGCGCAGCTTCGTATTCGTGGTCAAATTGCGCAGGCTATCTGCGATTTGGTTGACCAGTTCACGGGTCGGGGCAAGGATCAGAGCCTTGGCGGTTTTCGGCGCAGGCTTGCCGGTCTGAGCCAGCAGGTGGTCGATCAGGGGTAGGCCAAAAGCCAGCGTCTTGCCGGTGCCGGTCTGGGCAAGGCCGAGAATATCGTGCCCCTGCAATGCCATGGGGATTGCCTGGTTCTGAATCGGAGTGGGTTGTGAAAAATTGGCGCGTTTCAAAGCGTCGTTCAGGGCCGGGGCCAGGCCCAGCATATCAAAGTCGAACAAATATCATTCCTTTTTTGCCCCTGGTGAATGCATCACCACGGACGACATAAATCAGCAGCGCAATATGCGATGCCAACAGGGTTACGCTAAGACTCTGGATGCACAGGCGTTTCCTGCGGCATCCGGCCGTCGCATTCAGAACCCTGCGTGAAGGGGAACTATGGGGTGAATCGAGCGCTGTGGAGCAGGTCGGACCTGCCAATGCTCACGCGTCAGCGCTTTGTTAAGGCGCTCATGCAGGTTGCGGGGCGGAATGTCAAGCTGTGCGTTATAGATCACATCCGGCGAAAAGGATCGTTGTGGGCTGTCTGCAACCTTTAAGCAGTGAGATTGACCGCTTGGTTGATCGCAAAACCTGTTCTTACAGCTCGATATGTAGGGAAGGGCATCCGCGCGGCAGTTTCAATGTCCCGCCGGATCCAGTCGAGCGCCTCTAGCTGTTGAAGGGACGACGACAGCGCCCGATCCGTGATCGATACCAAATCCGATTTGATGGCGGAAAAGCGGTGCGGAGTGCCGGTGAGTGCCAGGATCGGGACGGTCCAGGATTTACGGACGAGCTTGAACTTGGTGTCATCCGGAACGGCGTTTACGATTGCGCTGGCCATACTGGCGGCTTCGATCCCCGGCAGGGTTAATCGGAATTCAGGGCGCAATGGGTGCCCGTGGCCCGGATTCCTTTCGATCAGGTCAAGGCGTATGAGATGGTCCAGGCTTGCCGCGAAGGCAGTTCTTCCTGCGCTGGTGGCAGCAAGCAGAGCGGCCTGCCTGCCAGGAGTGCCGGAATGCATGAGGGCCAGAATATTCAGCGACCAAGCTCGGGAGGTCAGCTTGACAAGCAAATTAATGTCCATAAAGTATAGTTAATATAATTTAGCTCAAAAGGAAAGATTGATGCCCCTTGTTTCTTTGAAAAACACGATCACACTCGCGATCTCGGTTCGGGATCGCCATGCCAGCGCTAAATGGTTCAATGACAAACTGGGGTTTGAACTTGCCCACCACATAGATGAAGCGGGTTGGAGTGAGATGCACACCAATGTGGACGGTGTCACATTGGGTTTAGGAGAGCAGGCCGAGCCGTCGCCGGGGAATTGCGTTCCCGTGTTTGAGGTCGCCGACATCACCACCGCCCGCGCCGCGCTAGAGGGAGCAGGGGTGGCCTTCGATGGGGCGACAGAAACGATCGAAGGGATGGTCAGCACGGCCACGTTTTATGATCCGGATATGAATGCGCTGATGCTGGCGCAGGATTTGACTGGCAGCGGTTAAAGGCACCTGCAGGGAAGAAAATATTAACCTGCACCGCACGTTCCCTGTTGCGTGGGTGTTGCGCAAATCATTGACATTTCGGACTTAATTTGGTACGAACTGTGTCATGCTAGAAGAAGTGGGCAACGGCCTCGGGGTAACACCCGGCGGCCGTTTTTCGTTTCTCTCGTGCGGAGAAAACTCACGCATGAGGTCAATACGCAAACATGACTTTAATTACCCCGGAAGAGCGGATTTCCCAGACGGCTGACTTGTTGCAGTCACTTGAGACATCCATTCGCGATCTGCGCAAAGCAGCGGAAGAACTGCGCAGGCAGATCGGTGCCGGGGAGGATGCAGATCTTGCTGGTGCAGGCAAGCAACTGGGTCAGCTTGAGGGGCTGATCCGAAGTTGCCAAAAAGTGGAGACAAGCTTTGTCGAACAACATCACAGACAAGCCGGAATTGCCCAAGGGGGCTATGCGCTCGACCTTGATCGGGCACGATCTGAGATCGGGTGCAGGCTGGCTCGCCTCCGCGCCTGCTGCGGTGCAGGACAGATTTCTGAGTGAGATCGGGGAGGGGGGGCTATGCGCCCTCCCTTTCCTGTTTGAGTTCTGGGCTCTGCCGCATCAATTGCCGCCCGAGGGCGATTGGCGGTCGTGGGTGATCATGGGGGGGCGTGGGGCCGGTAAGACCCGGGCCGGAGCTGAGTGGGTGCGGTCTGTGGTCGAGGGGTCATTGCCGTTGGACAAGGGGGCGGCCTGTCGTGTGGCCTTGGTCGGCGAGACCTTTGATCAGGTGCGCGATGTGATGATTTTTGGCGATAGCGGGATTTTACAATGCTCGCCACCGGATCGTCGGCCTATCTGGAAGGCGTCGGAACGCAAGCTGATCTGGCCCAACGGAGCCGAGGCGCAGGCGTTTTCAGCGCATGACCCCGAGGGATTGCGGGGGCCGCAATTCGATGCAGCCTGGGTGGATGAGCTGGCTAAGTGGAAAAAGGCGGGCGAGACCTGGGACATGTTGCAATTTGCGCTGCGGTTGGGGGATCAGCCCCGGGTCTGTGTGACGACCACGCCGCGCAATGTGAAGGTTTTGAAGGATCTGCTGGCGTCGCCGTCCACGGTGCAGACCCATGCGCCGACCGAGGCGAACCGGGCCAATTTAGCGGGGTCGTTTCTAGCCGAGGTGCGCGCGCGCTATGCCGGTACACGGCTAGGGCGGCAGGAGTTGGACGGGGTGCTGCTGTCGGATGCCGAGGGGGCACTGTGGACGGGTTCTATGCTAGAGGCAGCGCGCTGTGCGCATGTGCCGGAGTTGGATCGCATCGTGGTGGCGCTGGACCCGGCGGTGACGGCGGGGGCAGATGCGGATGCTTGCGGGATTGTCGTCGTTGGGGCGTGCTTGCAAGGGCAGCCCGAGGAGTGGCGCGCCTATGTGCTGGCTGACCGGACGGTGCAGGGCGTGGGCCCGGCGGGCTGGGCGCAGGCGGCGATTGATGCGATGGATGAATTTGGGGCCGAACGGCTGGTGGCTGAGGTCAATCAGGGTGGCCAGCTGGTGGAAGAGGTCGTGCGGCAGGTGGACCCTTTGGTCCCGTACCGCGCGGTGCGAGCGTCACGCGGCAAGGTCGCGCGGGCCGAGCCTGTGGCGGCTTTGTACGAACAGGGGCGGATAAGCCATGTGGCTGGGCTGGGCGCGCTGGAGGAGCAGATGTGCCAGATGACCGCGCGGGGGTTCGAGGGTCAGGGCTCACCCGACCGGGTCGACGCACTGGTCTGGGCGTTGCATGAGTTGGTTGTGGGGCCTGCGGGGGCGTTTCGGCGGCCGAGGGTGCGGGCGTTGTGAGAGTAAGGGCATGAAATCCACACTTTTGAGGTGGCTTGAGGACTGTTAGGCTACCTTCATCTACAAGGTGTTTGTTTCGACACGTAAACAGCTTTTGATTTAACTGGGTTTGGCAATCTTGAGTTTTGATCTTAAAAATCAAATTGAAACAAGATCTTATAGTTCCTTCTCGTAAGTCCACTGAGGCGTCCATGAAGAAAAAATTGTATTTGTTGGCAATTAGTGCGGGCATACTTTTCTTTTTTCTCGCCCTCTATTTCCTCGGCCACGCGATGTGGGACTACCACGATGACGTCAATAATTCTGGCCTAGCCTACAAGTTCTTCGCGGCAAAAGTTTGCGCATTTATTGCCTTGTTGCTCATGACATCAGCCTTGTTCAGCTTTACTGAAAAGATTATTTTTGCACCGCTTATAATCTTAATAGTCGGGGCAATGGTGCTGCTAGTCGGCTATCATGTGGTCAAAGACGAACCTTGGCGGTTCCAGCATATTGGCAGCGAAGGATACAGAGTCCCTCGGGCATATGCCGCCGGCTTGGACTATGGGCCGCCGGGGGGTGGGTTGCAGGCAGTATATTGCGCCAATACCTTTAGCGGGGCCCGGAGACCGGGTGGCAAAAGATGCGAGCGTCAGTTTTTTCATGTCGCGCATGCGAGTTCTCCCTTTTATCGAGAGCTCAGCCAGCAACGTGAAGTTTCGTGTACAACATACAGCGATGGGGAAAGGTGTCGCGTCAGAACCGACACCGAGCTTGGCCAGCTCAACTACGCAATCAAATCCCAATTTATCACCCTCGAGGACGCCGAAGAACTTGAACGCCGTTTGCTAAATCTATTGCGCGACTGGCGGATCGAAGGTGAAGTTAGCAATACACAAAATTGATGCTCGCGATCCGTTGCCCACCCTCCGTACGCCCCATTCCCAAGGCTTAAACTTCTTTCCGTCATAACTCCTTTCAACAAGCCGGGCAGAGCGGCGGCAGAAAGGAGCACAGATGGTATTCGATTTCTTGCGTCGTGGATCGGCTGATGAGGCGCCCGAGGCGAAGGCGAGCGCGGCGGGGCCTGTGGTGGCGTGGCAGACCGGGGGGCGCGTAGCGTGGAGTCCGCGGGATGCGGTGTCGCTGACGCGGACGGGGTTTGCGGGGAACCCGGTGGGGTTTCGCTCGGTCAAGCTGATTGCCGAGGCGGCGGCGGCGTTACCTTTGGTGCTGCAGGATCAGGCGCAGCGCTATGATGTACATCCGATCCTGTCCCTGATGCGCCGTCCGAATGCCGCACAGGGGCGGGCAGAGTTGATGGAGGCCTTGTTTGCGCAGTTGCTGCTGTCGGGCAATGCCTATGTTGAGGCGGTTCAGGCCGAAGAAGGGCTGCCGGTTGAGCTGCATGTCTTGCGATCCGACCGGATGAGCGTGGTGCCGGGAGCGGATGGCTGGCCCAAGGCGTATGATTACGCTGTGGGCGGCAAGAAACACCGGTTTGCGGCGGAAAACATCTGTCATATCAAATCGTTCCACCCGCAAGATGATCACTACGGGTTCTCGCCGATGCAGGCTGCGGCGATGGCGATTGATGTGCACAACAGCGCGTCTCGGTGGTCAAAATCGCTGCTCGACAATGCAGCGCGACCTTCGGGGGCGCTGGTTTGGAAGGGCGGTGATGGCCAAGGGGTGATGGCCGAGGATCAGTTCCGGCGTCTTTCCGATGAGATCGAGCAGAACTATCGCGGGGCGCGCAATGCTGGTCGTCCGATGGTTCTTGAAGGGGGGTTGGATTGGAAGCCGATGGGCTTTTCGCCCTCGGACATGGAGTTTCAAAAGACCAAGGAAGCCGCCGCCCGCGAGATCGCGCTGGCCTTTGGGGTCCCGCCGATGTTGCTGGGGATCCAGGGCGATGCGACCTATTCGAACTATCAGGAGGCCAACCGGGCGTTTTACCGCCTGACCGTGCTGCCCCTGGTGACGCGGGTGGCGGCGGTGGTGTCGGCGTGGTTGGCCGGCTTTATCGGCGAAGAGCTTATGCTGAAGCCCGATCTGGATCAGGTTCCAGCGTTGTCCTCCGAGCGGGATGCGCTTTGGGCGCGGGTCAATGGGGCTGAGTTCCTGACTGACGCAGAAAAGCGTGCTTTGCTGGGGCTGCCGGAGCGTGCGGATGGCTGAAGGATATCCGCCATTCGATTGCGCGCCAGGCTTGCGGCTGGCCGCGCATGAGCGGGTGGCCGAGATTCAGCATGCGCATTTGTGCCAGCGGCTGGATCAGATCGAAGAGATGATGGAGCGGCTGGAGAGGCGGTTGTGGTTGACGGTGTATGGCGTGGCAGCGGTGATCCTAGCGCAGGCGTTTCAGTCATTCCTTTCAGTAACGCCATGAATTCAGAGAGTTACATGGAGAAGTTTATGGATTTGGAGCATAAGTTCGCACGGTTCGGAGAGGGTCTTTCGGTGACCGAGGACGCGGTGATCGAAGGTTATGCCAGCCTGTTTGGACAGGTGGATCAGGGCAGTGACGTGGTGCAGAAAGGTGCGTATCGCGGTTCGCTTGAGAGGCTGGGCACAGCGGGTCAACGGGTCAAGATGCTCTGGCAGCATGACCCGGCGCAGCCCATTGGTGTCTGGGATGAGGTGCACGAAGATGACCGGGGCTTGTGGGTCAAGGGACGTCTGCTGGAAAGCACTCAGAAAGGTCGCGAGGCGGCCGAGTTGATCCGGGCGGGCGCAATGGATGGCCTGTCGATTGGCTATCGTACCAAGCGCGCCGTGAAGAATGACATGGGCCAGCGGGTCCTGACCGAACTGGAGCTGTGGGAGGTGTCGCTGGTGACGTTCCCGATGCTGCCCAGTGCGCGGGTGGCGGCAAAGGGAGTGGACCCCGAGGCCGAGAACACCTGGTGCAGTATTGCCGAGGTGTTTGATCACGCCCGGCAGGAGCTGGCGCGAACCTAGCGCGCCGAAACCTCACCCCCAAAAAGGAAGTGCTGATGAGCAAGACCGAAACCCCGGCCTTGACCGGAGAGGGTGTGCCCCTGGTTCAGGAGGTGAAGCAGGCGATGACTGGCTTCGTGAACGAATTCAAGGGCCTCAAGGCTGAAGTTAAGACAAAATTGCAACAGACAGAAGAGCGACTGACCATGCTGGATCGTAAATCAACCATCGCGGCACGTCCGCATCTTGCGGCCTCAATCGAGGACGGCGCACCGCATCAGAAGGCCTTTGATGCCTATGTGCGTTCGGGTGAGGATGACGGCCTGCGTGGGCTTGAGATGGAGGTGAAATCCCTCTCGAGCGCTGTGAACAGTGACGGTGGGTACCTGATTGACCCGCAAACCGCCGAGATCATCAAATCGGTGCTGAAATCTACGGCCTCTATCCGCTCGATTGCTTCGATCGTAAATGTCGAGGCGAACTCGTTCGATGTTTTGATCGACCACACGGATGTCGGTGCGGGCTGGGCAGATGAAAATGCTGCGGCGAGCGAAACCAGCACCCCGTCGATTGACCGGATCTCGATCCCGCTGCACGAGCTGAGCGCACTGCCCAAAGCCTCGCAGCGACTGCTGGATGACAGCGCGTTCGATGTCGAGGGTTGGCTGGCCGGTCGTATCGCGGACAAGTTTGCACGCGCTGAGGCCTCGGCCTTTATCAACGGCGACGGTGCGGACAAACCCAAGGGTATTCTGAACCACGCCAAGGTCGACAACGATGTCTGGGATTGGGGTAACATTGGTTATATCCCCACCGGCATCGATGGCGGTGTCGAGGCGGATGCCATTGTGGACGTGGTTTATGCGCTGGGTGCGCAGTACCGGGTCAACGGGACCTTCGTGATGAACTCGAAAACTGCTGGTCTGATCCGCAAGCTGAAAGACAGCGATGGCCGCTTCTTGTGGTCGGACGGTCTGGCTGCTGGTGAGCCGGCGCGGCTGATGGGGTATCCGGTGCTGATCGCCGAAGATATGCCGGATGCGGGAACCGACAGCTTTTCGATTGCTTTCGGTGACTTCCAGGCGGGCTATACCATCGCCGAGCGTCCGGACCTGCGCGTATTGCGCGATCCCTTCAGCGCCAAACCGCATGTTCTGTTCTATGCGACCAAGCGCGTCGGCGGCGATGTCAGCGACTTTGCTGCGATCAAACTCGTGAAATTCGGCACCGCCTAAAGCGGGCTGAATCCCGGGGGGCCTTCGCCCCTCGGGGCGGCGGGCGCGGGTCGGGGTGAGACCCCTGCGTTGTCTAGCTGCTCCCCTCCGTCCGAGCAACGTGGGGCGGCGCGTGCCCGTCAATTCCTGAAGTTACGGCCCCGGAGGGGTCCGAGATTGCGGAGTGAATGGATGATGTTGATCGAAGAAACCGCCATCGCGGATGCGGCGCTGCCGGTGGATCAGTTCAAGGCGCATTTGAGGCTGGGAACAGGCTTTACTGGTGCCAGCGTGCAGGATGAAGTGCTCAAGGGCTTCTTAAGGGCGGCGATTGCTGCGATTGAGGCGCGTACCGGGAAGGTACTTATCACGCGTGAGTTTTCCTGGAGCCTTAACAGTTGGCGTGACCCTGCGGGCGAAGTGCTGCCTGTGGCGCCGGTCTCGACCATCAATACGGTCAGTTTGACGGATGCAGCGGGTACTGAAACCGCCGTTTCGTCTGACAGATACAGATTGGATCGCGATAGCCAGCGCCCGCGGATACGCCCTGCCGGGGCTGTCTTGCCCGCTATTTCGACCGGCGGATCCGTGAAGATCGCGTTTATCGCCGGTATTGCCGGGGAATGGTCAAGCTTGCCGGCAGATCTTGGGCAGGCGGTTCTGCTGTTGGCCGCGCATTACTATGAATACCGGGATGAGACCACGTTGGGTGCCGGCTGTATGCCCTTTGGCGTGACCAGCCTGATCCAACGCTATCGTGTGGTTCGTTTTGGTGCAGGGGTGGCCCAATGAAGGCGCCCCGGCTGAATAGAAAACTGTTGCTTGAATCCTCCGTGCGCACCGCTGATGGCGCCGGTGGGTATCTGGAAACATGGGTCGCCTTGGGCTCGGTTTGGGCCGAAGTCACTGCGCGCAGCGGGTCAGAGCGAAATGTTGCAGGGTTGCCGGTTTCGCGTGTCGGCTACCGGATTGTGGTTCGTGGCGCGCCCGAAGGATCGACCATGCGCCCCTCGCCGGATCAGCGGTTTGCGGAAGGCACACGCCGTTTCGTTATCCGCGCCGTCGCCGAGCGGGACCTGCGCGGCCAGTACTTGATCTGCTTTGCGGATGAGGAGGTGGCGGTATGAGCTATGGCGTTTCAGCCGCGTTGCAGGCGGCAATTTACCAGAAATTGTCGGAAGACACACAGATCAGCACTCTTTCAGGTGGAGCGATCTATGACGCCGTTCCAGCGGGTTCAGTTCCGCAAACCTATGTGACGCTGGGCCCGGAAGAGGTGCGCGATGCCTCGGACCGGTCGGGGACCGGTGCGGTGCATCGGTTCACGGTGTCCGTCGTGTCCGAAGCTGCCGGGTTCGGTGCAGCAAAAACGTTGGCGGGGGCGGTTTGTGACACCCTGGACAGTGCGGGGCTGACCCTGGATCGAGGCCGATTGGTCGGGCTGTGGTTCGAACGTGCCTCGGCCCGTCGGACCGGAACGGGCGGCGCGATCCGCCAGATCGACCTGAAATTCCGCGCCCGCGTGGAAGACGATTAAGCAATCAACGGAGAGAGCAAATGGCTGCCCAGAACGGAAAAGACCTGTTGGTCAAAGTGGATATGAACGGCTCAGGCCTGTTCGAGACCATTGCGGGGCTGCGTGCCACGCGGGTCAGTTTCAACGCGGAAAGTGTCGATGTGACCAGCCTGGAAAGCCAGGGTGGCTGGCGCGAGCTTTTGTCTGGCGCGGGGGTCAAGTCGGCCTCGATTTCGGGCTCGGGCGTATTCAAGGACGCGGGAACGGATGAGCGCGCGCGACAGCTGTTCTTTGACGGTGAGACACCGGGTTTCCAGATCATCATCCCGGATTTCGGGATTGTTGAGGGTGCGTTCCAGGTGACCGGCATCGAATATGCGGGCTCTCACAATGGCGAAGCGACCTATGAAATGAGCATGGCAAGCGCCGGTGCTCTGACCTTTACGGCGCTGTAACGATGGCCAATCCGTGGACAGGAGAGGTGGCACTGACCATCGATGGAGAGCAACGGGTTCTGAAGCTGACCTTGGGCGCTTTGGCGGAACTGGAACGGGAATTGGGCACAGGGACACTGGTTGAACTGGTGCAAAGGTTCGAAGGCGGCGCCTATTCCAGCGGTGATGTTCTGGCGCTTATCGTCGCCGGGCTGCGGGGGGGCGGGGCCAATGTCACCCGCGCCGATCTGCTGAGTGCCGAGATTGAGGGCGGGCCAATGCACGGCGCGTGTGCTGCGGCCGAGTTGTTGGCAAGGGCCTTCATGGTGCCGGGGCAGGCATGAGCGGGTTCGACTGGCCCGCATTGATGCGGGCCGGATACCTCAGCCTACGCCTGACACCGGATCAATTCTGGAGCCTTACCCCGGCCGAGTTGCGGCTGATGCTGGGGCATGGCGCGGGCATGCCTTCGATGAACAGAATGGGTTTGGATGCGTTGCTGACGGCCTATCCGGACAAGACAATAGGAGAGCGTGATGACGGATCGTAACGGGTTGGAAGACCTGCAGGAGCGGGGCGAGGCGCTTGGCGACTCGCTGGGTGATGCGGCGTCGATGGCCGCGGCATTTGATGGGCAGATGAAGCGCATCAAGGCGGCATTTGAGGAAACGGGCAAGGATGTTGCCACGCTGGAGCGTGGCATGTCCGGCGGCCTGCGGCGGGCGTTCGATGGCGTCGTGATGGACGGGATGAACCTGTCCGATGCGCTGGACGTGCTGAAGAACTCGATGATCCGCACCGCGTATTCGGCGGCGATCAAACCGGTCACGGATCATTTCGGAGGCCTTTTGGCCAATGGGATCGGCGGCTTTGTGAAGGGCATCCTGCCTTTCGCGGATGGCGGCAGTTTTAGTCAAGGGCGGGTGATGCCCTTTGCCAACGGTGGAGTGATCAGCGGTCCAACCACGTTTCCGATGCGTGGCGGCACCGGGCTGATGGGCGAGGCTGGCCCCGAGGCCATTATGCCGCTGGCCCGCGGAACTGACGGGAAATTGGGCGTGCGCATGTCTGGCGGCGGCTCTGCGGTGAACGTGGTGATGAACATCACGACCCCGGACGTACAGGGTTTCCGTCGAAGCCAAAGCCAGATCGCGGCCCAGATGAGCCGCGCGCTGGGCCGTGGCAATCGCAATAGGTAGATCAGGGAGCAGACCATGAATTTCCACGAGGTGAGATTTCCGGCCAGCCTGAGTTTTGGTTCGGTGGGTGGGCCCGAGAGGCGCACGGATATTGTGACGCTGGCGAACGGGTTCGAAGAGCGCAATACCCCCTGGGCGCATTCGCGGCGTCGCTATGATGCCGGTCTGGGGATGCGATCCTTGGATGACATCGAAACGTTGATCTCGTTCTTCGAGGCGAGGCAGGGCCAGATGTTTGGATTTCGCTGGAAAGACTGGTCTGATTTCAAATCTGGTACGGCCACGGCCGAGGTTGCCAAGGGTGACCAGATCATTGCGCAAGGCGATGGCGTTGCGACAGAGTTCCAGTTGGTAAAGACCTATTCCTCGGGTGGATTCAGCTATGTAAGGCCGGTCGTCAAACCCGTATTGGGAACCGTCCGCGTGGGCGTCGAGCAGGATGAGATGCGTGAAGGTGTCGACTTCGAGGTGGATCTGAACTCGGGGTTGGTCACGTTCTATTCGCCTCCGCCTGAACGGGTTGATATCACCGCCGGCTTTGAATTCGATGTGCCAGTGAGGTTTGACACCGACAAGATCCAGACAAGTGTCGCGAGTTTTCAGGCAGGGGACGTTCCGAACGTGCCAGTGGTCGAGGTGCGTGTCTGATGGCGGGTGACAAACAGGCACTGCAGGCCCATCTGCAGAGTGGTCTGACAACGACCTGTCGGTGTTGGGCGATTACGCGCACAGACGGTGTTCAGTTTGGCTTTACCGACCATGACCTGAAGCTGAGCTTTGAAGGCCTGGACTTCAATGCAAGTTCGGGTCTGACAGCAGCCGCGATCGAGCAGGCAACGGGGCTGTCCATTGATAACTCGGAAGCAATGGGTGCGTTATCGGATGTCGCAGTAACCGAAGAGGATATCGAATCCGGTCGCTTCGACGGGGCCGAGGTGCGGGCATGGCTTGTGAACTGGGCCGATCCATCGCAGCGAATGTTGCAGTTCCGCGGATCAATCGGTGAATTGCGACGGGCAGGTGGGGCTTTTCATGCCGAACTGCGGGGCCTGACAGATAAGTTGAACCGACCTTTGGGCCGGATTTACCAAAAGCCCTGCACAGCCGTGCTGGGCGACAAGGCGTGCGGGTTCAACACCGATGCCCTGGGATACTCGGCCGAAGCTGAGATCGTCGGTTTGACGGGTGGCAGTATTTTGCAGCTGCGAGGGGCGGAAACTCACCTTGAGACATGGTTCGAACGTGGTCGGCTTGATGTGCTGACAGGCCGTGCGGCTGGGCTGTGGGGGGCGGTCAAGAAAGACCAAAAGACCGACACAGGTCGATCGGTCGTTCTGTGGTCTGCAATCAGCGGTGGATTGGCCGAGGGCGACAGGGTGAGGCTGACCGCAGGTTGCGACAAGCGCATGACGACCTGCCGCTTGAAGTTCAATAATATCACGAATTTTCAGGGCTTTCCTGACCTGCCTTCCGAAGATTGGGTGATGGCGGTTCCCAAGAAAAACGGGGCAAACAGGGGGGGAAGCAGACGATGATCCCGACAAAGCAAAGCATTGTTGATGAGGCCAGAAGCTGGCTAGGCACCCCGTATGTCCATCAGGCGTCGGTCAAAGGCGCCGGAACGGACTGTCTGGGGTTGCTGCGTGGCGTATGGCGCGCGGTGCTTGGGCACGAACCTGAGGCCGTCCCGATCTATAGCATGGATTGGTCTGAGCCGCAGGGCGAAGAGCGCATGTGGGCCGCAGCACGTCGCCATCTTGTCGAGAAAGATCCAACGCGGTTTTCGGTCGGGGACGTGTTGCTGTTTCGCATGCGCGAAAGTGGCGTTGCCAAGCATTTGGGGATTGTCAGCACTTGCGGCGACATCCCCCGTTTCATTCACGCGTATTCCGGACATGGCGTCGTCGAAAGCGCTCTAAGCGACCCGTGGCGACGGCGGGTTGTTTCTTGTTTTGAGTTTCCCACGGAGGATATCTAAATGGCGACGATATTACTGTCTGCGGCGGGTGCCGCTGTTGGCGGGGCCATTGGCGGCACGGTTGCGGGTCTGTCCACGGCAGTTATCGGCCGTGCCATTGGCGCGACTCTTGGCCGGGTCATCGACCAGCGGCTGATGAGCCAATCGGTGATGGGCAGCGGCAGCGAAGTTGTGGAAACCGGCCGGTTGGACCGTTTTCGCCTGACCCAAACGGGTGAGGGCGCTGCTGTCGCCAATATCTTTGGTCGAATGCGTGTTGGCGGGCAAGTCATCTGGGCTTCGGATTTTCTGGAAACCCGCAGCACCAGCTCTACCACGCAGTCGGTTGGGGGTGGCAAAGGCTCGCCGAAACAGCCCGAGGTTACGACGACCACCAACAGCTATAGCTATTCAGTTTCGTTGGCGGTTGCGTTGGGTGCGGGGCAGATCTCTGACGTGCCGCGTGTCTGGGCGGATGGCGAAGAGATTGAGCGCAGTAGCTTGAATATGCGCGTTTATCCCGGCACCGACGATCAGCTGCCCGATCCGTTGATCGAAGCGATCGAAGGGAC
The DNA here is from genome assembly GCF_059610505.1 of Ruegeria sp. CDSC079. Taxonomy (NCBI): domain Bacteria; kingdom Pseudomonadati; phylum Pseudomonadota; class Alphaproteobacteria; order Rhodobacterales; family Roseobacteraceae; genus Ruegeria; species Ruegeria sp. CDSC079. The sequence continues at coordinate 222,019 of NZ_JBXWNT010000004.1, forward strand.
TGGAAACGTCCCGGCCTATCGTGGCACCGCCTATATCGTGATCGAAGATCTAAAGCTGGGCGCATTTGGAAACCGTGTCCCGCAGTTCTCGTTCGAGGTTGTGCGGCAAGAGCAGCCCGGATTGCCCGATACCGAGAATGCGCTGTCACATATCGTACGGGGCGTGGCGCTTATGCCCGGGACCGGTGAATATGCACTGGCGTCCCAGCAGGTGAATTACACAAAAGGCCGCGGCCGCAGTTGGGCGGCCAATGTGAATTCAACCTCTGGTTTGCCTGATCTCGTGACGTCCACACAAGCCTTGAAAAGTGAACTTCCGGGCTGTGAAGCCGCCTCTTTGGTTGTGTCCTGGTTCGGAAGTGATCTGCGATGCGGTCAATGCAAGATACAACCAAAGGTTCTGCAAAATGGTATCGAAGGCAAAAATATGCCCTGGGGTGTCGCGGGGCTGACAAGGGCAACCGCCCAGATCGTTCGTCAGGAAAATAACGAGCCCGTCTATGGCGCGACACCAGCGGACGCGTCGGTCATTCAAGCGATCCAACACCTTAAGCAAGAGGGGAAGCGGATCATGTTCTACCCGTTTATTCTGATGGATCAGATCGGTGGAAACGGATTGCCCGACCCGTGGTCAGACGCCAGCGATCAGCCGCACCTTCCCTGGCGCGGTCGCATCACTCTGAGCGTTGCGCCTGGGCGGGACGGGTCTCCGGACCAGATGGCAGAGGCCGATGTTCAGGTGTCCGATTTCTTTGGTCAGGCGCGAGCGGATGATTTTGTTATCGGAAACGGCACGGTTTCCTACTCTGGCCCGCAGGAATGGGGGTTGTGCCGATTTATTCTTCACTACGCTGCCTTGTGTAAGGCGGCAGGTGGGGTGGACTCCTTCTGTATCAGTTCGGAAATGCGTGGTCTTACCCAGATTCGTGGCCTAAACGGATTTCCCGCCGTTGAGCAGCTGCGCGTTTTGGCAGGGCAAGTGCGTAGTATTCTGGGGCCAGACACAAAGATCGGTTATGCGGCCGACTGGAGCGAGTATTTCGGCTACCAGCCAAATGATGGCAGTGGGGATCGCTACTTCCACCTCGATCCGCTTTGGGCGGATAACAACATAGATTTCGTCGGTATCGACAACTACATGCCTCTGTCCGACTGGCGGGACGGCGAAGATCACGTGGATGCGGATGCCGGGGCAAAATCCATCTACGATCTTTCCTATCTGCGTGGGAACATCGAAGGTGGCGAAGGCTATGACTGGTATTATGCCTCGCCCGAAGAAGAGGCGGCACAAATCCGTACGCCGATCGAAGATGGTTCACATAACGAGCCGTGGATCTGGCGATATAAGGACGTTCGCAACTGGTGGTCACAACCGCATCACGAGCGAATCAATGGTGTGCGTAGCGACAACCCGACTGACTGGTTGCCAGAGTCCAAGCCCATCTGGTTCACTGAGCTCGGTTGTGCGGCAGTAGACAAAAGCACCAACCAGCCCAACAAGTTTCTAGACCCAAAATCTTCAGAATCCGGGTTGCCGAAATATTCAAACGGGCTTCGGGACGACTTTCTGCAGACGCAATACCTCAGGGCGGTCCTTGGCTATTGGTCGGACGCAGATATCAATCCAGTTTCATCCAGCTATGGCGGCCCGATGGTGGACGTGTCCAATGCCTATGTCTGGGCGTGGGATGCGCGGCCCTATCCGACCTTTCCAAACCTGCGCAGCCAGTGGAGCGACGGGGCCAACTATGCCCGCGGCCATTGGCTTAATGGGCGTTCCGGCTCACGAACGCTGGCCTCTGTTGTAACCGAGCTTTGCCATGCTGCCGGTGTTACCGAGATTGATGTCTCGGGCCTTTACGGTTCCGTTCAGGGCTATGCGGTTGAACAGGTTTCGGATGCCCGTTCGGCATTGCAACCGCTCATGCTGCGGTATGGTTTCGATGCGCTTGAACGCGAAGGAAAGCTGATCTTTCAGATGCGGGATGGCGCACGTGCCCTGACCCTGAATGAAGAGCAGTTGGCCATCACTTCGGACATTGACGGACACGTGGAATATCGCCGCGAGGCTGAGGCGGAAATGTCTGGCCGTGTCAGGCTGCGCTTTGTTCAGTCTGATGCTGACCATGAAATAGCCTCGGAAGAGGCTGTGTTGCCTGATGATGAAACCCATTCGGTATCGGTAAATGAGATGCCGTTGTCCATGACGCGGGCCGAGGGGCGTCAAACGGTGGAACGCTGGCTGAGTGAGACGCGTGTCTCGCGTGAAACGGCTAGGTTTGCATTACCGCCTTCGCTTTTGAATGTCGGGGCAGGGGATGTTGTGCGGCTGGTCAGTGGTGGGCAGGAAGCGCGCTATCGCATTGACAGGCTTGAACAGGCTGAAATGCAACTGGCCGAGGCTGTCAGGATCGAGCCCGGCGTTTACACACCGCCAGATGCCCCCGCTGATGGAGTTACAGCGAAGCCATTTGTCGCTCCGGTGCCGGTGCTGCCGGTATTCTTGGACCTGCCTCTGATCACCGGTTCCGAAGTGCCGCATGCGCCATATCTTGCGGTTGCAGCAGACCCTTGGCCAGGAAGCGTTGCGGTGTATGCCGCATCAAGCGATGAGGATTACGCGTTACAACAGGTGATAACAGGGCAGGCCATAATAGGCTTCACCGCAAGCCCGATGCGAAGGGCCAGTAGCGGACTTTGGGATGAAGGCGATGCCTTACGTGTCAATCTTGTAGATGGCGTCCTGGAGTCCCGTCCACGGTCTGCCTTGTTAAACGGCGCAAATCTTGCAGCGATTGGCGACGGAACGCCCGGCAATTGGGAGGTGTTCCAGTTCGCGGATGCTGCTCTGCAAGAGGAAGGTGTCTATACCCTATCCGGCCGGTTGCGCGGCCAGCTGGGGACAGATGCAATCATGCCCGATGTCTGGCCCGAAGGATCAATGTTCGTGTTGTTGGACGAACGTGTCTTCCAGACAGGGTTGTTGCGGTCAGAACGTGGCCTGACCAAACATTACCGCATCGGCCCTGCAACCAGAGGGTACGAAGATCCCTCTTACGAGCATCTGGTCGAGGCCCTTGAAGGCAATGGTTTGCGGCCCTATGCCCCCTCTCATCTTCGCGTGCAGCAATCCAGCTCGAGGGACGTGTTCTCATGGGTGCGGCGGACACGTCTGGATGGCGATGACTGGTCCGGGCTGGATGTGCCGTTGAATGAAGAAACCGAAGCCTACCTTGTTCAGGTCCGGCAGAATGGTAGCCTGATCCGCGAAGAGGTCGTTGCCCAGCCGGATTGGCACTATACGTCATCCATGAAGGCCACGGATACTGTTACAGGGTCTTTTGAGGTTTCGGTTTCGCAGATATCTGCGGCTTACGGACCTGGATTGCCTGTCAGGCTGCAGGTCGGATAGGCGCGGTGCGGCCCGTATTGCACGGAGATGTCAGCACGGCGGCGCGTGTTTTGTTGAACGCGCCGCCCGATCAGCGTGACCGTTTATGCCGACGTATGATTGCCGAAGCTGAAACGGCTGATGGCCATGTAAGTAAAACAGGGCGGCTACACCCGTTGTTCGGCAACGGTTCGTTAATGGCTGCGGCGCGAAACCGGCGCCTTGCCGCCGAACCCTCATTCGATGATCTGCAGTATTGCCGGTGTTTTGAGACGGTGCTGCGTCATTTGATCCGGTTCCGCATCAACCAGAAGCACAGCTGACACATCTGGTTGCGGCGAGGTCCAATTCCAGTCGGCCATTTGGAATCGGCTCGCCGCAATCTTCGCAGAATCCGTATTCTTGACTTTCAATCCGCTTCAGCGCGGCCAAAAGGCGTCGGTATTCCAGGTCCCGATTGACTTGGTGCGCCTTGGCCATGGCCTGGTTCTGTAGCGCATCCATCCGGCTCAGACGACCGATAGATTGTTGATCCAGTTCAACAACAGATTGCGCATCTTTCCCGGCCTGCGACTGGCGCGCCAATTCGTCCAGCCTGACAAGGATTTTCTCGTTGATTTGCTTCAGGTCAGCCTCATTCATTTTCGTTGCTTTGCCGATCACGGGTTTGCGTTTGGCGTTTTAGCCACTAAATGGCATTCTAGGCGCAGCAAAGGATCAAAAGCCATGTTGGAAAAGCGCAGTCATGTCACACCCGTAGATCCCGTTTGGGATCGCATCACGACCGAGGCTCAGGCCGCGGTCGAGAATGAACCACTGATGGGTGGATTGGTGCACGCCTGTATTCTGCATCATCGCAGCCTGACCAGAGCATTGTCCTATCGCGTTTCCGCTAAACTATGCTCGAACGAAATGTCGATGATGGTTCTGCGCGAGATCGTGGACGAAGCTTATGCTGACGATCCCCATTTGATTGAGGCCGCCCGCGCAGATCTGATGGCGGTCTACGAGAGGGACCCGGCCTGCCACCGTCTTCTGCAACCGATCCTGTATTTCAAGGGTTATCAAGCGATGCAGGCCTACCGCGTCGCCCATTGGCTATGGCTCAAGGGGCGATATGATCTGGCCTATTTCTTCCAGATGCGGTCCTCCGAAATCTTCGGCATCGACATTCACCCGGCTGCCAAAATCGGCAAGGGGATCATGATCGACCATGCTCATTCCATCGTGATCGGTGAAACGGCCATCGTTGGCGACAACGTTTCGATGTTGCATTCGGTCACGCTGGGCGGGACCGGAAAAGAAGAGGAGCAACGTCACCCCAAGATTGGTGATGGCGTTTTGATCGGCGCCGGCGCCAAAGTCTTGGGCAATATCGAAGTGGGCCATTGTAGCCGGATTGCCGCCGGTTCGGTGGTGCTGCAAGAGGTGCCACCTTGCAAAACCGTTGCCGGTATTCCGGCCAAGATTGTCGGTGAAGCAGGATGTGACCAGCCCTCGATCTCGATGGATCATATGCTGGGCAAAGATCACTAGATCTGAAGGTTCTTAAAGAAAAAGGCCGCCCAGAAGAGGGCGGCCATTTTTTAGTCAGATATCAGGCCAGCATGACCATCGGGTTTTCCAGATTGTCGACGATCGCCTGCAGCAGCTGCGCACCGAGGGCACCGTCGATGACCCGGTGATCGACCGACATCGTAACCGACATGACCGTTGCAACCGTCAGTTCGCCATCGTCACCAACAACAGGTTTCTTTGCGCCAGTGCCGACGGCCAGAATGCCCGCATGCGGTGGGTTCACGATAGCGTCGAAATTGTCGATGCCGAACATGCCCAGGTTCGAGACCGCAAATGTGCCGCCCTGATACTCATGCGGGGCCAGCTTGCGTTCGCGGGCACGGGCAGCCAGGTCCTTCATCTCGGTTGAAAGCGCTGATAGCGACTTGGTGTCGGCGTCTTGCAGGACCGGCGTGAACAGGCCACCTTCGATCGCGACGGCAACGGCCACGTCCGAGGGTTTCAGCTGCAGAACCCGATCTCCCGCCCAGACGGCGTTGCATTCGGGCACCTGTTGCAGCGCATTGGCCAGGGCCTTGATGATGAAGTCATTGACGCTGAGTTTGACGCCACGGGCCTCAAGTTGCTTATTCAACTGACCGCGGAATTTCAGCAGTGCATCCAGCTTGATATCCCGGCGTAGATAGAAATGCGGGATGGTTTGTTTGGCCTCTGTCAAGCGCGCGGCGATGGTTTTGCGCATCCCGTCCAGCTTAACCTCTTCATAGTCGCGGGATTCGTACATCCGCATGACCATATCCGTCGAGGGGCCGGTTGGCGCGGCTGTGGAGGCTGGTGCTGATGCGGCCTGTACAGGGGCAGCCGCCACAGCAGGGGCTGCGGTTGCGCTTTCGACATCCGCCTTGACGATACGCCCATGTGGGCCGGATCCACTGATTTGCGCTAGGTCGAGACCTTTTTGCGCAGCGATGCGACGAGCCAAGGGCGAGGCGAAGATACGACCGCCATCTGCCTTGACCGGCGCTGCCGGGGCGGGGACGGGCGCTTCGGACGCCGCTGGAGCGGAAGCCTCGTTGCCCGTGGCGGCTGGCGCCGCCGCCGGAGCCGCTGCAGGCGTTGCACTGATATCATCAGCGCTTTCGCCTTCTTCCAGCAAAACCGCGATGGCGGTGTTGACTTTGACCCCTTCGGTTCCTTCAGGGATCAGGATTTTGCCGATTGTGCCTTCGTCAACGGCCTCGAACTCCATCGTGGCCTTGTCGGTTTCGATCTCGGCCAGCAGATCTCCGGAGGAGACGGTGTCGCCCTCTTTGACTAGCCATTTGGCAAGCGTGCCTTCCTCCATGGTCGGCGACAGGGCGGGCATCAGAATTTCGGTGGGCATCTGTCTGTTGCTCCCTTACCGGTAGGTCACTTGTTTGACGGCTGCGATCACCTCGTCGGTGGTCACCAGCGCCAGTTTTTCGAGGTTCGCTGCGTAGGGCATCGGAACATCCTTGCCGGTGCAGTTGATGACAGGCGCGTCGAGGTAATCAAACGCTTCCTGCATCACCACCGATGAAATGTAGCTGCCGACCGATCCTTGTGGCCAGCCTTCTTCGACGGTCACAAGCCGGTTGGTCTTCATCACCGAATTGATGATTGCACCAGTGTCCATCGGGCGGATGGTACGCAAGTCGATCACTTCGGCACTGATACCGTCCTCGGCGAGCTTGTCTGCAGCTTCCAGTGCGAACTGCATGCCGATGCCAAAGCTGACGATGGTCACGTCTGTGCCCTCGCGCCAGATGCGGGCCTTGCCCAACGGAATGCTCAGGTCATCCACCTGCGGCACTTCGAATGAGCGGCCATAGAGGATTTCGTTTTCCAGGAAGATCACCGGGTTCGGGTCACGGATCGCGGATTTCAGCAAGCCTTTGGCGTCGGCCGCTGAATAGGGCATGACGACTTTGAGGCCGGGGATCTGCATATACCAGGCCGCATAGTCCTGACTGTGCTGGGCTGCCACGCGTGCGGCGGCACCGTTCGGACCCCGGAACACGATGGGACAGCCCATCTGACCGCCGGACATATAGAGCGTCTTCGCGGCCGAGTTGATGATCTGGTCAATCGCCTGCATGGCGAAGTTGAAAGTCATGAACTCGACAATCGGTTTCAACCCGCCAAAGGCCGAACCAACTGCGATCCCGGCAAAACCATGTTCGGTGATCGGGGTGTCGATTACGCGCTTGGCGCCAAACTCATCCAGCAAACCTTGCGAGATTTTATAAGCGCCCTGATATTCCGCGACTTCTTCACCCATGAGGTAGACGTCACCGTCATTGCGCATTTCTTCGGCCATGGCGTCGCGCAGGGCTTCACGCACGGTTTCGGACTTCATCTCGGCATCAGCTGGCCAATCTGGGGACAGATCTACCTTAGGTGCGGCTGGGGCAGAGACAGGAGCAGGGGCCTCAACCGCAGCAGGGGCGGCTTCGGTCGTCGCTGCGGCTGTGGGTGCAGCCGCGGGCAGGGCGGAGGCGTCTTCGCCTTCTTCGACGAGGATGGCGATAGGGGTATTTACTTTGACCCCTTCGGTGCCTTCAGCGATCAGGATCTTGCCCATGATCCCTTCATCAACGGCTTCAAACTCCATCGTGGCCTTATCGGTTTCGATTTCGGCCATGATATCGCCGCTTGATACGGTGTCGCCTTCCTTGACCAGCCATTTGGCCAGCGTGCCCTCTTCCATCGTGGGGGAAAGGGCGGGCATGAGAATTTCGGTTGCCATGTCTTAATCGTCCTCTCAGGCGTAGATATCTGTCCAAAGCTCGTCCAGCGACGGCTCGGGGCTTTCTTTCGAGAATTCAGCGGCTTGATTGACGATCTCTTTGATCTCTTTGTCGATCGCCTTCAGGTCATCCTCAGTCGCGTGTTTGCCGGAAAGCAGCAGCTCGCGGACATGTTCGATCGGGTCGCTTTGTTCGCGCACCTTCTGAACCTCTTCGCGGGTGCGGTACTTGGCCGGGTCGGACATCGAGTGTCCGCGATAGCGATAGGTTTTGATTTCCAGAATGTACGGACCTTTGCCCGCGCGGCAATGGGCGACAGCCTTTTCGCTGGCCTCTTTGACCGCTAGCACATCCATGCCGTTGACGATCTCGCCAGGGATGCCGAACGCCTCGCCCCGATGGTAGATGTCTTTGGTCGAGGTCGAACGTGCCTGGGACGTCCCCATGGCGTATTGGTTGTTCTCGATCACAAAGATCACGGGCAGTTCCCAGATCGCGGCCATGTTGAAGGTCTCATAGACCTGCCCCTGGTTTGCGGCGCCGTCCCCAAAATAGGTGAAGGTGACGCGGCCGTTTTCCTGATACTTGTCGGCAAAGGCCAGACCGGCACCCAGAGGAACCTGCGCCCCGACGATGCCGTGACCGCCATAGAAATGCTTCTCTTTCGAGAACATGTGCATCGAACCGCCTTTGCCCTTGGACAATCCGCCCTCGCGCCCGGTCAGTTCTGCCATTACGCCGCCCGGATCCATGCCGCAGGCCAGCATATGCCCATGATCGCGATAAGAGGTGATCCGCTTGTCACCTTCTTCGGCGGCTGCTTCCAGTCCCACAACAACTGCCTCTTGACCGATATACAGGTGGCAGAAACCACCGATCAGACCCATGCCGTATAGCTGGCCAGCCTTTTCTTCGAATCGGCGGATCAGCAACATTTCACGGTAATAGGTCTTGAGTTCTTCCGCAGAAACGTTTGGTTTCTTTGTGGTTTTTCGCGCAGCCATTGTGGCGATCTCCCCCTCTCGGCAAGATAGTTTAGCGTTAAACTATCTAATAGAACATTTGAGGCTTTCTGGCGAGTGGAAATATTGCGCTGTTGTTTGACACGCGGAAAACCGTTCAGGTAGGGACGTATGCGTTACCACAGCAGGGATTTCCGACGAAGAATTTTGGTCCCGCTCAGCGGATGACAATCTCATCCGAGCGGATCATACCAAGGATCGAGCGCGCCTGCTGATCCAGTAAATCGAGGTCAAGATAGGTGTCTGAAAGCCTGCGGGTCAGATTTTCCATTTCGGCGATTTCGGTGCTCAACGCTGCAAGGTCGCGCGACAGAGCATCCCGTTCCGCTGCAATCTCGACCCGTCGAAACAGGCCATAGTCTCCCTGGACGGCAGCAAAGGTGAAATACACACCCAGCATGAAAGCCACCGAGAAAAAAGCAACTGAGCCCAAACCGGGCCGATGGGAACGGGACACTCTGTTTACCGCCGTATGAAGTCTGCCTCAATGTCGTGCCATTATGCTTGGCATCTGACTGCACTATGTCACAGGCGATTCGGCTTGTGAATCCCCCGATTCGCAAAATTACCCGTGCAGCTGAATTTATTGTTCCAGCGCGGCGACGCCGGGCAGGGTTTTTCCTTCCATCCATTCCAGGAATGCGCCGCCTGCTGTCGAGATATAGGTGAAATCCCGCGCCGCGCCGGACGCGTTCAGGGCGGCTACGGTATCACCACCGCCCGCGACCGAGACCAACTGGCCCGAACGGCTGAGCGCGGCAGCTTTCAGTGCGGCCGCATTCGTTGCGGCATCGAACGGTTCCAGTTCAAAGGCGCCCAAAGGGCCGTTCCAGATCAGGGTTCGGCTTTGGCTGATGACTTCAGTGATAGCGGCGACACTCTCGGGGCCTGCATCCAGGATCATGCCGTCTTCGGGGCATTGGTCTGCGGGCAAAACCTGATGCGGCGCATTGGCCTGGAAGGCTTTTGCAACAACCACGTCACACGGCAAAACGATCTGGCAACCAGAGTTTTCCGCCTTGGCAAGAATCTCTGCGGCAGTGTCTTTCATCGCGGTTTCGGCCAGCGATTTGCCGACACTGATACCTTGTGCCACCAGAAAGGTGTTGGCCATGCCACCGCCGATGATCAGGTGATCCACCTTGTCGATTAGGTTGCCCAGCAGCTCCAGCTTGGTCGATACCTTGGCCCCGCCGACCACCGCTGTCACCGGACGCTCGGGCGCGCCAAGGGCGCTTTCAAGTGCCTGCAGCTCGGCCTGCATCAGCCGACCAGCGCAGGCAGGCAGCAGGCGAGCGATGGCTTCGGTTGAGCTGTGGGCGCGGTGCGCAGCGGAAAAGGCGTCGTTGCAGTAGACCTCGCCCAGTTTGGCCATGCCGGCGGCCAGATCAGGATCATTCTTGGTTTCAGCAGCATGAAAACGGGTGTTTTCCAACAGCAATACTTGCCCGGCTTGCAGGGTGTCTGCGACAAGCTCGGCCTCGGTTCCGACGCAATCGGCTGCGAACAGAACCTGCGCACCAAAGGCGCTTTCCAATGTGGGGATAAGTTGTTTCAGCGACAGGCTCTCGCGCCGCTCTCCGCCCGGGCGTCCGAAATGGGCTAGAAGGATAGGCTTGCCACCTGCGGCGAGAATATCGCGTACTGTGGGTACGATGCGCTGAATCCGGGTAGCGTCGGTCACGACCCCATCCACCACGGGCACATTGATATCCACGCGCACCAGCACGCGTTTACCGTTCAGGTCCATATCGTCCAGTGTTTTCCAGCCCATCGCGCGATCCTCGTGTTTGGCAACCGATCTAGGCGGTTCTTTTCCTGCATTTTGCCCTCAGGTCAATGCGTCACTTGGCTTTCGCGTGCGTGGCGCATAGGTATTTGCGCAAGACAAACGACAGGAGGGCCACATGGCCGAGATCAAGGATCCCGAAAACACAATCATCATCGAGCTGAAGGGCGGCAATGTCGTCATCGAGCTGCTGCCAGATGTGGCCCCGCAGCATAGCGCTCGGATGAAGGAACTGGCGCGCAGCGGTGAATATGACAACGTGGCATTTCACCGTGTGATCGACGGTTTCATGGCGCAAACCGGTGACGTGCAGCACGGCGATATGGAAGACGGATTCAACCTGCGCAGTGCAGGCACAGGCGGGTCATCGCTGCCGAATGTTCCGGCAGAGTTTTCGAAACTGCCGCATGATCGCGGCACGTTAGGCGCGGCTCGGTCGCAGAATCCGGACTCGGCCAATTCGCAGTTTTTCATCAACTTTAGCGACAACCATTTCCTGAACGGCCAATACACGGTCTATGGCCGTGTCATCGACGGGATGGAGCATGTGGACGCCATCGTTCGGGGCGAGCCTCCCGCAAGCCCGGATCGTATGATCAGCGTTAAGGTGGCTGCCGATGTATAAGCTGGCCGCCGCATTTGTCCTGTTGGCCGGTCCTGCACTGGCCACGGGCCTAGAGATCGAGATTGAGGGCGAGGGGGCCAATGGCACCGTAACCGTTGATCTGTTTGACGATATTGCCCCCAAGCATGTTGAACAAATTAGCGCCCTTGCCGCTGCTGGCCAGTATGATGGCGTGGTGTTTCACCGCGTGATCGACGGCTTCATGGCTCAGACCGGTGACGTTGAACACGGTCGGGTCGGTGGCGATATGCGTCGTGCCGGTACTGGTGGTTCGGATCGGCCGGATCTGCCAGCTGAGTTCTCGGACTATAACTTTGATCGTGGTGTTATTGGCATGGCCCGGGCGCAGGATCCCGACAGTGCCAACTCGCAATTCTTCATAATGTTTGAACCTGGGCCGTTCCTGAACGGTCAATATACGGTTGTCGGTCAGGTCACTGACGGTATGGACGTTGTTGATGCGATCAAGCGGGGCGAAGGCCCGAACGGAGCCGTAATCGGCCAGCCGGATGCGATGAAAAAGGTCACCGTGACCGAATAGATAAAAGGACCCCGGTGCCTGGTCAGGTGCCGGGGTCTTTTTGTAAGCGTGCGCTTGGATCAGTCGTCAGACATGGCCTTCCAGATCAGCGCACCAATCGCGCCACCAATCAGCGGGGCAACCCAGAACAACCATAGCTGAGCCAGCGCTGGCCCATCGGCAAACAGGGCAACACCGGTTGACCGTGCCGGGTTGACAGATGTGTTGGTCACCGGGATCGAGATCAGGTGGATCAGCGTCAGCGCCAGACCGATGGCAATCGGCGCGAACCCTGCCGGAGCACCGCTTGAGGTCGCGCCCAGAATGATCAGGATGAAAAACGCCGTCAGCACGATCTCGATCACCAAGGCGGACATCATCGAATAGCCCATGGGTGAAGCCTCGCCATAGCCATTGGACGCAAAGCCTCCAACCCCGGCGAAATCTGGTGCGCCGCTGACGATCAGATACAGAACAGCCGCTGCTGCAATGGCTCCGATGACCTGAGCAATCCAATAGGGCAGCAGGTCCTTAGCCGGGAATCGTCCGCCGATCATTAAACCCAGACTGACTGCCGGATTGAAATGCCCGCCTGAAATGTGGCCAACGGCAAATGCCATAGTCAGCACTGTTAGGCCAAAGGCGAAAGATACGCCCAACCAGCCGATACCGACATCCGCGACACCAGCCGCTAAAACAGCGCTGCCGCAACCGCCAAGCACCAACCAGAATGTACCGAAAAATTCAGCCATGAGTTTTGTTGACATGAAAAGTCCTCCGAAAACCAATGGGCTGTAGTGTAATCCAAAACGCAGAAATATCGAAGCTACTCATCACACATAGAAATTCGGCGGAGAATGAAGGGGTATTTGGGCGCGCTTGCCACGTCAAAAGTGGGCAGATAGACCTATGGGTGTGGCATGGAAATATGGGTTCAGCCTACGATGACGTCAAAGACGAATAAGCCGGTTAAGGCCAAGTTATTGCCGGATGATCCGTTCTTCCCGCTTATTCAGGATGCTTATCGCGTTTTTAAACGTCCAAAGCCAAGCAGTATCGAAGTCTGCGAAGGGTGCTGCATGGAACCGGATATCGAGGCTGATTTCTTTCACCCACCCATTCAGGAACTACCGTTGCACTATCTTCTGGACTGGTATTTTGCAGCGAGTGATCCGGAAGGGATTGCCAAGAATACCTGGGCCTATCTTTTGCCGCGTGTGCTAGAGGTCTTGGCCTGTGGCGAAGAGGTAAGCTCTGTCGGGATCGAAGTCAGCCTGAGCCGGTATCCGACGGGACAGGCCCGGAACTGGTCGTCCGAGGAGTGGCGTGTCCTGGACAATTTCCAGAAACGCTTTCTCCTGAAGGCGATCGAAGGGGGCTCAGAAGAATGTCTGGACGATACGCTCTGCATGTTTCGCCTCGGGGGTTGGCCAATGGATAGCCTTTTGGCGCAAGTAGCCGCAGTTAAAACGGCGACTTTGGCAGAACGGTTCTGGCAGGACTGGTGTTACGGGTATGCGCCCTCGGTTTGGATCACGGCCTTCTGGGAAAGCCCGGACGGCACGGCTGCATTTGATTTTTACACGTCTGAAGTCATGTATCGAAGAATGCAGCAGCTTGCCTTTGATGATGGCACGCCAACAGATTTGTCCGAAAAGGCGCTGATGGTCGCAGAAGTGATCGAGGCCAATGCGACCTGGAACCAACCTGATCAGTGAAAGCCTTTCGGTCAGAATTGCAAAAGAAAACGCCGCAGGCTGTCCCGCGGCGTTTGTTTCCTGTCAGTCTGTCAGAATTACTGTTTGACGTCTGCAGCCGGGTTAGCGCCCGGTTTTCCGCTGCGGCCAGGGTTCAGAGGATCGTCCTGACGCTGAACGGAGCCTTCGAAATGCGCGCCGCTTTCGATGGCGATTGTCTTGTGAATGATGTCGCCTTCGACCCGTGCGGTCGAGGTCAGGCGCACTTTCAGGCCACGCACGCGGCCAACGATACGGCCGTTGATGACAACGTCATCTGCAGTGACTTCGCCCTTGATAGTCGCCGTTTCACCGATGGTCAGCAGATGCGCACGAATGTCACCTTCCACCGTACCTTCGACCTGAATGTCACCCGAGGTTTTCAGGTTGCCGGTGATGTGCAGATCCGAAGACAGGACCGATGCGGGTGGCTTGGGTTTGGGCGCGGTGCTGGCCTTGGTTTCCGTCGGTGCAGGGGTTGCCGGAGTGGCCGGAGCGGCAGGCTTGGCGGCCTCTGGGGCATTGGTTCCGGGCTCGTTGATTTTGCTCTTAGAAAACATTTCTTGCAGCCTTGATGTAAGTCATTGGGTTAACAGGTTTTCCGTTTACGCGGACCTCATAGTGCAGGTGCGTTCCGGTCGACCGTCCGGTGTTACCCATATCAGCAATATGATCCCCGCGCGAGACCCTTTGGCCAACCTTAACCCGTAACTTGGTGTTATGAGCGTAAAGTGTCTCAATTCCGAAGGCGTGCCGGATTTTGACCAGACGCCCGAAACCCGATTGCCAGCCCGCATGGGTGACTACGCCGTCGGCGGTCGCAAAGATATCAGTTCCATGTGCACCTGCAAAATCGGAACCGTTATGCATGCGACGACCGCCCGTTTTAGGGTCACGGCGCGTGCCAAAGCCACTGGTAAAGCGGACAGCCGCTTTCACCGGGCTGGCAAACGGGGCCTTTTCTGCTGCGATACGATAGAGGTTCAGCTGGTCCATCTGTTGCAACAGAGTGTTCGCGCGGATCTCGTCGGGGGTCAGGTCCTCACCGCGCGTGCTGAAGGAAATTGGGGTGAGGGGGCCACCCATGCCGCTATAGCCACGCCGTACTTCTTCAATGATACGGTCAGTTGGCATACCTGCCTGTCGGAACATCTTGTCGAGCGGTTCAACCGAGATGATCATTGCTTCTTCTAGCTGACGGAAAATTTCGTCGCTGCGTTCCTGCATCAGCCGGATCTCAAGCTCGAGATCGTCCCGCTGATCCAGTGCGTTCCGGGCGTCGGCTGCGATCTGATCACGCTCTTGCGCGGTGCGAGTCAGAGCAACGGTCATAAATTCCATCTGTTCGGGGCTGGCAGTGTTTGCCAACGTGAGCCCATCATCAGAATCTGATTGTTGCAGCGCCGCAAGCTCCTGACGGGCAAATTCCCGTTGTTTCATGGTGGTGCGCAGGGTGGACTGGATTACCTCGATCCCCGTTTCCAATTCACGGCGGCTGTTTTCGGACGCCAGCAGCTCGGATTGCATCGCAGAGATCTGTTCAAGCGCAGCGTTGAACCGGTCCTGAGCCATCAGAGCCTCATGAGCGCGCACGTCACGCTCTGCTGACAGGATATTCAGCCGCTCCTGATATGTCGCCTGATCGCGCTTGGCCTGTTCCCGGAAGTTGCCTGATCCGATGCTGTCCATCAACAGGATTGCCGTAGTGACCGCAGTCCAGCCAACAAACAGGGCAACACCAGCAACTGCAAAGATCTGTGTCTCTGAGCTGAGCCGGATGAACCGTGTGTCATTGTCAGATTTCAGAAAGACCCGGCGTTCCGGGAAGTGCTGCTCAAGCAGCGAATGTAGTTTGATTGCCAGACGTGTTCGCACGCGCCTTACCTCTCGATCCCCAAATTCGGGATCGGTTGTGAGTGGTCTCCGTCCCTTGGGGCAACTGAATAGAGGGGACGTCCGATTTGGGCAAGTTTGTTAACTAGTTCACACAACAAACAGGGTTAATCCCGCCAATTCTCGGCGAGAAATTGCCGATTACATCAACTGGAGGATGTTTCGAAGACCGCTATGACCGTGCATGCCAACCTAGCGGGCAGAGCCGGGCGGCGGCAGGCCTTCGGTCAGCGGCCAATAGAAATCCGGCGGTAATCCGGCTTCGGCCCGCTTTTCTTCGTTGAAGGGCGGTTTAAGAACGCCATGAAAATAGCGCCGGACCAGATCGTGAAAGATACCCTTTGGGTCAGCGTTCTCGCGTCCGCAAAGGAAATGGAACCACTTGGACCCGTAAGCAACATGCCCGACTTCTTCGGTGTAGATCACCTCGAGCGCGGCAATGGCCTGTTCAGCCTTTGCCTTGCGGAAGATGTCAATCATGCCGGGGGTCACATCCAGACCCCGCGCCTCAAGCACCATTGGCACTACGGCCAAACGGCCCATCAAATCTTCTGCTGTATCTTCGGCCGCGCGCCACATACCCGCATGGGCGGGCAGGGCGCCGTAATGACTGCCCATCTGTTCCAGGCAATCGCAGACCATTTCGAAGTGGCGCGATTCCTCTTCGGCGCATTTGACCCAGTCGTCGTAGAAACCGATAGGCATAGGGACATGGCCAAATCGGGCGATGATATCCCAATGCAGATCAACCGCGTTCAGTTCGATATGGGCGACCGCGTGTAGCAGGGCAATGCGCCCAGCCTCGGAGCCGGGGCGGCGCTTCGGCACATCCCGGGGGGACAGCAAATCTGGTTTGTCCGGTCGGGCGGGATTCAACGGCGGTGTTGCGGTGCCCACTTCAATCGCAGGAGCGTCCCCTGATCGCGCCGCAAACCAAGCTGCGGCATGGCGCTTGGACAGGGCGGTCTTTTCGCGCTCGTCTGCTGTGGTCAGAACTTCGGTCGCCATTTGGGTCAGTGTTTTCGACACCGGGATAACTCCGCTTTCAAGATTTGTGCGGGTCATAATCCGGATGACGACCGCGGTGAAGGGGTTACAGCGCGCGCACGGTTTCCAGTACCTCTTCCACATGGCCGGGCACTTTGACCTTTCGCCAGATGCGAGCGATCTTACCGTCGGCGTCAATCAGAAAGGTTGAACGCTCGATCCCCATCGACTTGCGCCCGTACATGTTCTTCTCGACCCACACACCGTAATCCTCGCAAACGGTCGAGCCTTCGTCGGACAAAAGTGGCGTCGTAAGACCGTGTTTGGCGACGAATTTGTCATGCTTAGCCACCGTGTCGCGCGAGATGCCGAAAACCTGGGCGCCGGCATCAGCAAAGGCTTGAAGTTGTTCCGAGAAACCGATGGATTCCTTGGTGCAGCCCGGCGTATCATCACGGGGATAGAAAAACAAAACGACGGCGCTGCCTTGCAGGTCTGACAGCGTAACCTCACCACCGCCGTCGCGGGGCAAAGTGAAACCGGGGGCGATGTCTGTAACGTCGGGCATTGGAAACTCCGCTAAAGGTTTTTAAGTGCTGCCTGACATCAAGGTTTGGTGCAAGCAGGTAATAGGGCGTGGGTCGGAATTTGGCGCGGCAAGAAGATACACAAGAAGGCCCGGACGGGAAGCCCCGCCGCCGTCGGTCACGCCGCCGCATCGCTGCGTGGGGGATCGTCGGAACCTTCCTGTTGCTTTGCCTGCTGGCCTTTGGCGGCTGGTTCTTTCTGATTGGCAAACAGCTGCACGCGCCCGACTGGATGCGGGCCCAGGCCGAAAAACGGCTGGATCAAAGCCTTGGGGGGATCAAGATCCGCTTTGGCGATGCCAGCTTTATTGTCAACGAAAACTGGTTGCCACGTTTGCGACTGACGGATGTGACCATAAGCGACGCGGCGGGACAACAGATCGCGCAAGTGGCGGATATGCGCACCCGGTTGTCGATGCGGTGGCTGCTACGGGGGAAAATCCGCCCGCGCACGATTACCCTGCGCGATGCCCAAATCGCATTGACCCGCGGATTGGACGGGGCGCTTTCGTTGACAGTCGGTTCTGGCAGTGCACCGGTTCAGAGGGCGCGGACATTGATCGAGTTGATCGAGGAATCTGACGATGTCTTTTTGTCACCACTGCTGTCGGGGCTGCGGTCGGTCGAGCTTGAGTCGTTGACGCTGGACTATCAGGATTTGCGCCTGTCGCGCGCCTGGGTTTTCGACGGCGGACATATTTCGATCATCCGTACCGGTGACGAAATGCGCATGTCCACCGGGTTCTCTGTTCTGACAGGGCGCGATTATGCCAGTTCGATTGAGGTAAATTATACCAGCGTACTTGGAACGCCCCAGGCAAGCTTTGGCTTTGCCATAACCGACCTGCCTGCCGAGGATATTGCAAGTCAAAGCCTTGCCTTGTCATGGTTACAGGTCCTTGACGCTCCAATCTCGGGCGCGGTGCGCGGCAGTGTTGATGGCAACGCGGCGCTGGGGCCGTTATTTGCGACCCTGAACCTTGCGGCAGGCGCGGTGCAAGCCAACCAAGAGACAAAACCGATCCCGTTTGAATCCGCCAGGGCTTATTTCAGCTATGACCCAAGTCGGCAGGAGCTGGATTTCGACGAGGTTTCTGTAGTCTCTGCCTGGGGGTCCGTTCAGGCCGAGGGAAGGGCCTTTTTGAGAGGTATCGAGAATGGACTGCTGGAAAGCCTGACCTCTCAACTCCGTCTCAGCAGCATCGACATCAACCCGGCTGGGCTGTTTCCGGAACCCCTCAAGTTGGCGCGTGCCGACCTTGATCTGAAGATGAAGCTGGCCCCGTTCGAGTTGCGCCTCGGACAGATGACGGTTGAAGACGAAAACCTAACGCTGCGTGCTAGGGGTAATCTGATTGGTGAAGCCGAAGGTTGGTCGGGGTACCTCGAGGCTCATCTGGACGAGTTGGAGTCAGGCCAGTTGCTGAGATACTGGCCCCAATTACTTGCTGAGAAGCCGCGTAAATGGGTGTCCGACAATTTATATGAAGGCCGGCTCTCGGATGTCGATTTTGCATTGCGGTTGAAGCCGGACACCAAGCCGGACATTTACTTGGACTTCGGGTTCGACGACGCCAAAGTCCGCTTTGCCAAAACTTTACCTCCGGTCCAGGACGCTCAGGGGCAGGCCAGCCTGATCAACCAACGGTTTACCGTGACTGCCGAGAAAGCGGTTGTCATTGCCGATCAGGGCGGCCCGATAGACGGGTCAGGAACATCCTTCATTATTCCGGATACGTCGATCAAAAAGCTTTCGCCGGCGATTGTGCGCGTCAAGGCCAACGGCTCGGCAACGGCCGCCTTGTCTTTGATGGATCGTCCCCCTCTGCAGCTGATGACAAAGGCAAATTTGCCCGTGGATGTGGCCTCTGGCGATGTGGAACTGTCAGGCACCTTATCTCTGCCGATGAAGAAGGGGCTGAAGTTCGATGAAACCCAGTTTCACTTTACTGGTAAGATTGGTGATGTGCACAGTGATCGCTTGGTCAAAGGTTTTGTCGTCAGCGCGCCTCAGTTGACTATCTCAGGTGACCAATCCGCCGTCGAAGTCGGCGGCGACGGATATTTCGGCGACGTGCCCCTGCAGGCAACCTGGCGCCAGCCTATTGGGGGCCGAGAACCGAAACCCAGTGAACTGAAAGGGCAGATCGAGATTTCGCCCCGGTTGGTGACCGAGCTGCGTGCCGGGTTACCAAAGGGTATGCTGACTGGAAAAGGCGTTGCCGAAATAACCTTGGGCATCGGTGCTGGCCGCCCCCCGAAACTGACGGCGACATCGGATCTGGAAGGCGTAGTGCTGTCTATCCCCGAGCTCGGGTGGCGCAAAGGCGCTGGTACCAAGGGGTCGATGGATGTCGAGGCAACGCTGGGCGATCAGATGCGCGTGGATACACTTCGGCTGGATGCGGCGGGGTTGAGTAGCCTGGCCTCCATTAATTTCAAAAATGGTGCTTTCGATCGTGTTGAGTTCAGCTCATTCGAACTGGGGAACTGGCTTGCGGTTCCGGCGGAGCTGATATCACGGGGATCAGCCTTGCCCGACATCAGGGTTTTAGGGGGCGTGATGAATCTGGGGGGCGCGACCTTTGGATCCTCCGAAGGTGGTGGCGGTGGTTCCGGGCAGGGGCCCGAGCTGGATGTAGTGTTGGATCGCCTCCAGATTACAGAGACGATCGCCCTGACCGGGTTCAACGGAAAATTTGCGACAACTGGCGGTGTCAGCGGCGCGTTCACGGCGAATGTAAACGGCGGTGCTGCTGTGCGCGGACAGGTGACCCCGCGCGGAGGGCGCAGTGCAGTCAATCTAATCTCTGGTGATGCAGGCGACGTTCTGAGATCGGCCAAAATGATAACCCAGGCGCGCGGTGGCAAACTGGACCTGCAACTGGAACCGGTCGGCGGGGCCGGGAACTTCGATGTCATCATGAAGATCGTGAACACCCGAATTCATGACGCCCCGGCCATGGCTGCCTTGCTGAACGCAATCAGCCTTGTTGGGCTTGTGGATGAAATGGCTGGGCAAGGCATCTTTTTCTCGAGCATCGAAAGCCGAATGCGGATTACGCCGACCGAAATCAAGGTTCTCAGCGGCAGCGCCGTCGGTCCTTCGATGGGATTGTCCTTCGACGGGACAATCGACACGGTTAGCGAAATGCTGAACTTGCGTGGCGCGATTTCCCCAATCTATCTGGTGAATGCGATTGGAAGTGTCTTCACCAAAAAAGGTGAAGGTGTGATCGCGTTCAATTATACTCTGACCGGCCCTTTGAAATCACCCTCTGTCTCGGTCAACCCTCTGTCAGGGCTTGCGCCATTGTTCTTGCGCAACCTTCTAAGGGAGCCCGCGCCGAAGGTTCAGGATGGGCCAAATGCACAGAAAGCCAAGCCGGATGAGCCCAAGCGCACCTTTGGATCGCCGCCAAAAGACAACTGAACAGGGATATAGCCGAATCTGATACGACCCTGTAAGGCGCGCCCATGAAACTCAGCGATTTCGATTTCCACCTGCCCGAGAATTTGATTGCCACCCGGCCTGCCAACCCGCGGTCTTCGGCGCGTTTGCTTGTGGCCGAGGGCGATGCAATCTCGGATGCGCATGTCTTTGACCTGCCAGATTGGCTGCGACCCGGTGACCGGCTGGTGTTGAATGATACGCGGGTCATCCCGGCACGCCTCAGCGGGCGGCGTCATCGCGACAGTGCGCAAGGGCCGGTGTCTGCGTCGATCGAAGCGACGTTGCTTGATCCGCAGGCAGACGGCACCTGGGCGGCGTTGATCAAGCCTCTCAAGAAGGTCAAGACAGGTGAGGTGATCCGGTTTTCGGATCAACTGAGCGCTGAGTTGGATAGGGTGGCGGACGGGCAGGCCTTTCTGCGGTTTAACCTTACGGGGCAGGATTTCGATGCTGCGCTGGAACAGGCCGGCGCCATGCCGCTGCCGCCCTATATTGCCGCCAAGCGCCCTGCCGATGCGCAGGACAAGACGGATTACCAGACGATCTGGGCGCGCAACTCCGGGGCAGTGGCCGCGCCCACCGCGTCGCTGCATTTTGACGAAGCGCTGATGCAAGCGCTTACCGCGCGCGGTGTTTCTGTTTCCTACGTTACGCTTCATGTTGGTGCCGGAACGTTTCTGCCTGTCAAGGTCGAGGACGTGACGACCCATAAGATGCATGCAGAATGGGGCAGGGTCAGTGCGGAAGCCGTCAGTGAAATTCGTGAAACCAAAGCCGTAGGTGGCCGTGTCATTCCGGTGGGCACAACCGCGCTGCGATTGATCGAAAGCGCCGCCCGCAGTGGGCAGATCGTACCCTGGGAGGGCGATACCGACATCTTCATCTATCCGGGCTTTCAGTTTTACGTCACGGATGCGCTGATCACCAATTTCCATCTGCCGAAATCCACGCTGCTGATGTTGGTTTCAGCTTTGATGGGGCAGGATCGGATGCAAGAGGTTTATGAGCACGCGATTGCGCAGAACTATCGGTTCTTTTCATATGGGGATGGGTCGCTTTTGATCCCTTGAGCGGCGTGTTGTCGGGATCGTTGCGTTTCGATGTCGTAGACAAGCTGGCTCAAAGCCGTTTTTGATATAAAAACGAATCTCTAGTTCAGGTTAGCAATCTCGGAGGCCTCTATGCTTCAGGTCATTACCAGCGCGTGGTCACTTCTTCTTGGCATGGGCCTGCTTATGATTGGCAATGGCCTACAGGGCACAATCCTGGGCGTTCGAGGCGAGATCGAAGGGTTTTCGACCCTTCAGATGTCTGTTGTGATGTCAGCTTATTTCGTAGGTTTCCTCGGAGGTTCTCGCCTTGCACCGGAGATGATCCGGCGGGTTGGACATGTGCGGGTCTTTGCTGCGCTCGCTTCTTTTATTTCGGCCGTGATGATCATGTATCCGATGTTGACCGAACCAGTCGCGTGGGCTTTGGGGCGTGTTGTGATCGGGTTTTGTTTCTCGGGCGTGTATGTCACCGCCGAAAGCTGGCTGAACAACGCGGCCAATAACGAGAACCGGGGCCAGGCGCTTTCGCTTTATATGATCGTACAGATGACTGGGATCATCACCGCTCAGGGGCTTATGCTGGTTGGCGATCCTGCTGGTTACGAGACCTTTGTGATCGCATCCATTCTGGTTTCGGTTTCCTTTGCTCCGATTCTGCTGTCGATTTCACCGACACCGGCATTTGACACGACCAAGCCCATGACATTGCGTGATCTGATGGGGAAATCACCACTGGGCTGCGTCGGCATGTTCCTGCTGGGCGGAGTGTTCTCGGCCCAGTTTGGTATGGCGGCGGTATATGGCGCGCGCGCTGGGCTGACACTGGTTGAGATTTCGACCTTCGTGGCCGCCTTCTATATCGGAGCAATTCTGCTGCAATATCCGCTGGGTTGGTTCTCGGACCGGATGGATCGCCGGTTCCTGATCATGCTGGCGGGCATCATTGGTGCTTGCGGGGCGGCCACTGCGATGATGTTCGGGTCGACCTCATTTCCGTTCCTTCTGGCCTCGGCCTTTGTGATTGGCGGCATGTCTAACCCACTGTATTCGCTTCTGATTGCGCATACGAATGACTTTCTGGAGCATGAGGATATGGCCGCGGCCTCTGGCGGTCTGGTCTTCATCAATGGACTGGGCGCCATTGCTGGCCCGCTGATTACCGGTTGGTTGATGGGCGATGACGTGTTCGGACCGTCGGGCTTTTTCCTGATCATCTTTGCACTGCTTGCAGCCACTGCTGTCTATGCGATGTATCGCATGACACAGCGTGCGGCGATTCCTGTGGACGAGACGGGCACCATGTCTCCGCTTTACCCAACGGCCTCGCCGGTGGCGTTCGAATTGGCGCAAGAGGTGGCTATCGAAGCCGCCGAAGCCGATCAGGAAACGCAAGATGTAGCCTAGGACACGAAATTATGTCGCAAGTGTTGCAAATTTTTACTGTCACAAATCTGTAAATCAGCCTTAAATGACGTTACGTCCCTGGGGAGGGCAAAACGACGGAGCAAGGCAATGGTAGGGCCTGAAGAAGTATTGAGTTTTTGGCTGGATCAAGTGGGTCCAGATGGTTGGTATATTGAGGATGAAGCGCTAGACGCAGAGATCCGCGAAAAATTTCTTTCCACATGGGAAATTGCTAATGAGGGAAAGTTCTCTCTCTGGCTGACATACCCCAGCGGGGCACTGGCCTATATAATTCTGATGGACCAGTTTCCTAGAAATATGTTCCGCGGCAGTGGTAAGGCGTTCGCCACTGATAAGGCGGCCTTGTCGGCAGCGAAATGCGCCATCGACAAGGGCTGGGATCTGAAGATTGACGAACCCGCGCGGCAGTTCTTTTATCTTCCACTGATGCACTCGGAAAATCTGTGTGACCAAGAGCGTTGTGTACGCCTGATGTGCCAGAATATCGACGAATCCAAGTCAACCAACCTGCTGCATGCAAGGGCGCATAGGGAGGTGATCCGAAAGTTCGGCCGTTTCCCCTATCGTAACGAAGCATTGTCGCGCCCCATGACCGAACATGAGGCCGCCTATGTAAACATGGGCGGGTACGGATCCACCGTCCGAGAGCTTCAGGCCGCAGGTTAGCCTTCGACCGAACAACCTTTGATTGTGATAATACGGTCGGCCACAGTGTCGGCCGTTTTTTCTATTGCGGTGCCGATGAAGGCGTCAGGCGTTTCGGCAACCGCAACGATACGAGACTGCGCCGCCTGCAGCGTATCTTCGATTTGGCTCAGGCGGTCGAGCGTTTGCGAGACCCGTTGGGCGGTGGCGGTGTCGGCAAGCGCGCCATTGACTTGTATTGTCGCGAGTTCAGTGCGAAGTGCTGCCAATTCACTGCGCACCTCTTGAACCTCTTCGCGCAAAGGGGCGACGATCTGAACCTTCTGTGAAAAATCAGACATCAGGGACTGCGCTGTTGTGGTCAGCTTCCAGCCCAAAAACAAACACAAGGCCACCAGGATAAGCGTGGCGTTGATTAGGGCGAGGACCAGATCTTTCAGCGTTTTAGCCATGTTATGCCTTTCGCGTAAATGGATTTAGAATGGAGCAACTGGGATACTTAGCTATCTTCTAGCGTTTCGAACGGGTGCGGTATAGGCTCGAACCTCTGCAATCCGTATGGGTTTACCTTGCGTAGCTTTTGTCGCGGGGACTAAGTGTTGAAGGGTGACTGGTATTAGTTTAATGGTAAACTAATTTGGAAATGACCTGCTCCGAGAGGGAAACATGGCAGCACAATCTTTTGATCTGATCGTAATCGGCGCTGGTCCTGGCGGGTATGTCGCAGCCATTCGCGCAGCACAGCTTGGTTTGAAAACCGCCGTGGTCGAGCGCGAACATCTCGGGGGCATATGTCTTAACTGGGGCTGCATCCCAACCAAAGCGCTGCTGCGGTCTTCAGAAGTGTTTCACCTGATGGAGCGCGCAAAGGATTTTGGGCTGAAGGCCGAGAAGATTGGATATGATCTGGATGCTGTGGTCAAGCGATCGCGCGGTGTCGCCGGGCAACTTTCGGGCGGTATCGGTCACCTGCTGAAAAAGAACAAAGTGACGGTTGTCATGGGCGAGGCGACGATCCCGGCCAAGGGCAAGGTCTCCGTCAAGACCGACAAGGGCAGCGAAGAGTTGACAGCCAAGAATATCGTTCTGGCAACCGGCGCGCGCGCCCGCGAGCTTCCCGGGCTGGAAGCGGATGGTGATCTGGTTTGGACTTACAAACACGCCCTGCAGCCGCCGCGGATGCCAAAGAAATTGCTGGTCATCGGGTCGGGTGCAATCGGGATCGAGTTCGCTAGCTTCTACAACACGCTCGGTGCAGATACGACGGTGGTTGAAGTCATGGACCGCGTTCTGCCCGTCGAGGATGCCGAGATCAGCGCCTTCGCCAAGAAAGCCTTTATCAAACAGGGCATGAAGATCATGGAAAAGGCGATGGTCAAGCAATTGGACCGCGCTAAGGGTAAAGTCACCGCGCATATCGAGGTGAAGGGAAAGGTCGAAAAGCACGACTTTGACACCGTGATTTCTGCGGTTGGCATCGTTGGCAATATTGAAAATCTGGGGCTTGAGGCTTTGGGTGTCAAAATCGACCGGACCCATGTTGTGACTGACGAATTCTGTCGCACCGGTGTCGATGGCCTATACGCCATCGGTGACATTGCCGGAGCGCCATGGCTGGCGCATAAAGCAAGCCATGAGGGTGTCATGGTGGCCGATCTGATCGCCGGTAAACATGCCCATCCGGTCAAGCCCGAAAGCATCGCGGGCTGCACCTATTGCCATCCGCAGGTAGCGTCGGTCGGCTATTCCGAGGCAAAGGCGAAAGAGCTTGGCTATGACATCAAGGTCGGCCGTTTTCCCTTCATCGGCAACGGCAAGGCAATCGCGCTTGGAGAGCCGGAAGGGCTGGTCAAAACAGTCTTCGACGCCAAAACCGGAGAGCTGTTGGGCGCCCACATGATTGGCGCGGAAGTCACTGAGTTAATTCAGGGGTATGTGGTCGGGCGCCAGCTTGAAACCACCGAAGAGGATCTGATGAACACAGTGTTCCCGCATCCGACTTTGTCCGAGATGATGCATGAAAGCGTTTTGGACGCTTACGGGCGCGTGATCCATATGTAACTCAGGGCAGGGGGTACCTCTGCCGATCTGCGGCACATTACCAAAAGTATCTTTGGCCAGATGAAGCAGCGAGCCAAGCTTCATCTGGCCTTTTGATTCCCGGATTTGGTTATCGGGTCAAAGCGTCGAGAATGCGCGCCCAGGACCGGATGCCTTTGTGAAAGCTCTTGACGTCATATTTCTCATTCGGTGAGTGAATTGCGTCATCATCATTGGCAAAGCCCACAAGCATTGAATCCATGCCAAGTTCCGTGTCGAAGTAGCCAACGACAGGGATTGACCCGCCCATTCCGGTAAAGACGGCTTCGCGCCCCCATTCATCGGATAATGCGCCTCGGGCGGCTTCGAATTCGGGGCGGTTGATATTCATGACGGATGCGGGCGCGCCTTCAAGATCGTTGTCCCACTGTACTTTCGCGTCGGGTGACAGGCGGTCTTCTACATGCTTGCGAATCTGGTCACGCAAGGCGTCAGGGTTCATGTCACCCACCAGACGGCAGGTGATCTTGCAATGCGCCTGTGAGGGAATGACCGTCTTCGAACCGGCGCCGTTATAACCGCCCCAAAGCCCGTTTACCTCAAGCGTCGGGCGCGCCCATTGTTGCTGCAATGTCGAATATCCTTTTTCGCCGTGTGGCTGAGAATACCCCACCGAGTTCAGATAATCCGCCTCATCGAACCCGCAGTTTTCCCATTGGCGCAACTGTTCGGCCGGGACCTCATGAACCCCGTCATAAAAGCCTTCGACAGCGACGCGACCGGTTTCGTCGTCATAGAACGAGGCGACGATCCTGGACAGCTCTCGCAGCGGGTTTAGCCCCGGTCCGCCGTAATGGCCCGAGTGCAGGTCGATCCGCGGACCGATGATGGTGAATTCGTCCTTGAGCATCCCGCGCAGCTGAGACGCGATTGATGGTACCCCACGCGACACCATCGAAGTGTCACATACCAATGCCAGATCCGCTTTCAACTCGGCCACGTTTTCACGCAGGAACGGGACGAGCGACGGCGAACCGGATTCTTCTTCGCCTTCGAAGAAGAAGGTGATGCGGCAGGGCAGGGTGCCATGGACGGCCTTCCATGCGCGGCACGCTTCGACGAAGGTCATCAACTGTCCCTTATCGTCCGAAGAGCCTCGACCCCGGATCACCGGCCCATTTTCGGTTTCTTCAATGGCCGGATCGAACGGATCCCGGTTCCACTGGTTCAGCGGGTCAACGGGTTGCACGTCATAATGGCCGTAGAACAGAACATGGGGCGCGCTGTTGTCCTCACCTATGTGGCCCACCACCATGGGATGTCCGGTGGTTTCACGTTTTTCAGCCTGAATTCCTATGCTTTTCAGGTCAGATACCAGCCAGTCAGCTGCCTGGTTGACCTGTTGGTCAAAGGCCGGATCGGTTGAAATTGACGGAATGCGGAGCAGTTCCATCAGGCGGTCGATTGAGGTTGGCAGATCGGCGTCGATGCGGTTCAGAACAGCGTCCAGCGACATGAGAGGGCTCCTGCTTGATTTGGATTTTCCGGAACCCTATCAGCGCCACTTTTGCCGTCTAGCCCGCAAGGACAGGAATCTGGTATAATATCGGAAACCCGGATGAGATAATGTGCTGTGCCTGCGTCGTTTCCTCGCGTCCAGGGGGCGTAACTTTACTTGTCGGTCAGGGTCAGAGCGGATATTTGATGCAAATCAAATAAGCTTTCACTGTGCTTGCGGTATCAAGCAGGCAGTGGGAAATGCTCTGGTGCAGATTCGTATCCTGCGCAGAAGAAGACGTTCGGTCGCCGTAATATCGGTCGGGCAACTAAGGAGAAACCGGTGGATTATACTGCTCAGCTTGATTCAGCGATCGCAAGGCTGCATGACGAAGGACGGTACCGGACCTTCATTGATATCGAACGTCGCAATGGTCATTTCCCGCATGCGGTGCGCACGCGCCTCGATGGATCGCAGCAAGATATCACCGTCTGGTGCGGCAACGACTATCTTGGCATGGGGCAACACCCTGTGGTGTTGGAGGCGATGCACGAGGCCGTGGATGCCGCAGGCGCCGGATCAGGTGGAACCCGCAACATTTCGGGCACAACGGTTTATCACAAACGGCTTGAGGCCGAGCTGGCCGATCTGCACGGCAAAGAAGCTGCGTTGCTGTTCACCAGCGCCTATATCGCAAATGACGCGACACTCAGCACTTTGCCGAAATTGTTTCCTGGTCTAATCATTTATTCTGACGCATTGAACCATGCTTCGATGATCGAAGGGGTGCGCCGCAACGGCGGGTCCAAGCGCATCTTCCGCCACAATGACGTCGCCCATCTGCGCGAACTGCTTGAAGCGGATGACCCCGCAACGCCCAAACTGATCGCCTTTGAGTCGGTGTATTCGATGGACGGCGATTTTGGCCCGATTGAAGAGATATGTGATCTGGCCGATGAATTTGGTGCGCTGACCTATATTGATGAGGTCCACGCCGTTGGCATGTATGGACCGCGCGGCGGTGGCGTGACCGAGCGTGATCGTCTTGCCCATCGGATCGACATCATCAACGGCACATTGGCTAAAGCCTATGGCGTCATGGGGGGCTATATCGCGGCCAGCACTAAAATGTGCGACGCGGTGCGGTCTTATGCTCCGGGCTTCATCTTTACGACGTCTCTACCACCTGCCGTTGCTGCGGGTGCCGCAGCTTCGGTTGCCTACCTCAAAACTGCGTCCGAATTGCGAGAGCAGCATCAGACGCAAGCAAAGATCCTCAAGCTTCGGCTCAAGGGGATGGGCCTGCCACTGATTGATCACGGCAGCCACATTGTGCCCGTGATTGTCGGCAACCCCGTGCACACGAAGAAACTCAGCGATATGCTGCTGGATGACTATGGAATCTACGTCCAGCCCATCAATTTCCCCACTGTTCCGCGTGGAACAGAACGCCTGCGTTTCACACCGTCCCCGGTTCATGGACCTGACGAAATGAACCGTTTGATCCAGGCGATGGACGAACTTTGGTCACATTGTGCGCTAAATCGCGCCGAACTTGCCGGTTAACCTAACGCTAAAGTGTGCAATTCGTATGCCGCGTGCTAAAATTACGCTAACAAAACTACGGCGCGAATCATTCTTTTAATGATTCGACCACGGCGTGAAACACGCACAGGCAGAATGGGGCAGCAGGGATGATTGGGCGCAGATCACAGCGCGGATCCGAAGGCGACACTGACGTCAGGCCCAAGGGCTTTGACGACTATGAGGTGCGGCTGGGCGACATGATGCGTGGTGAACGCGCAACAATGGGCAAATCCTTACTGGATGTGCAGCGCGAACTGCGGATCAAAGCCAACTACATTGCAGCCATAGAAGATGCCGACCCGGACGCCTTCGATACGCCCGGATTTATCGCTGGGTATGTGCGCTCTTACGCCCGCTATCTGGGGATGAACCCTGACGAAACTTTCTTTGCGTTTTGTAAGGAAAGTGGGTTTGAGGTCGCGCATGGCATGTCGGCCGAGGCGTCGGTGGTTCGAAAGACCTCGGGCAGCTTGCCGGCTCGCGGTCCGATGGGGCGCGATCCGTTTATCTCGCCAAACACTCCCTATATTCCCGGACGGGAATCGTTGGTCAGCCAGATAGAGCCGCGTGCCATCGGGTCGTCTCTGGTTCTGTTGGCTGTGATCGGCGGTATTGGATATGGCGGATGGTCCGTCCTGAACCGGATTCAGCAAGTGCAGGTGAGCCCGGTTGAACAGGCTCCGGTTGTCTTGTCTGATTTGGACCCGCTTGAGGCGGCGCGTGGCACCACCGAAGATCAAGTCGCGCTGATCGACACCCCCTCGGCTGAGGCTCTGGATAGGCTGTATCGCCCACAGGCCCTGGATTTGCCGGTGCTCGTTGCCCGTGATGCACCAATTTCTACACTGGACCCGCGTACCGTTGGCACCTTCCAGCCGCCTGAGCCGCCCAAGGTTGAGGTTGCCGAAGTCCATACGGTTCTTCGCCCGACATTGCCGCAGGTGGTTGAACAGATTGATACGACCCTGAAAATCGTCGCCGTTGATCCGGCGTGGATGCGGGTCACCGCTGCGGATGGAAGTATCATCTTCGAGGGTACGCTTGGAACCGTCGAACAGGGCAGTACATTCGAGGTACCGCTGACAGAAGAACCGCCTAACCTACGTGCAGGTGCCGCCGGATCTGTCTATTTCTCGATGAATGGTGACCATTTCGGCCCGGTCGGAGCACCAGGAACTGTCGCCAAAGGTGTCGTTCTGTCCAAGGATGCGGTTTCCGAACGCTATACGGTAGCTGATCTTGAGGCCGAGCAAAACGTCGCCCTCAAGCAATTGGTGGCGGAACTTCAGGCGCAAAGCTCTGCCGCACCGACAGAATGATCTGACCATTGCAGTGGCCAGTTAGGCTGACTATTTAAAGACCAACTCAGACAGTCTTGGACCCGTCCACATGTCCCTTAATCACGTGCGCCCATGGCGCAATATCTACCGCCGCAAATCTCGTCAGATCATGGTTGGAAACGTCCCCGTCGGAGGTGACGCTCCGATTGCAGTGCAGACGATGACCAACACGCTGACGACGGATGTGGCGGCGACTGTGGCTCAGGTGCAGGCCGCCGCAGAGGCGGGTGCAGATATCGTGCGCATTTCGGTCCCGGATGAGGCCTCGTCCAAGGCGCTGAAAGAGATCGTGCGCGAAAGTCCGGTACCCATCGTGGCGGATATCCACTTTCACTATCGCCGTGGGATCGAGGCCGCCGAGGCAGGCGCAGCATGCTTGCGGATCAACCCTGGCAACATTGGCAATGAAAGTCGGGTGAAAGAGGTCGTTCAGGCCGCGCGTGACCATAATTGCTCGATCCGGATCGGGGTGAATGCGGGAAGCCTGGAAAAGCACCTGCTTGAGAAGTACGGTGAGCCTTGCCCCGAAGCGATGGTTGAAAGCGGGCTAGAGCATATCCGTATTCTTCAGGACAACGATTTCCACGAATTCAAGATCAGCGTGAAAGCCAGCGATGTCTTCCTGTCGGCAGCTGCCTATCAGGGCATCGCCGAGGCCACGGACGCCCCCATCCATCTGGGTATTACCGAGGCCGGAGGACTGGTTTCGGGCACCATCAAATCGGCGATTGGTCTGGGCAATCTATTGTGGATGGGCATTGGCGACACGATCCGCGTCAGCCTGTCCGCGGATCCTGTCGAAGAGGTCAAGGTAGGGTTCGAGATCCTGAAATCTCTGGGCCTGCGCCATCGCGGGGTTAATATCATCTCATGCCCCTCTTGTGCGCGGCAGGGGTTCGATGTGATCAAAACGGTCGAGGCGTTGGAACAGCGTCTTGAACATATCAAAACACCAATGAGCCTATCGATCATCGGCTGTGTCGTGAACGGCCCGGGCGAAGCGCTGATGACCGATGTCGGCTTTACCGGCGGCGGTGCCGGATCGGGTATGGTGTATCTGGCGGGCAAGGCCAGCCACAAGATGTCCAACGATCAGATGGTCGACCACATTGTTGAAGAGGTCGAGAAGAAGGCTGCTGAATTGGACGCCGCGCAGGAAGCCGCTGAGTAATTTTCCAGCTTGATTGGCCATTGAATGACCAGTTCGGCAGGCATGCAGGGTCAATTCATAGGGCCTGCATGTTATTGGCCGCGTGTATCTGGTGGACCCCAATCCCAGACACCTCATTGTAAACGCGACGCTGTTGGTCCACATTATTGTTAGGAATGAGATTTTCATTCCCGCTTAGATTTGTTGTTTTTGTTTCAAGGGTTTCTTAGTCGTATGCCAGCAAGTGATCGTTTGAAGATTAGATTGTCTCCTGCCTCTTCGGCCCTCGGTCTTTGCGGTCCGAACTCTTACAGGGGGCTTATGCAATGCGCCGTAACTTGAAAGCCTTCGGCCTGGGTGTAGTTATCGCCGGGTGTTCGGGTTTCATGGTGGCAGATAGCGTAGTGGCCGATCAGCCCGCATTTCCCGGTGCGGTGGGATAT
This sequence comes from Ruegeria sp. CDSC079, assembly GCF_059610505.1. Taxonomy (NCBI): domain Bacteria; kingdom Pseudomonadati; phylum Pseudomonadota; class Alphaproteobacteria; order Rhodobacterales; family Roseobacteraceae; genus Ruegeria; species Ruegeria sp. CDSC079. The sequence continues at coordinate 253,492 of NZ_JBXWNT010000004.1, forward strand.
GGGCAGAACGCTACGGGTTGGCGTGGCGGCGAAGTGTTTCATATCACAACCCTGGACGATATCGGCCCGGGCAGCCTGCGTAAGTGCGTCGAAAATGACGGCTCCGGACGGGTTTGCGTTTTCGATATTTCGGGGACGATCACCGTAGACACTCAGATGAAAGTGGCTTCGAACACCTATATCGCCGGACAGACCGCGCCAGGACAAGGGGTGCAGATCAAACTTGGCAAGGTTCTGGATTCACCCCTGATGATTTTTGAGGCGCAGGACGTTTTGCTGCGGAACCTCAAATTTCGGCCCGGACCCAGTTACAAGCCCTCGTCGAACGTGGACGGGCTTTCCATAGAGAGCAGTTCGAATATCTACGTTGACCGTGTCTCGATCCAATTTGCCACGGATGAGAATCTGGGCGTTGGAACGGAAAACCTGCCAAGCGAAGATATCACGATTGCCCGCAGCATCTCAGCCCTGGCTCTGGATAAGTCCACCCATACAAAGGGAAAGCATTCAAAAGGAGCTCTGCTGTGTTCCGATGATGGAACGGCAAGGCAATGTGGGCGGGTCACCCTGTATCAAAACCTGTTTGCCCATAACCGCGACAGAAATCCAGACATCCAGTCGTCACCATCTGGGCAAGTCGACATTATTAACAACGTGTTCTACGACGCGACCTCGCAATTCGGTGAGTTCTGGAACCATTACGGCGACACATGGATCGCCTATGTGGGAAACGTGGTCCTGCCGGGCCCCAGTACACGGAACAGGCCGCCCCCCGCCGCATTCGAGGTGTTCCCTTATGGCGCGGACAAAGGGTTCAGCATCTCGGTTTTCGAACAAGATAACCTGCATCTGGACAGCCGTATTGAGCTGCTATGCGACAGATCAGTGAAGGGCAAGATTGCGGATGATGCGGCGGTCGAATTCCTTGTGGCTGAACCTCACCAGCCGCTGTCGGTTGAACCTGCCGAGGTGAGCACGACATACGAAACCGTTCTTGGAACCGTGGGGGCCCGGCACGGGGATGACCAAGCTTTGGACAGTCTGGATGCGATGGTGATCGAAAACGTCCGCAGCTGTGATGGACATCGGATAAACGATCCGGGCGAGGTGGGCGGTTGGCCGGATTTGCCCATTGTTCACGCGGCAGTTGATACTGACCGGGACGGAATGTCTGATACTTGGGAAACAGGGCGGACTGGCCTGGACCCGAATGATCCCTCTGATGTCTGGGCGGACCGGGACGGCGATGGCTGGTCTAATCTTGAGGAATATCTAAGCCACCTTGCTGGCGACCCGATGCCCTGACGGAAAGGCCGGCTCCTGTTGCGGAACCGGCCTGCCAAATCAGCCTTGCTCGGCGCGAACGGCGTTCGCAATTTGCTGCATCTGATCTGCTTTCAGGTACCCGCGCAGCATTTCGCTGCCCAGCACAAACGAAGGCGTGCCCGAAATCTGCATCCGCTGCGCCAATTCACGGGTCTTTTGGATTTCCTCGGTGACCTGTTCGCTGTCCATTGCCGCCAGAATCGCGTCACTGTCCAAACCCAGCCCGTCCGAGATACGGCGCAAAGTAACCGGCGACGGTTCCCCGGTGAATTCGAGCAGGGCATCGTGAACCTGCTTATAGGCATCGTCCCCGGCAACATGTTTAGCGGCAACGGCAAAGCGGGATGAGATCATCGACGCGTCTCCGAGGATCGGAAACTCTTTGATCACAAGCCGAATATTGCCATCCTCGGCCAGCAGGCTGGCCACTTCGGGCACCGCACGGCGGCAATATCCGCAGCGATAGTCCATGAATTCGACCAGAGTAATATCTCCGTCCGGATTGCCGCCCACCCAGCTGTACCCGTCGTTGAAAAGCTCATCAGCATTGCTGGCGACAAGCTCTTTATCCGCCTGCGCTTCTTCAACGGCGTTGCGTTGTTCCAGAATGTTGATCGCTTCGATGATGACTTCGGGGTTTTCCAGAAGGTATTCGCGTACCTGCTCTCCGAATTGTTGTTTTTCGGCGTCGGTCAGCTGGCTCAGGTCCAGGGCCTGCGCCGATCCTGCGATCAGGGAAAGCCCCAGAAGGGCTGGTGCAGCGTGTCTGAGGATCATTTCCGTTTCCTTTTCGAATTACTCTTGTTTGCTTGTTCAAACGCAATCAACACATCTTGGGCCCGTTGCCAACCCGGTGATCCGACCGGCAACTGCGCAACCGCGCGTTTCGCGTGAATACCGGCGTCATCCAAACGGCCCTGCAGGGCATATCTTTCGGCTGTAACCGCCGATGCCATGCCAGTATTGCCTGTTTTGGCATAAGCTGCACCCAGGTCTTGCATCAATCTTGCGTTACGAAAATCTCTGGCCCGCGCTTTTTCAAGAATGGCCAAGGCTTCCACTGTCTTACCTTGAACCAACAGGGACCGCCCGTATCCGGCCAGGATAAGTGGGTTATTCGGCGCCAATTCAACGGCTTTGCCATATGCTGCTACCGCATCAGCCACTTGACGGTTTTCAAGCATGATCTGGCCTTTGAGGTCATAGTAATAGGGGTCATTGGGCCGGATTGCCAATGCACCATCAATCGCAGCGCGCGCTTTGGTCAGATCACGGTTTTGATGGTGGGCTGCTGCCTCGCGCATCAGTCGTATGTCCTGGGCGGTTTCTTCTTTGGCGCGCCGCATCGTCCATGTGGGCGAGCGGATGAAGGCCGATAGTTTACCTTTCGCCCTTGCGAACCAGTAATCGGCATTCTGGCTGGGTTTGGCTTTATCGCCGAACTCTTCCAGAAACGCCTCGGCGGCGCGCAACCTCTCGCGGCTGGTGGGGTGTGATCGCATGTATGGGTCCTGGTTGACCGTGTTTAACAGCTCTTGCCCCGCGAATTTACGGTGCAGAGACACCATGCCACTGGGCGAGATACCGGCCCAACGTAGATAGCTTGCTGCGCTGCGATCCGCCGAGGACTCTTCAGCGCGGGTGTGGCCAAGAAAGCTGCGCAGGGCTGCCGAATTAGTACCGGCTGCAATTCCGAATGCGGCCTCGCCGCCGCCAGCAGCTGCAGCAATCAGAGCCAAAGCCGTCCCAAGCCCGGCTTTTTGCCGTGCTGCATTCAGGTTTTCGTAACGGCGCGATAAATGCCCGTTGGCGATATGGGCCGCCTCATGTGCGATAACCGCCTGCAACATCTCGGGGCTTTCGACTGAAAGGATTAGCCCATAGTTCAGATAGATCGCATTGTAATCCAAAACGAAGGCATTGAACGTGCTGTCATTGACCACCAGTATCTGGACCCGGTTGGTATTTAGACCGGCGGCGCGCAGAACGGGAAAGGCCAGCTCTCGCAGACCGTGTTCAATATCTGGATCACGGATCAGGCTTTGGGCCTGAACAGCTCCTACGAGCCAGGTCACTGCAAACAGCAACAGGGCCGGGATTGACGCCAGCCTGGATACGCGTTCAAAAGCCATGATTGCAACATGGGAGATGGCCATGCGAAACTCAACCCGGTCCGGGGTCGATCCGTTCATCGTGATGGACGTGATGGAGGCTGCCCGCAAAGCTGAAGAAGCCGGCCGTCACATCATCCACATGGAGGTCGGCCAGCCTGGAACCGGCGCACCCAAAGGGGCGACCGAGGCATTGGCTAAGGCAATGGAACAAGGCCCGCTGGGATATACCGTTGCATTGGGTCTGCCAGCACTGCGCCGCCGGATCGCGCAGATGTATGGCGAGTGGTATAATGTCGATCTCAATCCCGAACGGGTGGTGATAACCCCCGGTTCGTCAGGCGGATTTCTGTTGGCGTTCACCGCGCTGTTCGACAGCGGGGATCGCGTGGGTATCGGGGCCCCAGGCTATCCGTCATATCGGCAGATATTGCGGGCCCTGGGGCTGGTCGCGGTTGATCTGCCCACCGCTCCGGAACACCGCCTGCAGCCGGTGCCAGCCGATTTCGCCGGGCTAAAATTGCAGGGGCTGATGGTGGCCTCGCCCGCCAACCCGACAGGAACCATGCTGAACCATGCCGCGATGGGTGCGCTGATCGACGCCGCACACAGCCAGGGCGCGTGTTTCATCAGTGACGAGATTTATCATGGTCTGGAATACGAAGCCAAAGCCGTCACCGCGCTGGAGCTGACAGATGAGTGCTATGTGATCAACTCATTCTCCAAGTATTTCTCTATGACAGGTTGGCGTGTGGGCTGGATGGTTGTGCCCGAGGATCAGGTGCGCGTTGTCGAACGGATCGCGCAGAACATGTTTATCTGCGCGCCCCATGCCAGCCAGGTGGCGGCGTTGGCTGCGATGGATTGTGATGAAGAATTGCAGGCAAATCTGGATGTCTATCGGCGGAACCGCGCGCTGATGCTGGACGGTCTGCCCAAAGCCGGTTTCACCAATATCGCGCCACCTGATGGGGCATTCTATGTTTACGCCGATGTGTCTGACCTGACAGACGACAGCCGTGCCTTTGCGGCTGAGATTTTGGATAAGGTCGGCGTGGCGGTCACTCCGGGGCTGGATTTCGATCCTCAGCGCGGGCACGGCACCATCCGTTTTTCCTATGCACGTTCGACTGGGGATATCGAAGAGGGGCTGCGGCGGCTTCAGCGTTTCATGGCTGATCGGGGCTTGATTTCTGCCCAAGCCTAAAGCGTTCACATCCAAGTGCGGGTCGGGTAGGCTGCGCTTCAATCGATCTCGGGAAAACTTGAGGCCATGAGCAGAATTATCTACGCCATCGCGCTGATCTGGGCGCTAGGCAGTACCGCAGTTGCGCAGGATTTCAGCGCACTCGCCCGTGTTTTGCCAGACCAAAGTTCGATTGTTGATGACGGGCGGTCCGGTGTAAGCATCCAGCTTGGGCTTAGCCAGGGGGTGCCTTATCGCGTTTTTACCCTGCGCGACCCGTATCGGATGATCCTGGATTTCCAGGAGGTAGACTGGACCGGTCTTGAGCGTGACCGCTTTCTACAGACTGGCCGTATCAGCGGTGTGCAGTTCGGCTCTTATGTACCGGGCTGGTCCCGCATGGTACTCGAACTGGGCGCGCCTCTGGCGGTTGAGACGGCGGATATGCGAGTGGACTCTGCGACTGGGGCCGCGCATTTGACGCTTGGGCTGCAAGGGACAGATTTCGACAGTTTCGCAGCCAGCGCCGGAACGCCCCGGCAAACCGGCTGGGATTTGCCCGAACCAGCAGAGACATCGGTCGCTCCGGTGGGGCAGGGCAACGGAACTTTGCGTGTCATGTTGGACCCCGGGCATGGAGGAATTGATCCCGGCGCCGAAGTTGACGGTGATGATGAGAAAACGCTGATGCTGACCTTTGCCCGAGAGCTGCGCGAGATGCTATTGCGCACGGGCGGATACGAGGTTGAGATGACGCGGACCGATGATCAGTTCGTTTCTCTTGAACGTCGTATTGCATTGGCACACCGTGCAGGTGCAGATGTGTTCATCTCTTTACATGCCGACATTCTGACAGAAGGGCGGGCTCATGGCGCGGCCGTTTATACGCTGTCTCAAGATGCCTCGGATGTGGCAAGCCACAAACTGGCTGAGCGGCACGACCGCAGTGATTTGATTTCGGGCGTCGATCTGAGCGGTGCGGATGATCAGGTTGCAGATGTTCTGCTGGACCTTGCGCGTCAGGAAACCAGGCCGCGTACGGATGCGTTGGCACAAATGCTGGCGAATGGAATGACGCAACAGGGTGGTCCGATGAACAACAAGCCAATTCGCACAGCCTCATTTTCGGTTCTGAAGGCAGCGGATATTCCTTCCGTTCTGATTGAGCTTGGCTTCCTTTCCAGCCCTAGAGATTTGAAAAACATACGAAATCAGGAATGGCGCATGGGAATGGCGCGCGGTATTCGGGATGGGCTAGAGAAATGGCGCCAGGACGATATGGTAAAACGATCCCTGATTGGACAGTGACCCCGTGGCGCAAACCGGCTATTATTGGCCATGGTGTTTTGACCCTGCACAGGTGCGACACTATATAGGCGGCACCGCGAGCAAAAGGCAGTAACGTGATCCGTTTCATTCTTTCGATTTTCGGGGCGATATTCAGCCTCGTGACCCTGGGTATTTTTATGGCTGCGCTGGTTATCGGCGCGGTGTTCTGGATGTATGGGCGCGACCTGCCCAGTCACGAATCCCTGGCGCAGTACAAACCGCCCACGATCAGCCGGATTTATTCTGGTGAGGGTCAGCTGATCGACGAATTTGCGCAGGAACGCCGTCTGTTCACCCCGTCAGAAGAAATCCCCGAACTGGTTAAGCAGGCCTTTATTTCGGCCGAAGACAAGAATTTCTATAACCATAAGGGCTATGATCCGCGCGGGATTATTGCCGCTGGTGTCGAGGCAGTGAAATCCAAGGGCGAGAATGTACGGGGTGCATCGACGATCACACAGCAGGTAATGAAGAACTTCCTGTTGTCGGGGGACCGTCGGGCCGAGCGCAAGATCAAAGAGATCATCCTGGCCACACGGCTTGAGAATACGCTGGATAAGGAACAGATCCTAGAACTGTACATGAACGAGATTTTTCTGGGCCAGAACTCGTATGGTGTAACCGCAGCAGCGCAAACCTATTTCAACAAGACCCTTCAGGAATTGGCTCCGCATGAGGCCGCCACTTTGGCGGCTATGCCCAAGGCGCCGTCGGATTATCACCCGGTTCGGCAGAAAGAACGCCTTGTGAACCGGCGCAATTACGTGCTGCGCGAGATGAACCAAAACGGTTATATCGACACGGCGACCTATGAGGCCGAGGTCGAGATGCCTTTGCGGTCTGTCCAGAATGGTGATTTCGAAAGTTTCCGCACCGCCTTACCGCCGCGGGATTACTTCACCGACGAAATCCGCCGCCAGCTGAGCGAAGATTTCGGCGAGGGCGAGTTCTTCACAGGTGGTTTTACTGTCCGCGCCTCTGTGGACGAGGAAATGCAAGTCAAAGCCGCGCACGCCCTGCGCGAGGCGCTGCAGAAATACGACCGGTCTCGTGGAAAATGGCACGGGACTGACGAAGTGATCGCCGAAGAAATTCTGGCGGATGAGGTGCAGTGGCGTGAGGCCTTGGCGATTTTGGAAATCCCCCGTGATGTGGTTCTGCCAACGCAGTGGTATCCCGCCGTAGTACTGGATGTCGGTGAGCAGGCCCTGACCGTCGGCATTGAAAATGGTCCGGCTGACGGCATCATCCCGCGTTCGGACATCAAGTGGATGCAGGGCAGCTTCTTCGACAACTTCAAACGCGGTGACGTCATTCTGGTGATGGCCGGGGAAGAAGGCCAATGGTCGGCCCGTCAGGTCCCCGAGGTTCAGGGCGGCTTTGTTGCGATGGATGTGAACTCGGGCCGGGTTTTGGCGATGCAGGGCGGATTCTCGTATCAGGATTCTGTGTTCAACCGTGCCACGCAGGCGCAGCGTCAACCCGGGTCAAGCTTTAAGCCTTTCGTTTATGCTGCTGCGTTGGACAGCGGGTATAGCCCTGCGACCATTGTGGTCGACGCTCCGATCGAAGTGAACACACCGCAGGGCCTGTGGCGACCCAAGAATTCGACCAACAAATTCTACGGGCCGACGCCACTGCGTACCGGGATTGAACAGTCGCGGAACCTGATGACCATCCGTCTGGCGCAAGAAGTCACGATGCCCGTGGTTGCCGGATACGCGGAACGCTTTGGCGTTTATGACCGGATGGGTGCTTTCCTGGCCAACTCGCTGGGGTCCGAAGAGACGACGCTGTACAAGATGGTTGCGGCCTATGCGATGTTCGCAAATGGCGGCGAGCGGGTTGAACCCACTCTGGTTGACCGTATTCAGGATCGGTTCGGCAAGACAATCTATCGCCACGATGACCGCCAGTGCCTGGATTGTAATTCGGCCTGGCTGGAACCTGATGAATCCCCCACGATCGAGACCAACCGCAGTCAGGTCATGGATGCGATCACCGCTTATCAGCTGACGTCGATGATGAAAGGTGTCGTGGATCGTGGCACGGCATCCCGTGTTGTCAATCTGCCGGTGCCCACCGCTGGGAAAACCGGGACAACCAATGAATCCAAAGACGCCTGGTTCATCGGCTTTACTTCGAACATCGTTGCTGGCTGCTATATCGGCTACGACCGTCCGCGCCCGATGGGCCGGGGCGCTTATGGCGGCACTTTGTGCGGTCCCGTGTTCCAAAGCTTCATGGAGACAGCTGTCGATAAATACGGCGGAGGTCCGTTCGAAGTGCCACCGGGTGGTCACTTTATAAAAATTGACCGGTTCAGCGGTGCACGTTTGCCATCTGATGCGTCCGGAGACTTTGTCGTGGCCGAGTATTTCCGCGATGGCGCCGACGGCTTTATCGACCGCATCTATGACGGTGGTTTTGCGATGGGTTCCGACCTGCCGCTGTTTGAAGAGGTCAACAGCTCGGGTCGTCAGGTGACCACGTCGACCGGCGACACCATCACCGTTGGCCCAAATGCCAGCCAGGGCGATTTGCAGGGCGGCGGGCTTTACTGATCCGCCGCGCGCAACAACAGATTCAAGAGCGTTGCCTCGGGCGCAGCTGAAACTATCCCATGGCCGCGCCACATGATGGATAGCGCACCTTTTGCAGCGGCCCATTGGGCAAGACGTTTCCGCGACACACCTAACGCTCCGGAGTAAAGCTGGAGGCAGCGTTCGATCTGGTCGCGGCTGCGAACCAGATCGGGCATGCCTTTGGGGTGCCGCAATGCGTTTGCAAGTTCAAAAGCAGGATCGCCCAGATACCCCTTTGCATCAATTACCCTTGCCCCTGAAGGCGTTTGAATTACGTTATCGGTGTGAAGGTCACCATGCAGCGGCACCACCTGCGGTTGGCTCGTCAGAAGGTTTGATGCCAGTTCCGTTGCGCGGATCACATCGCGTTGTAGCGCATCGGGGCAATCGCGGGCAAACGTGCAGTCAAACAGTGGATTGAATACCTTGTGCAATGGTCGCAGCTCGTCGAACGCAACCGTGGGCTTTTGGTGAAGGCGGTGGGCCATCTCCGAGAAAACCTGCAGCGCGCTTTCAGCGTTTCCGTCACGCGCGATGTCACCCAGTGTCGGACCCTCCAACCACTCCATCAATACGGCTTTGCCCGCTTCGGCATAAATGGCAACCGCGCCACGATCCCGCCAGAGCGACAAAAGCCCGGTCGAAGCAGCTTCGTTCCCGCGATCTGCGCGGTGGTATAGCTTTAGCGCGGCCGGCCCATAATCCCGCGCGTGAACTTTCCAGACTAACGCATGCTGGGCTTCGGCGATCAGTGTGGCACGGCATAATCCCCAGCAATCCATGATATCAGCCGGAACAATATGCATTCAGGTCTCCGCTGTCTTGTGGTGGCCCCACGCTCTTGCTATCACGCAGGCCTGATTGAGCAAGTTGGGACGTAACCATGCGCGCCGAAACCCAGAATACCGTGGCGGAAATTGAAAAGTCGCTAGAGCTGCTGGCGCAGCGCATGGACTATGAAACCGCACCCCATCGCCTTGAGGAATTCAATGCCCGGGTTGAGGATCCCAACCTGTGGGACAACCCCGAGAATGCGCAAAAACTGATGCGCGAGCGGCAGATGCTGGTCGATGCTATTGAAATCTATGAATCCATCAAAACCGACCTCAGCGACAATATGGAATTGATCGAACTGGGCGAGATGGAAGAGGACGAAGAGGTCGTCACCGACGCTGAAGAGGCGATCAGAAAGCTAAAAGCCAAAGCCGCCAAGAAAGAGCTTGAGGCGCTGCTGGACGGAGAGGCCGACGGCAACGACACTTTCCTTGAGATCAATTCGGGCGCAGGCGGCACCGAAAGCTGCGACTGGGCTTCGATGCTGGCGCGGATGTATGTCCGCTGGGCCGAGAAAAAGGGCTATACGGTCGAGCTGCAATCCGAGACCTCGGGCGAAGAGGCGGGTATTAAATCTGCGGCGTACAAAATTTCTGGCCACAACGCTTATGGCTGGCTGAAATCGGAAAGTGGCGTGCATCGGCTGGTGCGAATTTCACCTTATGACTCGGCGGCCAAACGGCATACCTCGTTCAGTTCGGTCTGGGTTTACCCGGTGGTGGACGACAATATCGAGATCGAGGTCAACCCGTCCGAGATTCGCATCGACACCTACCGGTCCTCGGGGGCAGGAGGCCAGCACGTGAACACCACGGACTCGGCCGTGCGGATCACGCATATCCCGACCGGGATCGTTGTTACATCATCCGTGAAATCCCAGCACCAGAACCGTGATATTGCGATGAAAGCGCTGAAATCCCGCCTGTACCAGCAAGAGCTGGACCGCCGCAATGCTGACATCAACGCAGCCCACGAGGCCAAGGGCGATGCGGGCTGGGGCAACCAGATCCGGTCGTATGTTCTGCAGCCTTACCAGATGGTGAAGGACCTGAGGACCAACTATGAAACCTCGGATACCAAGGGGGTTTTGGATGGGGATCTTGACGGGTTCATGGCCGCCACACTGGCCTTGAACGTGGCCGGAAAAAGCCGCTCCGAAGCACAGGGCGAGGGCTGATAGCAGCGCGTTCGATGCCCATGATGAAGCTGATCAAAGGACATTGGCAACTGATTGCGCTTGTCGCTTTGGTGTTTGTGTTCTGGTCTACGCCGGTTGTGGTGCCTCTGAAGATACTCATCGTTTTCCTACACGAGCTGTCGCACGCGATAACCGTCGTCCTAACCGGTGGTTCGGTCGAGAGCTTCTCGATCTCACCGCAGCAGGGTGGTCTTGTCACAGCGCGTGGTGGGCAAAGGTTCTTCAGCCTGTCCGCCGGTTATCTCGGGTCGCTGGCGCTAGGGATGGGGTTGTTGCTGATTGCATTGCGCACGCATTGGGACCGGGCGGTGCTGGGTGGATTTGGCGGAGTGATGCTGTTGGTAACAGCGCTTTATGTCCGCGATCCCTTTGCCATGGCGTTTTGTGCAGGTGTTGGGGCGGTAATGATCGGCATGGCGTTCTATCTAAGTCGGCCGATCTGTGATCTGGCTTTACGCGTGATCGGGCTGACCAGCGTGATCTATGTGCCTTATGATATCTTTGATGACACGATCCGGCGCTCGGGTGTCCGCTCGGATGCCTACATGCTGGCCCAAGAATTCGGCGGCACAACCATGATGTGGGGCGGGATCTGGCTTGTGTTAAGCGTCCTTTCCATCCTATTGTGCGTAAAACACTTTCTTGGGCACGACAGCAATTTGCATTTTGAGTCTCGATCCAAGTGACCTCGGGTGGTCTTTGGTAAAAAGATGCATTCAAACTGAGGGTTTAAATGAGGATACGCTCCGGCTAGGCTGACCAAAAAGGTGGAGCCCAGGGATGGATCTAGGCCAAATAACAGCTGCCGAATTGTTGAGCGCATTGTCCTCTGGTCGTTTATCGGCGGCTGAGCTGATGCAACTGACGCTAGAGCGGATCGGCGCAGTGAACGAGCGCCTGAATGCAATCGTGGCGATGCGTGATCCTGATGATTTGATGGCCGAGGCCCGTGCTGTTGATTCCGGACCAAACCGTGGTCCGCTGCATGGTCTGCCGATTGCCGTCAAAGACTTGGTGAATGTTGCGGGCGTCGTTTCGTCCCAAGGATCACCAATCCTGAATGGGTTCATTCCCGAAACAGACGATCTGTTAGCCCAGCGGATGAAAGAGGCCGGGGCAATCCTGATCGGTAAAACCAATACTCCGGAATTCGGATTGGGCTCACATACGTTCAATCCAGTATATGGCGTCACATGCAACCCATATGACCCCGAGCGTACCTGCGGCGGTTCATCCGGTGGAGCAGCAGTCGCGCTGGCGTCTGGCATGGTGGCGCTGGCCGATGGGTCTGACATGATGGGCAGCCTGCGCAACCCTGCGGCATGGAACAACGTCTATGGCTTCAGGCCCAGTTGGGGGCGGGTGCCAAACGAACCCGACGGTGACGGGTACTTGCACCAGCTTTCTACATTGGGCCCGATGGCGCGGAGCCCCGAAGATATTGGTCTATTGCTTGATGTGATCAGCGGCACTCATCCGTCCCAACCTTTGGGCCATCCGGGGGAAAGCGTGTCTCCGGTCCAACCCGCAGACCTGACCGGAATGCGTATCGGGTGGTTGGATGACTGGGGCGGAGCCTTTCCATTCGAACCTGGTATCCGCGAGATTTGCCGTGACGCGCTCGAGGTGTTCACTCAACTCGGGGCCAAGGTCGAACCCCTCGCACCGCCCTTTGACGCCGACCAGATGTGGAATAGCTGGATTACATTGCGTTCGTGGAGCGTGGCCGCCGGTCTTGCGTCTCGGACAGAACACCGCGCGTCACTGAAGGATACTGCGCAATGGGAACTGGACCGTGGTCTGGCGCTGACAGCGATGCAGGTCCATCGTGCCAGTGTTGTGCGAACCGAGTGGTTCCGACGTGCGACCGAAGTTTTCCAGGACTATGATGCGCTTATCCTGCCGTCGGCCCAGGTCTGGCCATTCGACTTGCAGCTTGCATTTCCCACCGAAATCAACGGCACCCGGATGGATACCTATCACCGTTGGATGCAGGTCGTGGTGCCGGTCAGCCTGGTCGGACTGCCTTGCCTCTCGGTTCCTGTTGGATTTGGATCCGAAGGCTTGCCGATGGGGATGCAGATCTTTGGTCCGCGCGGAGCGGATTCTCGCATTTTGTCCATCGGATCTGCATATCATTCTGCCACCAGTTGGCCGCAAAAACGACCCGCCTGAAAATCGACCGGATACGAAGGATAAAAGCCATGGACAAACAGTTTGGTGTTCCGAACATGGGGCGGGTAGATGTCGAAATGCTGCACGAGGCCCTAAGGCGAGGCTGGAGCGATTTTCGCCGCGCTCCGCTCTTTGGGCTGCTCTTTTCCGGGTTCTATGTTTTGATGGGTTGGCTGATGGTTTGGGTCACTCTCACGACCGGAACGACCTATTGGCTGATTTTGGCCGCAATCGGTTTTCCGATGCTGGGCCCCTTTGCCATGGTGGGGCTGTATGAGGTATCGCGGCGCATTCAAGAGGGTGAAGGTTTGGATTCTCGGGCCATATTTGGCGTAATCCTGGGTCAAAGCCGCCGTCAGTTGCCTTCGATCTGCGCCATCATCGTTGTGATGTTTCTGTTCTGGTTCTTTCTTGGCCACATGATCTTTGCTCTTTTTATGGGGCTATCGACCATGACCAATGTGTCTTCGTCCCTTGAGGTGTTCCTTACATCAAACGGGTTGACGATGTTGGCGGTTGGAACAGCTGTTGGCGCGATTTTTGTGACCATCCTCTACATGATCACGGTGCTTTCAATTCCGATGCTTTTGGACCGAGAGCTGGATTTTGTGACCGCAATGATTGCCAGCTATAGCTATGTGGCCGCAAACCGCAGATTGATGCTGGGGTGGGGCGCGCTGATTGCGGTTCTGACGTTTGCCGCAATGATCCCCTGGTTTTTCGGCTTGTTGATCGTACTGCCGCTATTGGGGCACGCCAGTTGGCACCTATACTGGCTGATCTCTCAGGGCGGGGAAATCGCGGGTTAACACGCCAGGATCGTTGTCAAGCGCGGGCCATGGCTTCTGGTCGGCGTGCAATGCGCGCGGCGGCCAGGACTGTCGAGGTGTCGTCCCCTAAATGTCTGAGCAATATCCGCCGTGTCGTCGTTGCGGTAGCTGTAGTTTTTGACAGGCAAATTGCGACACCGCGCCAACAGTTTGTTTGATTTTCAATTCCACGTGTCACCAGATAAATCCTGCTTTTCTGAGACGCACGACAGGACATGAGCATATAAATCTGCCGCCCGGCACAGGCCACAATACCCTGTACTTCGCGCTCTGCGACTGATGCTCCGGGTGTCTCGGAAATTGGTTCAAACCCTCTAACCAAAGTACATTGCGGTAACCTTCTGGCGTGAAAAAGCCTGTGTCTCAGGGGTTTTGTGCCATCAAGTTCTGTCTCGGTCGCATAATAGAACCCGCCGGGAAACAGAATTTCAGTCAGGGTGGCTGGGGTGGATCCCAGAAACTCGGTCAGGGCGACGGCAGCCGGGTGCTTGGACGGTTGGTCAATCTGATCCAAGGGATGGAGCAAAATCCGAGCATCAACATCAAAAAAGCGGCATATTCGGTCAAGGACATCGGGTCGGGGAAAGCTTTCGCCGCCAAGATAGCGATTGAACTGAGTTCGGTTCACTCCAAGCTGGCGGCACAGCTCGGAAACTGAATTATATTGTCCAGCAAGAGTTCGCAGATTGGCGCCGAACATCCTGCGTAGGTCGTCGGGGCTGCGGCTGTCGTTCGTCATTTTCGTCCCGGTACTTGTGTGTATTCCGAATAACCGCGACACAACTGGCCAACAAACCAGGCGCTGTCTGAAATCGTACAGATGACCCAGCGGACGCATCCCAACGCCGCGCTACCCTTGAAGGCTAACGCGATGATGCACAGACGCAATAGGTTAATTCTGATTTAGCTTAAACTTTTTAGGCAAATGTGACGTTGATGTTCACGTTTGGCGTATTGTGATCTTGCAAATTGGGTATTGCCGATACCCCGCCGCCAACTGGATGCGCCGGCGGGGCAGTTTTGGTCAATCGCCGCGCAACAGGGCTGCAACGCCGGTTCGGGCGATTTCGATCAGACCCAGCGGGCGCATCAGATCGGCAAAGGCGTCGATCTTGTCAGGTGCGCCAGTGATCTCAAAAATGAACGAATTCAACGTGCTGTCCACGACATTGGCACGGAAAATATCGGCCAGACGCAGCGCCTCGACCCGCTTGTCGCCGTCGCCGACCACCTTGATGATGGCCAATTCCCGCTCGACCGACGCGCCTTCGACCGTCAGGTCATGCACGTCGCGTACCGATACGATCCGGCCCAGCTGCGCCTTGATCTGTTCGATCACCTGCGGGGTGCCGGTGGTGACGATGGTGATGCGGCTGAGGTGGCCGGTATGGTCCACCTCGGCGACGGTCAGGCTTTCGATGTTATAACCACGACCCGAGAACAGGCCGATGACGCGGGCTAGAACCCCCGGTTCATTCTCGACCAGAACTGCGATGGTATGGCGTTCCCGTACGTCGGAAAACGTGGGTCGTAGGTTATAGGCCGAATGGCGGGTGGAGCCTTTTTTGATATGTAGGGCAGACATGCTGAGCTAGTCCTCTTCGTAGCGAAGGTTCGATACACCTTCGGCATTCTCCAGAATTTTCCAAATTGCGCCACGCAATGCATCCACCTTGGGGGCTGCGTGGTATTTCTTGAACATCTTTCTCACATGCTCGGTCTTTGGTGAGAACTGAACCAGATGGCCATCACCATAGTTTGAGCAGCCGAAAACCAGGGCAAACGGCTCGTCGTGATCAATTTCGTGATACCATCCCCAGTCCTCGGCACAGGCGAAGGAAACCTCAAACCCGGATGCGGCAAGCTCTTTACTCAGAAAGATGCTGAGTTCCTTGCCAAACACATCCGGATTGATGAAATCATCAGCTTCTTCGTTCAACTCGTCCGGGGTAGGCTGGAAGCGCGTTGCGTCAAAACTGATCATCTGCGCTGTCATACCAGTACCGAACCTTTGCTATCTATCACGCCCTGCGTCTCGGCCTCGCCCAGCAGCATCTCGTTGTGGGCCTTGCCCGACGGGATCATGGGGAAGCAGTTCTCGTGCTTTTCGACCAGACAGTCGAAGATCACGGGGCCGTCATAGTTGATCATCTCCATGATCGCATCGTCCAGATCGGCGGGGTCAGAACACAAGATACCCTTGGCGCCAAACGCCTCGGCGAGCTTGACGAAATCAGGCAGCGCTTCGGACCAGGAATGCGAATACCGTTCGCCATGCAGCAGTTCCTGCCACTGGCGCACCATGCCCAAGCGTTCGTTGTTCAGGATGAACTGCTTCACCGGCAGGCGATACTGCGTAGCGGTGCCCATTTCCTGCATGTTCATCAGCCACGAGGCCTCACCAGCCACGTTGATCACCAGCGCGTCGGGATGTGCCATCTGAACACCGATCGAGGCCGGGAATCCGTAACCCATCGTGCCCAGACCACCTGAGGTCATCCAGCGGTTGGGATCTTCGAAGCCAAGGTATTGAGCGGCCCACATCTGGTGTTGGCCAACCTCGGTCGTGATGTAACGGTTATGTTTTTTGGTCAGTTCTTCAAGGCGTTGCAGCGCGTATTGCGGTTTGATGGTCTTTTCGCTGTTGGTATAGGCCAGGCAGTTCACCTTGCGCCATTCGCCGATCTGTTCCTGCCATTTCGCAATAGCTGCGGTGTTGGTCTTGCGACCGCGCGATTTCCAGACCTTGAGGATGTCCTCAAGCACGTGGGCCACATCGCCAACAATCGGGATATCAACGCGGATCACCTTGTTGATCGAAGACGGGTCGATGTCGATATGCGCTTTTTTGGAATCGGGCGAGAACGCGTCGATCCGTCCAGTGATGCGGTCATCAAAACGAGCGCCGATATTGATCATCAGATCGCAATCATGCATCGCCAGATTGGCCTCATACAACCCGTGCATGCCCAGCATGCCCAGCCAATTCCTGCCAGACGCCGGATAGGCGCCCAGACCCATCAAGGTCGAAGTGATCGGGAAATCTGTTGCGTCTACCAGTTCCCGCAGCAATTGGCTGGCTGCCGGGCCCGAATTGATGACGCCGCCACCAGTGTAAAACACTGGCTTTTTCGCGGTTTCAATCGCAGCAACCAACTCGGTGATCTCTTCCAGATCGCCTTTCAGAACAGGTTGATAGTGTGAGGTAGATGGTTTCGGTGCGCTGTATTCTCCGGACGCAAACTGAACGTCCTTGGGAATGTCGATCAGGACCGGGCCAGGACGGCCCGAGGTGGCGACATGGAACGCCTCGTGCAGGGTATCGGACAGCGAATTCGTGTCCTTTACCAGCCAGTTATGTTTGGTGCAGGGGCGGGTGATGCCAATAGTATCAGCCTCCTGAAAGGCGTCCGAGCCGATCATGAAGGTCGGAACCTGTCCGGTCAGAACAACAATCGGGATCGAGTCCAGAAGCGCATCGGTCAGCCCGGTCACCGCATTGGTAGCGCCGGGGCCCGAGGTCACAAGCGCAACGCCGGGCTTGCCGGTCGAGCGGGCATAGCCTTCGGCGGCGTGAACCGCACCCTGTTCGTGACGCACCAGAATGTGGCGAATGTCGTTTTGCAGAAAGATCTCGTCATAGATCGGTAGCACGGCGCCGCCGGGGTATCCGAATACCGTGTCCACACCCTGATCCTTGAGGGCCTGAACTACCATCTTTGCGCCGGTCATCTCACGTGTCATCTGCTTTGCTCCATTGGCGACATGTGTCTTGCGTTTCGCATAAAAAAAGCCCCCGAGATTTTCGGAGGCGCATGGGTTCGATTATGGTTTACCGTTACCGGCCCATGCGCGTGGTTCCTACGATTACGACTAGCGTTCTCATCGCCAGAGGCTCCTTTTTGCGTGGGTTGGACATTATGGGCGGTGGAAAGGGGCGTCAACAGGCAATTGCACCAATTTTCTAACTTCTGGGTGGTATTTTGCGACATTTTATTGCGCATTTTGACGCATGTTCGGAACTTTCGGGATTTTCGCCCCTTTGCAATGCTTGGTGAGTGGCACGGAAGTGTCGAAATGCGTCATGCCGATGTCCGAAACGGGCATGATCGTGATTTTAGGCTGAGTCACGCTGGACTTAATTGCAGTGGCGAGGGAGGCCGAACATGTTGCAGGATCTGGTTGATCTCGGGCGATACCCGATAGACCGCCCCGGTTCATGGGCATATGAGCAGCTGATAGGTGATCTGAGGCGCGAGCTGGATCGGGACGGCTGTGCTGTTCTTCCAAGTTTCGTACACGAGGATGGCGTGGCGCGTTTGCTGAAAGAAGCCGATAAGACTGCCGTAGGTGCACATAGGTCATTTAGCCGAACGAATGCGTATTTCACCAAAGACGACCCGGCATTGGCGCCAAGCCATCCGGTGCGTCGATTTTATGATCGGTCGAATGCCTTTGTGCCAGCGGACAGTTTTTCCAAATCCGGACCGCTGCGACGTATTTATGAGTTCGCTGGTTTTTTACCTTTCATTCGAACGGCATTGAACGAGTCCGAAGACCGGTTCTTTCGCTACGATGATCCTTTGGCTGATGTCATCGTCAACGTGGTCGAAGAAGGGCAGGGGTTTCCCTGGCATTTTGACACCAACAACTACACCGTGACGCTGGCCATTCAGAATGGAGAATTCGGTGGTGAATTCGAATATGCCCCCAACCTGCGAAGCGCCGAGGATGAGAATTTCGCGGCTGTTTCTGCAGTACTGGACGGTGATCGGAAACGGGTGCACCAGTTGGTGTTGAACCCAGGGGATCTGCAGATTTTCAAAGGGCGCTATTCCTTGCACCGGGTCGCTCCCGTGAAAGGAGAGCGCAGACGATATGTCGGGATCTTTTCTTTTGTCGAAACCGAAGGCATGTGCGGTGGGGTGGAACGGACCCGTCAGTTATATGGGCGTGTTCTTCAGCATCACCATGACAAGGAAGGAGTCCGGCGTGACGCCCTTCTGGATTGACGGTAACTAAGAGTGCTCTCGCCCGTTGCCCGCCTGCCTGCGGAGGCTAGGCCGAGCAGCGCGTGCCGCGCTACGGGATCAGAACCCTGGGCTGGTGCCCTGTAGAACGCCGTGCTCCAGCGCATAGCGGGTCAGGCCGGCAGTTGAGGATATGCCCAATTTTCGTTTGATGTTCTTGCGATGGGTCTCGACCGTTCGCACTGAGATATCAAGGGTTTGGGCGACTTCTTTGTTCGACTTACCCTGTGCCAGCTCCAGCAAGATCGTCTGCTCGCGCCCGGTCAAAGCCTCGCGCGTTGTGTCGCCTTTGGGTTTGAGGGAACCGCTTGCGCCCGTGCACAAATATTGTTCACCCCGCATGACGGCGTCGATGGCCTTTTTGATTTCATCCGTTGGGACGTCCTTGAGCACGTACCCTTTTGCACCGTGGCTGAGAGCAGTCGAAATATATTCGGGGCTGTCATGCATGGACAGGATCAAAATGCAGGTGTCCGGTATGCGTTCAAGGATGATCTCAGTTGCGCTCAGACCGCTTAGCCCGGGCATATTCAGGTCCATCAGGATGACGTCAGGCTTCAGATTTGCAACCTGATCAACCGCTTTCTTTCCGCTGCTGAGTGTCCCGACCACGGTGATGTCGTCATAGCTTTCGAGGATCGACTGGATCCCCTCGGCCACCATTGGATGATCGTCGACAATCAGGACCCGGATCGTCTGGTCGCTCATGTACCGGCCTTTCGGTTCGGAGTTGCGTCTTCCTGTGGCGGCAACAGGTGGCTGAGTGGCAGGCTGACCTCGATCACTGTGCCGCTGCGGTGGCCGCGTGATGACAGAATACGCAGCGATCCGTCAAGTTGCTCGATCCGTTCCTGCATATTGCGCAACCCAATCCCGGTACTGCCCCGACCCGGAGAGTTGCGCAAACCGCGGCCATTGTCGGTTATTCGCATGGTTGCGCCTTTCTTGTGCCCGCGCAGATCGATGGTGACATGGGTGGCACCGGAATGGCGTTCGATATTGGTCAGGGCCTCTTGGGCGATGCGGTAGAGGGCGATCTTGCTATCCTGATCCAGCCGGTTGCGGAAAACAACGGTCGAGAAATCGGTCTCGATCCCGGTTCTCTCGCGGAAATCATCTGTCAGAGCCTCAAGCGCGGGGCCGAGGCCCAAATCGTCCAGCACGCCTGGGCGCAAGTCGCGACTGATGCGGCGGACCTCGCTGATAGCGGTTCCCAGATGCTCGATCCCCTTGTCCAGTGGATCATGCGCGCCCACATCATCGCCGCGCGACAGGCGACGGCGGGCGTTGTCCAACGCAAAGCGCACGCCCACAAGGATCTGGCTGATCCCGTCATGAAGCTCGCGTGCCACACGGCCGCGCTCTTCCTCTTGTGCGTCGAACACCCGTTGGGTCAGCTGTTTCAGCTTGGCATCGGCCAGACGTCTTTCGCGGATGTTCAACAGCATGCCCGAGGCAAAGACGATCAGAACAGCGGCCAGAACAATGGCGCCGATATACATAAAGGTACGCTGCACGCGCGCTTCAACCTCGGCCCGGGCGCTGGCAACGGCGGCAACGATGTCGTCGATGAAGACGCCGGTGCCCACAACCCAGCGCCAATCCTGAAGGCCGACGACATAGGCGATCATCTGCGCCTCTTCCCCGGTCGAGGGCTTTTGCCACATAAAGCTGTGCCAACCCGCACCCTGCCTGGCGAGGCGGATGAACTCATTCACCACCGGTGTGCCGTCGCTGTCGGTCAGACCCTCCCAATTTCGGTTGATGAACTCAGTCTGACGGGGGCTGACCAGATTGGTGCCGTCATAGTCATAGACGAAAAAGAACCCGTCCTGCCCATAGATCATGGCCGACAGGATTTGCGCGACCTGAGTTTTGGCGGCGGTGTCATCCGGAGCCGCGCGCCCGTAGATATAGGCAAACCCATTGCGCGCCTGAGTCACATAGTTGCGCAGCTCTTCCTTCTTGGCCTGAATCAAAGAGCGTTCCAGTGCTTCAATTTCGCGCTCGGCAGTGGCGCGCGCCTCATAGGCAACCATCACCGCAATCGCGGCCACCGCCACGACCAGCGGGATCGCTGCCACCAGCGACAGCTTTTGAGCATAGGTCAACGAGACCAGTTGTCGAAGTCTTTGCATGGACGAATCGATACGCAAGCCACAGCAAAATTGCAAAAAGATTGGGCGTCTGGCGGGAAAACGGCACCAAAAATCCCTGTTTTGCTATGATTGGACCGTTATTGCCTGTGCAATTCGCGCAGAAAGCCGCGTTTCTACGCAGTAGTAGGTATTCCCTTTCACTTCCTTGTGACTAGTCTTGCCGCTGTTGAATACGACAGGCCCGGACAATCCGGGTCATGATTATGAAGGGGAGGATCACTCATATGGACCGTCGTTCATTTCTGAAAACATCCGCACTGGGCGGCTCGGCTGCTGCAGCGACCACGCTGGCGGCACCGGCCTATGCACAGGGCAAGCGCACGCTGACCATGGTCACATCCTGGGGCCGTGGCCTTGCAGGTGTGTTCGACAGCGCGCAGCGTTGCGCCGACAGCATCACCACCATGTCGGACGGCAACCTGAACGTTGAGATCAAAGCAGCCGGTGAGCTGGTTGGCGCGTTCGAAGTGTTTGACGCGGTATCATCCGGTCAGGCCGATATGTACCACGCGGCAGACTATTATTTTGTGGGTCAGCATCCGGGCTATGCATTCTTTACCGCTGTTCCGTTTGGTATGACCGCCCAGGAACTGGTGAACTGGTACTACCATGCCGGTGGTATGGAACTGCATGACGAGCTGGGCGAAATCTTTGGCCTGAAATCCTTCCTGGCTGGTAACACCGGTGCGCAGGCGGGTGGCTGGTACTCGAAAGAGATCAACAGCCCCGAAGATTTCAACGGCCTGAAGTTCCGCATGCCGGGGCTGGGCGGTAAAGCTCTGGGTAAACTGGGCGCATCCGTACAGAACATTCCGGGCTCCGAAGTGTATCAGGCGCTGTCATCCGGCGCGATCGACGGAACCGAGTGGATCGGTCCGTGGGCTGACGAAAAAGCCGGTTTCCAGGAAATCACCAAGACATACTACACCGCGGGCTTCCATGAGCCGGGTGCGGGTCTTTCGCTGGCAACCAACCGCGAGGTCTATGACAGCCTGTCTGCCTCGCAGCAGAAGATCATCGAGATCGCCGCAGGTGAATGCCATCAGTGGAACCTGGCGCAATTCCTGGCCAACAACGGCGCGGCGCTGCAGCGTCTGCAGGCAGGTGGCGTCAAGGTCATGGAGTTCCCGGACAGCGTTTGGGACGCGTTTGGTGCCGCAAGCCAGGAAGTCCTGGACGAGAACATGGGCGACGAGCTGTTCAAGCGCATCCACGACAGCGCGATGGAATCCATGGCCGCGTCTTCGGCCTGGAACAATCTGTCGTCGGGTGTCTACACCTCGCAGCGCGACCGCGTTCGCGGCTAAGTCACTTCGATCTTTGAAATCGGTTCCCCCGCATGTCGGGGGAGCCTTTCCCGTTGCGCATCTGACGGTCGGACAAACTGTAACTCTCAAATGTGCAACTGACGCGACCTGGGGACAACATGCAGGACGAAAACGGTATCTCGTTCTTCGGCGCCCTGTGGAATGGACTGATATGGTTCATTCAGAGCATTGCCGAAGCCTTCATTAATTTCGGATACGCCATCACGCATCCGCAACTCTGGCTGGACTGGTCGGACAAAGAAGCGGTCATGCGCTTTGTCTATTACGGCGGGTCGGTCGAGTTCTTCTTTGTGGTTTTCACGCTGTTTCTGGTGTTGACGGCCATTGGTCTGTACTACCGCAACTTCATGTGGGCGATGGTGCGCGGGCTTGAAGGCTTTGCCAACACGACGGGGCGTTTCTTCGCCTGGGCAGGCCTTTTGATGGTGGTTCAGCAGATCATCATCGTGTTCATGCAGCGGGTCTTTACCCGCCCGGATATGTCCTTTGGGCTGGGTATCCCGTTTCAGATGGATATCAGCTGGTTCGCGGAAGAGCTGAAACTGTATAACGCCATGGTCGTGTGCCTGTGCTGCACCTACACCTTTGTACAGGGCGGCCATGTCCGCGTTGACCTGATCTATGCCGGCATCAGCCACCGCGCCAAACGTGTGGTCGACATGTGTGGTGCTGTACTGTTCATGATGCCGATGGCGGTGCTGACCTGGATGTATGGCTGGTACTTCATGTGGCGGCATCTGATCGTGCCGAAGCCCTCGGCCAGTGATACTTTGGACCGGCTGGTGGCCAAGTCCCGCGCGCTGCGCTGGAACGTGGAAACCATCGGGTTCAGCCCCAACGGATTCAACGGCTATTTCCTGTTCAAGATCCTACTGATCGCCTTCGCAGCGATGGTGTTCCTGCACGCGATTGCATTCCTGTACCGCTCGTATCTGGAATATGTGGAAGGCCCGGAAAGTGTTGGAAAATACCTCGACAAGGACAGCCTTGGCGAGGGTGAAGAAGCCTACGAAGGCGCGCATTAGGGACGGAGAACCAGACAATGCTATTCGGACTTGATGGCGTCGAGATAGGCCTCATTATCGTATTTTTCTGCCTCTTCGGAGGTATTCTATCCGGTTTTCCGGTGGCCTTCGCCATCGGCGGGGCAGGAGTGATCTCATTCGGCATCATCGCCGCATTGGACAGCGCAGGTTTGCTGATTCACCAGGCGATCGACACCGGCTCTGCGGCGTATCGGGATCTGGTCAGCACCGGGGTTAAACCCGATACCATATCAGTGTTCCGCTTCCCGGACTTACCAAGGATTGCCGAGCCTGTTTTTGTCTCGGGCTGGGAAACCGCGCTGGACCGCAACGTGTCGTTCATCGTGAACCGCATGAACGAGCGGGTTCTGGCCGGTCAGTCTATCGAAACCCTTCTGGCGGTTTTGATGTTCGTGCTGATGGGCATCACGCTTGAACGGTCGAAGATCGCCAATGATCTGCTGACCACAATGGCGCGCGTCTTTGGACCGTTGCCGGGTGGTCTGGCCGTTTCGATTGTGGTCGTGGGGGCGTTTCTTGCGGCCTCAACCGGGATCGTGGGCGCGACCGTTGTAACCATGGGCTTGCTGGCGCTGCCAACCATGCTGCGCAACAACTATTCGCCTGAATTGGCGACGGGTGTCATCGCGGCTTCGGGAACGCTGGGGCAGATCATTCCGCCCTCGATCGTGATTGTTTTGCTGGGAACTCTGGCCGGAGACTTGTATTCCACCGCGCAAGAGACGCGCGCGGTTGATGCCGGGTGTACAGACGCGCTGACCTATCTAGGTCAGCCTGCGGTCGTATCGGTTGGTACTTTGTTCCAGGCCGCCTTGCTGCCAGGGATCATGCTGGCGCTGCTATATGCGCTTTATGCCTTTGGCTATGCGCTGCTCAACCCGCATAAGGCGCCTGCGGTGCCCATGACCGGCGGCAGCGGAGAGCCCATTACCCGTTCAGAAGGTTTCACCTGGTTGCTGGGTGCGCCTGTCGCGCTGATCGTGGGTACAGTTCTACTGGGCAATCTGGGGGTTATCGGCAGCCAGAACGTCTCGGTCTCGGCCTTCTCCGATATCGGGCAGGGCGCATCGCTGCGGACCAACGTTTCCGAAACCTGCAAAGCCTCGATGATCGAGCTGCATGGTCAATCCGCTTGGGATCAGGCCGTGGCCGAGCAAACGGCCATTGATGACGCAGGTGGTGCCGCAGAATCAACTCGTCTGACCGAGGAAGAGCTTGCCACCGCGCAGCAGGAGAAGATTGCCAACGCCGCTCCGATTGGAACGGGTGTTGCGGTGATGGTTCTGTTGCTTGGTCTGACCATTGTGATGGGTCGGGGCATCGCGCCGTCTCGGTCGCCGCAGCCGCTGATCCTTGGGGCCATTGGTCTGATCCTGATGTTGCTTGTCGATATTCTGTTCGTGTCGCCAACAACGTCGTCAGGGTTGACCTTTGTGATGCTGGCGTTGCCCTTTGCCTTGGCCATCTATGGCTGCAAAGAGGCTGCGGCGCGCTGTGCCACCAATGATCTGATCCGGGTGGTCTTTCCACCGCTGGTTCTGATCATCGCGGTGCTGGGGTCGATCCTGGGTGGGGTGACCAACCCAACACCGGCGGCGGCTTTGGGCGCAGGTGGTGCGATCATGCTGGCGGCCTATCGCAAGCTGCAAGATCAGGAGCGGTCTGGCAAGGTCATCATCTGGGCCACCTTCGCCGTGGTCATTGCCCTGTTGATGGGGGTCAATTTTGATCTGCGCATCAATCAGAGCAGCGCCTCGGCCGAAACCTGGATTGCCTTCATCATAGCCTATGCGGCCTATCTGTATGCCCTGTTCGGTTTGCTGTTCGGCTGCTGGGTTCTGTATTCCAGCGGCGTGCTGACCCCGGTGGTGCGGGAAACCGCCAAGGTGACCTCAATGGTGTTCACCATTTTGATCGGGTCTCAGTTGCTGAACCTTGTGGTGATCTCGTTTGGCGGTGAGCATTATATCCAGCAGTTCCTCAAGAGCTTTGACAATGAATTCACGGTCTTCCTGATCGTGATGCTGGTGCTGTTCTTCCTTGGGTTCGTACTGGATTTCCTGGAAATCATCTACATCGTGATCCCGATTGTAGGCCCGGTAATCTATGGCGGGTCTTTTGATCCGAAATGGGTGACGATCATGGTGGCGGTGAACCTGCAGACCTCGTTCCTGACGCCACCTTTTGGATTTGCGCTGTTCTATCTGCGCGGGGTCGCGCCGAAAGAAGTGACCACCGGCCACATCTATCGTGGGATTGTACCGTTTGTGCTGATCCAGGTGGTAGGTATCGGAATCCTTTGGTTCTTCCCTGCGATTGTGACCATCGTGCCGGATCTGATCCCGAACTGATCGAAGTTAGGTGTTTAAAGGAAAAGGGGGCCTGCGGGCCCCCTTTGCTTTGTTGGTAGGTAAAAGGGGCCAGCCCCTTCTTGGCCTGTGGCCAATTCAGCCCCGAGGTATTTTGGGCCAGATGAAGATGAGGATCAGGTGAATTGGATCAGATCCCAGCGGTTGCCGAATGGGTCCTGCCAGACCGCTACGGTCCCATAAGGTTCATGGCGCGGGGATTCTTCGAAATGGACGCCTTTGGCCAGCATGGCCTTGTGGTCGCGGTCGAAATTGTCGGTTTCCAGAAAGAAGCCGACCCGGCCACCTGTCTGGTTGCCGATTGCGGTTCTCTGATCTGCATCGGCGGCCCTGGCGAGAAGAAGTGAGCCCCCGGTGGATCCGGGTGGGCTTACGCGGACCCATCTTTTTCCAGCGCCCAAGTCGATGTCCTGCGTCAGGGAAAAGCTGAGTGTATGCGTGAAAAAGGCGATGGCATCATCGTAATCCGGCACGACAAGCGTAACGGCGTGGAGGCTTTGTTGCATCAGGTTTCAGCCTTTGGTCGGGTGACGATCAGGCAATTGGATGCTGGCAACCTGTTCGGCGATGGGGGCTGTGGACAGCGGGTGGTGGCCGTCATGTGCAATGTCATAGGGATCCTTGACCCGTTTCCATTCGCCCTGACTGTACACTTCCAGCCCTGCAAAGCGGGATTTGTATCCCATTTTCGGGCTGCCAGGCACCCAGTAGCCAAGATAAATATAGGGCAGACCCGCCTCGCGTGCGATGTCGATGTGATCTAAAATCATGTACGTGCCCAGTGAATTCTGAGGCTGTTCCGGGCTATAGAATGAATAGACCATGCTCAGCCCGTCATCCAAGACATCGGTCAAACTGACAGCGATCAGATTGCCGGATTCCGGGTCTGAATATTCGACCACTCGGCTGCGTATGGGGGTCTCTTCGATCATGGCTGCAAATTCGAAGACGTCCATATCCGCCATGCCGCCATCCGCATGTCGGGTGTCAAGATAGGTGCGGAACAGGTCATACTGTTCGTCGGTAGCCCATGGGGAATTCGCCCGGCGTCGCAGATATGAGTTCCGCCTGACCGCGCGTTTCTGGCTTTTGCTGGGTTGAAAGGCCGAAACGTCGATCCGCGCGGACAAACACGCGGCGCAATCGGTGCAGGAAGGGCGGTATAGGACGTTTTGAGACCGTCGAAACCCTTGCTGGGAAAGGGAGTCATTCAGTTGATTCGCGCCTTCGCCTTGCAGGGCTGTGAACAGCTTACGCTCCATCTTGCCCTCAAGATAAGGGCAAGGCTGAGGGGCCGTAACGTAGAATTGCGGCGCGATTGGCAGCGTGTGTCGCATGAATGTCCTATGTTTCCTGAAACGGGATGATAACAACCGTTCCCGGAGCCGCCAAGTGATTCACGCGACAGTCTTTTAAGCGCGACGGTTAATCATAACCGTGCCTAGAAGAGTGTCAGTCAGGCCCTGGCCGCGCGCGCCGGTCAGCATCATGATGACTGAAATGATTTGCAGCACCGGAAATGCCATGCTGACAAAATAACCGGCTGTGTGTGCGACCGCTTTACCTGTGTCCATTCGTTCACCAAAAGCGTCGCGCAGTTCGACCCCCATGAAACGCATACCCAGAGTGGCCGAGCCGTTGGCGATTGTGACGACGCGATAGACAAAACTGACCACCGCATAAATCAGGGCGAGTATCAGTACGCCGAGCCCGAGGGTCAGGACGATGGCGACGGTACAAAGCAGTGAAATAAAGGCGATATCGAACAGCCAGGCCAGGAACCGTTTGGTCGTGACGGACTGGTAAAACTCGGGCTGTCGGTTCGGGTCTGGCAAGGAGTGCATACGGGTCATTCCGGTAGATGTTTCAAATACCCTGTCCCGATTGTCGGAACAGGGCAAGGTCGATCAGGCGTTATCGCCGGATTCGTCGCTTTCGCGGTTCTCGCGGACGCGTTCATCCATGAACTGGTCGAATTCGGCCTTGTCTTTCGCTTCGCGCAGGCGATGCAGGAACGCTTCGAATTCCTGTTGCTCACGCTCCAACCGAGCCAGAGTATCGGACTTGTAGGCGTCGAATGCGCTGTTGCCCGAGGGCTTCATTGCGCTCATGTGGCTGTGCCAGGATTTGCGACGGCTGCAGGACTTGTTGAACATACGTTTGCTCCAGATCATGTAGGCCAGAAGGGCCAGGCCAAGGGGCCAGAAAAAGATGAAGCCAAGGACCATGGCTGCGATCCAGGCCCCTTTGCCTTTATCGTCAAGCCAGGCTTCTGCGCGGCTGAGCCATCCCGGGTTTTCAGGGACGGCGTGTTCGGTCAATGCGGTCATTGGTGCTCTCCGGGTTAGATGTAAATTGTTTTCACATTGAATAGATGGGGGCACCAAACCCAGTTACAAGAGGTCAATGTGAAAATGATTTACATTTCTGAATTTCGGATGGTTGACCTGACATCTGAACAAGCGCAATTTCAGTCTAACGCACCACGGTTTCTTTCAAACATTGACTGGGTTGTCTGCTGCGGCGCTGTTTTGAGTTAAGCGCCAGATTGTTGCAATGTCGGGTTAGAAATTTGGCCACAGAAATACTAAAACCACGTCATCGGAGATGAAATGACAGGACTTCTTGCCGTCAACCGTGTACCGCGCGCCTTTGATCATTCACTTGGTTCCGAAGCGCGCGAAGCAGTGGGTGGCATAACACCTGAGCAGGGGGAACTGATCGCAGGGGCTGCGGGCTCCAGCCCCTATCTCAAAGGCCTGATTGATCTGGAAGCCGACTGGCTACCGCAAGCTTTGGCTCAACCGGACGCGATGCTTGCATCCATTATGGAAACCGCAAGGGCCTTGCCTGCGGATCAACTCAGGCCGGGGCTGAGGCAGGCCAAGAGGCGTTTGGCGCTGTTGACCGCCCTGGCGGATCTGGCAGGGGCGTGGCCGTTGGAAAAAGTTACAGGGGCACTAACCGATTTCGGGGCCATGGTAGCGGATGTTGCCGCCAAGGCCGAGATTGCAACCTTGATCCGGCGAGGTAAATTGCCGGGGATGACCGAAGATGATGTCGCCTCTGCCGCGGGAATGATCATTTTGGCCATGGGCAAGATGGGTGCGCATGAGTTGAACTACAGCTCTGATATCGACCTGATCGTTTTGTTTGACGAAACGCGCTATGATCCGGACGATTTCTATGAAGCGCGGCAAGGGATGGTCCGGGCGACACGGAATTTCTGCGCCACACTCAGTGACAAGACAGCGGATGGATATGTATTTCGCACCGATCTAAGGCTGCGGCCTGACCCTGCGGTGACGCCAGTTTGTCTGGCTGCGGAAGCTGCCGAAAGGTACTATGAAAGTCTGGGCCGCACTTGGGAGCGCGCCGCATATATCAAAGCGCGTCCCTGCGCTGGCGATATCGCTGCGGGGCAGCGTTTTCTGGATACGCTCCGCCCCTTCATCTGGCGAAGGCATCTGGATTTCGCGGCTATTCAGGATGCCCATGACATGCGCTTGCGTATCCGCGAAAACAAAGGGACAGGCGGTGCGCTGACCATTCCGGGTCATGATATGAAACTAGGGCAAGGCGGGATACGTGAGATTGAATTCTTCACTCAGACCCGACAGTTGATTGCCGGAGGTCGCGATACGGACCTGCGCGTGCGTGGTACTGTTCCGGGTTTGGCGGCTTTGGCCGGCAAAGGGTGGGTGCCCGAGGACGTGGCTGAAAAGCTTACCGATCACTACCGCGCGCATCGCGAAGTCGAACACCGCATTCAGATGATCCATGATGCGCAGACCCATAAGATTCCGCAATCCTCGGACGGGATTGAGCGGATTGCATGCCTGATGGGGATTGATAGCGCCGATCTGACTGCGGATCTGAAACGGCGGCTGACCGAGGTTCATGAGTTGACCGAAGGTTTTTTCGCCCCCGGCCCGACAGCCCGTGCACCTTTGCCAGAAGTTGAATTTGACGAAAGCATATTGGCGCGCTGGACGACCTACCCATCACTGCGTTCTCAGCGCGGGGCGCGGATTTTCGAACGGTTGAAACCCGAGCTGCTGACGCGTCTTGCCAAAACCGCCCAACCGGATGAGGCGCTGCTGGCACTGGACGGGTTCCTTCGCGGGTTGCCTGCGGGCGTGCAGCTGTTTTCTCTGTTCGAGGCCAACCCGCAGCTTATCGACCTGCTTGTCGATATAGTAGGCACGTCGCATGCATTGGCCGCGCATTTGTCGCACAACGCCTCGGTCTTTGATGCGGTGATTGGCGGCAGCTTCTTTGACGACTGGCCGGGCCAAGCCGTGCTCCAGGACGAACTGGAACAAGAGCTGTCGCAGGAACAAGACTACGAAAGCCAGCTTGATCTGGCGCGGCGCTGGTGCAAGGAATGGCATTTCCGGATCGGCGTTCACCATCTGCGCGGGTTGATCGACGGCGTGCAGGCGGGGCAGCAATATGCCGAACTTGCAAGCGCGGTGATCGCTGCGATCCTGCCATGTGTTGTGGAGCAGTTCACCAGCAAACACGGGCCCGCACCTGGTCGCGGTGCCGCTGTGCTAGGCATGGGATCCCTGGGGGCAGGGCGGATCAACTCGCAATCTGACCTGGATATGATCGTGATCTACGACCCGCTGGATCAGGACATGTCCGAGGGCCCACGGCCTCTTGCCACGCGGACCTACTATGCCCGGTTCACGCAGGCACTGATCACGGCGCTGTCGGCCCCGATGTCGCAGGGGCGACTTTATGAGGTCGACATGCGGCTGCGCCCCTCGGGCAATCAGGGGCCGGTGGCGACCAGTTGGGCCAGCTTCACGAACTATCAGCAGAATGAGGCCTGGGTGTGGGAACACCTTGCCCTGACACGCGCAAACCCCGTCGCCGGTGAGCCCTCACTGGCCGACGATATCGAGAGCTTTCGAACAGAGCTTGTTTCGCGCTCCCGCGATCAGGCGCAGGTTTTGCGCGAAGTTGCCGAAATGCGCGCGCGTCTGGCAGCCGCGAAAACCCCCGCCGGTATTTGGGATGCCAAGAATGGGGCCGGACGCATGATGGACATAGAGCTGATGGCCGAAACAGGCGCTTTACTGTCCGGTGTTGCAAAGCGCGATGTACATGCCGGGTTGGACGGTGCAGTCGCAGCCGCGCTTTTGGATGTCGCTCAGGCGCAAACGTTGAAGGATTGCTACGATCTATGCTGGTCTGTGCAATGCGCAGCTCGGCTGTTGTCAGGTAAGGTTATCGAGGCCGATAAAATCGGAGAGGGCGGTTCCGCCTTCCTGTGTCGGGCCACCGGGTATGAGCAGGTAGAACAGTTGCAGGCCGCGTTGCAGGAAAGCTACGATATCGCCGCCGAAATTATCGGCCGCGTGATTCAGGAGGATAAAGATGCCGCGCAATGACGATCCGAACGATCACAAAGGCCTGATCCGCGAGGCCTATCGCATCGATGGCATCACATTGCCCGAATGTCGCAGTATCTTTCTGGACTGGGCGTTAAGCCTTCCGGAGGGGCGTGATCAGAGGCAAGCCCTGTCTGACCTGCACGCCATCTATGCCAAAGATGAGGCCGATCACCCAATGACACAGGTGCTGACCGAAGGGTTGCAATCTGCTCAGGCGCCGAAACGGCGCGGTGGTTGGCGGTCTCGCAACCGCTAGGGCTTTCCCCTCGGCGCGTTCGCGACTATGAGGTCGCCATGACCCAAACTGCAGACCGTCCCCGTATCCGCCTGAAACCCAAAGCCAATGCGCGCGGCCTGCGCCATGGCTTCCCGTGGGTCTATGCCAATGACATTGTCACCGACCGTCGCACGCGCAAAATCCCTGCTGGCGCGCTGGCCGTGCTCGAGGATGAAAATCGCGCGCCGATCGCGCTGGTGGCGGTCAATCCTGAATCGAAAATCATGTGCCGTGTGCTGGACCGCGATCCTGACGCCGAGCTGACGGCTGATTGGTTCGAAACCCGTCTGCGCCGCGCGCTTGATATGCGCGAACGCCTGTTTGACTCGCCCTTTTACCGCCTGGTCCATGCCGAGGCCGATGGCTTTCCGGGTGTCATCATCGACCGGTTCGGTGAGGCGTGTGTGATCCAGCCCAACGCTGCCTGGGCCGAAGCGCATCTGGATATGTTGACCGATGCACTGACCGCCGTGACCGGCGTGACGACCGTGCTGAAAAACGCCTCGGGCCGGACACGCGGTCTGGAAGGGTTGGATGATGTCAACCTGACCTTGCGCGGCACTGTCCCAGATGCGCCTTTGCCCGTGTTGATGAACGGTGCAACCTATATGGCGGATTTGGCGGGCGGTCAGAAAACCGGCCTGTTCTATGACCAACGCCCCAATCACGCCTTTGCTGCGCAGCTGGTTCAACCCAAGGCACAGGTACTGGATGTCTTCAGCCATGTCGGAGGGTTCGGGTTGGCGATGCTGGCGGGTGGCGCCGGACAGGCGCTGTCGGTCGACGGGTCGGCCACGGCATTGGAGTTGGCCGCAAAAGGGGCCGAGGCTTCTGGCTTTGCCGATCAATTCGACACGCGCCAAGGCGATGCCTTTGATGTGTTGGCTCAGTTGAACGACGAAGGCGCTAAATTCGACGTCGTTATCTGTGATCCTCCCGCCTTTGCACCATCAAGGCAGGCGCTGGATGCAGGGCTGCGGGCCTATGAACGCATTGCGCGATTGGCCGCCACACTGGTCAAGCCGGGCGGATATCTGGGCTTATGCTCATGCTCGCACGCTGCTGATCTGGGCCGCTTCCGCGACGCCTCATCCCGTGGTATCGGGCGCGCCGGGCGCTCAGCCCAACTGATCCATACGGGCTTTGCCGGGCCCGATCACCCGCAACTGCCGCAGCTGGCTGAAAGCGGTTACCTCAAGGCCGTGTTCTACCGGTTATGAAGGCTGTACTCGATACCTGCGTCATCTATCCAACGGTGATGCGTGAGATGCTGTTGGGCACCGCCCGACTAGGTCATTTCACCCCTATATGGTCGGCGCGCATCCTCGAGGAATGGGCCCGCGCCGCACGCAAGCTGGGCCCCGAGGGCGAGGCGCAGGCCCGTGCCGAGATTGCCCTGACGCAGGTCAAATGGCCCAAGGCAGAACGCCCAGCCAATGATGGTCTGCAGGCTCGGCTCTGGCTGCCGGACGCCGCTGATATCCACGTTTTGGCCACTGCAGTAGCCGCGTCAGCGGATACCATCGTCACGGTCAACGCCAAGGATTTCCCCAGAAATATTCTTGCAGAAGAAGGGCTTGAGCGGCGTGACCCTGACAGTCTGCTGTATGGTTTCTGGTATAACGACCCGCAAGGGCTGGACCAGCTTGCACAGCAGGTACTGGCCGAAGCAAACCGCCTGTCAGGCGATACATGGACTTTGCGTGGATTGATGAAAAAAGCCCGCCTGCCGCGTCTGGGTAAAGCGCTGACTACCTAGGCGCGATCCCTGTTTCATCTGGCCAAAAATACCTCGGAGAGCGCGAGAGGCTGGCCTCTCGCCGCCGAGCCTCAGCCACGCGCCCAACGCTGCTCAAGCACTTCCAGTGCCGCAATCCGCTCATCCGTTTTGGGATGGCTCATCAACCAGGCGGGTACAACGCCCGCGCGTTGCTGCGTCAAATCCTCAAGCTTGTGAAACAGAGACTTTTGCGGGCCGATGCCGATTCCGGCTTTGGTCAGCAGGGCGGCGGCATATTCATCTGCTTCATATTCATCCCCACGTGACAGGCGCGACGCCAAAAGCGCAGTCAGCGCATTTGCAATCATCGCACCGATGAATGGGATGAACCGGCTCAGAAGCAGCATCAAGGCTGTCCGCAACGCATTCTGTCCAGAAAAATCAATCATCCGTCGCCGTGCATGACCCAAGGCCACATGCCCCAGTTCATGTGCGATGACGCTCGCCATCTCTTCGGCGGAAACCTCGCCATTGAGGAACTTGCGATAAAACCCGCGTGTGATGAATATTCGTCCATCCGGCGCCGCAAGCCCGTTCACCGGGTCGATTTCATATATATAGACCGGAACTCTCTCGATCCCCAGCGCCGCCGCCAGCCGGTCAGTCATACGCTTGAGGGCGGGATCGGCCAGTTCGGTCGATTTCAGGTCAAGCTCGCGATGAGTGCGCCAGACCGAGATCCGGTACATCACCACGGCATACAGAACCGCCAGAAGAATCGGAGTAATTCGGAGCATGGTTCTGATATGGGGATAAGCAGACACAAGGGCAAGGCATCAGCGTTTCCGTGGGCCTGAAAGGTCTCCAAGCTACCATGACGCAGTGGAAACTGGGTTCATTAGGATTCTAACTGTTGAAAAACGCCGCCTGCCGCCTTATCCGCACGGGAACTCGTCGGAGAATACACAATGTCCAACAATGACCACGAAGCCCGTCACCTGGAAACGCTTGACCGCGACCTTAGACGCTTTTCTCGGCTAGAAGTGGCAACCTCCCAGGTGGGTCGCCCATTTGTCGGGTCTGGCATCGCGCTTTCTTTTATCGTTGTCGCAGGTCTTGTGGCAGCCTTCCTGTTCGGACAAGGCAACAACACGCTGATCGTAGTGCTTGCGGCAATGTTTGGGGCTTATATGGCGCTGAATATCGGGGCCAATGATGTTGCCAACAATATGGGACCGGCGGTCGGGGCCAATGCGCTGACCATGGGAGGCGCCATCGCGATTGCTGCCATATTCGAAAGTGCCGGCGCGCTGATCGCTGGAGGCGACGTTGTTTCCACGATCGCGAAGGGCATTATCGCTCCTGAAAGCATGGGAACGCAGACTGTATTCATCTGGGCAATGATGGCGGCTTTGTTGTCTTCGGCGCTTTGGGTCAACCTGGCGACCTGGGTCGGAGCGCCTGTGTCCACGACCCACTCGGTTGTCGGAGGCGTCATGGGGGCGGGGATCGCCGCAGCCGGTTTTGGCGCAGTAAGCTGGGGGACGATGAGCAAGATCGCGGCCAGCTGGGTTATCTCGCCGATGCTTGGCGGTCTGGTCGCCGCAGGATTTCTCTGGTTCATCAAGTCGCGGATTATCTATCAGGACGACAAGATCGCCGCGGCCCGGAAATGGGTGCCGATGCTGGTTGGTATCATGGCAGCGGCTTTTGCCAGCTATCTGGCGCTGAAGGGGCTCAAGAAGATCGTCAAGATCGACCTCGGCACGGCTTTGTTGATCGGAGCCGCCTGTGGTGGGCTGGTCTGGGCCGTGATGATTCCGGTTATTCGGCGTCAATCCGAAGGTCTGGAGAACCGCAATAAATCCCTCAAAGTATTGTTCGGCATCCCTCTGATCGTATCCGCCGCATTGCTGAGCTTTGCACATGGGGCCAATGATGTGGCCAATGCCGTTGGGCCTTTGGCAGCCATCGTGCAAGCCTCTGCCTCGGGTGATTTCACCCAGGCGATTAGTATTCCCTATTGGGTCATGATCATCGGCGCCTTTGGCATTTCGTTTGGCCTGTTCCTGTTTGGGCCAAAACTGATCCGAATGGTTGGCAGCCAAATAACCAAACTTAACCCGATGCGTGCCTATTGCGTTGCGCTGTCCGCAGCCATCACCGTTATCGTGGCCAGTTGGCTGGGTCTTCCCGTAAGCTCGACCCATATTGCAGTGGGTGCCGTCTTTGGTGTCGGCTTCTTCCGTGAATGGGATGCTGAAAGACGGCTGCGTAAAGCCCGCATTACAGTGCCTGAGCGGACGGTTCTGGCACCGGAAGAACGCCGCCGGCGCAAGCTGGTGCGCCGCTCGCACTTTATGACGATCATAGCAGCCTGGATTATTACCGTGCCCGCGGCGGCTGTGTTGTCGGGTGTTCTGTTTCTGGGCATTCAGGCCATCGCCGGGTAATCCCGGCCTTGGCAGAACCTGATCCGCGGGCTGGCGTTATCGCGTCAGCTCGCGCATTCCTTTTTCCAGCCCGGCCAGAGTCATCGGCACCATCCGATCCTGAAAAATCTCGCGGATCATTCCGATTGAGTGGGTATATTCCCAATACTTCTCAGGCACTGGGTTAATCCACAGGTTCGATGCCCATTGGTCGCGTGCCCGCTGCAGCCAGATCTGGCCAGCCTCCTGGTTCCAATGTTCATTGGCACCGCCGGGATAGGCGACCTCATAAGGGCTCATCGAGGCGTCACCGACGAAGATGCATTTGTAATCGGGACCATAGGTGCGCAACACCTCATGGGTCGGCGTCTGCTGGTCCCAGCGGCGGATGTTGTCACGCCAGACACCTTCGTACAGGCAGTTGTGGAAGTAGTAGTATTCCAGATGCTTGAATTCGGTTCTTGCGGCCGAGAACAGCTCTTCCACCACTTTGATATGTGGGTCCATTGAGCCTCCGACGTCCAGAAACAACAGAACCTTGACGGCATTGTGCCGTTCGGGCCGGGTTTTGACGTCTAGATATCCATGCTCGGCTGTTGCGCGGATGGTGCCGTCCAGATCAAGCTCTTCCGCCGCACCCTCGCGGGCCCAGCGGCGCAGGCGTTTCAGCGCGACCTTGATGTTGCGCGTGCCCAGTTCGACCGTGTCGTCGAGGTTCTTGAACTCACGTTTGTCCCAGACCTTGACCGCGCGCTGATGGCGGCTTTCCTTCTGACCGATCCGCACGCCTTCGGGATTGTACCCATAGGCCCCGAAGGGCGAGGTTCCGGCGGTGCCGATCCATTTGTTGCCACCCTGATGGCGGCCTTGCTGATCCTTGAGCCGCTCTTTCAGCGTCTCCATCAGCTTGTCGAATCCGCCAAGGGCCTCGATCTCGGCTTTTTCCTCTTCGCTGAGGTGCTTTTCCGCCATCTTCGCCAGCCATTCGGCAGGGATGTCGACGGCTTCGAGGACCTGTTCGAACCCGATCTGTTCCAGCCCTTCAAAGCTGGCGGCAAAAGCGCGGTCGAACTTGTCGATATTGCGTTCGTCCTTCACCATCGACACGCGGGCGAGGTAATAAAACGCCTCGACATCATAGGTTGCCAGCCCCTTTTTCATACCCTCCAGAAAGGTCAGATATTCCCGCAGGGATACGGGGATACCGGCTTTGCGAAGGTTTTCGAAAAAGGGAACAAACATGGGCTACACCACAAAGCGAACCAGAACCAAGGACAGAATGAGCCCGACCAGCGCAAAGGCGATTCCATATCCGGCTGCATATTGCGCGATATCAGCGCCGCTGCCGTTGCGTTTGCGCGCGGTCAGCGCCCCAAGGAGCGCACCCAGCACCGCCAGTCCCAGAACCACTATCATGCGTTAATCGCCCCCGTTAATTGACTGGTCCTTCTGCGACGTCCTGCATAAGCGACCGGGCCACTACATCCGAGCCAAAGCCGTATCGTGCCCATCTCAGACTGTCCAGTCTGATGGAACGTGCCTCTGTGGAACGGCCGACTTCATTCAGGACCTCGGCTTTCAGCAACAACAACGTTGCAAGCTGCGAGGCGTTCTCGGCCCGTGTCATCACGTTGATAGCATCGTCGATTTCGGGCAGGAACTCTGGCCCATTGCCCTGCGAAAGCGCAAAGGCGCCCAGTTGGGTCGTGATGTAGGATTGATGCAATTCCGTGCCCGGTGTAGCGCGCAGAAACTGCAGGGCAATATCATATTGGCGCAACGCCTCTTGCGGATCATCGAACTGTTCCATGCGGCCCATCAGGTAATGAGGGTAAGCGCGCCGGTGATCGGTCCAACCTTGTTCCTTGCCAATTCGGGCTGCCTTGCGGGCCTGCCTCATGCGCGATTGCTGGCTGCGATTGGATTGCAAGGATTTCTGAATTGCTGAAATCCAGGCTCGTGGAGTTTCCGACATGGGCTGTACCGGCACCGCATCACCGCGCGGATTCAGACGCGAGAGAATTTCGGGTATGGCCGTTTCGACCTGTTCACGTGTCATACCGCTGTGCAGTTGGGATGAATATGCGGCCTTCAGGATCAACATGTCGAACCCGGTCAGAACCGTGTGGATATTGTCATCGTTGAATACCGAGTCCGGAAGGCGATACAGGTCATTCAGCGGGCCAAGCGCCTGTGCGATCTCTTCGTGCAGGCAGTCACGTTTTTCCTGCGGACTTGCATCGGCGGGAATGAAGATGCCCAGTCGCTGACGGCTGCTCAGTTTGGTCCAGCTGCTTTTCTGTTTGAACCGATCCCGGCGGTACTCCTCAAGGCTTGAGGCATTGGGCACCACGAAACATGCTGCCTGAGGCAGGATGGCCTGAATCTCTTTTTGACTGACCGCCGCGATCGTGATGTTGGCCTGACCGTCCTTGATCTGTTTGATGTCTATCCCGGCCTCGGTGCGCAGACGGGTCAGCAGGCGGCCCAGGTCCTTTTGAAGCGAGGGCGTCGCAGCCCCGGTCAACCGCACCGTGATCGGGGTTTCGAACCGCGTAAAAACAGGCAGTTCCGTACCCCCTTCCAGTGCGAAATGCAGAGAGATGAAATCCGCTGCCATGTTCTCATTCGACCGCGCCGGAGGCGAGGGGTATGCACGCGTAAAGGACTTGGCAGGGGGCAGGGGTGGTTCGACGTCCACAATCACGGATGGGCTTTCGGCAGGCTCAATCGTGGTACATGCGGTCAGGACAAAGCTGATCAAGATTGCGACCCATCGCGTCATGGGCGCTGATACTTGATGAAAGGTGTCTGTTTGCCAATCCTGTCATAGAGCTTTCGCGCGGTATGGTTGAAATCCTGCGTCAGCCAATAGACAGACGGTGCACCTTGCCGGTCCGCTTCATCGTAAACGGCCTGAATCAAAGCGCGACCGACCCCCATGCCGCGCGCCTCGGGGCGGGCGAATAGATCCTGCAAGTAGCACACGCTTTCTTCCTTCCAGGCATGGCGGTGGAACAGAAAGTGGGTCAAACCCACAAGCCCTCCGTCTGCCTGCGCGACGAAACAAGAAAAATCGTTCGGATCAACCCCCAGCAGTCGCGAGAATGTGCTGTCATAGACGGAATCCGGAACCGTGGTTTCATAAAACGCCAGATAATCCCGCCACATATCCGCCCAGTCCTCGCGATCAGTCGGATGCAAGGCTCGAATTGTTACTGTTTCTGGCATTGCTGAGTCCCGTTGGGTCTGATGGTAAATTGCCCGGACAAGCCGGGCAACCTGAGACCAATGCTTGCATCCGAGACTTGCTAAGGCAAGCGGCGATCACCGAGGGTTTACCGGCTCAGCGTTTGTTGCGGGCCATGAATGCCAGGCGTTCGAACAGGTGCACGTCCTGTTCATTCTTAAGCAGCGCACCGTGCAGTTTGGGCAGGGCATTGGCGCCATCGCGCTTGAGGTCTTCGGCGGTCAGGTCCTCGGCCAGCAGCAGCTTGAGCCAGTCCAGCACCTCTGAGGTTGATGGCTTTTTCTTCAGGCCCTGAGTTTCGCGAATCTCATAGAACTGGGTCAGAGCCGTTGTCAAAAGCGCATCTTTGATGCCGGGATGATGGACCTCGACGATGCGGCGCATCGTGGCCTCATCAGGGAACCGGATATAGTGAAAGAAACACCGGCGCAGGAAGGCGTCGGGCAGTTCCTTTTCATTGTTCGATGTGATGATGACGATCGGACGGTTCTTGGCGCGGATCGTTTCGCTGGTCTCGTAGACGTGAAACTCCATCTTATCGAGCTCTTGCAGCAGATCGTTCGGAAACTCGATATCGGCCTTGTCGATCTCGTCGATCAACAACACGACCTTTTCATCGGTTTCAAAGGCCTGCCACAATTTACCCTTGCGGATATAGTTCGACACGTCGTGCACGCGCTCTTCACCCAACTGGCTGTCGCGCAGACGACTGACGGCATCGTATTCATACAGTCCCTGCTGCGCGCGGGTGGTGGATTTCACGTTCCACTCGATCATCCGCAGCCCCAATGCTCCGGCCACCTGCTTGGCCAACTCGGTCTTGCCAGTTCCAGGCTCACCTTTGACCAGCAAGGGACGTTCCAACGTCACGGCGGCATTTACCGCAATGGTCAGATCGTCTGTGGCGACGTATTCGGCTGTTCCTTGGAAACGTGCGGTCATTGGCCCCTCATCAAGTGTCGTGCGAAATGCGCCCTTGGGGTTACCGCGCAGCAGAAATTTTGACAAGCCAGGTCGCTGCGTCGCATGAAGGGAAATTGCCGAGTAACTACAATGCTTTTGGTTGATTCGTGCGCTAACATCCGGTGCCGTCTTTTTGGCGTTGCCCTGAAATGGCCAGTTAATTTTCACAGAAAAACAAGGTTTTGTTGTTTGGTTGGACGTATTTAGATCACGCGCAATGGCGCGGCGCCGGGGCGACGTTTGCATAGTGACAATTACTGCGCTGTCAGATAAACGCTCCGCAGAAGGGGATTGCCGCATGTCAGGTAATGAGAGAGTGACCGGCGTTGCAGGCCACACCGAGGGAGCAAAAATGAAGCAGGAAGTTTTTCTGCCTGAAGATTACCGTCCAGCTGAAGACGAACCATTTATGAATGACAGGCAGCTAGAGTATTTTCGTCGCAAGCTGCTGGATTGGAAAAACGAACTAATGGCTGGCAGCCGCGATACGATCGAAGGGCTGCAGGACAATACCCGTAACATTCCGGATGTCGCTGACCGCGCAAGCGAAGAAACCGATCGCGCGCTGGAACTGCGCACCCGCGATCGTCAGCGCAAGCTGGTTGCCAAGATCGATTCTGCCATGCGCCGGATTGATGAAGGCGAGTACGGCTATTGCGAGATGACCGGTGATCCGATTTCGCTGAAACGTTTGGATGCGCGCCCAATCGCGACCATGACGCTTGAGGCGCAGGAACGGCATGAGCGTCGCGAAAAGGTCCACCGCGACGATTGATCGCTGGGAAAATCTGATAACATAGACGCCGGGGCCTTTTGCTCCGGCGTTTTTGCGTTAAGCCGGTGACATGAACATCAGCGGATCGAAATTCGGCATAGTCGGAGGTGGCATTGGCGGCCTCGCGGCTGCTTTGACCCTGCGACAGCGCGGCGCCGTGGTGACCGTGTTTGAGCAGGCACCAGAATTGACCGAGGTTGGCGCGGGCCTTCAGATCAGCGCCAACGGGATGGCTGTGCTGCGTGCGCTGAAGGTTGTTGCGGACACGCCCGAGGCTGGGCTTTTGTCCCATGGAACGGTCCTTCGTGATTACCGGGCAGGGCGGCTGGTCTGCAAAATCGTGCCACCCTCTGCCGGGCCTACCTATTATTACCATCGCGCTGACCTGCTTGATCTTCTCTACAAAGCGGCGGTTCAAAAAGGGGTAGAGTTTCACCTTGGTGCGCGTGTGGAACGGGTGCGAAAGCACCCGTCCGAGGCCGAAATTACCCTCGATACGGGGGCGAGATTTCGGGTTGATTGTGCAGTCGCCGCGGACGGCGGCCAAAGTGCAATTCGTGCTGACCTGACTGGCAGGGAAACACCGAAATTCACACATCAGGTTGCCTGGCGCGCGACGATTCCATGGGACCGACGCAACAAGAACCCTTGCGCTGTGCTAACCATGGGGCCGGGACGGCATGTAGTGACGTATCCTTTGCGCGATCAGACCCTGATGAACATCGTGGCAATCGAAGAGAGGTCTGACTGGCAGGAAGAAGGTTGGCGTCTACGCGGTGATCCCGAAGAGCTGAAGGCGCGATTTGCAGGTTTTGGCGGCTTGGTCAAAGAGATTTTGCAAGAGGTTCAGGACCCGAATATCTGGGCATTGTTCCTGCGCCCTGTTGCTGAATGCTGGCAGAATGGGCGTGTGGCGCTTTTGGGCGACGCAGCTCATCCGACGCTGCCTTTCATGGCCCAAGGTGCTTGCCTTGCACTAGAAGATGCCTGGACTCTGGGGCGGTCTTTCGAAGAACAATCCGGCGTTTCGCAAGCACTGGCCGCCTATGAAGCGACCCGTCGCCAGCGGGCAACTCGGG
The DNA here is from genome assembly GCF_059610505.1 of Ruegeria sp. CDSC079. Lineage (NCBI taxonomy): Bacteria > Pseudomonadati > Pseudomonadota > Alphaproteobacteria > Rhodobacterales > Roseobacteraceae > Ruegeria > Ruegeria sp. CDSC079. Next base: position 294,899 of record NZ_JBXWNT010000004.1, read on the forward strand.
TGGTCGCTGCCGCTGGAGCCAACGCGCGCAACTTCCATCTACGTGGCCCTATGCGTGTCGGGGCGCAACTGGCGTTGATGGCAGTTGGATCGCGGTTGGGCCGAAAATATGATTGGATCTATGAGTTCGATGCCACGGCTTAGCCGATTACAGATCTAGATCTATCCAAACCGGAACATGATCTGACGGTTTTTCGTGCCCCCGAATTTCGGAATCGATTTTGCAATCGCGCAACAGGTCAGCGGCCTGAGGGGTCAGAAGGAAATGATCAATACGAATCCCGTCATTTCGGTTCCACGCACCCGCTTGATAATCCCAGAATGAATAATGTTCCGGACCTTGCGTGCCAGCGCGAAAGGCCTCGGTGAAGCCGAGATTCAGAATTTTCCGAAATGCGGCCCGGCTTTCAGGGCGAAACAATGCATCCTCGCGCCAGGCATCGGGACGCGCTGCGTCTTCGGCCTGGGGAATGATGTTGTAATCACCTGCCATCAGCGCGGGCTCTTCACCGTTCATCAGATCGCGGGCGCGATGATAGAGCCGTTCCATCCAGGCGAGTTTATACTCATATTTCGGCCCTGGGGCGGGGTTGCCGTTCGGCAGATAAAGCCCGCAGATACGCAGCGCCTGTTTGCCGACGACCGTGGCCTCGATCCAGCGGGCCTGTTCATCCTCATCATCACCGGGCAAACCCCGCGAGACGTCCTCGAGCGGTAGCTTCGACAGAATGGCAACGCCGTTAAAGCTTTTCTGACCGTGCGTTTCCACGTTGTACCCGCGCGCCTCAAAGATCTCTCTGGGGAAGTTATCGTCGACAGACTTGATCTCTTGCAGCAGCACAACATCGGGCTGGGCATCATCCAGCCAACGCGGCAATGCTTCGGCCCGCGCCTTGATTCCGTTGATGTTGAATGTGGCGATTTTCATGCGCGACCCTCCGACAGTCCTTGGCAACCTATCGCCCAGAACGGGCCCAACGGCAAGGCGGAGAACAGGTTTGCGAGGCGCTGCCTCGCGCTCCGAGGTATTTTTGGCCAGATGAAGAAACGGACCGTTAACCAGAATCTCCGAAAATCAGCTGGCGGTACAGGCGGAGGCGCCGATGACCGCGCCAGGTGAAGCTCTCCGGTCTAGAAATCGGAGAGCGGATCCCTGCTTCATCCGGCTAGAAATACCTTGGGGGTGTGGGGGTGTGGGGGTGAAGCCCCCACGGGTGATCACATTGAAAACGAAGTGCCGCAGCCGCAGGAGGAGGTGGCGTTTGGGTTTTCGATCACAAAGCGTGCGCCGATCAGTTCTTGCGTGAAATCAATCACCGCATTTTCAAGAAACGGCAGTGAGATTGCGTCGACAATGACCTTCTGCCCCTTACCCTCAAGAACCAAATCGTCCTCTTTGGGTTTGTCCAATGCAATTTCGTACTGAAAGCCCGAACACCCGCCACCTTCGACAGCGACACGCAGGGCTTGACCCTGATCGGCCGCGCCGATCTCGGCAAGGCGGTCAAAGGCGCGTTCTGTAACTATCGGGGGCAGATTCATGCCAAACTCCAAAGGTTTATTTCTTAACCACTCTACCATATAGAAAGCCCAAGGACAGGCGACAAGGACAGGCCGTTGGACAGAGCAGGTTTTGCCTCGAATCCCGACCGCGCAAGAGGGCGGTTGGTGCCAGAGGAAGAAAGCAGTTTCCGGTCATGCTTTCAGCGCGACCGGGACCGGATCATTCATGCCAGCGCCTTTCGGCGGCTCAAGCACAAGACCCAAGTTTTTGTTGAGCACGAAGGGGATAGCTATCGGACCCGGTTGACCCATTCGATTGAGGTCGCGCAGGTGGCGCGGACGATTGCCGGGGCCTTGGGTTTGAATCCAGAACTGACTGAAGCGGTTGCCCTGGCCCATGATCTTGGCCACACGCCGTTCGGACATACTGGCGAGGATGCCTTGCATGAGATCATGCAGCCGTATGGCGGGTTCGATCATAACGCGCAGGCCATTCGGATCGTCACCCGGCTCGAGCGTCATTATGCCGAGTTCGATGGGTGCAACCTTACGTGGGAAACCCTGGAAGGCATTGCAAAACACAATGGACCGGTAGAAGGGGCTTTGCCTTGGGCGCTGGCGGAATGCAATGCGGCTTTTGATCTGGAACTGTACACGCACGCAAGCGCAGAGGCGCAGGTGGCGGCCTTGTCTGACGACATCGCCTATAACAATCATGACCTGTTGGACGGGCTGAGGGCGGAGTTGTTCAGCGACGAGGACATTCAGCGACTGCCGATCGTGGGCGACTGTTATGCGGAGGTGGATCGCAAGTACCCGGGCCTCGACCCCTATCGCCGTCGGCATGAGGCATTGCGGCGGGTGTTTGGGGTTATGGTGTCGGACGTGATCGACACGTCTCGGGCTCTGATCGCAGGGTCCGGTGCCCAGAGCGTCGAAGAGATCCGGCATCTTGGCTATCCGGTCATTCAGTTCTCAACAGGCCTTTGGGCGCAACTGAAGGAAATTCGCGCTTTCCTGTTTTCGCGGATGTACAGGGCGCCGTCGGTGATGACGGTGCGCGCCGAGGTCAGCAAAGTGGTCGAGGATTTGTTTCCAATCTACCTTGGCGATCCGAAGCAAATGCCCGCGCGCTGGCACGCGGACATTGAAGAGGCTGAGGATGAGACTGCCTTAGCCCGGATCGTATCGGACTATATTGCTGGGATGACCGACAGGTTTGCGCTACAGGATCATGCCAGACTGACTGGCCGCCCGATACCGGCGGATCACTCGACCCCGATATAGGCCAAAGCCCAGACTTGTTGGCCCGTCTGATCCTGCGCCGCCTCAGCGTCGTCGGTGGGTGGGAAGACGATCATCGTTGGGCCATACCCTCCGATCCCCATGGGGGCGCCGTCGGCGTGGGTGGCGAGGATAGGCTGATAGGTCGAGATGCTTTGCCAGGGGATTTCAGCCTGATACCCGTCCATTGCCATCGGCTTGGCCGTCTTACCTTCGGCACCGGCTATGACCATCACATCCGACAAAAGCGGGCCGCTAAAGGTGATGTCGCGTTGGTTGGCCTCTGTGCCGTAGGGAATTGTGATCTCGACCTGATCCAAACTATCCAGCAATGTCGCGTCAAAGCCAGCTGCCCCGTCATGGGTGACCTCCAGATATCCCAGCAAGCCGCCGTCATTCTCGCCGCGCGCGGGCAGATTGGTTTCCTCAACCGCGCCGCCAAGGGTGACCAGCACATGGCCTTGCGGGGCAGGCATTTCAGCAAAAGCGGGCAGGGCGGTCGACAAGAGCAGGCACAGGGGCAGGGCAAGGCGCATAGGAATCTCCGTTTAGATAGATATGACCGACCTTAGCGGCGGCGGCTCTTATTCCAAGCGCATTCTGGCGCCGTCCATTGACCTTGCTGCACCGCGTGGTAAACCGCCGGGCAAGCAAAAGGACATTCGAAATGAACCTGTTTTCCGAGATCCGCAGCCTCGTGCTGGACGCGCTGGCACAGATGCAGTCCGAAGGCGCGCTGCCCGAAGGGCTGAGCTTTGACAACGTGGCCGTTGAACCGCCGCGCGATGCGGCGCATGGCGACATGGCGACGAATGCGGCTATGGTGCTGGCAAAGCCCACCAAGATGAAACCGCGCGACATTGCCGATGCGCTGGCCGGAAAGCTGGCCGAGGATAACCGGATCACCAGTGCCGAGGTTGCCGGGCCGGGGTTCTTGAACCTGCGGTTGGCGCCATCGGTCTGGCAGAGTGTACTGGCTGCGGTGCTGCAACAGGGCACGGACTATGGCCGCTCGACCATGGGGCATGGGCAGAAGGTCAACGTGGAATACGTCTCGGCCAACCCGACCGGCCCCTTGCATGTGGGTCATACGCGGGGCGCCGTGTTCGGAGATGCGCTGGCAAGCCTGTTGGCCTATTCCGGCCATAACGTGACCCGTGAATACTACATCAATGATGGCGGCGCGCAGGTGGATGTTCTGGCACGCTCGGCTTACGAACGGTATCGCGAGGCAAACGGGCTGAGCCCCGAGATTGCCGAAGGCCTGTATCCTGGCGACTATCTGATCCCGATTGGCGAGGCGTTGAAAGAGAAATACGGTGACAGCCTGATCGACAAACCGGAAAGCGACTGGCTGGAAGAACTGCGCGAGTTTTCGACAGACGCGATGATGGACCTGATCCGCGCCGACCTGAAGGCGCTGGGCGTTGAGATGGATGTGTTCTTCTCGGAAAAGTCGCTCTATGGCACGGGTCGGATTGAAGCTGCGTTGCAATCCCTGACCGACAAGGGCCTGATCTATGAGGGCGTGCTGGAGCCGCCCAAGGGCAAAAAGCCCGAAGATTGGGAACCACGTGAGCAGACCCTGTTCAAATCGACCGAGCATGGCGACGACGTGGATCGCCCGGTCAAGAAATCGGACGGGAGCTGGACCTATTTTGCCCCGGATATCGCCTATCACTATGACAAAGTGACCCGTGGGTTTGACGCGTTGATCGATGTGTTCGGCGCTGACCACGGTGGCTATGTCAAACGGATGAAGGCCGCAGTATCGGCTCTGTCCGATGGCAAGGTACCGCTGGATATCAAGCTAACCCAGTTGGTGAAACTGTGGAAGAACGGCGAGCCGTTCAAGATGTCCAAGCGGGCAGGGAACTTCGTCACATTGCGTGATGTGGTCGATCAGGTTGGCCCGGATGTGACCCGCTTCGTGATGCTGACCCGCAAGAATGACGCTGCCCTGGATTTTGACTTTGACAAGGTGTTGGAACAAAGCCGCGAGAACCCCGTTTTCTACGTCCAATATGCCCATGCCCGCGTGATGAGTGTTCTGCGCCGTGCAGCTGAGGCCGGGATCGACGCGCAGGACCCAGCGCTTAAAAGCGCCGATCTGGGTAAGATCGACCATGCCTCTGAGCTGACTGTTGCCAAGAAGCTGGCCGAATGGCCGCGTCTGGTTGAGATCGCCGCGCGTACCAATGAACCCCACCGCGTTGCCTTCTATCTGTATGAACTTGCAGGGGATTTCCACGCGCTTTGGAACAAGGGCAACGATGAAACCCAGCTGCGGTTTATTCAGGATGGCGATGTTGCCACAAGCCAGTCAAAAATCGCACTGGCCCGGTCCGTTTCTGTTGTGATTTCAGCAGGCTTGGGTATTCTTGGCGTTACTCCGGCGCAGGAGATGCGGTGAACAACACCGTCCGAACCGCCGGTACGAGGTAGGCAAGAAATGACCCGCGCGCCTTATTTTCGGCGCTAAACGGGCGGTGAGGCGGACATGGCAAGTTACGATTACCCGGGGCAAATGCGCCCCGAGCAGATGCATTATACGAATCAAGCTCATCCTCAGGATGGGTATGACCTCCCTAATGACTTGCACGGATATGACGAAACGCCCCATCCCGCAGGTTTGGGTCGTATTGTTAGTGCTCTGGGTGCCGTTGCATCATTGGCGCTGGTCGCTGGCATCGGTGTTTGGGGTTACAATTTGGTAATGCGCGATGTGAGTGGCGTGCCGGTTGTTCGGGCCTTAGATGGACCAATGCGTATTCAGCCGGATAGCCCGGGTGGCACCCCTGCGGATCATCAGGGTTTGGCCGTGAACACGGTTGCGGCAGTGGGCACAGCAGCGCCGCCTGCTGATCGGCTGATCCTTGCACCGCGCCCGGTTTCCCTGACAGATGAAGATACTCCGGTGGCACCGTTGCAACCGACACCTGCCGTACATGTGGTCGATGAAAACGTCTCTGACCGGACGGCCACACAGATGCGCCAGGGCGCGGTTGATACACTGGTTGCTGAACTGGCGGGAGAGGCGGAAAATTCCGATCAGGTTGGCGAGCAAAGTTTTCAGTTGGCCTCTTTGACCATCCCCGAGGAAGAGCCTGCTATTGATCCGGCTGATCTGGCTGCATCGCAACCGGACCCAGAACTGGCGGCTTTGCCTGGTGTGCGCCGGTCGCTGCGCCCGGTCCTGCGCCCCGCTGGCGGTGTGCGCAGCGCAATTACGTCAAACAGCACTACCGAAGACGCGATCAACGCGGCGGTCAAAGCTGCGGTCGGCTTGGATGTGGATCCTGAAACTCTGACCAAGGGCACCCGTATGGCCCAGCTTGGCGCCTATGAAAATTCGGACGTCGCGCGCTCGGAATGGGATCGCATGAATGGACGATTCGGGGATTATATGATTGGAAAACAGCGTGTTATACAGAAAACCTCAAGCGGTGGGCGAACCTTCTATCGTCTTCGGGTTCTGGGGTTTGACGATCTGAGCGACTCGCGCCAATTCTGTGCCGCTTTGCAGGCCGAAGGCGCTGATTGCATTCCGGTTGCCGCGCGGTGAATTTCGGCGCAGTCATTACGGACGCTGAAGGTCTGCGCCTGACGTCTGACGAGAAAAAACTGTTCCGAGAGATGAACCCATTCGGGTTCATTCTTTTTGCCCGCAATATCGAGTCTGCGGATCAAGTGCGCGCCCTATGCGACGATTTCCGCGAGGCTGTGGGGTGTAACTGCCCGATCACTGTTGATCAAGAGGGTGGACGCGTGCAACGACTGCGCACACCGCTGGCCCGAGAATGGATGCCGCCGTTGGATCACGTGGCCCAGAGCGGAGAGCAGGCCGAACGTGCTATGTATCTGCGCTATCGCCTGATTGCGAATGAACTGTTCGAGCTTGGGATCGACAGCAACTGCGCGCCCATGGTGGATCTGGCCCGGAACGAGACGCATCCGTTCCTTAAAAACCGCTGCTATGGATCTGATCCCAAAATGGTTTCTCGGATCGGTCGTGCGGTTGCCGAGGGGCATTTGGATGGCGGTGTATTGCCGGTGCTCAAACACATGCCGGGTCATGGTTTGTCCACGCTGGACAGCCATCATGACCTGCCCCATGTCGATCTGGCGCAAGAGGACTTGACCGAGGCCGATTTCGGCCCGTTTCGGGAGTTGAACGATCTGCCCATGGGGATGACGGCGCATCTGGTCTATGACCGGATTGACCCTCAACCTGCTACGATTTCTCGGACCATGATCAGCCTGATCCGCAAAACGATCGGGTTTGGCGGGCTGATCATGACGGATGATATCTCGATGAAGGCCCTGAGCGGAAATCCAGAAGAGATTGCCAATCAGGCGCTAACTGCAGGGTGCGATGTGGTTTTGTACTGCAATGGCTCTTTTGATGCCCGTGCTAAGGTGCTGAGCACCGCCGGAAAGATGTCCGAACAGGCACAGAAACGCGCTGAACGGGCGTTGGCGATGCGCAAAGCCCCGCAGGAACTTGACATCCAAGCCGCCGAAGCCGAACTTTCTCGCCTAATGGGCGGGCAGGTGTATGTCGGATAATCTTTTTAGCGAAGACCCCGTCTCGGTCGCGGATCGCCTTGCGGCAGAGGCATTGATCGTAGACGTCGACGGGTTCGAAGGCCCGCTCGATGTGCTGCTGATGCTGTCCCGCACACAAAAGGTTGATCTGCGCAAAATATCGGTTCTGGCGCTGGCGCAGCAATACTTGTCCTTTGTTGAAAAGGCACGGGCGCTGCGGATCGAACTGGCCGCCGACTATCTGGTGATGGCGGCATGGCTGGCCTTTCTGAAATCGCGCTTGCTGCTGCCTCCGGATCCGAATGACGAAGGCCCCTCGGGCGAAGAACTGGCGGCGCATCTGGCGTTTCAGCTAGAGCGGCTTCAGGCCATGCGCGATGCTGCCGCCCGATTGATGGGGCGCGATCAGCTAGGGCGCGATTTCTTCAAACGCGGGCAGGGCGAGGATGTCACGCGCATCCGCACCGTGACCTATTCCGCCACGCTGCTGGACCTGATGCAGGGCTATGCCCGCATTCGCACCCGTGATGAATTCCGCCCCTTTGTCATGGACCGTGACGCCGTATTCACGATGGAACAGGCGCTGGAACGTATGCGCCCGCTGATCGGCTTTGCCGGGGCCTGGACGGATATGGAGACCTATCTGCCCGAGGGCTGGGATGCCGACCCGGTGCGCAGGCGGTCCGCGACGGCGGCTACTTTTGCGGCCTCACTTGAGTTGGTGAAAGAAGGGCATATGGAAATACAGCAGAGCGAAACTTTTGCTCCAATACAACTACGCAAGAGGACCCAATCCCGTGACTGACGCGCCTCAGGAAGAAGGTACCGGCACCCTGTTCGAAGCTCCGCCTATGGCCGAGCAAGAACGCATGGTCGAGGCCGTGTTATTCGCCAGCGCCGAGCCGGTGACGATTGCCGATCTAGAAGTGCGGATGCCCCATGGCAGCGACGCGTCACAGGCGGTGGAAATGCTTAAGAAACGCTATGAAGGGCGTGGTGTTCGTGTGGTTCAGGTTGGTGAATCCTGGGCCATTCGTACTGCCCCAGACTTGGGTTTTCTGATGCAAAAAGAAACGGTTGAAACCCGCAAGCTCAGCCGGGCCGCGATCGAAACGCTGGCGATCGTGGCATATCACCAACCCTGTACACGTGCCGAGATCGAAGAAATTCGCGGCGTATCGGTCTCGCGCGGGACCATCGACCAACTGTTGGAGATGGAGTGGATCAGACTGGGTCGTCGTCGCATGACGCCGGGCCGTCCGGTGACTTTCGTGGTGACTCCGCAGTTTCTGGATCACTTTGGGCTGGAGAACGCCCGGGATTTGCCGGGGTTGAAAGAATTGCGCGCTGCCGGTTTGCTGGAGAACAGACCGCCTCCGGGAACGATCCCACTGGGAGAGGGGCAGGAAGACGAAGATCAAACCGAACTGTTCGAGGAAGAGTGATCACGTGGCCCTTTTGTTGCCGCACAAATCGACTATTTAGAAGCCTGGAAATCGGAGTTGAGCAATGAATGCCAATCGTATCATTGACATGATCGTGCGACAGGTCATGCGGCGGCTTGTCACCAAAGGGGTGGACAAGGGGTTCGACATGGCCAGCCGCGTGGGCCAGAAGTCGGGGCAAGGGCAGCCGCCGCACGAGAGCTCAGGTGCCTCTGATCAGTTGCAGGCGGACGGAAACCGCCAACGTCAGAACATGCGTCAAGTCCAACGCGTGGCCAATCAGATGCGCCGGTTCATCCGGTTCTGATCAGGTTACAGCCTTGAAATGCTTGGACAGTTTCAGCCCCTGTCCCTGGTAATTCGAGGCGATGCCCGCCCCGTAAAGCTGCGTGGGCATCTCTGACATCCGCTCATACACCAACCGTCCCACGACTTGTCCGTGTTCCAGCACAAATGGGGCCTCGTGACAGCGGACTTCCAACACGCCGCGTGATCCTTCGCCACCTGCGGCCGCATGGCCAAAGCCGGGGTCGAAGAATCCGGCATAATGCACCCGGAATTCCCCGACCATCGCCAGATAGGGGGCCATTTCAGCCGCATACATCGGCGGGATATGCACTGCCTCGCGGCTGACCAGAATGTAGAACGCACCTGGGTCGAGGATGATGCGCCCATCAGTGGTACGCACTTCTTCCCAATATTCTTGCGGGTCGTATTCGCCGATCCGGTCCAGATCAATGACACCGGTATGAGGTTTGGCGCGGTAGCCGACCAAATCAGTGTCGGGCAGCCGCAGGTCCACCGAGAACCCAAGCCCGTCCTGAATGACAGCGGGGCCATCGACCAGCGGGGATTCGGCGTGCAGGGCGCTTAGATCGGTATCGCTCAGCACGGCCTGTCCCTCCCGGAACCTGATCTGGTTCAGCCGCATTCCCGGACGCACCAGAACCGAGAATGAGCGGGGGCAGATCTCGGCATACAAGGGGCCGGTGTAGCCTGCAGGCACCCGGTCAAACTCGGTCCCGCCATCGGTGATCGTGCGCGTCAGAAGGTCCAGCCGCCCGGTCGAGCTTTTTGCATTGGCGGCCGCGCTCAGCCCCTGGGGCAGGGCCAGCGATTCCATCAACGGCACTAGATAGACACAGCCCTTTTCCAGCACAGCACCTTCAGAGATATCGATGCGGTGCATCTCAAACTCCGACAAACGTTCGGCTACGGTGCGACCTTCGCCTGCCAGAAACGAGGCACGTACCCGGTAAGCAACTGTACCTAAACGCAAATCAAGGCTGGCGGGTTGAATCTGGGCGGGGATGACCTCTGGGCTTGCGGTAATCTCACCGCGAGCGATCATCGCCTCTATCTGCTGGTTCGGGCATACGCCGGTCATTCCGATCCCCCCTGATGCCAGAGCGGGATCTGGCCTGTGTGCCATAAACGTCGGTGTGATTTGGTCGGGCTAGCAGGACTCGAACCTGCGACCTTCCGTCCCCCAGACGGACGCGCTACCAGGCTGCGCCATAGCCCGACGTTGAGGTGTTCATAAAGACTTTCCCGGCGGGGGCAAGAGGAAATCATCGCCTTTTTTCTTATCCCGCCGATCGGTTTTCTATTCGGTTCAACACGCTGCGCAGCTCTTGCGCGATGGGCGCTATTTGGCTGAGCAACTGGTCATCGAATGAGTTTCGAGTCCAGGCCAATGTCGCGATTCCGCCCAGCAATGGCGAGGCGTCGGGATAAGACGGCTGGGTTTGCGTCTGAGGTTCCGCATTTGGCGAATTGGGAGCAGGTTGCAGTTCGGGTTTTTGAGCGTCGCCAAGATCCAGATGTATCTGCTCTTGCGGAGGGGCTGGCTTGGCCGTGAATGGCACAACGACATTTGCATCGGGTGCGGGTTCTAGATTCGCCATTTCATCCAAGCCCTGGGACACTGAAGAAACATGCGCCACGCCCTGTTCACGCAAGATGCGCTGTACGCCTTTGATGGTGATCCCATCCTCATGCAAAAGCTTCTTGATGCCGCCCAGCAGGCGCATGTCGTTGGGGCGATAATATCTGCGCCCGCCCGCCCGTTTTACCGGTTTCACCTGATTGAAGCGGCTTTCCCAGAATCGCAGAACATGCGGCTGCACACCCAACCAGTCCGCAACTTCACTGATGGTGCGAAAGGCGTCTGGGGACTTGCTCATATTCGTGCCGTCCTGATCTTATTTGCGGTTCCCTGCGGCGACGCGATCTTTCATCAGATGCGACGGGCGGAAGGTGAGAACACGGCGAGGCTGAATTGGAACCTCTTCGCCTGTCTTGGGATTGCGGCCGATACGAGCTGTCTTGTCCCGAACACTGAACGTTCCAAAAGACGAGATCTTCACCTGTTCACCGCGCACCAATGCGTCGGACATATGGTTCAGAACGCTCTCGACCAGTTGCGCGCTTTCATTGCGTGAAAGGCCAACTTCACGAAATACGGCCTCGCTCAGATCCATTCGGGTCAGTGTTTTGTCGCTCATGCCAATTCCCCTGTTGCTATCAGAGCATAGGGTCAGGGCAAATTCGCTGTCAATATCAATGAATTGCGGGCGAGTGTGTAAGCTGAATTGCGCTTGTTACCACCGCAAGAGGACTGAGCCCCAGGCCAATCCACCTCCGATTGCCTCTGTGACCAGCAGATCACCCTGTTTGAACTGCCCACGCTGTTTCGCAACAGACATTGCCAGGGGAATCGATGCAGCCGAGGTATTTCCGTGGTCTTGCAGGGTAACGACAACGTGTTCCATAGGAACGCCCAATTTCTTGGCTGTGCCCTGGATGATTCTAATGTTTGCCTGATGCGGTACGATCCAATCCACATCTTTGTGACTTAGCCCAGCCTTCTCTAGGCAGGTTTCTGCGGTAGAGGTCAGACGTTCAACTGCCTGCCGAAACAGCTGGTTTCCTTTCATCCGCAGATAGCCTGTGGACTGGGTCGAGACGCCTCCATCCACATAGAGCAGGTCCTTATAGCGCCCGTCCGAGTTCAGGTCGGTTGCCAGTATGCCCCGATCGTCCGAGGTTCCCGCGCCCTCATGCTGTTCAAGGATTATCGCTCCGGCGCCGTCGCCGAACAAAACGCAGGTCGACCGGTCGGTCCAGTCCATGATACGAGAGAACGTCTCGGCGCCGATGACCAGTACGCGTTTGGCCTGGCCTGATACGATCAGCGCATTGGCATTGGTCATGGCATAGACAAATCCGGCGCAAACCGCCTGTACGTCAAAGGCGAAGCCTTTGGTCATGCCAAGCTGCGATTGAACCATTGTTGCGGCAGAGGGAAACGTCAGGTCAGCGGTCGATGTTGCAAGAATAATCGCATCAATATCATCTGCCTCCAGACCCGCATCGGCCAGTGCGGCACTGGCAGCCTTTGTAGCCATAATCGAAGTGGTTTCGTCTTCCGCTGCAAAATGCCGGCGTTCGATCCCGGAACGGGTCCGTATCCACTCATCAGACGTATCGAGCGTTTCTTCGAACTCGGAATTCGGGACGATGCGCTCTGGCAAATAGTGCCCGACACCAACTATAATTGAACGGCCTGCCATGCTGGGGTACTGCCTTTTTTGTTATTCACCGGCCTTCGACGGCGTGTCTGCGGCATCTTGTGCAAGCTCGGCTGTCGATGCAACCCGTGCTGCCAATTTTTCGGCGAAGCCGGACTCGGCCAGGGTAAAGGCCAGCTTTACAGCGGCTGACACGCCGGTCGAGTCTGCACCACCATGTGATTTGACGACGGTTCCGTTCAGGCCAAGGAAAACCCCACCGTTCACGCGCCGAGGATCAATTCGTTTCTTCAACCGCTGCAAAGATGTGATTGCAAGGATCGAGGCTAGTCGTGAGAGCGGAGAATATTTGAACGCCTCGCGCAGAAGATCTCCGATCAGGCTGGCTGTGCCTTCTCCGGTCTTGATGGCGACGTTGCCTGTAAACCCGTCTGTTATAATGACATCGGCTTTGTCTCCCGGGATGTCGCTGCCTTCGACAAAACCCACAAAGTCAAAGCTGGCCTGATCCGCAAAATCCGAGATCATGCCATGCGCTTCTTTTAGCTCGGCGCGCCCTTTATGTTCCTCGGTGCCCACATTCAAAAGGCCGATCCGGGGACGTTCCAACGCCATGCCGTTTCGGGCATAAGAGGCACCCATCAAAGCATATTGCAGCAGGTCCTTGGCGTCCGCGCGCACATCGGCGCCTACGTCCAGCATCACATTGAAACCCTGCGGATTGCGCGAGGGCCACAAAATCGCGATTGCCGGGCGGTTTACCCCCGGCAGCTTACGTAGACGCATCATCGACAGGGCCATCAATGCGCCGGTATTGCCACAGGAGACCGCGCCGTGGGCTTCACCCTGACGTACCGACTCCAGTGTGGACCACATCGAAGTTTGCTTGCCGTGTCGGACGACCTGGCTGGGCTTGTCCTCCATCGTGACCACATCGGGACAATCACGAAAAACGACGCGCCCGTTCAGGACACGCCGTTTTGCGACAAGTTTGCGCAACATGGCCTCAGGCCCGTGCAAGATGAACGCGATATCGGGGTTCTTATCCGCCGATTTGGCGATCCCCGCCACAACAGCAGCGGGCCCCGAATCTCCGCCCATTGCGTCAACCGAGATGGTAATCCGTCCGGCGTGCGTGGGCTGTTCTGTCATGCTTGGCCTGCGCTTTTAGGGCTTAGGCCGCGTCTTCGTCCAGGTCGATTTCGTCGGCCTGAGCGACGACTTCGCGGTCATCATAGTGGCCGCAGGACGCGCAGACGTGGTGCGGGCGCTTCAGCTCACCACAGTTGGCGCATTCGTTCGGGTTTGCAGCAACCAGAGCGTCGTGCGCGCGGCGGTTGTTGCGACGCGACTTGGAAACTTTGTTCTGTTGGACAGCCATGGTCTCAACCTTTGTCTACTAAGGGCCGGCAGATTCGCTGCGGGCCAGGTTTCATTCTTCGTTTTTCTCGTGGTTTGACGCGCGTTTAGGGGACGGGCCCCGCGATGTCCAACCCAAATTCCGATGAGCGCGCGAAAATACTGCGATTCTCAGCATGTTCAAGCGATTTTTCTGAGCGCCTGCTATGACAGGATTTCAGGCCCGTGTCACTCGTCTTTTTTCAGTGCATCGCGCAGCCCGGCCAAGCCCGCAAAGGGTTTGACATCTTCATCCGTTATTGCCTGTTTGCCGGGTTCGGTAAAGCCCGCCTGTTCCAATTCCGCACCTTCTTTCCGGGGATACTGGGGCAGGGCAAGCGCCAGCGCTTCGGACATGACCTCGGTCAGAGCGATTTCGGTCCCTAGCGGTTCAGATTCGTCACCCTCCGGGATTTCGAACTCCTCCTCGTCAGGGTTTGTCCAATCTGACAGAAACATCCGGGTCACCGGAATGTCGATCCGCGTGGTAACCGGTGTCAGCGTCACGACACAGGGTTGAATCACGGTTGCCCCCAGTTTTCCTGAAAGCGCCCAATCACGCTTTCCATGCGCACTCACCTCGCCGACAAAACTCAGCTTACGCAGCCCAAGCAGGCTCAACTCGTTCTTTAAGAGATCCAACTCCTGCGCGTCAGGGCGAATTTCAAAGGGCGTCGGTGCGTTCTGAGGCAGGTCGGCGACCCGTAAAGATGTCTGGTTGCTCATACGTGGCCCTTTCGTGTGTTGAACCGGGGTGGCGGTTTGATGTAATCGGATAGGGGCCGCACGGTCCCAAGGCAAGAGGGTGTGAATGTTGAAAGTTATGAGCAGGTTGAAACCAGCGTCCAGAACGCTCGTATTTGCGGCCTGTCTGACCGCTGCTGGTGCGTGTGCTCCGGTCTTCAAGAAACACGGATATGTCCCCACAGCCGAGGACCTGGCCGAAATTCAGGTGGGTGTCGATACACGTGAAAGCGTACTCGAATCCGTTGGCGCGCCCAGTACTTCAGGCGTTGTTCGCGATTCCGGCTTTTATTATGTGACATCACGCGTTCGTCATTATGGTCCGAAACGACCGAAAATCGTCTCGCGCGAGCTTGTGGCGATCAGCTTCGATGACCGGGGTGTTGTGCGCAATATTGAACGCTTTGGCCTTGAGGATGGAAACGTTGTGACGCTGGATCGTCGTATTACCGAATCCTCAGTTCAGAACCGTGGGTTCTTGCGGCAGCTGCTTGGCAATATCGGCAACTTCAACCCGGCAAACATTCCTGGCGCGACCAACTAATTCATAGTCACGTCTTGTCAACTTCACAGGGCGGTCACAAATCCTGTGTTATTGACCCTGCAAGACGAAACAGGTCAGCAACCCAGGAGGATGCGACCATGGCACTATTGCTCGGCAAGGGCCGGTACCGTGCGCGTCAGGCGCAAACACCGCAGGATGTTGCGGCGGCACAGTGTCTTCGAACACTGGCTTTCGGGACTGATCAGCCTGATCAGGATGAGTTCGACAGCCGTTGTACGCATATTCTGGTCGAGGATATGCGTGCCAACGGTAAACTCGTGTGCTGCTTTCGCATGTTGATGATGGAGCGCGGGGCCGAGATTGGCCAAAGCTATTCCGCCCAGTTCTATGACCTCTCGGCACTTGAAGGGTTTAAGGGGCGTATGGTCGAGATGGGGCGCTTTTGCGTGCATCCTGGTCGAAACGACCCAGACATTCTGCGTGTAGCCTGGGGGGCGATGACTGCATTTGTCGATCAGAATAATGTTGAGATGCTGTTTGGCTGCTCATCGTTTGCGGGTACAGAAACGGCGGAATATCTTGATGCTTTTGCGATGTTGAAACATCGCCATCTGGCCCCGAAACGCTGGTTGCCACGGGTCAAGGCCCCAGATGTTTTCCGGTTCGCCGCGAGATTGCGTCGGCGCCCGGATGCCAAAAAAGCCATGATGCGCATGCCCCCTTTGCTGCGTACTTACCTGATGATGGGCGGCTGGGTCAGTGACCACGCAGTCGTTGACCGTCACATGAACACTTTGCATGTCTTTACCGGCCTCGAAATCTGCGCGATTCCGCCCGCACGTAAACGTTTGCTGCGGGCCGTTGCCGGGTAATCGCCGTTGACGGCTCGACGCTGCGGGGGTAGCTGGCGGGCATGGCAAGAATTCCTTTATTGCAGATGTCCGGCATTTCCCTGACTTTCGGGGGCGATCCGGTTTTTTCAAACCTTGATCTGGTGGTTCAACCAGGCGACCGCGTCGCTCTGGTTGGGCGGAACGGATCCGGCAAGTCAACCTTGATGAAAGTGATGGCCGGTTTGGTAGAACCGGACAAGGGCGAGATTGTAATTCCCCCGGGTAAGTCAGTCGGTTACATGGAGCAAGACCCCGGAATGGAAGGGTTTGCTACGCTCGGCGACTATGCCTCCAGCGGGTTAGAGCCGGGTGAGCTTTACAAAGTCGAACGCGCAGGCGAAGGGCTGAAATTCGACCCAGCGCGCGCTGTTGAGACGGCCTCGGGCGGTGAACGCCGCCGTGCCGCGCTGGCCAAGCTGATGGGCGAAGCCCCTGATTTGATGCTGCTGGACGAGCCGACCAACCATCTTGACATCGAAGCCATCGCCTGGCTCGAGCGTGAGCTGGGATCGACACGGACGGCCTATGTGCTGATCTCACACGACCGTGCCTTTCTGCGCGCTTTGACCCGCGCGACGCTGTGGATCGATCGTGGGGCGGTCCGACGGCAGGAGCAGGGGTTTACGGCATTCGAGGCTTGGCGCGACAAGATCTGGGAGGAAGAGGACCAGCAACGTCATAAGCTTAACCGTCTGATCAAGTCCGAGGCGCGATGGGCCGTCGAGGGCATCAGCGCACGTCGCAAGCGCAACCAGGGTCGGGTCCGCGCCTTGCAGGACCTTCGATCTGAAAAAGCCGCACAGATAAAACGTCAGGGTTCGGCCGCGATGACCCTTGAGGCTGGACCAAAATCAGGGCGAAAAGTGTTTGAAGCCAAAGGCCTATCCAAGTCTTTTGGTGATCATCAGATCGTTCGCAACTTTGACCTGTTGGTACAGCGGGGCGACCGCGTGGCCTTTGTTGGCCCAAACGGCGTCGGCAAGACAACATTGCTGAAAATGCTGTTGGGACAAGAGAACCCGGATGAGGGTTCGGTCACGCTGGGCACCAATCTTGAGATTGCAGTATTCGACCAGGCCCGCGCACAGCTGGACCCCGAAATGAGCCTTTGGGACAGCCTGACCGGCGACCCCGAGATGCGTGTTTCCGGCAAGGCGGATCAGGTGATGGTGGGTGGCCAACCCAAGCATGTGGTCGGCTACCTCAAGGAGTTTCTTTTTGACGAGGGGCAGGCCAGAGCAGCCGTTAAATCACTGTCCGGTGGGGAAAAGGCCCGTTTGCTGCTGGCAAAGCTGATGGCCAAACAGTCGAACCTGCTGGTATTGGACGAACCGACCAACGATCTGGATGTGGAAACACTGGATCTGTTGCAGGAACTGCTGGACGATTATGACGGTACCGTTTTGCTGGTCAGCCACGACCGCGATTTCTTGGACCGTGTGGCCGCAACGACCATCGCGATGGAGGGTAACGGCCGTGCAACCGTCTATGCCGGGGGGTGGTCGGACTATCTCGCTCAGCGCGGCGAGGTGTCTGATAAGAAAGAAGTAAAAACAAAAGCTTCCAAGTCAAAGGTAAAGCAAGAGGCGCAGCCGAAACTGGGGCTATCATTTTCAGAGAAACACCGTCTTGAGAAATTGCCTGCCGAGATTGAGCGGCTTGAGACGGAAATCGGAAAGCTTGAAGAGCTGATGTCCGATCCCGAGCTTTTCAGCCGTGAACCTGTTAAATTTCAGAAGGCGACCGAGGCTTTGGTCGAGCGGCAGGAAAAGCTGGCCGCAGCCGAGGAAGAGTGGCTGATCCTCGAGGAAAAGGCCGAGGGCGCCTAGATCAGCTTTCGCGCTGTGGACGGCTATCCGACCACATTTCCTTTGAGCGAGCCGTTTTCATCGGTAGGTGATCAGTCACGCTCAGCGCATTCGCAGCGCGCCGTCGATACGGATGACCTCGCCGTTCAGATAACCCATTTCGACGATGAACCCGGCCAGTCGTCCGTATTCGCGGGGGGCGCCAAGGCGCACAGGGTTGGGAACGTCAGAGGCCAGTTGTTGCTGCACCTCTTCGGGCAGACCGGCCAGCATCGGAGTCATAAAGATTCCGGGTGCGATGGTCATCACGCGGATTCCGGACGAGGCCAGATCCCGTGCCATGGGCAGGGTCATACCTACCACACCACCTTTCGAAGCCGCATAGGCAGCCTGACCCTTTTGCCCATCAAAGGCCGCGATTGAGGCTGTATTGATGATGACACCGCGCGCGCCATCCGGTTCTGGGTCGTTCTTTGCCATTTCCGCGGCTGCAAGGCGTGAAACGTTGAATGTACCCACAAGGTTGATGTCGATCGTGCGCTGAAATGCATCAAGCGGGTGCGGGCCATCCCTGCCTACGGTTTTCATGCCAACCGCGATCCCGGCGCAATTCACTGCCGCGTTGATCGCTCCCATCTTCTCGCGGGCATGGGCGATGGCTGCGGCCACGGATGTTTCATCGGTCACATCCGTCTGGGCGAAATGCCCGCCAATTTCTGTTGCGACCTGGCTGCCTCGGTCCGCATCCCGGTCCAGAATGGTTACCTGTGCATTGTTTTCTGCAAAAAAGCGGGCCGTTGCCTCACCCAGCCCCGAGGCGCCTCCGGTGACAATGGCTGTGGTGGTCGACAGGTGCATCTGGATCTCCTTCCAAAAGATATGAACATACGTTCATTTAATATCAGCCAAGGGACAGTGTCCATAGGGGGGCGTCGGGCAGGCGGCCTTTCCTCAAGGCTTTCTCAGGTCAGCTTCAGGCGTTCTTAATGTTGAAATCTCAAATCGACACTGAACGCAATTGAGCGTCTGGGTGGCGCATTTGAGGAGGACAAACTATGCGAATTGGAACCAAATCAGGGCTTTCCGCTTTGGTTGCCGCTCCGTTTCTGGGGATTATGGCGGCTGGAAGTGCGGCCGCTGCACCAGAGGTCTGCAACTGGAAAACGGCGCGGGATGCTGCAAACAGCGGCGATTATGCGACCATGTGTGAGTGCACGCAGGTAACCCCCAGCTTTCTGGAGCGCTTGCAGAAACGAGCGGATTTCGAAACCACATTGCGAAACACATCCGCGCAATGCCCGGGGTTGGCCGCCTTGTTGACCGACTTTCCGACAGCATCAATCGTAAGCGCGGCAAATGCGGGCGAAGACCGCAGTTCGGACCCAAGCAGTCCGGTCACGCCGGTTGGCGGCGGTGGAACAGGGTCCGGCGGGTCGGGCGGTAACGGTCCCGGCAACGGCGGCGGCGATGATCCGGGTGGCGATAACCCGGGCGATGATCCGGGTAACGGTGGTGGGGATGATCCCGGTGACGACAACCCAGGTGATGATCCCGGCAATGGTGGTGGCGATGGCCCCGGCAAACCCGGAAATGGCAATGGTCCCGGCAAAGGGGGTAATGGTCCGGGTAAAGGCTGTAACGGCCCCGGAAATGGCAATGGAAACGCTGGGAACCCCGGCAATGGCGGGGGCAATAATGGCGGCTCTGGCCCCGGCACCGGAAACGGTGGAGGTAACAACGGCCACGGCGGAGGCCACGGCAATGGCGGCGGCGGCCATGGAAACGGCGGAGGCAAAGGGGGCAAGCGATAAGCCTACAAGTGACGGATATGCTCATGCCGAAACCGAAACGGCCACCCAATTAGGTGGCCGTTTTTCTTTGAGAGGTCTTAGTTATCCCAACTGAACCAGCGCGTGCCTCTTCTTGCCCGCACTCAGTTTGATGGGCGAGGACAAGGCGCCTGCGTCGATCATCAGACCCGCGTCTGTTAATGAAGCGTCGTCCAGTTTGGCGCCGTTTTCTGCAATCAGGCGCTTGGCCTCTTTGCCAGATTTCGCCAGGCCAGACTGTACGATCAGTTGCACGATGGATATCGGCAAGTCTGCTTCGCCGACCGTTAGGGTCGGCAGATCGTCCCCGACGCCACCTTTTTCGAACACTTCGCGAGCGGTGGCCTCGGCATTTGCCGCAGCCTCGGTCCCGTGCAGCAAGGAGGTGACCTCGTTTGCCAGGCGGATCTTGGCCTCGTTGATCTCGGACCCCTGCAATGCGCCAAGGCGGTCACACTCATCCACAGGCAGTTCGGTGTACAGCTTAAGGAACCGCCCAACATCCGCGTCGGTGGTGTTGCGCCAGAACTGCCAGAACTCATAGGGTGAGCGCATCTCGGCATTCAGCCAGACTGCACCGTCTTGCGATTTGCCCATCTTCTTGCCATCGCTGGTGGTCAGCAAGGGTGAGGTCAGGCCATAAATCTCGTTATCCAACACGCGACGGGTCAGGTCGATACCGTTGACGATATTGCCCCACTGATCGCTACCGCCAAGCTGTAGGACACAGCCATAGCGACGGTTCAGTTCAAGGAAGTCATAGGCCTGCAGGATCATGTAGTTGAATTCGAGGAAGGACAGCGATTGCTCGCGGTCCAGCCGGGATTTCACCGATTCAAAGGCCAACATCCGGTTGACCGAGAAATGCCGCCCGATATCGCGCAGGAAGTCGAGGTAATTTAGGTCGTCCAGCCACTCTTCGTTGTTCAGCATCAGTGCTGCGTTTTCTGCGCCGCTATCATAGTCGATATAGGCGGCAAACACCTTTCTGATGCCTGCGATATTGGCGTTGATCTGGTCCGGGCCCAGCAGGGGGCGCTCATCTGACCGGAAGGACGGATCGCCCACCTTCGTGGTGCCGCCGCCCATCAGGGTGATCGGCTTATGACCTGTTTTCTGGAACCAGCGAAGCATCATGATCTGGATCAGGCTGCCCACATGCAGGGACTTTGCCGTTGCATCAAACCCGATATACGCCGACTGACACCCGCTGATCAGCGCCTCGTCAAGGCCCTGATAATCGGTGCAGTCAGCCAGAAAGCCGCGCTCGATCATCGTGGCGATGAAATCCGATTTGGGGTGGTAGGTCATATCGTGCCCTTTGGGTTAATGTTGCGGGGCAGTGTATAGGCGGTGGGGATGACAAGGAAAAGGCACCTTATCCAAGAAAAACACGCGGCTTATGTGATCTGGCTTGCCTTGGGTTTGCGTTAACGTGCAGGTTGTGGGCAACGCGACGACAGAACGGGCGCGAACAGGCGAAAGAGGGCTGGCGTGGGTCGGGCAATTAGCAAATCAGGCGTATTGACTGCATTGGGTGCAATGTCGGGGACCTCGCTGGATGGCGTGGACGCGGCGGTGATCAAAACGGACGGTTACAGAATTCTTGGCTTTGGGCCCACCGGATACCGCGCCTATTCAGATGCAGAGCGGAAAACGCTTCGTGCTGCATTGGGGCAGTGGCATGGCCATGATGTGGATACCGCGGCGGAATTGGTCACGCTTGCCCATGCCGAAATACTGGCCGACTTCGATGAGATTGACCTGATCGGATTTCACGGTCAGACCCTAGCGCATGAACCAAGCGGGCGCGGTACGTTGCAGGTGGGTGACGGCGATGGCCTGACGCAGGCCTTGGGTGTCCCCGTCGTTTGGGATTTCCGCAGCGATGATGTGGCGATGGGGGGCGAGGGCGCTCCGCTTGCGCCCTTTTACCACTTTGCCTGTGCCAAGTGGATTGAGGCCAACCAACCGCTTTGTTTTCTGAACCTGGGCGGGGTCGGGAACCTGACCTATGCAGATCCCAGGTTTGATGGCCCTGAGATACCAGGTGCGCTGTTGGCTTTTGACACCGGTCCGGCCAACGCACCGGTTGATGATCTGATGCAGGAACGTCTGGGTCTGCCCATGGATCGCGACGGCGCGATTGCGCGCGGCGGCAGGGTCGAGGCCGGGGCGCTTGAGTTGTTTCTGGCAGAGCCCTTCTTTAACAGGATGCCGCCAAAATCACTGGACCGGAACGACTTTGCCGAGATGATCCGCCTGGTGCAGGAACTCTCTGACGCTGATGCGGTTGCCACGCTTACCGGCATGTGCGCCGCCGGAGTTGCGCAAGGGATCGAGCATTGCCCGGAACCGCCGTCGCGTGTGTTGGTGACAGGAGGGGGACGGCATAACCCGGTCCTGATGGAGATGCTGCGCGTTTCGCTGGATTGTCCGGTGGAGCCGGTCGAAGCGGTTGGTCTGGATGGAGATATGCTGGAAGCACAGGCCTTTGCCTATCTTGCTGTCCGTGTCGCGCGCGGGCTGCCGACCTCTTGCCCCGGCACCACAGGGGTCAAGGCGCTGGTCGGGGGCGGGATGGTCAGCGTTCCATCGAGCGAACGTAGTCTGACGTAAATTCTGAATACCCCTCAGAAGTCGATTTCAGATGTGCTTTGGTCCAGTCATGCAGCGTTGGCAGCTGGTGAAACGGCACGTTTGGAAAGGCGTGGTGTTCTGCGTGATAGGGCATGTTCCAGGCCAGAAATCGGACCAATCGGTTGGTGAACGTAGTGCGCGAGTTTTCAAGCATATTCGCCACCGGCGGGCAGAGGCCGTGTTCCGCAAGCAGGTACAGCCGAAGAACGGGCTGTGCCACCAAGACCGGCAACAGCCATAAGCTGACCACCAAAGGAGACACCAGCAGGCTTGCCCCTGCAAGCGCGTAAATGGCCAGCAGGACACGGGCCTCAATCCGCATGGCCTTATGTTGGCGATGCGGCAAATAGGGCGCCTCGATCCGGCCCATTGCGTTACTGATCAGAACGCTCGTCATCCCAGACCAGTAAGGCCAACCACTCAGATAGATCATCAGGCTGGGCCAGCTGTCGGGTCGCGGTTTGCCACCCAGCTCTGGATCTTTGTCCGGGTGGTTGGTCCATTTGTGATGTGCAAGGTGATAGTATCGAAACCAGGTAAAGGGCAGGGCGATTGGGATTGAGACAAGATGCCCAACCGCGTCATTCATCCAGCCGGTCCTAAACGGCGTTTTGTGGGTGCATTCATGGCTGAGGGTGAACAGAAACACCAGCAACACGCCTTGCGCCAGGATCAGCAGCGGCCAGAGCGGGATTTGCACGGCGATGCCTGTGCTGGTTGTGAATAACACCAATAGATACAGCACCAAGTGCCTCAGACCCGCCGCGTCAGACCGCATCTGCAGCCGGTCTTTGGCCTCGGCTGGGAGTGATGCGATGAGGGCGCGGTGATCCATCGGTCAGCCTCGGAGGATGTCGAACCCTGGAGCGGCGAGCTCGAACCCGTCAAACTCAAACCCCGGGGACACGATGCAAGAGACCAGCGTGTAGGCCCCCGTGCTGCGCGCGGCCTGCCAGTGATCCTTGGGCACGATCAGTTGTGGTGCGCCTTGCGACAGGTCCGGGGTCAGCATGTGGTCGGTCGCCGGGCCAGTTTCGGTTGCGCTGAGCGACAGCACCAAGGGCGCCCCCGCGTGATACAGCCAGATCTCGGTCGCATCGACGCGGTGCCAATGGCTGGCCTCGCCCTGGGCCAGCAGAAAATAGATACAGGTCCCGGTGGCGCGGCCGTGGTTATCAGCGCGCCAGGTTTCACGGAACCAGCCGCCTTCGGGGTGGCGTTGCAGATTCAGATGTTGAATGATCTCTTGTGCGGTCATGGGGCCTCGGTCGTTTCAGGGCGATTATGCACGGGATTGGACGATCCGCTATGGTATTCGTCCCGATCAGGAATATGTTTGGAACATGACTCTGATGATCCCCTTCGACAACAGTTACGCCCGTTTGCCAAACAGCTTTTATGCGCGGCAAGCGCCGGTGCCGGTTCGTGCGCCTCGCTTGATTGCTTTCAACTCCGATCTTGCGCAGATTCTGAGAATCACGCCCGGCGAGGTGCATGAAATGGCCGAGGCCTTTTCCGGCAACGCCCTGCCAGAGGGAGCAGAACCGATTGCACAGCTCTATTCAGGGCATCAGTTCGGAAATTATAACCCCCAGCTTGGGGACGGGCGCGCGGTTTTGCTGGGCGAGACAGTTGGGACGGATGGCGTTCGACGGGATATCCAGTTGAAGGGATCAGGCCCGACGCCGTTTTCCCGACAGGGTGACGGACGTGCATGGCTGGGTCCGGTGCTGCGCGAGTATGTGGTGTCCGAGGCGATGCACGCGCTGGGCATCCCGACTACAAGGGCGCTGGCCGCCGTTGAGACTGGCGAGGCCATTTTTCGAGAAGGTCCAATGCCTGGTGCGATCCTGACCCGTGTCGCGCAAAGCCACCTGCGCGTAGGTAGCTTTCAGGTCTTTGCCGCGCGTGGGCAGTTGGACAGCCTGCGTCAGCTGACAGATTATGCCATTCAGCGCCATTACCCGCAGGCCGACGGCCCGATGGGTCTTTTGCGCGCTGTTGTCGACGCACAATCGCAGTTGATTGCCGCATGGATGAGTGTGGGATTCATCCATGGGGTGATGAATACTGACAACTGCTCGATCTCAGGCGAAACCATTGATTACGGCCCTTGCGCCTTCATGGATAACTATCATCCCAATACCGTCTACAGCTCGATCGACCGCATGGGTCGCTATGCCTATTCCAACCAGCCCGAAATCGCCGTTTGGAATGCAGCGCAGCTGGCGACCGCGCTGATCCAGCAGTTCGAGGATAAAGAGGCCGCCGTTGCTGAGGCTACCGAGATCGTCCATGCGATGCCCGACCTGATACAGCAGCACTGGCTTACAAAGTTCCGGGCCAAGATCGGTCTTGTGACGCAGGAAGACGGCGATCTTGAGATGATCTCGGACTTGCTGAATTGCATGGCGCAGAACCAGGCGGATTTCACCAATACCTTCCGGGCGCTGGGCGGCGATCAGGCGCGGGATCAATTCACCGATCCGCAGGCCTTTGATCAATGGGCAGACGGTTGGCGGTCGCGGCTGTCTCGTGAAAAAAACCCTGCTGAGGTGATTAACAAGGCCAATCCGGCCTTTATCCCGCGCAACCACCGGGTCGAACAGATGATCCAGGCGGCGGTGCAGGGGGATTTTGACCCATTCCACCGGCTGAACAATGTGCTGTCCCGGCCCTATGAGGATCAACCCGGCGCTTTGGATCTGACACGGCCACCGGCACAGGATGAGGTTGTTCAGGCGACCTTCTGCGGTACATGAGTTCCTCACACCTGTTTTCGCAGTCAGCTACGTCGGTGTTTCGCCATGCGCTTGCTTTGGTTAAGCCGGCTTGCAATCAACGATGAGCAGCGCAATCCTGCGATCTCAAACGGACTTTCAGGAACCCATGTCTCAGACCGCAATCCTGCGCATCGCCAGCTATAATATTCAGAAATGTGTCGGACTGGATCTACGTCGACAGCCCCAGAGGATTCTTCAGGTCATCGAAAGCCTGCAGGCCGATATTGTCGTCTTGCAAGAGGCCGACAAACGATTGCCTCCGCGCCCTGCGGCCCTGCCGCATTTCATGCTTGACGAAGCGGGATGGCAGATCGTCGATTTGGGTGGGGCTGGCAGCTTGGGGTGGCATGGGAATGCAGTGATCTGGCGGGGTGATGCGATCCGTGTCCGGCAGACCGGGCATCACGAATTACCGGGGCTGGAACCGCGTGGGGCTGTCAGGGTCGAGTTTGACACACCAATCGGTCCGCTTCGGGTGATGGGCATGCATCTGGGGCTCTTGCCCGCCTCACGCCGTCAGCAAATCACCCACCTCAGACGGTGCGATGCGAATCTAGAGGATTTGCCAACTGTCTGGGCGGGGGATTTCAATGAATGGTCCCGACAGCCGGTTCTGGATCACCTGGCCCCGGACATGCGCTTTCTGCCGCCGTTCCCCAGTTTTCCTGCGGCGCAGCCCTTGGGCGCGCTGGATCGGATCGCGCTCGGCGCGGGGCTTGAGGCTGTTTTGCATGGCGTGCATTCGGTGCGACCAGCGCATATCGCCTCGGATCACTTGCCAATCTGGGCCGATCTACGGCTTGTAGCTTAGCCGGTAAATCCCCTGTAGCGCCGATCACGCATACGGTTTAATACAGAGAACCGAATATATGCCGAGGGTTCCTATGTCCGACACGATCATCGCCCGTTGCGAAGCCAAAGGCCTGCGTATGACAGGACAGCGCCGCACGATTGCACAGGTGCTGCAACAAAGCGATGATCATCCCGATGTCGAAGAGCTCTATTCGCGCGCCTCGCAAGTTGATTCTGGTATTTCCATCGCCACCGTCTATCGGACCGTCAAACTGTTCGAAGAGGCCGGGATTTTGGAGCGTCTGGAATTCGGTGATGGTCGCGCGCGGTACGAGGATGCCGAACGGGACCATCATGATCACTTGATCGACATGCAGTCAGGTGAAGTCATCGAATTTGTAGACCCTGAGATCGAAGCGCTACAGGAAAAGATTGCAGCTAAGCTGGGCTACAAGCTGAAAGGGCACCGGCTGGAACTGTATGGCGTTCCGCTGGACCACGACTGATCCATCACAAAAAACGAACGGCCTGCGCACGGGAATTCATGATTCCCAGGCGGATATTGCTTGCCTGACCGCCCGGCATCGGCTTTTGCTTGGATAGGGTCGGTTGAACGCGCCGCAATATTCTACGGACAAAACTATGAACAACGTGAACGGCATTTTGCTGGTCGTCGGCGCAATGGCGGCATTTGCACTTGAAGATATGTTCATCAAACACCTGTCGGTCACAGTGCCAACAGGACAGATCATGGTTCTTTTGGGCCTTTCCTGTGGTCTGGTCTTTGTTGGTATGGCGGTGTTCACCCGCAAACGCATCTTTGATGCTGCCGCGTGGCAGACTTTGCCCCTGATACGCGCGCTCTGCGAGGGGTTCGGGGCCGTGGCTTTTGTGACCGCGCTGTCTCTGGTCGATTTGTCAACGGTTGCCGCGGTGTTTCAGGCAATGCCTTTGGTCGTTACAATGGGGGCGGCGTTGTTCCTGGGCGAGCAGGTTGGATGGCGGCGATGGAGCGCAATCGGCGTCGGTTTCATCGGTGTTCTCCTGATCATCCGACCGGGGCTGGACGGGTTCCAGCCAGAAACCCTTTTTGTCGTGGCCAGCGTTGTGGCTATAGCCGCCCGCGATCTGATCACACGCAGGCTGGATGTGCGTGTGGCCTCGGCAGTAGTTGCGATGCAGGCCTATGGGGCGGTTACCATTGCCGGTCTAGTGCTGATCTCAATGGCCGGCCAGCCGGTCGTTGCACTGAACCAAGCGCAATTCGGGCCGTTCCTGGGCGCGATTGGATTTGGTGTTCTGGGGTACTACGGGATTGTCAGTGCAATGCGGATTGGCGATGCCTCGGCCCTGACCCCGTTCCGATACACCCGGCTGGTGTTTTCTATCGCGGCCGGAATGCTGATGTTCGGGGAACGCCCGGATATGATGACGGTTGCCGGTGCCTCGCTGATCCTGGGGTCGGGGCTCTATACCTTCCTGCGCGAACGGCGTCTGGCGCGGTCACTGGCTGTCGCGGCCTGACGGATCGTCGCAGGTTTGCGCAAACAGGCTCTCAGACCTGTGTTAGCGATAACATGAGTGGTTTACTTTTTGCCCTATACTGATATGAGGCTGGCAACTGATTGCAGCCACAGGGACGGGCCTCATGAGCACCATCATCGACATCCATGCACGCGAAATTCTGGACAGCCGGGGCAACCCGACCGTCGAAGTGGACGTGATCCTGGAAGACGGCACCATGGGCCGTGCCGCCGTCCCGTCGGGTGCCTCGACCGGCGCCTATGAGGCGGTCGAAAAGCGTGATGGTGACAAATCGCGCTATATGGGCAAGGGCGTGCTCGAAGCGGTTGCCGCCGTAAATGGTGAGATCGCCGAAGAACTGGTTGGGTTCGACGCGACCGAGCAGGTGGCGATCGACCAGACTATGATCGAACTGGACGGCACCGAGAACAAAGGCCGTCTGGGCGCAAACGCCATCCTGGGCGTTTCGCTGGCAACGGCCAAGGCGGCAGCGGATTTCACCACACAGCCGCTGTTTCGTTATGTCGGCGGCACCTCGGCCCGTATCCTGCCCGTGCCGATGATGAATATCATCAACGGTGGCGAACATGCCGACAACCCGATCGACATTCAGGAATTTATGATCATGCCGACCTCGGCCGCGAATATCCGCGACGCGGTGCGCATGGGGTCCGAGGTGTTCCATACTCTGAAGAAAGAGCTGTCGTCGGCAGGTCTTGCCACAGGTGTCGGCGACGAGGGCGGCTTTGCCCCCAACATCGCCAGCACGCGCGAGGCACTGGATTTCATTCTGAAATCCATCGAAAAGGCGGGCTACAAGCCGGGTGAGGAAATCCATCTGGCTTTGGATTGCGCCGCGACCGAGTATTACAAAGACGGCAAATACATCCTGTCCGGTGAGGGCAAGAGCCTGACCTCGGAAGAAAATGCCGACTATCTGGCGGCGCTGGTCAACGACTATCCGATCATCTCAATCGAAGACGGTATGTCCGAGGATGATTGGAATGGCTGGAAGGCCCTGACCGACGCCATCGGCGACAAGGTGCAACTGGTGGGCGACGATCTGTTCGTCACCAACCCCACGCGACTGGCGGAAGGGATTGAACGCGGTTGTGCCAACTCGATGCTGGTCAAGGTGAACCAGATCGGAACGCTGACCGAGACGCTGCGCGCCGTCGATATGGCCCATCGCGCACGCTATACGAATGTGATGTCGCACCGCTCGGGCGAGACCGAAGATGCCACGATTGCCGATCTGGCAGTGGCCACGAATTGCGGTCAGATCAAAACCGGATCACTGGCGCGGTCAGATCGGTTAGCCAAGTATAATCAACTGATCCGTATCGAAGAATCTTTGGGTGAGATTGCCGAATACGCAGGGGCCTCAATCCTCAAGCGCTGAAACCTGTAAGCCTGAATTTTGATTGCCTGGCCTGTGGAAATGGGCCGGGCTTTATTGTGTTGGATTGCAGGTTTTGCCCATGTCTAAATCTCAAATCGGCACTTTAGCATGATTGGGTCAGAAGAAACTTGGGAGGTTATGAATAGTATTATCTAGATATATTAATGGCTTATATAGGGGTCCTGCGCTGGCGGCCCTGATGTGTGAACTTTTTCCTTTTTGTTCTGTAGTGCGCATTCGTATCATATTGAAATAACAGATAAGGGGAACACTATGAATGGTTCGAAACTTCTTCTGGTAGCGTCTGCACTCAGCACTGTATTTCTGGTTGCTTGCTCAGAGCCTGGAACATATCCGATCACCGGTACGGCAGTGTCCCCTGACGATCCGGTGGCAAACCTCGAAGCTCCGGTTTACATCCGTCGCGGTGAGGCCCGGTAGGGTCTGTCAATCTTTCGCGGGTGGCCTTGTTGTTCAGCCAAACAGAAATGGATCAAAGGGTTTTGCTCATCAGCATATAGCGGTCACGAGGCTTGAAACCTGTACGTAGATACAGTTTCTGCGCAGTCTCGTTTGTACGATCGACTTCAAGATGCAAAGCTGTGAGCCCCGCGTTTGCCAACGCCTTGGGCAAATCCAGCAAGACTTCAGAGGCAATTCCGCGCCCTCGCACGGCGGGACGAATATAGATCTCATCCACGAATCCATCCATGCCGCCGAATTCAACCGACCACCCAAAGGTCAGGATGACATAGCCCAAGGGTGCGCGACCGGGGCCAATCAGGTAGATGCACCCAAAAGGTATTCCCTCGAGAAGAGGGGCAAGCGCATTGCGCGTCTGATCGGCATCCTGGGTAATGCCTTCTTCGGCGTGAAAGGCGGCGACCAGACCAACCAGACGTTCCAGATCCTCGGGGCGGGCAAGGCGAAGTGCGGCGCTCATAGTCGGGCCAGCCGATCCGTGAGCAGATCAAAAAACCCGCCAGCGTCAATTTCTCCGATGAACAGGGCGTTGGGTTTTCTGTCGGTAACACCCCACCAATCGGCAACTGTCATGCCCAAGGTCAGCTTTGATTGGGTCTCGACCTCGACATTCACCAGCCGCCCGGTAAACAGTTCGGGCTTGATAAGATAGGCTGTCACGCAAGGGTCGTGTAGCGGAGCACCTTTCGAGCCGTATTTGTTCTTGTCGAACCTTTCAAAGAAATCGGTCATCTCGGCCACCGCGACACCGGCCTTGTTTCCAATTCTACGGAAGGCATCGTTGCGCGTCTTGGTCACCAGAGCTTTATGCGTGACATCAAGCGACATCACCACAATGGGACGTCCAGATTTGAACACAATATCAGCGGCTTCTGGATCGACGTAAATGTTAAATTCGGCGGTTGGGGTGATGTTTCCAACTTCGAAATATGCCCCTCCCATCAAAACGATCTCTTGAACTCGGTCCACGATGTCAGGCGCTTTGCGGAACGCTGTGGCGATGTTGGTCAATGGCCCAAGGGGGCAGAGCGTAACGGAGCCTGGTTCATGCGCGCGCAACGTGTCGATGATGAAATCGACGGCATGTCCTTCGGACAGCGGCATCTGCGGATCCGGCAGAACCGGCCCATCCAAGCCAGTTTTGCCATGCACATGCTCTGCTGTGATCAGGGGGCGCTCTAACGGGCGGTCGCATCCGGCATAGACGGGGGTCTGGGTATGGCCAGCCAGTTCACAGACAATACGCGCGTTTTTTGCGGTTAGCTCTAAGGGTACGTTGCCAGCGACTGCGGTAATGCCCAAAACCTCAATTTCGTCGGGGCTGGCAAGCGCCAGCAGAATGGCGACGGCATCGTCCTGTCCCGGATCGGTGTCTATAATGATTTTGCGAGCGGGCATGATCGTCTCCGGAGGTCGTGAAGGTGGGACACTCGCAAGTGTCCGAGAGCTTGTCTAGCGGTTTTACGTTCCGGCCTTGGCCTTTGCCGGCGGGAGTTTGCCATTGGCCCGATGTTCCTCGATCTTCACCTCGTCCCAAAGCGCGTCCATCTCTTCCAGCGTGCTTTCCGTTGGGGTTTTCCCCCGTGCAGCCAGGCGCGACTCGACCTGTTCGAACCGGCGGGTGAACTTGGCGTTGGTCCGACGCAGGGCGGTCTCGGGCTCGACCCCAAGATGGCGGCCCAGATTGACCATAACGAATAGCAGATCGCCGAACTCATCCTCTAACGCATCCACATCCATGCGGTCGCGTGCCTCTTCCAGCTCGGCAGCCTCTTCGGTAATCTTGGCCAGCACATGGCTGGCATCGGGCCAGTCGAATCCAACACGGGCGGCACGTTTCTGCAATTTGAGAGCACGCAGCAGGGCGGGCAGGTTGGCGGCGACACCGTCCAACGCGCCTTGTTGTTCTTTACCAGCACGTTCGGCTGCTTTGATGGCTTCCCAGTCCAGTGTTTGCTGCTCTGCCGATTTGTCGCGGGATTCGTCGCCAAAGACATGCGGGTGCCGGGCGACCATCTTGTCCGACATGGTGCGCACCACGTCCTGAAAGGTGAAATGCCCGGCTTCTTCGGCCATTTGTGCATGAAAGACAGACTGGAACAGCAGATCCCCAAGTTCGCCCTTCAGCTCATCATAAGCCTCACGTTCGATGGCATCAGCGACCTCATAAGCCTCTTCGATCGTATAAGGAGCGACCGTGCCGAAATCCTGCTCGATATCCCATGGGCAGCCGGTTTGAGGGTCGCGCAGTCGGCGCATGATCTCTAACAAGCGTTCGATGCCAGCATCGCTGTCATGGATCAGAGGATTTTCGGCCATTGCGAACCCTTTCGTTCCGGTGTCAGATGCATCCATTCCGCAGTCACGATCAGGAGTCCACCCCAGATGCCCGTCGTCAACCGAATTGCCGATTTCTCTGCCGATATGGCCGCATGG
Source organism: Ruegeria sp. CDSC079 (assembly GCF_059610505.1). Lineage (NCBI taxonomy): Bacteria > Pseudomonadati > Pseudomonadota > Alphaproteobacteria > Rhodobacterales > Roseobacteraceae > Ruegeria > Ruegeria sp. CDSC079. The sequence continues at coordinate 326,448 of NZ_JBXWNT010000004.1, forward strand.
CGCCAGCATCTGCATACGATCCCCGAGCTTGCATTCGAATGCCACGAAACCGCGGCCTTTGTTGCCGACCGGCTGCGAGAGTTCGGTGTCGACGAGCTGCACGAGGGCATCGCCACCACAGGGATCGTTGCGATCATCAACGGGCAGGGCGAAGGACCGACGATTGGTCTGCGCGCTGATATGGACGCTTTGCCTATCCCCGAGGAAACAGGGGTCGCGTACCAATCAACCAAGCCCGGAAACATGCATGCCTGCGGTCATGACGGGCACACCACGATGCTGTTGGGCGCAGCGCGCTATCTGGCGGAAACCCGAAATTTCCGTGGACGCGTGGCGCTGATCTTTCAACCGGCCGAAGAAGAGGGTGGTGGCGCGGGCGTCATGGTCGAAGAGGGGATTATGGACCGGTTCGACATTTCCCAAATCTATGCATTGCACAATGCGCCTGGAATTCCCGAAGGATCCTTTCAGACAACCCCCGGGCCGATCATGGCTGCTGTTGATACGTTCGAAGTTCACATTCAGGGCCTTGGTGGCCATGGTGCCATGCCGCATGAAACCCGGGATCCGGTGATGGCGGCCTGCGGTATCGCCCAGGCGATTCAGACCATCGTCAGTCGTAACAACTACGCTTTGGACAGTCTGGTGATCTCGGTCACGCAAATCCATACCGGCACCGTGAACAACGTGATCCCCGATACCGCCTTTATCAACGGCACTGTGCGCACTTTTGATCCGACTGTGCAGAAAATGGTGATGGAGCGGATGGAACAGATCGTACAAGGACAAGCCCAATCCTATGGTGTCGAAGCGCGGCTGGACTATGAGGTCAACTATCCTGCAACAATCAATGACGCCGACAAGACTGGTTTTGCCGCAGAAATCGCGCGTGATGTTGCCGGTGCAGATCGCGTGATGACCAATGTCGACGCGATGATGGGGGCCGAGGATTTTTCATACATGCTGCAGTCGCGCCCCGGCGCTTACCTGTTTCTGGGGCAAGGCGAGGGGGCCGGATTGCATCATCCGAAATACAACTTCAACGACGACATCGCGCCGGTTGGGGCGTCTTTCTTTGCGCGGATCGTCGAAAAGGCCCAGCCTTTGGGCTGACAGGAGAAAGACATGGCACTGGAAGATTCAAAGAATTTCGTCGATGAGGCGTTTACCAATCCTGAACTGAAAGGCGTCTCGTACGAGAATACTTTTGGGGGGGCGATGTCATTTTTGCGCCGCTTGTATACCAAGGATCTGACCGGGATCGATATCGCCGTAACCGGCGTGCCATTTGATCAGGCGGTGACGAACCGCCCCGGTACGCGTCTTGGGCCACGCGCCATCCGCGAGGCCAGCACGTTGCAATCCCCGGATGAGCCTTATGGCTGGCCGTTTGATGCGCTAAGCGAATTGGCAATCGTGGATTATGGGGACATGGCTTATGACTACGCCAATATACCTGCCTTTCCGGACACATTGACGGACCACATTCGCACAATTCTCAACGCTGACGTGGCCTCGGTGACGCTTGGTGGGGACCACTATATCAGCTTTCCGATCCTGAAGGCCTATGCCGAGAAATACGGGCCGATGTCCTTGCTGCAATTTGATGCGCATACGGATACATGGGCTGACGACGACATGTCCCGCGTGGATCATGGGACCATGTTCTACAAGGCGGTCAAATCAGGGATAGTGGACCCTAAGCGTTCCGTTCAGGTGGGTATTCGTACGACGAACGAAGATACTTTGGGGGTCAACATCATTGACGCTCGGGAGGTGTACGAGTCCGGTCCCGCCGCCGTGGCGCAAAAGATCAAAGGCATTCTTGGTGACAACCCGGTTTACCTGAGCTTCGATATCGACGGTCTGGACCCGGCCTTTGCGCCTGGCACGGGAACGCCGGTCTGGGGTGGACTGAGTTCGATTCAGGCCCAGATCATCCTGCGCGACATTGCTGGGATTAACATCAAAGGCGGGGACGTGGTCGAGGTTTCGCCGCCCTATGACACCTCAGGTGCGACAGCGATTGCAGGCGCACATGTGGCGACCCAAATCATTTGCCTGCTGGGATGGAACAAGCTGAAGCCTTAACCTTTGGTTAGCCATCTTTCCGGTATCAGGTTAGCAGCAGGGCAGGACGGAAGACATAACGGTATGACACAATTCAACCAACCAATCAGCGGTAACGATCTGGCGCGTTTTTCCGGCCCAAACACGTTTATGCGCCTGCCGCAGGCGGATACATTGGCCGGATTGGATGTGGCCGTAATAGGCATACCGATGGATATCGGCACCTCTTGGCGGTCGGGGACACGGTTCGGACCGAAACAGATCCGCAGCGAAAGTGCGATGCTGCGGCCTTACAATATGGCCACCTTTGCGGCGCCCTTCGACAGCCTGCAAATCGCCGACATCGGCGATTTGGCGATCAACACCTTTTCGCTGTCCGACAGCCTGAAGATCATCAAGGAGAGCTATGACGCGATTCTGGCGCAGGGTGTGACACCTGTGGCGATGGGGGGCGATCACTCGATCACCTTGCCGATCCTTCGGGCGATAGCCGCGAAACACGGGCCTGTGGCGCTGGTCCATGTGGATGCCCATGCGGATGTAAATGATGAGATGTTTGGCGAAAAGGAAACCCATGGCACAGTTTTCCGGCGCGCCTATGAAGAAGGGCTAATCGTGCCGGACAAAACCTTTCAGATCGGCATCCGAGGCTCTGGCTATGCGGCATCGGACTTTACCGAGGCCAAAGGGTGGGGCTTTCGCCAATACCCCGCATGGGAGCTTTGGCAGCAGAACCTGACGGTCATGGGCGCGCAGATACGCAATGAGATCGGGGATCATCCGGTCTATATCACCTATGACATCGACAGTCTGGACCCGTCCTTCGCCCCCGGAACCGGCACGCCCGAGATCGCCGGGTTAACCACACCGCAAGCGTTGCAACTGATCCATGCCCTGGGCGGGGCTAATGTCGTTGGGTGTGATCTGGTCGAGGTTTCTCCGCCGTACGATCCCTCTGGCAATACGGCGCTGACCGCTGCCAATCTGCTGTTTGAACTGCTGTGCATATTGCCAGGCGTGACGTCACGGTAGGGATCATGGCAGTCTCTTGTTTGCTATGCGGAACTGCATATGGTTCCGCAATCTAACAGAGTGGAAAAGATGAAAATGGCGCTGTGGCTGATTGCTGGTCTGATTGTCCTTGTGGGGGCGTATATACGGCTTGCGCCATCTGATCCCGCCATTTGGCACAATACCCCCGTCGGCGACGCGAACAGGGACCTCCGTGGTGGCGTCGTGCGAGTACTTGAAACGGGGCCGGACGGGTTGGCGCAGTTGAACGAAATCGCAATGGCCTCACCACGTACAAAGGTTCTGGCCGGGTCAGTTGATGACGGGATGGTCACCTATATCACCCGTACCAAAGTGATAGGTTTTCCAGATTACACAACCGCCCAGCAGAACGGCGATACACTGCGCATCTATGGCAGGTTGCGCTTTGGACGCTCAGATTTTGGGGTAAACCGAAACCGCGTTGATGGCTGGCTCGCGCGGATGCAACCCTGAGGACAAGCATCCTTCCTGTACCTCGCGCCACATCGGAACGTTCAGTGACATCTGACATTGTGCAGTGAAAATGCGACCGTCGACCTGCAGGCAGATCATCTCGCCCAATTCAACGCGTGACCCGGATTTGTCAGTGCAATAGCAGTCCTGTACCTTGCCGCCGGGACCGACGACATCGGCCATCACGGGCGTCGCAAAAAGCGATAGAACCAGAACCAACCGTCTCATGCGGGGCAGCTTAGCATACGGACAGCCCTTGACCATAGCCCCGGATTAAGAGACACCGCCCGGATGATCCCCGAAGAACGCCTTGAACAGATAACTCAGCGATTCCAATACCTCGAAGCAGCCATGGCAGATGGTGCTTTGGGCGGCGATATTGCTGTGCTGGCCAAGGAATATTCGGATCTCAAGCCGGTGGTCGATCAGATCATGGCATGGCGCCAGCTGGTCGCTGACCTTGCCGAGGCCGAGGCGATGCTGGCCGATCCCGATATGAGGGAGCTGGCCGAAGAGGAAATCCCCAACCTGCAGGCCCAAATCCCCGGTGCCGAAAACGCCCTGCAACTGGCCTTGTTGCCTAGGGATGCCGCTGATGCGCGTCCGGCCATGTTGGAAATCCGCCCTGGAACCGGCGGTGATGAGGCCGCGCTTTTTGCGGGCGATCTGCTGCGCATGTATCAGCGGTATTCCGAAGCGCGCGGCTGGAAATTCGAGATCCTCGAAGAGCAGGCGTCGGATCTGGGCGGCATCAAAGAGGTGGTTGCCCATATTAAGGGCGACAACGTCTTTGCCCGTTTGAAATACGAATCCGGTGTTCACCGGGTGCAGCGGGTGCCAGAAACCGAAAGTGGCGGGCGCATTCATACATCGGCAGCGACCGTGGCGGTTCTGCCCGAGGCCGAGGATGTCGATATTCAGATCGACGCCAATGATATCCGTATCGACACGATGCGCAGCTCAGGTGCGGGTGGGCAGCACGTGAACACCACCGATTCGGCCGTGCGGATTACACACTTGCCCACCGGGCTTGTGGTGACCAGCTCCGAGAAATCTCAACACCGCAATCGCGAGATCGCGATGCAGGTTCTGAAGACTCGACTCTATGATCAGGAGCGTCAGCGGATTGACAGCGAACGCTCGGCAGATCGGGCGAACCAGGTCGGGTCTGGCGACCGGTCGGAACGGATCAGGACCTATAATTTTCCGCAAGGCCGCATGACGGACCACAGGATCAATCTGACGCTGTACAAGTTGGATCAGGTGATGCAGGGCGATCTGGATGAGGTAATCGACGCATTGACCGCGGATGATCAGGCGCGTCTCCTGGCCGAGATGGCGCAATGACCGGCGGCCAGACAGCGGCTCAGGCCATGGTGGCCGCTACGGCAAGATTGCGTGCGGCTGGTGTGGCTGATCCGGCGCGGGATGCGCGGGTTCTACTCGCCCACGCCGCCCGGATCGAAGCAAGTCGCGTGACACTGATTACACCCGAAGAGCTTTTACCGGATATTGCTGAGCGATACGAGCAACTGATCTCGCTTCGGGCCATTCGTGTGCCCGTTTCTCATCTGTTGGGGGAACGTGAGTTTTACGGCCGTCGGTTCAAAGTTAGCCGGGACGTGCTGGATCCACGCCCGGAAACAGAGGTTCTGATCGAGGCCGCGCTGAGCGAACCCTTTGACTATGTCCTCGATCTGGGGGTTGGATCGGGGTGCATCCTGATCACATTGCTGTCCGAACGCACCAGTGCATCGGGTATTGGTGTGGATCTGAGTGAGGCGGCCTGCCTACAGGCCAGTGCAAATGCCGTGCAACACGATGTTCAGAACCGGATCGAAATTAAGCAATCCGATTGGTTTGGAGACATTGAAGCTAAATTTGACCTGATTGTTTCAAACCCGCCCTATATTTCCCTTCCGGAAATGGACACCCTGGCACCTGAAGTGCGGGACCATGAGCCGCGGATGGCATTGACAGACGAAGGTGACGGCTTGGGGGCCTACCGCAGGATTGCTGCCGCCGCCCCGGATTTTCTATTGCCCCATGGTCGGTTACTTGTCGAAATCGGACCCGAGCAAGGGCAAAGCGTCGCATCTTTGTTCGACGCAGCAGGATTGACAGACGTACGGATCATTCCCGATCTGGATGGTCGCGACCGCGTCGTTTTCGCCAGAATGCCTTCATGACGGAACGTTCTGAGGCCGAAATGCGCCGATTGATATAAAAAAGGTACAAAAATTGGGACAAACCTCTTGTCTGCACGCTCTGGACGTGTTTACTCAGGTGTAGTCAGAGAGGTTGACGCTGTTACAGCGGGCCCCTGACGCCAAGCCCAAAAAAGCCGACATCGTGTCATAGCTAAGCCCTTGAGCAGTGCAAGACGCGAACTGATCGGCAGCGAACGACAAGGCTGACTAAAGTAGATGAGATCTTCCAAATCCCGCTCTCGGGCAAAGAATAACCGCAATCGTCCTTCTGGCGGCAACGTCGTAAACCGAGTTTTCGACAGTTCGGGCCCAGAGGGCAAAGTGCGTGGCACGCCGCAACAGATTATTGATAAATATAATCAGCTTGCACGCGATGCTCAGTTGTCTAACGACCGTGTAGCTGCCGAAAACTTTCAGCAGCACGCCGAACATTACCTGCGTTTGCTTAGCGAAGCTCAGCGTGAAATGGATGCACGCCGTGAGGAGCAAGAGCGTCAGAATCGCGAACGCCAGGCTGAACGAGATCGTGAGCGTGCCGAGCGTCAGGAACGCGAAACCGTCCGCCAGTCGGATCCCGCTGAGGCACCTCAACCTGATGTGATGGGGTTTGCCGCTGACGCAGCTGCTCCGGAATCCGGGCTTGTAGAAACGCCTGAAAGCAAAAGCCCTGAAGAGGCCGAGAAAAAAGAAAAACCGGCCCGTCGGCCTCGGGCGCGCAAGCCCAAAGCCGCACCTGCTGCGACTGAGGACGCGCCCTCTGGCAACGGTGATACGCCTGAAGCGGCAGAGTAAATCAGCCAGTATAGAAAAGAAAAACCCTGCGGTCTGTTAGGCCGCAGGGTTTTTTGTTTCAGGATCTTTTGACTTCGCGGGCCAATGCGCAGAACGCTTCTAAAGGCACTTGTTCCGCACGTTCAGTGGGTTTGATCCCGGCGGTTATCAGGCGGTCTTCGATATCGGGTGCGACGCCTTTCAGTGAAGCCCGCAGCATCTTGCGGCGCTGATTAAAAGCGGCGGCGACCACGCGGGACAGTGTGGCAGGGTCAGCCGGATATCGTGGTTGCGGCAGGGCGGTTAGGTGGACCACAGCGCTTGATACCTTGGGGGGCGGGGTGAACGCGCCGGGTGGCAGTGACATGGCGATGCGCGCGTCGGCCCGCCATTGGGCAAGGATGGCCAAGCGGCCATAAGCTTTTCCGCCGGGCTGGGCGACGATCCGTTCCGCCACTTCGCGCTGAAACATCAGGGTCAGGCTTTGCCAGAACGGAGGCCATTGCGGCGGGGTCAGCCAGCGGACCAGCAACTCGGTGCCGACATTGTAGGGCAGGTTCGCCGCCACACGGATCGGAGGGGTCAGATGCGTAAGCGGATCAATCTCAAGCGCGTCACCGTTGATGACCTCAAGCCTACCGGGATAGGCGGCGGCGATGTCATTCAGGGCAGCGATACAGCGTGTGTCTTTTTCAACCGCGACAACCTTGCGCGCACCTTCTGAAAGTAGCCCACGGGTCAGCCCGCCGGGGCCGGGGCCGATTTCCAGAACATCGCATTCCGCAAGATCTCCGGCCTGCCGCGCGATCTTGGCGGTCAGGTTCAGATCCAGCAAAAAGTTCTGGCCCAGCGACTTGCGAGCCGAGAGTTGATGCGAGGCGATAACCTCGCGCAGAGGAGGAAGGTTGTCGATAGTGCTCATGATCCGATCACCGTGGCGCGGTTTGATAGGAGAGTGCCAGAGAATTTTTACCTCTGGCCGGGATATTTTCAGCCTGCTGAAGGATCAAGAGCTTTGTGCCATCTGCTGGGCAAGTTTCAGCGCTTCGATCAGGCTGGTGGGGTTTGCAAGGCCTTGTCCCGCAATGTCCAATGCAGTCCCGTGATCGGGTGAGGTTCGGATAAATGGAAGGCCTAGGGTAACGTTCACACCGAGATCGAAATCCAGCGTCTTGATCGGAATCAGAGCCTGATCGTGATACATGGCGATGGCGGCGTCATAGCGCGCGCGCGCTGCGGCGTGGAACAATGTATCCGCAGGGTGCGGGCCGGTTACGGTATACTCTTTGCGGGGCAGCTCCGCGATCAGCGGTGCAATCCAGTCCAGTTCTTCTTGTCCCATCTTGCCGCCTTCACCGGCATGCGGGTTGAGGCCCGCGACGGCTATCCGCGGGGTGGCAATACCGAACTGTGATTGTAATCCCTGAGCTGTGATTTCGATGGTTTCCCGCAAAAGCTCGGGCGTAAGCTCGCAAGGAACGCGTGAGAGCGGGATGTGGATGGTTGCTGGTACAACGCGCAGTTGGTCACTGGCCAGCATCATCACAACACGTTGGGACCCAGCCAAGGCGCCCAGAAATTCCGTATGGCCGGGGAATGAGAAACCTGCTCCGTCGATAAGTGCTTTCTTGTGGATCGGCGCGGTACATAGCGCCGATGCAGAACCGGACTGAACCAGCGCTACGCCGGTTTCAATGGCAGTGACAACTGATCTGGCGTTGGCTGGATTAGGGTGCCCAGGCCGGTTGGGGGCTGGAAAGTCCATTTGCAGTACGGGCAGGGCAGAGCCACAGATCTCGACCGCCTGAGAGGCGTCGCTGATCTGTACCGACGGTGTCTCGGGCGGCAAATGCGCGGCATCTCCAATATAGAAGAAAGGGCAGGTGGTTCTAAGGCTGGTCCAGGCTTTTGCGGCGATCTCGGGCCCAATTCCGGCCGGATCGCCGCAGCTGAGCGCGATTGGCTTCATTGTTCAACAATAGTTGCGTCGGCACGCATTTGCCCCAACAGGCTTTCTGCAAGTGTTTGCAGCCTTTGCTGGGTCAGAGCATTGGCGACATCTGCACGCGTTGTCTCTTCGCCAAGGTTGCGGGTACGTGTGCACAACATCACAAAAGCCAGTGTTTGGCCGTTGTTGCGGGTCAGCGTGGTTGAAACTTCGTTCAGGTCCAGTTTGGCCAGTTCCAACGCGATATCGCGCGGGATTTCCGACGGTTTGCTGACATTCCGCTCTAAGACTTCGGCTGGCTTGTTTTGCACGATACCGTACAGATCATCGCAAGTGTCTATTTCTTCTTTCAGCTTTTCGGCTGCGGCCAGTGTTTCCGCACTACGACCACCTGGCATGTAATAGACAGCATAGTCGATCTCGGAATAGGTGGGCGTACTCGCAGCGGTCTCACGCAAACCGCGCATCTGAAACAGTGCCACGGCATTGGGCAGCGGAATGGGCTGGGTGACGTCACCATTTTTGAGCCCGATGATGACCGGCTGCAGCGCCGGGGGCAGATCAGTCAAGTTCAACCAGTCAAGGCGCCCCCCATTGGTGCGAGTTCCGGCCGCCGAGTACTGTGTTGCGGCGGTTGAAAAGGAATCATAGCCCTCGATCAAGGCGATCTCTTCGGCCAGCAGTTGAACCTGTGGCAGGTTTTGTTGGTTCACAGGAATAATGATTTCCGAAAGAAGGACTTGCAGGCCGCCACTTCCAGATTGTCCAAGTGCGCGATTGATCTCGTCTTCCGATGGTCTCGCCTGCGACAGAAAACGCGCGCTGACGAATTCACGCCAGGAAATCTGATCCTTGATGAAATCCCGAACCGTCTCACGGTCAACACCGGCATCCGCCAGAAGCTGCAGGAATTCGTCGCTCGAAAGCTGACCGCGGGCTGCAAATTGGTCAATTCCAACCTGAACGTCTTCGGGGGCGACCACGATTCCAGCGTCGCGCATCGCCTGTTTGCGCAGGCGGTCGTCTATCAGAGCTTTGCGCACGTCTTCCTCGGTTGCGCCGGGAACACCCAGAATCGAGAGGAATTGCAGGCGCTGTTCCAGCTCATACCAGGTCACGATGTCTTGATTGACCTTTATGGCAGGCGAGAACAGGTTCTGTGCCACTGCCTTTACAGGTGCTATGGCAATCGAAACTGCAACCAGTGCCGGAGCAACCAGCCCGATATGGCTGGAACGAAAGAAACGTGAAAAACCTGTTATCAACTGCATCTTCTCTTGTACTGTTTGCCGCCACCTTCGACAGAATATCCTGTCAGAGCTACGGTAAAGCCGAATTCGGTCGAAGGCTCAATACTTGATGACGAGGTATAGCGCCTGCTGACCGACATGTTAACCTGAACACACTCGTTCCGGTACGTGATACCCAACCCATATCTGATCGGTTCAGATTCGCTCAGGTCATACCGCGCCTGAGCACGGGTTTGCCAGTTCTGATCGATGTCGTACCGCCCGCGCAACCAGATCTCAGAAATCTCATCGTCGACATTTTCTGCGGGATCTGGTTCTTGCCAGACATAGCTTCCGCTGAGAGCCGTTGTTTCCTTTTGCCATGCTGCACGCAGCTCGGCCTTGGCAAAGCTGAAATCTCCGTTCACCAAACCTCGCCCGGCCAGAGACCACCCATTGGGCGTTTCAAGTTGTCCGGCGATCAACACATCGGACGATGTGCCCTGAAGGCCCGAAGTAAGGTTAAAGTCGGGATCAGCATCCGCACGAAAGACCTGACCGATCGTGGCACGCGCTTGCCAGCCCCTGGAGCCATAACGCGCCCAATTCACCCCAACAACGCCGCTGACCCCATCTTCGCGCCTGTCCTCGGCAGGGAATCGGGACAGGGATAACAGGTTACCCTGGTCAAACTCCTGAAACGTACTTTCGTCGATAGGAACATCATTGTCGGAGACATGCGTCCACCCGATCTGCGCGATGGGTTCCAGCAACTGGGTTGCGCCCGACGCCTCGCGGCGGGTCATTGGCAGGCGCAGCGTCAGTGCGGCGCGCGGGGTCGTGCGGGTCACCTGATCGGGATAGGCGCTGTCGTGGCGGATATTGAACGTATCGATTGACGCGCCTACTTGGGCATCTGCACGCAGCCCCCAGCCCAGTATCCAGCTGCGCAGCCATTCGGTATCGAAGGTCGCTCGGGCAACATCGCGCCCGATAACGTCCTCATTGCTCGTTCTTTCATGGGCATGGCCGATGAAAGCCATCCGCACCTCTCCTCCGACAGCTGCCGGGAAGAAGCGTTTGCGATAGTTCAGGTCGAAGATGCGAGAAGGAATCTGATCCTGATCCTCGCTATCTCGCAAGGTTTTATAGTGGTTTAGGCTGGTCCGGAAAGCGGTATCGCGCTTGATCCTTTCCAGGGCAATTTCGCTGCGCAGACGGTCAAAGTCGGGCAGGCCGTAATCAGCCAGATAGGAATCGTCGGACGTGGTTCGAATGTTGAAGGTCAGGCGATAGTCGTCCGGCAGATCAAACCAGCCGTTGGTAAAGAAATATCCGCGCGCCTCATCCCGTTGAAGGTCATCGCGAGTATGCGCGCCTTCGATTTTGATCCGTCCGTTCTTAAAGGCCTGACGATAGCGATAGCCCAGAGTTCTGGTCTTACCGGAAAGGTAAGGTGTCAGCGTGAGGTCCTTGTGATCTCCAAGCTTGAAGAAATAGGGAACCTTTATGCCTGTGCCCAACTGCGAGGTGGTGCGGACCGATGGGACCAGAAAACCAGTCGCCCGGTCCAGCGTTGGGTCAGGGAGACGCAGGTAAGGGAAATAGAAGACCGGCACATCCAGCACCCGGAATTGCGCACCTTCGAAATAGAGCTGTCGTTCCAACTGATCATGGGTCACCTTGCGGGCACGGATTTGCCAGAGCGGTGGCCGCCCATCCGTGCAGACATGGCAAGACGTCGCCGAGACTTTGCTGAACTGGGTGTATCTGCCACCAGCACGTGTCGCCTGCACCGAGGCAATTTGCACCTGTTGGTCGAACACCATTCGGGCGCCGATCAAAAGGCCGTTGAGCAAACCCCGGTCAAGTTCTGCGGAATCCGCCAGAACTGTCGTTCGATTGCCCTGATCAATCCGGATCGGTCCTTCCAGTGTAAGCTCACCGCTTTCGCGGTCGTACAAAATCCGGCTGGCCGTCATTTTGACGTCACCCTGAAACGCTTCGACATTGCCTTCTGCGATCAGCACACGCTCTGGGGTAATGAAAATCTTGTCGGCGACAAGCAGGGCTGGTGGCTCTTGCTGGGACGCGTTCGTCGTTTGATCCTGTTCCGGCAAAGTCTGGGCCATGACATCCGAAGGCAAAGACAATGCAACCGCACCCGAGAGCAATAGCAGAGCAAATTTGCGCATCAGCCATCCTCCGCATGCAACAGCAGGCCAAGAGAAAGAAGGATGGCCGCAAATGGCGGGGCCCAGGCTGCAACGAAGATAGGCAACTGACCGTTTTCTCCCAATATTTGCGCGAAATTACGGACGAAATAGATGGCGAAGCCCAGCAACACGGCCGTCAGCACCGCTATTCCGGTGCCGCCGAACCGGACATGTCGCATGGTAAAGGCCGCGCCAATCAAGACCATTGCGACCAGAAACAGAGGCCTCGCCAACTGGACCTGAAACCAGACCTCGTACTGCTTTGTCGAAAATCCGGCTTCGCGCAGGTCTCGGATCAACTGGGGCAAATCGTAGACAGACATCGAATCCTGTTTGCCCAACCTGTCCAGAATGCGCTGACGCGTCAGGGTGGTCGGAATCTCCAGACGATCATGCTCTTTCGAGCCAGCTTCGGGATTGATGCCGTTCATAAGCGGCCAGATCTTGGCATCCTGTAAAACCCAATAACCGTCTTCCAACTCGGCCTGTTTGGCAGAGATTTGGCGTGTCGGCTGACCAATCGCGTCGAATGTTATTATGGTGACGTCCTTCAACAGCAAGGTGTCGCCGTTTGACGTTCTGCGCGCGTGGACAACCGATTGACCCTCTTCTGTAGCTTGCCGTAACCACAAACCCTCACTGCTGATCGAAAGAGCTGAGCTGGTGCGGTTACGGTAGGAATCGGAAAGCCGTTGGAATTCTTCGGAAGTTGCGGCAGCAAACGGATTAAGCACCGCAACTGCCAAGGCTCCGATCAACAGGGCCAGAGTTACAGGTGCAAGCAGGACGCGAATTCCAGACCGCCCGATCGAGCGCGTCACCACCAATTCCGAGCTGCGCGCCAATCCGATGAACAACGCAATCGTGGACAGGATGATCAGCAGGGGCAGCATTTCACCGATGGCGGCGGGCGTATTCAATAGGGTCAGATACAAAAGCCGGCCAAATGACAGATCGACCTCATCAAAGCGCCGTACCTGTTCAATCAGATCGATCAGAATCATCAGCGTCAAAAAGATACAGCCAATGACCAGAAAGCTCTGGGTGAACCGGCGGGCAAAATATCGATCCAGGATCACCGATGCGCCCTCGGCATCACTGCGTTGCCTGCAGCGGGGGCCTTGAAGTCAAGAGAATCAGCGGTACATGCGCCAGCGCGCAACGGCCTATGCCTGCCCCGATTTGCCAATTCGCCCTCCCGCTCTCCGACCCTGCCGGAACTTTTTCCGCGACTGTAATGCAAATGCCCGGCGGGGAAAACTGCTATCTGGTCAATGCGGTCGCCGCGGGCTAGGTCTTGGGAAACAGATTTTCAGGAGTTCCCAATGAGCAGTCTTGTTCCAATTCAGTTTAAGGCTTTTGACGTGGACGTGATGGCGCAGACCAAAGGGCGCGTCGTGATTATTGTCTCGGATGAAGGCAAGATGAACCCAGCCGCACGCCGCGCCAACCGTCTGACCCGGGGCGCAGTCGCGCGACTTGTCGAAAGCGACCGGTTCGAAAAGGTGAAATCCGGCGATGTAGTCTCTCTTGCCTGGCCAGGCGGAATGGCCGCTGAAGCGCTTGATATACTCGTGCTGTCGCGCCGTGCCGATGCTGCAGAGGCACGCAAGGCCGGGGCGAAGCTGGCCAAATTGTCTGATCACCAGCCCTTGTTGGTCATGGCCGGAAATCAAGCCCGGACCGAAGAACTGGCATTGGGAATCGTTTTGCGCAGCTATGATTTCGATGCCCATAAAACCCGAGATTCGGATGAAGCCGGATCAGTAACAATCAGTCATCAGAAACATGATGAGGTCGAAGCCGCATTCGCACCGCTGTATGCAATTGCCGATGGCGTTCGGATGACACGGGACCTGACCAATGAACCCGCCAATGTGCTGACAACGACCGAATTCGCGGATCGTTTGTCCGAAATGAAGGCGCTTGGCCTGGACGTCGAAGTGCTCGACGAAGACAAGCTGGCCGAATTGGGTATGCGCACCTTGTTAAGCGTCGGGCAGGGTTCGGTCAGCCCGTCCAAGGTTGTGGTGATGCAGTGGAATGGAGGCGACAAGGATGATGCGCCGCTGGCGCTGGTGGGTAAGGGCGTCGTGTTTGACACCGGCGGCATTTCCTTGAAACCCGCTGCAGGCATGGAAGACATGACTATGGACATGGGTGGGGCAGGTGTGGTCGCCGGCACCATGCGGGCGCTGGCCAAGCGCAAGGCCAAAGCCAATGTCGTGGGCCTTGTCGGGCTAGTGGAAAACATGCCTTCGGGCAATGCCACGCGCCCCGGCGATGTCGTCAAGTCGATGAAGGGCGACACGGTCGAGGTCATCAATACCGACGCCGAGGGCCGTTTGGTCCTGTGTGATGTGATGTGGTACGCGCAAGAGCGGTTTGCCCCCGTGGGCATGATCGACCTGGCAACATTGACCGGCGCGATCATCATTGGGCTTGGGCATGAGAATGCCGGTGTCTTTTCGAACAATGACACGTTCTGCAACGCCTTCCTAAAGGCTGCCGGGGCCGAGGATGAGGGCGCATGGCGGATGCCGCTGGGCAAAGCCTATGACGAGCAGCTGAAATCGCGCATCGCCGATATGAAGAATGTCGGTGGACGACCTGCCGGGTCCATCACTGCTGCGCAGTTCCTGCAGCGGTTCGTGAAGGACGAAACCCCCTGGATCCATCTGGACATTGCTGGGGTGGCTTCGATTGCAACCGAGACATCCTATGCGCCCAAAGGGGCCACCGGTTGGGGTGTCCGCACACTGAGCCGGTTCGTGCAGGACAATTTCGAATAATCCAATGGGCGCCGTTTATTTCTATCACCTGACCCGCCAACCGCTGGAAAACACCTTGCCCGTGTTGCTGGACAAGGCGCGGCAGGCCGGGTGGAAGATAGCTGTGCGGGGAACTGATCCCGCACGGATGGATTGGTTGGACGAAAAGCTGTGGCAGGGCTCCGAGGAAGGGTTCCTGCCACATGGCCGCACCGGGGGGGCGCATGACAGGGACCAGCCCATATTGCTGACGACAGGGGCCGAGGCCACAAATGATCCGGCTTGCGTGATGGCTGTTGATGGTGCCTCGGTTGAACCCGAGGAAGTGAACGCGCTGGAACGCGTGTGCATCCTGTTCGATGGGAATGATGATCAGGCTCTCCAACATGCCCGCGGGCAATGGAAAACACTGACCGGGGCGGGCTGTTCGGCGCAATATTGGTCCGAGGAATCGGGCCGGTGGGAAAAAAAGGCCGAGGCATAGGGCCTCCGCAGATTTCAGGAGAATGAGCGATGGAAACGAAGCCCCTGGGCCGGACTGGAATCATGGTGACAGACCTGTGTCTGGGTACGATGACATTTGGTACGCAGACATCCGAGACCGACGCGCATACTCAGATGGACATGGCACTTGATGGGGGCATTAATTTCGTCGATGCCGCCGAGATGTATCCGGTGAATCCCATCTCGAAAGAGACGGTGGGCCGGACCGAAGAAATTCTGGGCAACTGGAACGCCGCCAACCCGTCACGGCGTGGTGATTATGTTCTGGCAACCAAGCATTCTGGGGCAGGGTTCGCACATGCGCGCGATGGCGCACCGATTTCACCGCAGACAATCCCCGAGGCGGTCGAAGGTTCCTTGCGCCGCCTGCAAACGGATTGCATCGACCTTTATCAGTTTCACTGGCCGAACCGCGGCAGCTATATGTTCCGGCAAAACTGGACCTATGCGCCTTCAGGGCACAATACCGATGAGGTTCTGGACAATATGCACGAGTGCCTTGTTGCCCTGAAGGAACAGGTCAACAAAGGAAATATCCGAGCGTTTGGCCTTTCGAACGAAAGCGCTTGGGGCACCGCTCAGTGGTTGCAGATCGCCGAAGCCACCGGCACGCCCCGCGTGGCATCGGTTCAGAATGAGTATTCTTTGATGTGCCGGCATTTCGACACCGATATGGCCGAGCTGAGCGCGCATGAGGATGTGGGGCTGATGGCCTTTTCACCGCTTGCCGCCGGATTTTTGACCGGGAAATACCAAAACGGCATGGTGCCCGAGGGTTCGCGGATGTCATTGGTGCCTGAGGTGGGAGGACGTCATCGCAGACGGGCATTTGAGGCGGTTGCGGCCTATCTAGAGATCGCTGACCGCCACGATCTGGACCCGGTCCATATGGCGCTGGCCTGGTGCCGGACGCGGCCCTTCATGATGTCGGCCATTTTCGGCGCGACAACGGTGGCGCAGCTTGGGCATATTCTCGACGGTAAGGAACTTCGCCTTTCTGGGGAAATTCTGACTGAAATCACCGAAGCGCATCGCGCGCATCCTATGCCGTTTTAGGGGCGCTGCCCTCGTCTCCGCAGGCGGAGCCTCCACCGAGGTATTTTCAGCCAGATGAAGCGGATCCGATTAGTGATGTGTGGGTTGTGTCCTGTCTTGCCTCATGTCCCGGGCCGAAAGGCCGTGCGCTGTGCGAAAGGCGCGGGCAAAGCTGGATTGCGAGGCGAAACCCGTCGCCAGAGCCACATCCATCAGTGACATATCGGTGTCCGTCACCAATCTGCGCGCCTCGGCCAGTCGTAGCTGCAGGTAATGGTCCTGTGGCGTGGTGTTCAGGCGCAGGCGGAATTGCTGTTGCAGGGTGCGTGAACTGGTGCCCAGGGTTTCGGCGATATCTGCCAATGGCATAGGGTCGTCCAGTGCGGATTGCATCAGCGTATTGGCTTTGGCGGTCAAAGCTGTGTGGCGGTGCGGCGCACCGGTGCGGCTTTGTGGTTTTGTGGGATCAGGCGCACCGTCATAGAGGAACAGACCCGAGACGCGGGCGGCAAATCCGGCGCCATGGCGGGCGGCGATGATATGCAGCATCATCTCGACTGCTGGGATTGCCCCGCCCGAGGTCAGGCGGCCTTCAGAAACGGTAAACCGGTCAGGGCGCACGTCCACTTCGGGGAAGCGGGCAGAGAAATTCTCCAAATCTTCCCAATGGGTGGTGGCGGCGTGGCCGTTCAGCAGGCCTGCCTCGGCCAGCAGCCAGGGACCGCCATCAATACCTGCCATTGTGGCGCCGGTCTTGGCGATGCGGCGTAGGCCGGCCAGCAGGCTGGGTGTGGCATGGCGGGCCAGTTGGAACCCGGCAACGACAATCATCAGATCGCAGGATTGCAGCCGGGCCAAAGGTACACCCGGAACCGAAAGCGCACTGGTCAGCATGGCCGGTTCAGCGGTGGCTGTCACATAATCCCAGTCAAAGGCCGGACGATCCGCCAACCGGTTGGCGGCGCGCATTGGATCAACGGCCGACGCAAAGCTGAGCGTGTTGCATTCGTCCAGCACCAGCACAGCCGTTTTCAGGGCACGATGTTCGGGCTGCAATATGTTTTTTGCGGATTTCATCAAGTTCGATTCGCATTCTGACAAGTGTTTGACCAAAGCTGCGCCAAACTCAGGGGCGAAAGCAAATCGGAATCCGTGGAGAAGCCTGGGGAAAACTCAGGGTTAACCGGGTATAAGCTGGGGAGAACGCCATGCCTTTGGCAATGAACCGCGAAGTCTTCATTACGTGCGCCGTCACAGGATCGGGTGGGACGCAGGATCGCAGCCCGCATGTGCCGCGTTCGCCAAAGCAGATCGCCGACAGCGCGATAGCTGCAGCCAAGGCAGGGGCGGCGGTAGTGCATTGCCATGTGCGCGACCCTGAGACCGGAGCGCCTTCGCGTGATCTGGCACTGTATCGTGAGGTCACAGATCGCATTCGCGATGCCGAGGTCGACGCCGTGCTGAACCTGACTGCTGGCATGGGTGGCGACATGGTGTTTGGCGGTATCGAAAACCCGCTGCCGCTGGCCGAGGCGGGAACTGATTTGGTTGGCGCGACCGAGCGTGTGGCCCATGTGGCCGAATGCCTGCCGGAAATCTGCACCCTCGACTGCGGCACCATGAATTTTGCCGAGGCCGATTATGTGATGACCAACACGCCGGGTGCGTTGCGCGCGATGGGCCAGATGATGACCGATCTGGGGGTAAAGCCCGAGATTGAGGCCTTTGATACCGGTCATCTGTGGTTCGCCAAGCAGTTGGTGAAAGAGGGCGTTCTGGAACCGAACGCTCTGGTTCAGCTGTGCATGGGCGTTCCATGGGGTGCGCCGGATGATCTGAACACCTTCATGGCGATGGTGAACAACGTGCCGGATGACTGGACCTTCAGCGCGTTCTCATTGGGCCGGAATGAGATGGCCTATGTGGCCGCTGCGGTTCTGGCGGGCGGCAACGTGCGCGTCGGGCTGGAGGACAACCTGTGGCTGGACAAAGGCGTGCTGGCCGAGAATTGGCAACTGGTAGAACGCGCGGGTAGCATCATCGAGAATATGGGTGCACGGGTGATCGGGCCGCAGGAGGTCCGCGAGAAGCTTGGGTTGGTGAAGCGGGCGCCGAAAAGCTAGGCGGGCCATGTTCCGCCGAGTTATTTCATGGGTAGTCGGATGTTTGCTCGTTGGATTGGTTCCAGCGTGTGGCTTGGTCGGAAATGAAGGCTTTCGAGCGCGTCAATTTGCTATTCAACCTGTCGAAGCGGTGAATTGGTCGATCTTTGACGAGCCGTATTTCGAAGTGGCTGCGTTCAGACGCAAAAGCAAGAACACGCAACGGCTTTTTGTGAGGCTTGAGGGACAGCCATACCCTAGCTATCAATTGCGTGACCCGGACCGGACTGAATGTTTTGGGTACATCGCAGGAGCAAGTGATTGCTTTGAAAACCACCTGAGCGTGCCTACCCGGCGATCCGAGTCTGCACTTGAATATGACATCACTGCCGCAAGCCCCACAAAGTTTCACATCATCTACGTGGGTGACGGGGAGCAGATGGTTGTATTGGCCCGCCCAGATAGGTCGTTTGCAGTTGTACTGAGCAGAGATTTAACGATCACACAAAATCAACTGACGATTGCGCGTGACGTACTGAGCGAAAATGGGTTTGACCCTCAAGAGTTGAAAGTAGTGAAGTGATGACAAAAACAGCAGCAATCATTGGCGGCGGAGTTATCGGCGGCGGATGGGCCGCGCGGTTCCTGCTGAACGGTTGGAACGTTCGGGTATTCGACCCGGACCCGGAAGCCGAGCGTAAGATCGGAGAAGTTTTGGACAATGCGCGCCGCTCGCTACCGGGGCTGAGCGACGTCCCGTTGCCGCCTGAAGGTGCGTTGTCATTCCATGATGATATAGTCGATGTGGTACAGGGTGCCGAGTGGATTCAGGAAAGTGTGCCGGAACGGCTGGACCTGAAGCTGAAAGTTTACAAGGGCTTGCAAGAGGCTTGTGATCCGGGTGCGATCATCGGCTCCTCGACTAGTGGGTTCAAGCCGTCTGAATTGCAGGACGGCGCGCTGCGCCCCGAACAGATCGTGGTGACGCATCCGTTCAACCCGGTATACCTTCTGCCGCTGATCGAATTGGTGCCAACTGGCGCGAATCCGCCCGAGATGATCGAACGGGCGCAAGACCTCCTGAAATCGGTCGGATTCTTCCCGCTGCACGTGAAGAAAGAGATCGACGCGCATATCGCCGATCGGTTCCTTGAGGCCGTCTGGCGCGAGGCGCTGTGGCTGGTCAAGGACGGCGTCGCCACGACCGAGGAAATCGACGAGGCGATCCGTATGGGGTTTGGCATCCGCTGGGGGCAGATGGGTCTGTTCGAAACCTATCGTGTCGCCGGCGGCGAGGCTGGGATGCGGCATTTTATGGCGCAGTTCGGCCCGGCACTGAAATGGCCCTGGACCAAGCTGATGGATGTGCCCGAATTCACTGACGAGCTTGTGGATCTGATTGCGGATCAGTCGGATGCGCAATCAGGCATGCATTCGATCCGCGAGCTGGAGCGTATCCGCGACAACAACCTCGTGGGGATGATGCGCGCGCTCAAGGCGCAGAACTGGGGCGCGGGGGCGGTGCTGAACCAGCATGATGCTCTGCTGAAACCGGGTGCGCTGCCATCATTGGAGCAAGCGGATCTGAGCCAACCGATCCTGACTCTGTCCCGTGCCGTGCCTTTGGATTGGACCGATTACAACGGTCATATGAACGAAGCTAAATACCTTGAGGCCTTCGCCGCCGCCACCGACCGGTTCATGGAGATCATCGGCTGCGATATGGAATATATCTCGTCCGGGGGCAGCTATTTCACCGCGGAAAACCACATTCGTTACATGAATGAGGTCCATGCGGGCGCAAAGATCGAGGTGCGCACCCAGATGCTGTTGGGGCAGGGCAAGAAACTGCACGTGTTCCACAGCATGTATAGCGATGAGACGCTGCTGGCGACCGGGGAGAGCTTTTTGCTGCATGTCAGCCTGGAAACACGCCGCCCCAGCCCGCCATCGCCCAGCATTGAGGCCGCTATGGCCCGCATCGCCGAAGCGCAGGCCGGATTGCCTTATCCCGAAGGGGCCGGGGTTGCGATCAGGAAACCCTCATGACCTGCCGGGTGTTGGTGACGGCTGGCGCTTCGGGTGTTGGTCGGGCTATGGCAGAGGCGTTTGATGCGGCCGGGTATGATGTCTGGATCACAGATATTGATCGGGCGGCGCTAGATGGCGTGCCGGGTCATTGGACAGCCCACCATGCTGACGTGGCGGACGAGGGCGATATGCGCGCCGTCTTCGCCGCGATTTCAGATGTGGGTGGTCTGGATTCGCTCTGCGCCAATGCGGGGATTGCCGGGCCGACCAGCGCAATCGAGGATATTGACCTCAAGGACTGGCGGGGGTGCGTTGCGGTCAATCTGGAGGGGGCGTTTCTGGCGGCCAAATACGCCGCGCCGCTGATGAAATCCGCCCGGGCGGGCAGCATCATCCTGACCTCATCCACTGCGGGGCAATATGGCTATCCCTTTCGTGCACCCTATGCCGCGGCCAAATGGGCGGTGATCGGATTGATGAAAACACTGGCGATGGAGCTTGGCCCTCACGGCGTCCGCGCCAATGCGATTTGTCCCGGCGCGGTGGAGGGCCCAAGGATGGAAGGCGTTCTGGCACGCGAGGCGGCGACCAAGGGCATGAGCCGGGACGAGGTCTATCAGGGCTATGCCTCGGGCACGTCCATGGGTCGTTTCGTCGAAGCGCAGGACATCGCCAATATGGCTGTTTTTCTGGCCTCTGGCGCGGCGCGGTTGGTGTCGGGTCAGGTGATCGCGGTGGATGGTCACACGGTCAATCCCGACCCGAAACTGTAACCTAGCCCTGGTTGGGGCCTCGGATCTGGCGGATGGTCTGACGAACGGCTTGCCAATCGCGGGCTTGCTGAGCGTTTCCGGCAGCCTCGCATTCGCGCATTTTCATTGCGGCTTCTGCCTCGGCCTGGTCACCGTGCGCCGTGTATAAAGCCCGTGCATATTGGGCTGTTTTTAGTGCGTCCATTCCTGTGGTCCTCCGTCTGTGGTCGGAATGCCCGAAAGTTCGCGCCCGGCGACGATACCACAGGTTGTACGGGGATGCATCATATGTCGCGGGAAATCGCTGCTCTGAGCTGTTGCAGGTGCTCTGGAAAGTCCCGCGCGGTCACGACCGCCTCGCGAACCAGAGTGTCGAAATGGCGGCTGAAAATTTCAATCCGGTCGCGATCGCGAAAGGCCATGTAATGGCTTCCTGCGTAAAACACGCAAAGAAGGGGACCGAAAATCGTTACGGGAGCCGAATACAGCCGTTTGGCATCGAACAGGTAGATACGCAGCCGTGGGTAGAGCTGTTCACACAACTCCAAAAGGTGGTCAATCTGATCCAGCCGCTTGCGAAGGCTAAGGCCTTGATAATAGCCGGTTGCATGCGCAAAGCTGTCGATTTCGTACATCGGCATTGCGATCTCATAATCGGACTGGGCGCTGCGCATCCAGGTCAGTCGATCTTCGGACGCACCTATGGCCTGATCTGCCGTGCGCCCCAGATGCGGTGCGTATTCCCATTCCAGAACGGTGCGGGTCTTGAGCATGTCGGGCAAGGTCGCAGGAACATATCTGATTTTGTAACCCGCTGCCTCTTGGTGCCACTCGAATATGCGCTCATCTACCAGGGCGCGGGGGGCCTCAGTCATGCTCAGCGACAAAGCCAGCAACTCGGCCGCGCTTTCCGGCCGGTCAGACAGGCTCAGCAACCAGTCCGCCGAAACACCCAATGCCGTCGCGCAGCTTCCGACAACATGGGCATTCGGCAACCGTGCCCCGTGATCGGTCAACAGTTGCGATACGGTTGAGCGGTCAACACCGATCTGGCGCGCGAAGGCGCTTCGGCTGATTTGGCGTTCTTCCATTGCGCGGGCCAGGCGCAAACGGAATTGAGCGGCGCGGTCGCGTTTGTCGATTTTATCCTGCATGTGGTGATAAATATCACGTTTGATGAGTTTTGTTAATCATATTCAGAATGTTCAACCTAAGCGGCGGGCCGTATTTCTTAAGCCATAACAATATTATGGGTGACGGAATGGAAACACGACGCAGATCGGTCGTGAAGGCGGTTTTGTGGAACGTGATGGGCCTGATCATCATGTCGGTGGTTGGGCTGGTTGCGACAGGGTCCGCCGCGATTGGCGGAACTCTGGCCGTAGTAAACACGGCGATCGGGCTGACACTCTATGTGGTTTATGAGAGGGTCTGGGCGGGCATTTCGTGGGGGCGCAATGTCTGAGCGCCCGGGTCCGGAATGGGGCACTTTCACGCTGATGCTGGCCTGTTATGCTGCCTGGTTGGCCGTGATCTTCTTCCTGCCCATCTGGTTAGCGGTTCCAGTGATGGGCGCGGTGGCCGCGTTACATTCATCATTGACGCATGAAGCACTGCACGGGCATCCTTTTCGCGCCAGATGGCTGAACGAGGCGCTGATGGCGCTGCCCTTGACCTTATTCATCCCATATCAGCGGTTCCGAGACCTACATCTGGCCCATCATCGGGATGCAACGCTGACCGATCCCTATGATGATCCTGAATCAAACTATCTGGACCCAAAAGTTTGGTCGGGGCTAGGCCATTGGCACAGGCGGTTGTTATCGGTGAACAATACTCTGCTGGGGCGGATCGTTTTGGGCCCTGCAATCGGACAGGTTGCCTTTGTCAGGGACGAGTTGCGAGGGGCCGCGCGTGGCGAATGGGACATATTGCGCGCATGGGCTTTGCATATGGCGGGCGTGGTTGCGGTTATCTGGATCGTGACCTTGTCGCCCATGCCGGTCGGGGTCTATGTCCTGTCCGCGTATTTGGGGCTTGGCCTTGTCAAAATACGCACTTTTCTGGAACACCGTGCGCATGAAGATGTGGGGGCAAGAACCGTTATCATCGAAGATCGCGGGATACTGTCTTTTCTGTTTTTGAACAACAATTTACATGTAGTTCATCATCTGAACCCGCGTACCCCCTGGTATCAACTTCCGAAGATCTACCAGCAGGGTAAAGAGGGCTATCTGGCCACGAATAAGGCCTATGTATACCCTTCATATGCCGATGTTTTCCGGGCGTATTTCTGGAAGGTAAAAGACCCGGTGGCGCATCCGCTCTGGCCAAAGGGTTGATTTGCGGCCACAAAAGGCGGCATGAGCCTCTGGATACCTGTCACTATCGCCGCCGCAACGTTTCAGACGGTGCGGTTCATGCTGCAAAAATCGCTGAGCAGTGTAAAGCTGACGGCCGCCGGGGCGACATTTGCCCGGTTTGCCTATTCAATCCCGCTGGTTCTAATCGCTCTGATCGCGGCGCTGCAGTTGACGGGGTATTCCTTGCCGCCGCTGACCGCCCGGTTCTGGGTGTTTGCCACCATTGGAGGAACGGCTCAGATCCTTGCCACGATCTGTGTCGTCGCCTTGTTCAAACAGCGCAATTTTGCTGTCGGCATAACTTTTAAGAAAACCGAAGTAATCCAGACCGCCATCGTTGGTTTTCTGGTCCTGGGCGATCAGGTCTCGTTCTGGGCGCTTGGTGCGATCTTTCTGGGGCTGACGGCTGTGTTGCTGCTGTCGAAAAGTCCCGGAGGAGACGGGGCGTGGTGGCGACATCTGACGAACCGGGCCTCGCGGCTTGGCCTGGGATCAGGTGTGCTGTTTGCGTTTTCCTCGGTCAGTTATCGGGGTGCCTCGCTTGAATTGGGCGAAATTGATGCGTGGTTTCGGGCACTTGTGACGCTGGCAGTCGTTGTCTCGCTCCAGTTCGTCAGCATGGGCCTGTGGCTGTTGTGGCGAGACAGGGCCGAGCTGCGCGCCGTGTGGCAGACACGCCGAACGGGCGTATTTGTCGGACTGACCAGCCTGTGCGGATCGTTCTGCTGGTTCTTGGCATTCACCTTGCAAAACGCCGCCTACGTCAAGGCTCTGGGGCAGGTCGAGCTGATCCTCAGCTTGTTCGCGTCGATCTTGTTTTTCCGCGAAACCATCACCCGGCGCGAGATCGCCGGGATGACGTTATTGGGCGCATCAATTCTGGCGCTGGTTTTGTCTATTTAACCCGTGCGGCGTTCGTCGAAGCTGAGCGCGATAAAGCTGGGCAGGTGATCGCCCATTCCCACGACTGAAGGACCGTTGTCAGCGCGCCGTCCACGGCCTCTGACTTCTTTATCCTTCTTGCGATCTTCTCTTTTATCGTCGCGTTTGGGGGCCTCTGTTGGTCGGACCTCAGTTGGCCGGGCCTTTTTCTCGGGTTTTGGCCTCTCGGGTTTCGGCTCTTCCTTTACCGGATTGTCCAAGCGAGGAATTTCTTTTTGAATCAGCTTCTCGATCGCGGCCAGCGCTTTTTCATCGCGACCCGAACAGATAGTGATCGCTTTGCCTTCGCGTCCGGCGCGACCTGTACGACCGATCCGGTGCACATAATCCTCGGGGTGGCCGGGGACGTCGAAATTGATTACATGACTGACCGAGGGCACATCCAATCCGCGCGCGGCAACGTCCGAGGCGACAAGCAGACGTAGTGTTCCGTCACGGAAACCGTCCAGTGTTTTCGTCCGTTGTGACTGATCGAGATCGCCATGGATCGCGGCAGCATCATAGCCGTATTTCTTCAGCGATTTCGCACAGATATCCACATCGGTCTTACGATTGCAGAAGATGATCGCGTTGGTGCATTTTTCGCCCTCGGAGTCGATCAGCGAACGCAGGACCTGGCGCTTGGCGCTGGCCTCGCGGTCACGGCGACCACCTTTGAACATAACCACACTTTGCTCGATGGTTTCCGAGGCCGTCGCCTGACGGGCAACTTCGATCCGGGTTGGGGCCGACAGGAATGTATCGGTGATCCGCTCAATCTCGGGCGCCATGGTGGCTGAGAAGAACAGCGTTTGGCGTGTGAACGGCGTCAGCGAAAAAATGCGTTCGATATCGGGGATAAAGCCCATATCCAGCATTCGGTCGGCCTCATCCACCACCATGATCTGGACGCCGGTCAACAACAGTTTGCCGCGTTCGAAATGATCCAGCAGGCGACCTGGTGTGGCGATCAGAACGTCGACGCCACGGTCGATCAGCGCATCTTGTTCCTTAAAGCTGACGCCGCCGATCAACAGCGCTTTGGTCAGCTTTACATTTTTGGCATAGGTGTCGAAATTCTCGGCCACCTGCGCGGCCAGTTCCCGTGTCGGGCACAGCACCAGCGACCGCGGCATGCGCGCACGTGCGCGGCCACGGGCCAGCAACGTGATCATCGGTAGCGTGAAGCTGGCGGTTTTGCCTGTACCGGTCTGGGCGATACCCAGAACGTCCTTGCCCTCAAGCGCGGGTGGGATTGCGCCTTCCTGGATCGGTGTTGGCGTTTCGTATCCGGCTTCCTCAATGGCTTTGAGGACCTTCGGGTTCAGGTTCAGTTCGTTAAACTTTGTCATGTATGTCCGGTTGTTGCGGACACTAAAACCTGGCCCGCGCGTAAAGAATGTGCCGGGCCCGGATGGCCATGCGATGTTTTGTGCATTTCGGCTTGGCGGGACATAACAAAATCACGGGGCAGGGTCAAATGAAGTCACTTTTATGCTGCGACACCGGCTGACCATGCGGATTTATCGCAACAATTCAGGTACTTCCGGGGAAATGTTTCGCGACTTTTCCATCCAAATCCAGCGGACGGTGCTTAATCAGCCCAAACTTTTCTAGGCGGGTGCGAACTTCTTGGTCGGCGCCACTGATTTCATCATAGAAAGCCCGCAGGCCTTGAGCCCCATCTTCTTCTTCGATCCAGCTCAGCAATTCATTCATGTTCATCCCGCCTTGTTCGCGCGGAACATTGGGTGACATGCCTGGCTGATACGAGCCCTTTTCGAACCGGAACCGATAATGGGCTAGCCAATGATCCCAGTCAGGTGCATGACGGTGGCATAGATCAACCTGGGGCAGCTCGACCTTGGTCGGGAGGATTTCGCCATCCTGAAACAGATTGTGAATCCGGAAATTGATCTTAGGTAAGCCTTTGCGAACAAACAGTTTACCCTGAACATGGCTGAGGAATCCAGCAAGAACAAATCCGCCAAAATTCGGATATAGTGCCTGAACGATCCCATCACGGCCCTGACCAGCGGGGATATAGGCTTTGTACAGGTCTTCGGTTCCGCCTACGGGCTCGATCGGACGAACGCGCACCGCTGGGATATGTTGCGGAATCTCCGCTAATATCGCGCCAAGGTCGGATTGCGGCCAGAGGAACTCGTCCAGATCAATATGGGCGAGCCAGTCGACCTCAGCCTTTCTGTAAGTAAAGCTGGCATTTGCGGTTTGCCGGACCTGATGTTTGTCGGGCCTCTCGCGCTTTCGGTTCGACCAGTACCCCTCGTCGCAGTTGCGTATTTCGATCTGTGGGTGGCGGTTCAAGGCGTTGAACGCAGCCGGGCAGGGCTCGTCCAGATACAGATACATCCGGTCGGCCCCGAGATCGAGGTGATAGGCCGCAAACCGAAGTATGTCCGGGGCCGAGCCCCGGATCGTTGATACAATGCCCCAGCTTGGGACATTATCCGGCATATGAAGCTCGTGACCCTGTCACGCCATCATCTCTTTGGTGGCGGTCAGGTTCAGGTCGGGATAGTCCCGCACGACCCGGTCGATGTCCCACTGCAGGCGAGTCAAATAGACGATGTCGCCGTCATGATCATGAGCGATGTGCTGCTTGTTGGCATTGACGAATTTCTCGACCTCAACCTTTTCACCACTGACCCAGCGGGCGGAGGTGAACTGAGACGCCTCGAACCGTACCGGCAGGCCGTATTCCATCTCAATCCGGCTGGCCAGAACCTCGAATTGCAGCGCGCCAACGACGCCAACGATAAAGCCCGATCCGATCGACGGTTTGAACACCTTGGCCGCGCCTTCCTCGGCGAATTGCATCAGGGCTTTTTCCAGATGCTTGGCTTTCATTGGATCGCCTGGTCTCACGGTCTGCAGCAGTTCCGGCGCAAAGGAAGGGATGCCGGTTACCCGGATCGCTTCGCCCTCGGTCAGCGTATCGCCGATGCGCAGCTGGCCGTGGTTTGGGATGCCGATGATGTCTCCGGCCCAGGCCTCTTCGGCCAGTTCCCGGTCGGATGCAAGAAACAGCACAGGGTTCGAGATTGCCATCGGCTTTTTCGATCGAACATGGGTCAGCTTCATGCCGCGTTTGAAATGGCCCGAGGCCATGCGCACAAATGCCACCCGGTCGCGGTGCTTGGGGTCCATGTTTGCCTGAACCTTGAAGACAAATCCGGACACTTTCTTTTCTTCCGGTGCGATCTGGCGGGGTTCCGCGGACTGTACCTGTGGCTGTGGACCATAGGCGCCGATGCCTTCCATCAGTTCCTTGACGCCGAACGAGTTGATCGCCGAGCCGAACCAGATCGGGGTCATGTGGCCTTCCAATACCGCTTGGGGGTCAAGCGCGGGCAGCAATTCGCGTGCCATCTCAACCTCTTCCAGCAGCTTCTCAAGCAGGTGCTCGGGCACATGTTCAGCCAGCTTGGGGTCGTCCAACCCGTTGATCTGGATGCTTTCGGCCACTTTGTTACGGTCAGCGCGGTCCATCAGCTCCAGCCGGTCGCGAAGCATGTCGTAACAGCCGATAAAGTCGCGGCCGACTCCAATCGGCCAGGCAGCGGGCGTGACGTCGATGGCCAGCATTTCCTGAATTTCGTCGATGATCTCGAACGTATCGCGGCTTTCGCGGTCCATCTTGTTACAGAAGGTCAGGATCGGCAGGTCGCGCAGGCGGCAGACCTCAAACAGTTTCTGGGTCTGGCTTTCCACACCTTTCGCGCCGTCGATCACCATCACGGCCGCGTCCACTGCGGTCAGAGTGCGATAAGTATCTTCCGAGAAATCGCTGTGGCCGGGCGTGTCCACCAGATTGAACCGGAAGTTTCCATAGTCGAAGGACATGGCCGAGGCCGAGACCGAGATCCCGCGATCCTTCTCCATCTGCATGAAATCCGAACGTGTCCGCCGTGCCTCACCCTTGGCGCGTACCTGACCGGCCATCTGGATGGCGCCGCCATACAGCAGGAACTTTTCCGTCAGGGTCGTCTTGCCCGCATCCGGGTGCGAGATGATGGCAAATGTCCGGCGCCGGGCGATCTCGGGCGGCAAGGTGGGTTGGTTCGTGGCGGTATCAAGCATAGTCGCGCGTATAGGCGGGGAATTCTGCCGAAGCAAGACAAAGAGGCTGGTTCGAATCGTCTGCTTGTGGCAATAAGAACATATAGTGAACAAATAATGGAGAGGATCAATGAATTTGAAAGAAATCGCCGATGAGCTGGTGGCGGGATGCCGGGAAAACCGGGCCAAGGCCAATCTGGATAAGCTGTATGCGGCAGATGCCGTTTCGGTTGAGGCCGTCGATGCATCCGGTATGGGACGCGAGGCGCATGGGCGCGACGCGATCCGTGGCAAGCACGATTGGTGGGAGAGTTCGACCGAAGTGACGGGCGGAAACGTCAGTGACCCGATGGTGCATGGCGAAGACCGTTTTGCCGTGATTTTTGAGGTGCAGGGCAAGTTCAAGGAAAGCGGTGAGAGCTTCGATATGCGCGAAGTTGCGCTGTATCACGTCGCGGATGGCAAGATCGTCCGGGAAGAGTTCTTCTACTAACCCCTTGTCATCAATCTGTCTTCCCTGTCTGCTGGGTGAAAGACATGCGGATAATCACAGATGGGGAGGAACAGATGGATCTGGGAATAGGTGGAAAGCGCGCGCTGGTCTGTGCCAGCAGTAAAGGTTTGGGTCTGGGCTGCGCCGAGGCTCTGGCGGCGGCTGGTGTGAATCTGGTGATGAACGCGCGAGGGGCCGACGCGTTAGAGGCTGAAGCCGCGCGTTTGCGCTCGGAATTTGGTGTCGATGTGCAGAGTGTTGCGTGTGATGTGACCTCGGAGGAGGGGCAGGCGCAAGTGATTGCTGCCGCGCAGGGCGTTGATATTCTTGTGACAAATGCTGGCGGTCCGCCTCCGGGCCTGTGGTCAGATTGGCAGCGCGAGGACTTCATCAAGGCGTTGGATGCCAACATGCTGACCCCGATTTCCTTCATGAAGGCCCTGTTGCCCGGCATGATGGATAAGGGCTGGGGCCGGGTGGTTAACATCACCTCGCAATCCGTACGGGCGCCGATTGCCGTTCTTGGCCTGTCTAATGCGGCACGGACCGGGCTAACCGGATATGTGGCCGGAACGTCCAGGCAGGTCGCGCCGCATGGTGTGACAATCAATAACCTGTTGCCGGGGATACATGCGACGGATCGAGCGGATTCTCTGGACGGTGGTGTGGCTGCGCAGCAAGGCATTTCCGTTGACGAGGCACGCGCGCAGCGTGAGGCAACCATCCCCACGCGCCGCTATGGCTCGCGGCAGGAGTTCGGGGCAACCTGCGCGTTTCTGTGTTCGCAGCATGCGGGCTTTATCGTCGGCCAGAACATCCTGTTGGATGGTGGCGCGACCAATCTGACGATGTGACCATGGCTCAAGGGTTTTCACTTAAGGATCAGTTGTTTAATGCGGAAAAGACCGGCTTTCTGGCTGGGCTTTTTGCCGAGGCTGATCCGGGGTTCGATGCGCAGGCGTTTCAAACGCAGGTGATGTCGCGCCTTTTGGAGCTTGAGTTGAAAGAGCGGATGGCCTGGATCGCCGAATGCCTGCAACATCAGGTTCCGGGAGAGCTGCCGACTATCGCTCCGACCCTGCTGCGGGCCTTGCCGCCCCCGCTGGACCGGAACAAAACTGATGATGATTTCGGTGATTTCATCTTTGCGCCTCTGGGGGACTGGGTCGTCAATGTCGGCCTTGATCACCCCGACCTCGCGCTGGATGTTCTGGCTGAACTGACGCAGAGGTTTTCGATGGAATGGGCCATTCGCCCGTTTCTCAATTGCCACGCTGATCTTGTGATGGCGCGGCTGGAGGATTGGTGCGGGCATGACAGCTATCATGTGCGGCGTCTGGTGTCCGAAGGAACCCGCCCGCGTTTGCCTTGGGGGCAGGCGGTGGGGTTGGAATTAACCGACCCGCTGCCTTTGCTGGATCGGCTGCATGAGGATCAAACGCGCTATGTGACGCGGTCGGTGGCCAACCATCTGAACGACATCTCCAAAAAAGACCCGGATATGGTGCTGGACCGCCTGCAGGGCTGGTCTCGTTCACAGCGTCAAGACGCTGACGAGATGCGGTGGATGACCTCTCATACCCTGCGCGGTCTGGTTAAGGCCGGGCACCCACGCGCGATGAAGATGCTGGGATATAACCCTGATGCCGATATACAGGTCTCGGTCACGGTAAATGGGCCCGCAAAGATTGGCGGCGCGCTTGAGTTTGATGTTTCATTGGCTGGTGAGGTGAACCAACCCGTTTTGATTGATTATATCATCCATTTTCAAAGACCTGGCGGCAAAAAATCGGCCAAAGTTCACAAGCTGAAACAGGCCGCGCTAAGGAATGGAAACCTGACCTTGAGCAAAAAGCACAAGCTCAAAGGCGATGCGACCACGTTCAGGCTTGTTCCCGGCGCACATCTTCTGGAGATTCAGGTGAATGGCCGGGTGCGCGCGGATCTGGATTTTGAGCTGCTGGGCTAGCTCAACCTTTCGTCAGATTGCTCGGCTTTTTATTGCACGGTGCGCGGTGCTGGGTTAGCTCAACATCAGTCAGATCAGGGGATGACAGCGATGAAGCATGAATCGGTGCAGAACTACTATGGCGAGGTCCTGCAAAGTAGCGCGGACCTGCAGACCAATGCGTGCTGTACGCCCGACGATATGCCGGATCATCTGAAAAAGATCCTCGCCAAGGTCCATGATGACGTGCTGACCCGCTATTACGGCTGCGGGCTGATCGCGCCGCTGGATCTGGAAGGGATGAGCATCCTTGATCTGGGCTGTGGTGCCGGTCGGGATGTATACGCCCTGTCTGCCATGGTGGGCGAGAAAGGGCGCGTGGTCGGCGTGGATATGACGCCCGAGCAGCTGGATGTCGCTCGTGCGCATCAGGAATATCACGCCGAAACCTTTGGATATGCCCAAAGCAACGTGGAATTTCATCACGGCTACATCGAAAAGCTGGATGAACTGGACTTAAAGGCGGGGTCTTTCGATATCATCGTTTCGAACTGCGTGATCAACCTGGCCACCGATAAGGAGGCCGTTCTGCGCGGCGCGCATCGCCTGCTTAAGGACGGCGGAGAGATGTATTTCTCGGACGTTTATGCGGATCGTCGCGTACCGCAGGCAATGGCCGAGGATGAGGTTCTGTATGGCGAGTGTCTGTCCGGTGCGCTGTACTGGAATGACTTTCTGTCGATGTCTCGCAAAGCCGGTTTCGGCGACCCGCGTCGAGTCACGCACCGCCCCTTGACCATCGAAAACCCGGTTCTTGAGGACCGCGTGGCACCGCTCAAATTCCTGTCAGCCACCTATCGTCTGTTCAAGTTACCTGCGTTGGAACCCGCCTGTGAAGATTATGGTCAGGCCGTGATCTATAAGGGCACTGTCCCCATTGCGGCGCACATGTTTGAGCTGGATGACCACCACGCAATCGCCGCGGGTAAAGTATTTCCGGTGTGCGGCAACACATGGATGATGCTCAAAGACACCCGGTTTGCACGGCATTTCGAGTTCATCGGTGATTTCTCAACCCATTACGGCATCTTCGAAGGCTGCGGTGGTGAAAGCCCATTTGAGGCGACCGGGCAGGCCGAAACGGGCGGCTGCTGCTGATCCCTTGCACCCAAAGGGAGGGGTTGCTATCCCCGCCCAAGCCCGATTGATTTGATCGGGTAATGCTACGGGGTCCATCGGTGACAGTAAACGCAACTCCTCCGCGTCTGGAAATTCGCAATCTGGTCGCCCGGTACGAAGGTCGGGTGGTGGTTGATGACGTCTCGCTGACCGTGCAAGCGGGGCAGGTGACATGCCTGTTGGGGCCGTCAGGGTGCGGCAAGTCGACGACGCTGCGGATGATTGCCGGTGTCGAGATGCAAGAGACAGGCCAGATCTATGTCGATGGCAAGCTGATCTGCGATACGGTGTTCCGTGTCCCGCCTGAGCGGCGCGAGATTGGCCTGATGTTTCAGGACTTTGCCCTGTTCCCGCATCTTAGCGTAGCTGACAATGTTGCCTTTGGCCTGAAGGGTAGCAAAGATGAAAAACGCGCACGCGTGGATGAGTTGCTGGCCAAAGTCGACCTGATGCGTTTCGCAGACAGCTTTCCACATCACTTGTCGGGCGGTGAGCAACAGCGGGTGGCTCTGGCGCGCGCATTGGCCCCACGCCCCCGGATCATGTTGATGGATGAGCCGTTTTCGGGGCTCGATAACCGGTTACGCGATGGAATTCGGGACGAAACTCTGGCGATCCTCAAGGAAGAGGACGCCGCAGTCCTGTTGGTTACCCATGAACCCGAAGAGGCAATGCGTATGGCCGATGAGATCGCCCTGATGCGCCGTGGCAGAATCGTTCAACAGGGTGCGCCTTACAACGTCTACACCCGTCCTGCGGACAAAGCTGCAGTTGCATTCTTTAGCGATATAAATGTGTTAGGCGCGCAAGTTAACGGAGCTTTGGCCGATACGCCATTTGGTCAGTTTCTTGCTCCGGGTGTGCCGGATGGAACGAATGTTGAGATTGTATTTCGGCCTCAGCACGTCCGTTTGGATTTTGATCGCAATGGCAAAGGTCCACTGCCGACACCGACGGACGGGGTAGCCGCGCGTGGTGTGGTCGAACGGGCGCGTTTTCTGGGCAACGAAAGTTTGATTGAATTCCGTATGGACTATGATGATTCAATCTTGAAAGCGACCGTTCCCAACGTGTTTGTCCCGCAAGCGGGGCGGGTCATGTGGCTGACCATTCGCCGCGATCGGTGCTTTGTATTCCCCAAATAGGGTCTAAAACTGCAGTTTAGGCGCAAGTGGTGCGTGAAAGCCTCAGATTGCGCCTGCGGGTTGCTTGCCGCAGTGCGGGGCTGGGTCTATCAAGGAAAAAACGCTGCGGTGGATGGGGCATATGCGTATTCTTCTAACCAATGATGACGGGATCAATGCGCCGGGGCTTATCGCACTCGAGGCGATTGCTGCCGATCTGGCCGGACCGGATGGTGAAGTCTGGGTCGTTGCGCCCGCTTTCGAGCAATCCGGCGTGGGGCATTGCATCAGCTACACGCACCCGATGATGGTTGCCAAGCTGGGAGAACGCCGTTTTGCTGCGGAAGGATCACCAGCTGATTGTGTCTTGGCCGGTTTGCACGATGTGATGAAGGACGCGCCACCCGACCTGGTATTATCTGGTGTGAACCGTGGGAACAACTCGGCCGAGAATACACTGTATTCTGGCACAGTCGGGGGCGCGATGGAGGCGGCCCTGCAGGGGGTTCCGGCTATTGCCCTGTCTCAATATTTCGGTCCGCGCAATTTGGGGCTGGATGACCCGTTCGAATCCGCGACCCGATTTGGTGCCGAGCTGGTTCGTAAGATACTGGGGGCGACGCCGGCAGAACAAGGCGATTACCGTTTGTTTTACAACGTCAATTTCCCCCCAGTGCCTGCGGATGAAGTACTGGGCACCCGGATCGCCCCTCAGGGTTATCGGCGTGACACACATTTCTCGGTCGAGCCGCACAGCTCACCTTCGGGGCGGCGGTTTCTGTGGATCAAGGGCGGGTATCAACACAACCCGACTGCACCTGGGACGGATGCTGCCGTCAATCTGGCAGGCTATATCTCGGTCACACCAATGCGTGCGGATCTGACGGCGCATGACGCGCTGGAAGCGTTAAAGTCGATCGAATGAGCGGACTGGACCCTGAAACAACCATGCAGTTCCTGTTTGCCCTGCGCTCGCGCGGAGTGACGGATGCTCGCGTGCTGGCAGCAATGGAGCAGATAGATCGCGGCAGATTTGTCAAAGGCCTGTTTGCAGAACGCGCCTATGAGGATACGCCGCTGCCGATTGCGTGCGGCCAGACGATCAGCCAACCGTCTGTCGTTGGGCTGATGACGCAGGCGCTGGAAGTACGTCCGCGTGATACCGTGCTCGAGATCGGGACCGGATCGGGCTATCAGGCCGCGATCCTGTCGAAACTGGCACGCCGGGTATACACGGTCGAGCGTCATAAGCGACTTGTGCGCGAAACCGGCCAGTTGTTCCGTGATTTGGGGCTGACAAATGTGACGGCAATGTTGTCGGATGGTTCGTTTGGTCTGCCCGAGCAAGCCCCGTTTGATCGTATCATCGTGACTGCAGCTGCCGAGGACCCGCCCGGGCCGCTCTTGGCGCAGCTCAAAATCGGCGGTATCATGGTTTTGCCGGTGGGGCAGTCGGATACGGTCCAGACTTTGATCAGGGTCCGACGCACCGAATCCGGTTTGGACTATGACGAATTGTTGCCTGTCCGTTTTGTGCCCTTGTTAGAAGGGCTTGGGAAGGATGGAGCTTAAAGGAATATTCTGCAAAATGCGCCGGAACCCCGATGAACAGGGGCAGGTGTCGAGGACAATAAAATGAGAGCAGTTTCCAAATCAGCAATGCGCCGCTGTGCGTTAGGAGTGGCTAGCCTTGCAATCCTGGCTGGGTGCGAAGGGCCGCTGGACTATGATCTTCGCGGACAGGTAGGCGGTTTTTCCACCGCCGAAGCAGCACAGTCGGCGACGACCAACCGACCCGCACCGGATGCCAGGGGTGTCATCACATATCCGACCTATCAAGTGGCGATTGCTCGCCGCGGTGACACTGTCAGAGACTTGGCCGCAAGGGTTGGTTTGCCTGAAGGAGAGCTTGCGCGTTTCAATGGTCTAATGCCTACCGATTCCCTGCGCGAGGGCGAAGTTGTGGCACTGCCCCAGACGGTCGGTTCCGCAAGCTCTGTCGATATTGCGACGATAGCTGGTACGGCAATCGACGAAGTCCCCGCAAATGGCTCGGTCCGTACATCAACGCTTAAACCCGCAAAACCTGCGGCGGCACCGGCACCAACCGGTCCCGAACCGATCCGCCACAAGGTGAAACGTGGTGAAACGGCATTTACAATTTCACGCCTCTATGACGTTCCCGTTGAGGCGCTGTCAGACTGGAATGGATTGGATTCCGATTTTACCGTCCGCGAAGGCCAGTTCCTTCTGATCCCGGTGAAAAGCCAATCCGCACCGCGCAAAGCTGCTGTGCCTGCAACGAATGTGACACAGCCCGGCCAGGGGTCTCCGACACCGACGCCGCCCAGTGCTACGCAGCCCTTGCCTGACGAAACCATTTCCCCGGCCACTCCGGCGCCTGATGTGACCGCCGAGGCACCAACAAACCAAAGCAATTCGGCGCTTGGGCTTCCTGTGAACGGTACGATTATCCGCACCTATCAAAAGGGAAAAAACGAGGGGATCGACATCGCAGCGGCCGCAGGATCGCCTGTAATGGCGGCAGAGGCGGGAACTGTTGCGGCGATCACTGCTGATGCAGATCAGGTTCCGATCATCGTTGTTAAACACAACAGTGATCTGCTGACCGTCTATGCCAATGTGGCAGATATCACGGTCAAGAAAGGGGATCGCGTGCGACGAGGGCAGAAGATTGCCTCGCTGCGGAGCGGGGACAACGCCTATGTCCATTTCGAAGTGCGCAAAGGCTTCGAATCTGTAGATCCAGAGCCCTATCTGAAATGATAAGAATGGCCCCGTCAGGGCCATGCCGCTGGCAGGGATAATCCCAACCCGATGACGGCAGGGTTAAGCGTATGGGTCGTAATCGCTCAGACGCTTTCCCGGCTCGTCTGCAAAAATCTCGGGCAGGGGAAGGACGGTTTCGATCAGGTCAATTCGGAAGACCCGGAAACCATCGCGGAGTTCACACCAGGAAGTCAGCGTCCAGACTCGTCCCCAATACTCCATATGCAATGGCCGAATGGTGCGCTCGGTCAGCACGCCGTCGATCCTGCGGTAACTCAGACGTAATTTTTGTCGTGATTTGATGGCGGCGCGGATCGGGGCCATATGCGCCAGCCCGCGTGCGGCATCGGCAAAGGGGTATACCGCAAATTTCCAGCTGTCAGCCTCGGAAATCACCTGTGTCGGCAGCACGGCGTCGATCTTTTCAGCCAAAGACTCGGCGGCGGTTTTCAAGTCGGGGTCGGCGGCCTCGGCCACGATTGCCATGCCAAGGTTCAGCGCTTCCAGTTCGGCCGGGGTCAGATTCAGCGGGGGCAGGGTGATCTGCTCACGCACCATATAGCCCACGCCGCGCTCACCTTCGACCGGAACGCCCGAGGCGGCCAGCGTATCCATGTCGCGATAGATCGTGCGGACCGACACCTCAAGCCGGTCCGCAATGTCCTGCGCGCGATGCAGTTTACCGTCGCGCAGGATCTGGATGATATCGAACAGCCGGTCACTGCGGCGCATGACACGCCGCTCTGACCGGGGTTATGCGGTCATGTTCCATAGCACGTTCTCGTGGCGCATCTGCATGCCTTCGGGGTTGATCGCTGCGATCAGTGCGGGCGCAAAACCCTGCTGCGGGAACTGCGCAGCTGCGTCCTGTGCGGCCTTCATATCGGTCCAGATCACGTAGTCAGTCCAGCGCCCGTCTTCGCCTTGACTGAGTTGACGATGGGCAAACCCCGGAGCTGCGCGTACAAAGGCTTCGGACGCTTGGCTGAGTTTTACAAACTCTTCCGGGGTTGTCCCGTTGGCGAGGGTGAAGGTGACGATTTCTGCAACATGGGTCATGTGAATCTCCGTTGACCAGGTTTCGATACCGCCTACCTAGCCCCTATCAACTGACACAAACCTGTCAGTTGATCAATCCGAGGCCGTAAAAAACATCGGATCGGATCAAATTTGAACGCAGATTTGAACCAACTCACTTTTGCAGGCGGGCCAGCGGGCGTAGACACGGACCCAGATCACATTTCCGGCGTACGGCGCCGATGTTATAGGAGAAGAGAGATGCTCAACAATATTGGCCTTCCCGGCATTCTGCTGATCGCAGTTGTGGTTCTGGTGCTATTCGGCCGTGGCAAAATCAGCTCGTTGATGGGCGAAGTGGGCAAAGGCATTACGTCATTCAAGAAGGGCGTCAAAGAAGGCGCAGAGGAACTGGATCAGGATGCATCCGAGCTGGCCAAGGACGTCACGCCCGAGACCGACAAAGACAAGGTCTGATCCGGTATGTTTGATCTGGGCATGACCGAGCTTCTGGTCATCGGCGTTGTCGCCCTGATCGTTGTGGGGCCAAAAGACCTGCCGGTGCTGTTTCGCAATGTTGGCCGCTGGGTCGGCAAGGCCCGTGGCATGGCGCGCGAATTCAGTAGTGCCATGAACGAGGCGGCGGATCAGGCCGGTGTGAATGACATCAAAAAAGGTCTCAACGCGGCCACCAACCCTGTAGGCAGCGCCATGGATGGTGTGAAAGAAGCCGCGCAGGACCTGGCCAAAAGTATCGACCCCACCAAGTTTGACCCCGATAGCGAGACCGGTAAGCTGGCCGCCGAACGGGCCGAACAGGCCAAGAAAATCCAGGCCTCGACCGCACGCGCTGCGGCCGAGCGGAAGGCGAAAGAAGCCGCCGACGCGCTGGCCAAGGCTGAAGAGGCCGAAGCCGCGCTGAAAACCGAAGGCAAATCATGACCGACACAGACGAGATCGAAGACAGCTCGGCCCCATTGATCGAGCATCTGGCGGAACTGCGCACGCGGTTGATCCGCGCGGTCATTGCCTTTGTAATTGGCATTGTCCTGGCCTTTACGGTCGCGGAACCTATCCTGCAATTCCTGGTCCAACCAATCGAGGCAACGCTGCGCGATCTGGGCGATCCGTCTCCGACTTTGCAATATACCTCGCCACAGGAATATCTGTTTACGCTGTTCCGAATTTCGATGGTCTTTGGCTTCGCGCTGGCCTTCCCGGTGATTTCCTATCAGCTGTGGCGCTTTGTGGCACCTGGTCTGTACCGGTCTGAGAAGGGCGCTTTCCTGCCATTCCTGGTCGCCTCACCGTTCATGTTCCTGCTGGGGGCATCTTTTGCACAATTCGTGGTAACGCCGCTGGCCATGCAGTTCTTTTTGGGCTTTGCGGATGTCAGTTCGATTTTTGCCAATCTGTTGTCGGCGACTACCGGAGATGTTCCGGAAGAGATCGTGGTTGTGCCCGAAACCACCGAGGGCGTGAAGATCACGTTCTTCGGCAAGGTGAATGAATCGCTGGATATCACGCTGAAATTCATCCTTGCCTTTGGTCTGTGTTTCCAACTGCCTGTGCTGCTGACCTTGATGGGTAAGGCCGGACTTGTCAGCGCCGAGGGTTTGGGCAGTGTCCGAAAATACGCCATGGTAGGTATTCTGGTGCTTGCTGCCCTTGTGACACCGCCAGACGTGATCACTCAGATCATCCTGTTTGTCGTGGTCTATGGCCTCTATGAGGTGTCGATCTTCCTTGTCGCCCGAGTTGAGAGAAAGCGCGAGGCCGAGTTGCGCGCAGAAGGATACTATGACGGCGAAGAAGAGGCGGATGCCGATATCATCCACGAAGAAGACGGCAAATAAAGCTGCGATCAAGCAATGAACAGGCGCGCCCAGCCCGGCGCGCCTTTTTCATGCGCCGCTCTTGTCGCGCCGGGCGGAACATGGTTTGAGACCCTGCAGACACGACCGGAGGCCCCAATGGATGACCAAGCTCTGAACCGTATTGCCGACGCGCTGGATCGCATGGCCCCGGCGCCTCTGGCCGCGCCCGATTTTGCCGCAGCTCCGGCTTTTGTCTGGCATGTCGAACCCGACCGCCTGGAACCGGTTAAGCAGGTCAATCGGGTCGATTTGGATCTCTTGGTGGGTATCAACCGGTCTCGCGATACACTATTGGACAATACACGCCGCTTTGCCGCTGGATTTAAGGCCAACAATGCGCTGCTCTGGGGCGCGCGTGGTATGGGCAAATCCAGCCTTGTCAAAGCGGTCCACGGCACCTTGCAGAACGAACATCCTGATCTGAAACTGGTTGAGCTGCAGCGCGAGGATATGGGCTCGGTCGCGCGGCTGCTGAACCATCTACGTGCAGCGCCGCATCGGTTCATCCTGTACTGTGATGACCTGTCCTTCAGCCACGATGATCAGCACTACAAATCGCTCAAGGCAGTGCTGGACGGTGGCATCGAAGGTCGCCCGGAAAATGTGGTGTTCTACGCCACCTCAAACCGCCGCCACCTGATGCCGCGGGATATGATCGAAAATGAACGTTCCAGCGCCATCAACCCGTCTGAGGCCGTAGAAGAGAAGGTCTCACTGTCGGACCGGTTCGGGCTATGGCTGGGTTTCCATCCTTGCGATCAGGACGAATACCTTGCCATGATCGACCGCTATTGTGCTTCTTACGGCGTATCGGTCGACGCAAACAC
This sequence comes from Ruegeria sp. CDSC079, assembly GCF_059610505.1. Classification (NCBI taxonomy): domain Bacteria; kingdom Pseudomonadati; phylum Pseudomonadota; class Alphaproteobacteria; order Rhodobacterales; family Roseobacteraceae; genus Ruegeria; species Ruegeria sp. CDSC079. Next base: position 366,215 of record NZ_JBXWNT010000004.1, read on the forward strand.
CCTGCGCGCCGAAGCGATCGAATGGCAGGCCACACGTGGCGCGCGCTCGGGACGTGTGGCATGGCAATTCTTCGTCGATCTGGCCGGAAGAAACGGTGTTCACATCGCGTAATTCGCCGGCTTCATCTGGCTAAAAATACCTCCGCCGGAGGCATAGCCCTATGGGCCATTCCTATAACAGAGCCAGAATACGCGCCGCTTCATCTGCGGTGCTGGTCAATGCCTCCCGATCCTCACCGGGATGAAACCGGGCACGCACGGCAGTTGGCATGGCAGCCGGTTCCACGATGCTCACACGCGGCCCGGTGCGCTCAGTTTCCAGCGCCCAGCTACGGGCCAGAGCCATCTGCGCCGCCTTGGTGGCACCGTAGATGCCATAGAATTTCTCACCCGCCTTCGGATCATCGAAAAACACCGCATGGCCGGCCTCACCCAGCAAAGGCGCAACATAGGGGATCAGGACCGACGTGGCGGTTGCGTTGGTGTTAATGGCTTTGGTCCATTCCTTGGGGTCAATGAAATGGGTCGGCGTCAGGGCCGAAGTGTGAACCGCAGTATGCAGCCACAGGTCCACCTTGCCCCAGCGATCATGGATGCCACGACACAGAGTGGCCATCGCATTCGGGTCGGCAATGTCCATAGGGGCCAGGGTGGCTGAACCGCCCTTTGCTTTGATGCGGTCGTCCAGTTCTTCCAACCCGCCGGTGGTGCGGGCGACAGCGACGATGTGGTACTCTGGTGCCAGCGCCTCGGCCAGGGCAGCGCCCAGCCCGCGAGAGGCCCCGGTGATGAGGGCGATTTTAGTCTGATCGGTCATGACTGCGGTTTGAACCCAAGCGCGCAGCGCGTCAAGACAGGATTAGCTGCCCGGGATCGCTATGCGCGTCGTCTGACCGCTTTGTCGCAGCATGATGCCCTCGGCATCAATGGCCACAATAGTACCCGAAGACACACGGCTGCCCAGCTTGACCTCTTTGACCCGGCCAGAAGACATCCGCATCAGCGCGCGCATATCGGCTTTTGGCCCAAACACCCCAAGCAGGGTGACAGAGTTCTTGCTAAGCGCGCCCTGTTGCGTGGCCGCGATTGTAACGGTTTTGTTTGACATAGAGTGCGGTTGCGGCACGCGGCCCCAACCCCTTTTGATGAGTGGTTGGAGCCGGACTATCAAACGCAACAAGGGAACAAAAGGTCCGGTGAATTGTCCGTTCCGTCACTTTCAAAAGGTAGTCGGTGAACCCATTGCGATTGCATTTCCTTCGCCAAAAAGTTGTGCGCGGAAACTAAGCGAATTTACACCGATGCAGGTCGGAAACCGCCCGGCTTGAACCGGGCAGAGAGCTACCGATTCGCCGGGAACTTATCCCGAAGCCAGCTTGGCCGCGTTCCAGGATCCGCCGGGCACCTGCATGTCTTCACGTTTCTTACTAACGCGTGAACTGCTCTCGAGCGTATCCAGATAGTCTTTGCTGACGCTTCCGGTGATGTATTTTCCGTCAAAACACGAACAGTCGAACGCTTCGATTTCTGGATTTCCTTCCTTGGCGGCCCAGATCAGATCGTCCAGATGCTGATAGATCAGGGCGTCTGCACCCAGCTCCTGCCGGATTTCCTCGACCTCTTTGCCATGGGCAATCAGCTCATGTTTGGTGGGCATGTCGATGCCATAGACATTCGGGTATTTCACCGGCGGTGAGGCGCTGGCAATGTAGACCTTCGTGGCTCCAGCCTCGCGGCACATTTGCACAATCTTCTTGATCGTGTTCCCGCGGACGATGGAATCGTCGATCAACAGAACATTGTGGCCGTCAAACTCTAGCGGAACCGCATTCAGTTTGCGGCGCACGGATTTCTGACGTTCGGCCTGACCGGGCATGATGAACGTTCGTCCGACATAGCGGTTCTTTACCAGTCCTTCGCGATAGGGGATGCCGGTGATCTTGGCCGCCTCAAGCGCGACGGGGCGGGCGCTGTCTGGGACCGGGATGATCCGATCAATCTCAAGCCCTGATTCCTGGATCTGTTTGGCCAGCGTCTGCCCCATACGCATCTGCGTTTTATAGACAGAGACGCCGTCCAAGAGAGAATCCGGACGCGCGAGATAGACATATTCAAAGATACAGGGTGTCAGCTTGCCTTCGACCGCCTGGAATTCGTGCATGTTGCCGTCCAGGTCGATCAGGATCGCTTCACCAGGGCGCAGGTCGCGCATCTTGTTGAAGCCGTTGATGCCAAAGGCCACATCTTCCGAGGCAAACGCAAAGTCGTCGCCACCGCTTTCGGTTTCGCGGATGGCCACCGAGAGCGGGCGAATTCCGTGCGGGTCGCGGAAGGCCAGCATTCCGACACCTGCAATCAGGCAGATCACCGAATAGGCGCCCTGTACCCGTTCCATCGTCATCTTCACACCGGCAAAGATATTGCGAATGGGCTCGGCGTTGCCATTGACCTTGATTGCGTCAGCGACCTTGTCCGCCAGAACGTTCAACAGAATTTCCGAATCTGACGTTGTGCGCAGGTGGCGGCTGTATTTTCCAGTGACCTTCTCACGCTGTGCGGCAGTGTTGGTGATATTGCCGTTATGAACCAGGTAGATGCCATACGGGGCATTCACGAAGAACGGCTGCGCCTCGGCCGCGCTGAGCGACCCGGCGGTCGGATAGCGCACATGGCCAATGCCGACCTTTCCAAGCAGGGTATCGGCGTCCTGAGCGTTAAACACGTCCTTGACCAGCCCGTTGGCCTTCTTTTCGCGGAAGAACTCTCCGGTATACGTGACGATACCCGATGCATCCTGACCCCGGTGCTGTAGCATCAGAAGCCCGTCATAGATTTCCGCAAACACATCATGTGTTCTGCTTGCGATCCCCAAAATCCCACACATGTACGGGCTCCAAATTACTATGACGATTTAAGTTGTGGCGGTGTTCGGAACATCAGCATGGCGGTGTCTTTGCCTGATACTTCCCATAGATCTTGGGATGCAGACGCGCCCTGGCCGCAAGCGGCAGGCGCGAAAGAAAACAGATACAGCAAGATCGGCAGCTCCGATTCCATGTCAGTTCGGACTTCACATAAAGCCTTACGGAGGCTGTGTCATCAAAGGATCACATTTGCGATTTGACGCAGGTGGAATTTGCCACAATGGCCGAACAAAAGGTGACAGATTTCGCAGCTTGTGCTGTCATAGAGGAAACAATCCGAAACAATAGTTTCTTCAAGCCAAGCGGATTTCAGACATGTGGCAAAACAATCAAGGTCAGAAAAAGCAAGAACCGGTAAAACGCCGGTGCCACCGATGCCGTGGAATGGGGCGCGCACCCTGTCAGATTTGCGGAGGCGCAGGTGAAGTGATCAAAAGTCGGGACATTTTTGGCAAGCCCGTCATGTCCCGTTGCGAAGGGTGCTTTGGTCTGAAAAACATCAGATGCACTGTTTGCGCCGGAGAAGGGTTTGTCTAAGCCGAATTGAAAAAGCCCGGCTTTGACCGGGCTTTTGCTTTATTCCGTTGCAGGTGCGTCGGATGGATCGGCGCTTTCACCACAGCTGGCTACCAGTTCTTCATATTGGGATGTTACCCACCCCAGCGCGGCTTCGGGGTTTTGCTCTTCGATTTTGTCGCTGAATTGTTCAAACACTTTGGCTGACCGGCTTTCGTCGACGATGGTGTAGGATTGGCCCGTCATGACTGTGTCATAGACGAAGAAGGCAATCGCCACCAAAAGGATGCCGCGCGCGATTCCAAAGAAAAACCCAAGTGCCTGATCCAAGCCGCCCAGCGCAGACCGTTGCACAAGAGATGAGAACAGTGGGGTAAATATACTAACCACGATCAGGGCAATGGCAAACACGCCAGCGAACCCGGTGATAACCGACAATTCACAACTGTCGCGCAGGAAATCTCCGACAACGGGGATTTCTTTGACCAGTGGAACGGCCTGTGGTGCGAAAATGAATGCCAAAACTGCCGCCGCAACCCATCCCGCGATCGCGAGAATTTCCCGCAACAGGCCACGGGAATAGGCCAGCAGACCCGATATAACGATGATCAGGGCAACTACCCCGTCAATTATTGTAAAACCTTCCATGGCCCTCGCCCGTAATTTTTTCTGCCCCTCAAGGCGTTACCTTAACCTGCTCCGAAGGTTTCGCCAACAAACCCTACCAAATCAGAGGGCCGGGTGAGTGTCAGACCTGCCACAGTACCGGTTTTCCCGCCTGCCGGAGCTATGGCGGATGTGAAACCAAGTTTTTGGGCTTCTTTCAACCTGTTTTCTGTCTGAGGGGCCGGTCTAAGTGCCCCGGACAACGAGATTTCTCCGAAAACGACGGTGTCCGTTGGCAGGGCTGTGTCCTCGCGCGCGCTGAGTAGCGCGGCAGCAACGGCAAGGTCCGCGGCTGGCTCCGTGATTTTAAGCCCGCCTGCGACGTTGAGATAGACATCAAGCCCGGCAAAGGGGATGCCGCAGCGGGCTTCGAGCACGGCAAGGATCATTGCCAGCCGTCCGCTGTCCCAGCCGACGACGGTTCGGCGAGGCTGAGAGTGGGGGGATGGGGCAACCAGCGCCTGAAGCTCGACCAGAACCGGCCGTGTCCCTTCGATACCAGCAAATACGGCCGATCCGGGGCTGGGCTTGCCGCGTTCAGATAGAAACAGGGCCGACGGGTTTGTGACTTGTGCCAGACCCTTGCCTGTCATCTCGAACACGCCAATCTCATCGGCTGGACCAAACCGGTTCTTGACCGCGCGCAGAATGCGGAACTGATGCCCGCGTTCGCCTTCGAAATAAAGAACGGTATCAACCATGTGTTCAACCACGCGGGGGCCAGCGATCTGACCATCTTTAGTGACATGGCCAACCATGATGATTGAAACTCCGTGTCGTTTCGCAAACGTGGTCAATTCATGTGCTGCGGCGCGGACTTGTGACACTGAACCCGGTGCGCTGTCGACGTTGTCGGCCCACATGGTTTGAATTGAGTCGATGATTGCGAGACCGGGTTTCTCGGCTTCCAGCGTGGTGAGGATGTTACGCAGGTTGGTTTCGGCGGCCAGTTGCACGGGCGCATCTTCAAGCCCTAACCGGCGCGCGCGCATCCTAACCTGCGCGCTGGCTTCCTCGCCCGAGACGTAAATGGTTTTCACACCTGCACGCGAGAACCGGGCCGCGGCCTGCAGCAAAAGGGTGGATTTGCCGATGCCCGGATCCCCACCTACCAGCAAGGCCGAGGCGGGGACGAGTCCGCCTCCCAGCACGCGATCCAGCTCCTCGACCCCGCAGAGTGTGCGGGGTGGGGGCGTTTCCTCGGTCGACAGGTCCGTGAGTGTGATAGACTGGCCGCGCTTACCACCGAGGGATTTTTTGGCCGGGCCAGCCGAAAGGGGTACGTCTTGCGTGATGGAATTCCATTCACCGCAACCGTCACAGCGCCCGGACCACCGTGAATGAGTGGCACCGCAGGCCGAGCATGAAAAAGTTGTCTTTGCCATGGCGCCCTTGGTGCCCGAGGAATGGCGGTTCTTCAAGCCCTCGTGGGCCTTCATCTCCACCGGTAGCGCGCCATATCCTCAGGCCCGTTTGGGCCATCGTCCATGGCGGGCGCTGTCGCGCCTATTCGGCCGCGCGAGGTGGCGACATAGCTATGACGCTCGACGGCTTCGATGCACCGTCCTTGGGCTGCTGCAGTTGCGCTGACAATTCCGGCAACAGTTCGAAAAGTTCGTCGCGCAGGCGGGTTAGCTGAGAACGAGCGATGGATTCTTCGATTTCAACATCATGGGTCCACTGGCGCAGCTCGTGCTGAATGGTTTGCGCCTCTTCCAGCCGTTGCTGAAACAGTTCGATCTCTTCCTGGCGTTGCTGCAGGAATGTGCGGGCACGGGCGATGCGGGTATCCCCGTAAGTTTCGGCCAGTTCTTGGCTGATCTGGCTCATCTGCGCGGCCAGCTCCAGAATCTCTGGTTCGAGCGATTGTAGGTTGGGATGTTGGCGCAGGAAGGCCATCCGCTCTTTGACCGCATCAAATTCGGACGACAGGATAAATGCCCCGCTGCGGTCCTGCGCATGGGCCAGCTGATAGGCATGGGCGATGTCGTGCATGTTCAGCGCAAATTTACGGTGCGCGTTTTCCAGGGCCATCATCCGGGCATTCGCAGGAAGGTAGAAGGCCAGCATCAGGATCAGAGCGGTCAGGCCAATCTGAACATAGATCCCGGCGTCGATGATGGTACCGCCTGCCAGTCCGGCTTGCATGGAAAGCCATGGCAGCACGCCCAGGGCGGATAGCATAGTGGTTGCGACGGCCAGAAAAGCCGCGGAACAAATCAGAAAAAATGTCAGTCGTAAAAATGCGTTTTGAAACTGTAATGTTAACGTGTGGAGTGCGGTCATGTTCGACGATCTCCTTCTCAAACCGATACATATCGGGCCGAAGCGGACAAAGGTTGAACATAATTTTTGATCCGCTACGGACCGATCACTACAAGAAACTGGCTGCTCGAAATATTAAGATGATACTCAGATAAGTGTTTTCAATCAATTAGGTCTGATGATTTCGTGATCTGGATGTCATCTCGGTAATAATACCTAGGGCGATTGAGGCCAGAATACAGGCCGTAAACAGGTAAAGCCCCCATGCGGTTTCGATGGTCGCGTAAGAGATGCCTTTGGCCAGAGTGATATAGAGCGCGATCAGGAAAATGTCGGCCATCGCCAGCTTGCCGAGGATGTTCAGCGCCGGCTGAACGCGCGCATCCAGCAGGTCCCATTGGATCAGGGCGGTGCCGATGGTTTTCAGATAGGGGGCAAAAAGGGCAAAGACGGTGACGATCAGCGCGAGGAAGATATCGGACTTCCAAAGGGACTGGAGCCCGGTGATGACGCTGATTTCGCTGAGGCCGAAGATGGGCAGAAATCCCGCGCGCATCAGCGGAGCGAACCACGCGATGGGGTAGAGGATCAGCAGAGAGAGGGTGACGAGGCGGAGGGTCATTATAGATACTCTTCGGAACTTTTCGATGAGGTGAATATTTAACCTCAGTCTGTATTGTGCCTATACCGATATCCGAAACGCTATTGATACACATCACTTTGTTTACGAAAAAATTTATATGGCTGAACCTGTTATAAAAATTGTCGAAGGCCCGTCCCCAACCCAGAAGGGGGTTAGCGAGGCTATAACTGTTGGCCTCGCGGGGGTTCTTTCAGCGGGAAGTGTCGCTGCAGACATTATGCCATTTGATCGCGAACAGTTGTTTGGCGTAATGCATTTTCGCCTCCAGGAAGCGCTGCAGGCGCAACGCAGGGCGCGTTGGTTCGGTGGAAAAATTTACAATCGATTTTCAGGGCAAGATCCCAATTACGTTCTGTTTTCGGGAACTCATCTGGGTCAAACATTGGCGCTTGCCCGGATTCAGACGCCAGATTTTGTGGTCCCGCGTGGGAAATATTTGCTGCGGCTAGATTATGTAAAAGAAGCCTACGAGAACTTGAAACAAGAAAGGAAAGGTGCGCCTGTCTAACGCACCGCCTCTATCGGCCCCTCAGCACTCCCGCTGATGAACTGTTCCACATAGGGGTCGCCCGAGGCGTCCATCTGCTCGACGGGGCCGGTCCATTGGATCACGCCTCCGTGCAGCATGGCGACGTTATCGGCAATCGCGCGGACCGAGCTCATGTCGTGGGTGATGGTCATCGCGGTGGCGCCCATTTCGGTAACGATCTCGCGGATCAGGTCGTTGATGACACCGGACATGATGGGATCAAGGCCGGTGGTGGGCTCATCGAAGAAAATGATCTCGGGCTCGGCGGCGATCGCGCGGGCCAGGCCTACGCGTTTTTGCATACCGCCCGACAGTTCGGCCGGGAAACGATCGGCCACATCCGCTTTCAGACCCACGCGGCGCAGTTTCTCGATGGCGATCTCGCGCGCCTCGTCCACGGGACGTTTGAGCGAGCCGCGCAGCAGGCGGAAGGCGACGTTTTGCCAGACGGGCAGCGAGTCGAACAGCGCACCGCCCTGAAACAGCATTCCGAACCGGGCCAGAAAGGCATCGCGGTCGCCTTTGGTGGCGTCTTTACCGTCTACATAGACCGTGCCGCTATCGGGTTTGATCAGGCCAAGAACGCATTTCAGTGCCACCGATTTGCCGGTGCCCGATCCGCCGATGATGACCATCGAGGTGCCCTTGGGGATCTCGATATTGACGCCTTTGAGGACCTGATTGGACCCAAAGGCTTTATGTACATTCTCCATCCGGATCATATCGAGAAGAACACCCCTGTCAGAACGAAGTTTGCAGCCAGAATCATGATTGCGGCAGCCTCGACCGAAGATTTGGTCGCAGCGCCAACGCCCTGCGCGCCCCGGCCCGAATTCATGCCGTAGTAGCAGCCCATGGTCGCAGTGATCAGGCCAAAGGCCGCGCCCTTGGTAAGCGAGGAGACGATGTCATGAAATTCGAGGAAATTCATGGTGTTTTGCAGGTAGGCCGCGGCGTTGAAGCCCAGGCTTTGGGTCGCCACGATATATCCGCCCGCAATGCCGATCACATCGCCAACCGCAACTAGAATCGGCACTGTGATGACGGCGGCCAGCACCCGCGGCGCGGTGAGGTATTTCATCGGATGGGTGGACAAAGTTACCAGCGCGTCGATCTGCTCGGTCACTTTCATGGTCGCGATTTCGGCGGCGATGGAGGATGTGACCCGCGCCGCAATCATAAGACCGCCCAGAACAGGCCCAAGCTCGCGCACCATGCCAATCGCTACGATTTGTGGCACCACAGCTTCGGCATTGAAACGCGCACCACCTGCATAGATCTGAAGCGCCAATGCACCGCCGGTAAATATCGCCGTCAGGCCAACCACCGGCAGGGACATCCAACCGATATTCATCAGAGCGACCGCAAATTCGCGCGGATAATAGGGGGGGCGGAAAATATGTGAAATCGCGTCTGCAAAGAACAGAGCGACCTTGCCGAAATTTGCAAGCAAAGACAGGGCTGTACGTCCCAACCCGCCCAGCATTGAAAGAGGGTTCATTCGATATAGCCCCGAGAGTAGCGTGCGCCTAGCGATGTCAAAATTTCATACCCGATGGTGCCTGCGGCCTCGGCCAGATCATCCACTGTCTGATGCCCGTTCAGAATGCGCAGGCGTTCCGGATCCTCGGGCAGATCCGTTACGTCGATGGTGATCAGATCCATCGAGATCCGGCCAACAACGGGGCAGGGCTGGCCTCCTACAAAGGCGTCGATGCCACCGCCAATTGCACGATGCAGCCCGTCCGCATACCCGGCCGCAACCGTGGCAATACGGGATTTGCGCCGCGCGACCCAGCTGTTGCCGTACCCCACACTTTCGCCGGGATCGACCTCGCGCACCTGAATGACCGGAAGGTCGACGGTGACGACGGGTTTCGCATCGGCAAAGGGTTGTCCGCCATACATCCCGATGCCGGGACGGCAAAGGTCGAAGTGATAGTCGCTGCCCAGAAGGATACCGCCGGTGGCCGCAAGCGATCTGGGGGCCGCACTTCCATCGGTCAATTCGTGGAACACGCGCAGTTGGTGGCGATTCATCGGGTTGTCAGGCTCATCCGCACAGGCGAGATGCGACATCACCAGCGACGGATTAAGCGGCTCAATCTCGGTGCGCAACGCGGCCCAGTCCGCAGGCTCAATCCCCAAGCGATTCATGCCGGTATCCAACTGGATTCCAAAGGCGTGTTCAGGCAAGGCCTGACGATGGCGGCGGAACTGTTCGGACGAATTCAGCAATGGCGTCAAATTGTGTTGGAGCAGTAGGTCGCTGTCGCCTTCCATATGCCCGGAAAAAACACTTATCGTTGCGTCGGGCCCGACAGCCTCGCGCACGGCAGCGCCTTCTTCGGCAGCCGCGACAAAGAAATTTCTGACACCTTCTTCAGCAAGTGCGGCAGAGACAGGACCAGCGCCCAGGCCATAGGCGTCGGCCTTGACCACGGCACCCGTTTCACAGGACGTCTTTGCATCAAGCGCCTGCCAGTTGCTGGCCAGCGTATAAAGATTGATCGTTAAGCGTGCAGTACTCATGCGTCTGTTCATGACATTGGATCGCGTCAGGTCAAGGGGGGTCGCAGCGATAATTGACCTGTACGTTGCGCATAACGGCACCTTGAGGCCGGGAAGCGGGTTGAAACAGCGTAAATCTGCGTATTGAACATCTGAGGGCGCCAAATCACTATTGTGCGCACATCGTGGTCAACCATGATCGGGTCAAGGTGATCGTTCACTAATGCCCAAAGGGGCCTGTTGGGATGAAAACATGATTGAACTCTCGTTTGGGTACAAAAACCAGAGCAGTAGGTTGCCTGATTTCTTTTATGATGTGTTCTCTGCCTCTGAGGGGGGCGAGGAAGGACAGGCCATTCAATCTTTGATCAGGGAATTGCTGAAAACCGAGCCCGATCAGGATCTGCAGGGATGTGTTGCGACTGATGGGGGCGATCTTCTGGGATGTATCATATTCTCGCGCCTGACCTTTGATCAGGATCCGCGACGGGTGTTTCTGATGTCGCCCGTGGCCGTGCGGACGGATCGGCAACGGGGTGGGGTCGGGCAGAAGCTGATCACCTTTGGTCTGGACCAACTGCGGGCCCAAGGCGTCGATTTTGCAATAACCTACGGAGACCCGTCGTATTACGGCAAAACCGGTTTCCTGCCCATTTCTGAGGCATTCGCGCAGCCGCCAATGCCGCTTAGCCAGCCGATCGGATGGCTAGGGCAATCTCTGTCTGGTTCACATGCTGATCCGATAGTGGGGCCGTCACGCTGTGTCAGCGCGTTTGACCGACCTGACCTTTGGTGACGGTCAGTAGCCTTCGATCTGACCGTCCTGCTGCCAGGGTTTGACGAGGTTCCCAAAGCGGGTGAACTGTGCTTCGAAGGACAGCTCGACCGTACCGATGGGGCCGTGGCGCTGTTTGCCAACGATTACTTCGGCCTTGGCGTGCAGGCGTTCCATGGCCTGCTTCCACTCTTCCATCTTCTCCAACTCATGATCGCCGGGCTTTTCACGTTCTTTGTAGTATTCCTCGCGGAACACGAACATCACCACGTCGGCATCCTGTTCGATCGAGCCTGATTCCCGCAGGTCGGACAGTTGAGGGCGCTTGTCGTCTCGGTTTTCAACCTGTCGGGATAGCTGAGACAATGCGATGACCGGGATGTTCAGTTCCTTGGCAATGGCTTTCATGCCCATCGAAATCTCAGCGATTTCGTTGACGCGGTTTTCGGCCATGCCGCGACACAGCTGCAGATAGTCGATCACCAGCAGGTCCAGACCGTGGGTCCGTTTCAACCGCCGCGCACGGGCGGCAAGCTGCGAGATCGGCAGGGCCGGGGTGTCGTCAATGAACAGCGGGCAGGCTTCCAACTCCTTGGCTGCATCAACAAAGCGGCGAAACTCACCCTCGGTCATGTCACCCTGGCGGATCTTGTGGCTCGAGATTTCCGAGGCTTCGGCCAGAACCCGGCCCGCCAACTGCTCGGCGCTCATTTCCAATGAGAAGAACCCGACAACGCCGCCGTCAATCGCGCCTTCGGTGCCGTCGGGTTTCAGCCCGCGCTTGTACGCTTTGGCCACGTTGAACGCCACGTTTGTCGCCAATGAGGTTTTCCCCATCGACGGACGCCCGGCCAGAATGATCAGGTCGGACGGGTGCAAGCCACCCAACTGTTTATCCAAATCGGTCAGACCGGTGGAAATCCCGGCCATTCCACCACCGCGCTGATAGGCCTCGTTGGTGACGTTGACAGCCTCGGTGACCGCCTTGAGGAAGGATTGAAACCCTTGTTCGGTCTGGCCTTGTTCAGACAGCTGATACAACTGCTGTTCAGCCTCGACGATCTGTTCCTTGGGCTCGCTCGCCACATCGACCCGCGCCGCCTTGTCCGAGATATCGCGGCCAAGCCGGATCAACTCGCGCCGGATGGCAAGATCATAGATCATCTGGGCATAGTCATGCACCGCAAAGGCGCTGATCGAGGCCCCGGCCAGCTTGACCAGATAGGCCGGACCGCCCAGTTCCTTCAGGCCTTCATCCTCGGCCATGAAAGATTTCAGCGTGACGGGCGAGGCCAGCGCGTTCTTGGCGATACGGGTCGCGGCGACCTCGTAAATACGCGCATGGACCGGATCATAGAAATGCTCGGCCCCGATGATCGAGGCGACCCGATCATACAGATCATTATTGGTCAGGATCGCACCCAGAAGCTGTTGTTCAGCCTCAATAGAATGCGGCATGGTATCGGCGTTTTGGATCTGTGCCGCTGCCTGCTCGATGCTGCTTATCTCGTTCATTTTGTCCCCGCTGCCCGTCCCGAGGTTCTATACGCGAAACGCCATTGCAAGCTATCTGGAAATACCTGTGGCTAACTGGGGGTAAGGCCTAGGGATAACTTTCCAGACAGTTTGGACGATGTGGTGTGCTTGGCCTATTATGTAGGAAAGCGGGGAAAAGTCACCAGATATCGTATATGCTCAGCCGATTCTTTGGCGCTTATCCCCAATCCATCCACAACAGGTTTAGGAAGGTTTATTGGCCTCTTGCCAGCCGCGCGGGTCGTTCAGGAAGGCTTCGACACCGTCAAGTGTTTCCGTATCAAAGGCTTTCTGTGCTTTGGCCTCGGCCAGAACATCCCACCAGGTGCACAGCGAATGCAGTTTCACCCCATGATCGCCCAGAGTTTTCTCGGTTTCCGGAAAGATGCCATAATAGAAGATCACCGCCGTATGCCCGCAGGTCGCGCCGGTTTCGCGGATCGCATCAACGAAGGACAGTTTGGATCCGCCATCGGTGGTCAGATCCTCAACCAGCAACACACGCTCACCCTCGTTCATCGCGCCTTCGATCCGGGCGTTGCGGCCATAGCCTTTGGGCTTTTTACGCACATATGTCATCGGCAGGGCCATGCGTTCAGCGACCATCGCGGCAAAGGGAATGCCCGCAGTTTCGCCGCCAGCGATATTGTCGAACGCTTCAAAACCCGCATCCCGCATCACTGTAACGGTCAGGAAATCCATCAGAGTAGACCGGATGCGCGGGTAAGAGATCAGCTTGCGACAGTCGATATAGGTCGGGCTGGGCAGGCCGCTGGCCAATGTGAACGGCTCGCGCGAATTGAAGTGAACGGCCTTGATCTCCAGTAGCATCCGCGCGGTCAGACGGGCGATTTCGGTGCTGTCGGGAAAGGAACTGGGGATCATGGCGGGACCTCTGAGCTGAAAAACCTTCGGGGCTGATAGCCTGCTGCCGCCGTCAGAGTCGAGAGGGCAGGCAAAAGAAAAGCGGGCCCGAATGGGGCCCGCTGTCAGCTTGCACAAAGTGATGCGCTTAGCTGCTCATGTCATAGGCGCGTTCGCCGTGGACCGACAGGTCAAGGCCGTTGGTCTCGGTCTCGGCATCCACACGCAGCGGCGTGATGGCTGAGACCAGCTTGATCAACACAAAGGTCACCACCGCGGTAAAGGTACCCACGATTGCCAGACCGCCCAGCTGTGCGGTCCAGGTACCCATGCCGAACAGGGCGATCATGATTGTGCCAAAGATGCCGCCAACGCCATGCACCGCAAACACGTCCAGCGTGTCGTCGATGTTCAGCTTGTTGCGGATGATAAAGACCGCTTCCTGACACAGGATGCCCGCCACGCCGCCAATGATCAGCGCCTGAACCGGGCCGACAAAGCCCGACGCCGGGGTGATCGAGGCCAGACCAGCGATGGTCCCGGTCACAAGACCCACCATCGAGGCTTTGCCAAAGCGAATTTTCTCCCACAAGGCCCAGGTTAGGGATGCAGTGGCCGCCGAAAGATGCGTCACGGTCATCGCCATCGCCGCACCACCATCTGCCGCCAGTTGCGAGCCGCCGTTGAACCCAAACCAGCCGACCCACAGCATTGCGGCGCCGATCATGACATAGCCCGGATTATGCGGAGGCGTCGTGCGATTACGGCGCGGGCCGAGTGCAACGGCAATGATCAAAGCGGCCAGACCTGCCGTTTCATGCACCACGATGCCACCGGCGAAATCTCGCACACCAGTCTCGCCAAAAATGCCGCCATCGCTCAGCATTCCGCCGCCCCATATCCAATGGACCACGGGCGCATAACACAGCAGCATCCACAGGGCAGAGAAGGTCAGAACAAAGCCAAAGCCGACCCGTTCGACATAAGCACCGACGATCAGGGCGGGGGTGATAATGGCAAAGGTCATCTGGAAGGCAAAGAACAGAATTTCGGGCAGGGTGCCGGCCAGGCCGTCGGCATCAACACCATTCAGAAAGGCCTTGTCCAACCCGCCCCAAATCCCGCTTTCACCGGGGCCGAAGGCGATGGAATATCCTGCGACCAGCCAGAGAATGCTCATCAAGCAGGCGATGCTAAAGCAGTGCATGAACACGCTCAGCACGTTGCGGGCGCGTACAAGGCCGCCATAGAAGAGGGCCAGGCCCGGAAGTGTCATGAACAGGACCAGTGCGGTTGCTACTATGATCCAGGCGGTATCGGCTCCATTCATCAGCCACTCTCCTTTTCAGAATGCGTGGCGGGGCTTGAAGCGGATTGCGACTGGGGAAAAAAGAGGCAGAGCCCAAAAAAGCAGCCTATTTCAGGGGCCTTTTTTGAAGAGTTGATTAATTGGGCGTCAAATTGTCGAGCATGCCCGATTATTGGGCAGTGCTGAAAAGTGCCTTTGACAGCAGTGCCAGCGCGTGATCCCGCGCAGCGCGGCGCACCCGATCGCGGCCCAATGCGCCGAATTCGACGGTTTCTGTCATGGGTGGTATGCCGTCACCGGCCACACCAAAACATACCCTGCCTTCGGGTTTAAACTCGGATCCGCCCGGGCCTGCAATGCCGGTAACCGACACTGCCAGTTGCGCCTGTGAATTCCGCAAGGCACCCTCGGCCATTTCGCGCGCGACCTGTTCAGAAACCGCGCCATGGGCATCCAATGATTCCTTGCGGACACCCAACATTTGCTGTTTGGCAGTATTTGTGTAGGTCACAAAACCGCGCTCAACGACCGCAGAGCTGCCGGGGATGTCGGTCAGAGCCGCAGCGACCATCCCGCCAGTGCAGCTTTCGGCGGTGGTGATCATCACCCCTTTCGCTTTGGCGCTTTCTAGCAGGTCGGAAACGGTCATAACCCCAGAACTCCGTGGCTGAACCCGGCGGCCAACATGATGCCTATGGCCGCGAATACCCCGGCAATCACATCGTCCAGCATAACGCCCATCGGACCGCCGCGCCGGTCGGCCCAACCCACGGGGCCGGGTTTCAGGATGTCGAACAGGCGGAACAGTACAAACCCAGTTACCCAACCTGGCCACAGCGCCGTAATGTCGATCCCGTGCGCCCAACTGGGATAGGATATCGCCCAAAGCGCGAGGAACTGACCTGCGACCTCGTCAATCACAATCTCGGAAGGATCGTGGTCTTCTTGCCCGGCGGTCATCACCCGCGTGGCCCACAGACCGCCGAAAAACACTGCGACTGTCGCGACCACCAGTAAGGGGAAACCGCCCAGAGTATGCAGAACCCATACCAAGGGCAGGGCAACCAAAGACCCCCAGGTGCCGGGGGCGGGTCGCAGATATCCGACGCCACAAACAGTGCCAATCAGTTGTGCAACGGTCATGATTTCACCAAACAAGCTGTTGCAATAGAAGCAATTCCTTCACCACGCCCGGTAAAGCCCAAACGCTCGGAGGTTGTGGCCTTGACCGAAATCTGATCCTGGCGCAATTCCATGATCTTCGCCATCTCTGCCCGCATGGCCGCGGCGTGAGGCCCGACCTTGGGGTATTCGCAGACCAGCGTGCAGTCGACATTCGAGATACGATATCCCATCTGTCCGGCCAACTCGACCGCGTGGCGCAGGAAAATTTCGCTTGCCGCGCCTTTCCATTGGGGATCTGAGGGCGGAAAGTGCTGTCCGATATCCCCTTGTGCCAATGCTCCGTAAATCGCATCGGTGACTGCGTGCATACCGACATCCGCATCAGAATGGCCCTGAAGCGATCGGTTATGCGGAACTTTGATACCGCACAGGATGACGTGATCCCCGTCACCAAAACGATGCACGTCGTAGCCGTTCCCCAGCCTTACATCCATATCCGTTCCCAATATGCGTTCCGCCCTGGCAAAATCCTCGGGTCGGGTGATTTTCAGGTTGTCCGTATCGCCCGGCACGATGCAGACGTCCAGCCCGGCGGCGCGCGCGACTTCCACGTCATCCGCGGAACCTCCGGGATGCGCGGTGTGAGCAGCGACGATTGCGTCATAGTGAAAGCCTTGCGGGGTTTGCGCTGCATGCAACCCGGATCGATCCTGAGTGCCTGTGACCATAGTGTCGCTTGCTGTCCACAAGGCGTCCGTCACCGCAAGGCCAGGTGCTGCACCGGGGAAATTGTCCAGAGCGGCCAGAACGGCATCAATGATCTCGGTGCTGACACAAGGACGTGCGACATCGTGGATCAAGACGCGGGTCACATTCATCCCGTTCAACGCCGACAACCCGCTGCGCACTGATCCTGCTCTGTCTGACCCGCCTTCAGCGAGGATCAGACCGGCGCTTTCAAATTCTTCCCAGGCGGGGGCATCCTCCTTCGACAGCACAAGGACGATGTGATCGACTTGCCCGCGGAAACGGTCGATGGTCCAGTCGGCAACCCGACGACCTGCCAGATGGCGCCACTGTTTTGGTGTGCCGCCTCCGGCGCGTTGACCGCGTCCTGCGGCGACAATGATAGCTGCGGTCGTCATGTGTCGTGCTCTCCGGCGAGTTAAGGGCAATGTTTAGGGTGCGGTGAAAGCAGAGGCAATCACTCGGTTTCATCTGCTTAAAAAATAGGCAAACGATGATTTTGCATGCTTGTTCATGGCGGTTTTGTTGTTCATATGCACTCAATTCGATATCAAAGCTGCAACTGCTCAAGGATTAAGCACGTTGACTCTGCGACTTGCCGACAAAGATTTGAACCCGCCCGTACTACTGGCGCCCATGGCCGGAATCACTGATCGTCCGTTTCGCGATCTGGTGACGCGCTTTGGTGCCGGTATGGTGGTCAGCGAAATGGTGGCTAGCCAGGAAATGGTGCAGGCCAAACCCGGTGTGCGCGAACGGGCCGAGCTGTCTGCGGATGTGGAAAACACTGCTGTCCAGCTTGCCGGACGCGAGGCGTATTGGATGGCCGAGGCGGCCCGCCAGGTCGCTGATCGGGGTGCGCGCGTGATTGATATCAATATGGGCTGCCCGGCTAAGAAGGTGACAAATGGATATTCGGGCTCGGCCCTACTGAAGACGCCTGACCACGCGCTGACATTGATCGACGCCGTTGTCAGCGCCGTGGACGTGCCCGTGACGCTGAAAACCCGGCTGGGATGGGATGACAAATTGCTGAACGCGCCCGATGTGGCAAGGCGGGCGCAGGATGCGGGAATACAAATGGTAACGATCCACGGTCGCACACGTTGCCAGTTCTACAAAGGGCATGCCGATTGGAGCGCAATCCGGGCGGTCAAAGAAGCGGTCTCGATTCCGGTGATTGCGAATGGTGACATTGTTGATTCTGGCGCTGCACGCATAGCGCTGGATCAGTCCGCCGCCGATGGGGTCATGGTTGGGCGTGGGGCGCAGGGTAAACCGTGGCTCCTGGCGCAGATGGGGCATGAGTTATACGGGGCAGAGGCGCCAGTCATTCCCGCTGGTAGTGATCTGATCGACATGGTTCGTGCCCATTATCAGGCCATGCTGGGGTTTTATGGTTTGGATCTGGGCCTGCGCGTCGCTCGCAAGCATCTCGGCTGGTATATGGATGAGGCTGGAACACCGGCCCCGTTGCGCCGGGCGGTGCTGACATCGCGCAACACGGATGAGGTGATGCACCTGCTGAGTGTTGCACTTGGCAGTGATGCAGAGGAGGCGGCATGACCTCGGATCACAGCATCTGGACCTCGCTGCCCGTTCCTGCCTTTGTCATAGATGCAGATGACCGGATCGCAGACATAAACTCCGCCGGTGAAGGGTTCCTGAATGCCTCGCGCAAATCCGTGATCGGGCATCCCGTCTGGGATCAGATTGCCGTGGACGCTCCATTAGAAGAAGCGTTTCTGAGAGCGCGTCATCAAGGTACGCCACTATTTGTGAACGATGTGGATGTAGGGTCAGGCAACCGCGCGCCGTTGCAATGTGCGCTTCAGATCGCGCCGCTTGTCGGGCATCCGGGGTCAATGATCATGATCATCACACCGCGTGAACTTGCTGGGCGTATGACCCGTGGAAACACGGTGAAATCTGCTGCGCAATCGGCGATCGGCATGGCCGAGATGCTTGCGCATGAAATTAAGAACCCTTTGGCAGGAATTACCGGCGCGGCGCAGCTTCTCAGCATGAATATCTCGCAGCAAGACCTTGAATTAACAGATCTTATTGTCGAAGAGAGTCGCCGTATCGTAAAACTGTTGGAGCAGGTTGAACAATTCGGAAATCTCTCTGAGCCCGATTTCAAACCGGTCAACATACATGACGTGCTGGATCGGGCACGGCGGTCGGCCCTGTTGGGTTTCGGTGCCCATATAACGATCATCGAGGATTACGACCCGTCGTTGCCACTTGCTTATGGCGACCCGGATCAGTTTCTGCAGGTCATCTTGAATTTGTTAAAGAATGCTTCGGAAGCCGCTGACCCTAAAGGGGGAACCATACGTTTAAGGACGTATTTTGAACATTCTTTCCGCCTGCGACGCAGCGACGGGTCAGGTCATTCTCTGCCACTGCAAATCGAAGTGACCGATGACGGCCCCGGTCTGCCGGAGAAGATTCGGGGCGAGATATTCGACCCGTTTGTGTCGGGCAAGGAAAACGGCACCGGCCTGGGGCTGGCGCTGGTCAGCAAGATCATTTCGGACCACGACGGCTGGATTTCGGCCGAGTCGGTTCCGGGACGAACGGAATTTCGCATCTCTCTGAGGCGCGCGCCGCGTGACGCGAAATAGTCAATAAATCGCCGGAAAGAGCAAGAATAAGGAAAGCACCTGATGGATGGAACAGTACTGGTTGCAGATGACGACCGCACAATTCGGACCGTTCTGACACAGGCCCTGACACGCGCTGGGTGTAAGGTGCATGCAACCTCGTCGTTGACCACTTTGATGCGTTGGGTGGCCGAGGGCAAAGGTGACGTGGTCATATCCGATGTAGTTATGCCGGATGGCAATGGGCTCGAGATGTTGCCAAAAATCGCTCAGGACCGACCGGGATTACCGGTTATCGTGATATCGGCGCAAAACACGATCATGACGGCCATCCAGGCAGCCGAGGCGGAAGCTTATGACTATCTGCCGAAACCCTTCGACCTGCCGGATTTGATGAAGCGTACCGCGCGCGCGCTGGAACAGAAACAGCGCACGCCGTCAGATGCCGGTAACACGTCCCAAGAGCGTCCGGAAGAGCTGCCTCTGGTGGGGCGGACACCAGTGATGCAGGCGCTGTATCGCTTGGTGGCGCGGGTGATGAACACCGATCTGTCGGTCATGATTTCGGGCGAGAGTGGAACGGGCAAGTCGTTGATCGCCAAAGCGATACATGATTTTTCCGATCGCAGGACGCTGCCATTTGTAACGGCCACTGCCGCCGACCTGCGGGATCTTGAAGGCCCGGCGCGCGTCATGGCACGGGTGCGGGGCGGTACGCTGCTTATCGACGAGATCGCGGATATTGATGACGAATTACAGGCGCGTCTCGTTCGGATGATGGACACTCCAGGCGATCATGTTCCTCGGTTCATGGCTACGAGCCAATCGGACCTGACCGAAGCCATGGAGAACGGGCGCGTCCGGCAAGACCTGTATTATCGCCTCTGCGGTGCGACAGTGCATGTTCCGGCCCTTCGCGAAAGGGTCGATGATATCACCTTGCTTGCCGATCATTTTCTGGCGCGTGAAGAACGCGAACATGGCGCGATACGCTGGTTCAGTCCGGATGCGGTCGAGCTGGTACGGCGCTATTCCTGGCCCGGAAATGTACGGCAGCTTGAAAATGCGGTCCGTCGTTTGAGCCTGACCAGCCGCGCCGATGAAATCTCCAAAACCGAGGTCGAGTCGGTGCTGGGCAGCCAACCCGAAGCCGAGCCGGTGCTGGGCAATGGAGAACGCGAAAAGCTCTCGGCTTCGGTCGAACGCCACCTGCGCCGCTATTTCGATCTACATGGAAATATGTTGCCACCTCCGGGTCTGTATCAGCGTATTTTGCGTGAGGTTGAGGCGCCTTTGATTGAACTGGCCTTGGATGCGACCGGGGGAAATCAGGCAAAATGTGCTGATCTTCTAGGGATTAACCGGAATACGCTGCGCAAAAAGATAACAGAGCTCGATATTCAGGTGACACGGCGGCGCAAACTGATGTAATATCGCCACACAAAGCGTGGCATCCGGGTTTCGACCGGGCAACGACCACGACATATGGCGGTAAGTCGTGCAAGCGGCACATCAGGATGAGGGCAGACGGTGGCAACCCGAGCACAGAGCGGGCTGATTTTATCAGTCAATCGGTGGCGAAAATCCCGAAGGCTGCGCAATTTTGGAACTTTGGGTCTGGTTTTGCTGGGCCCGGTGCTGGCTTTGACCACTTATCTGGTCATTGGTCCATTCGATCTGGGGGCAACCGCGCCCTCATTGCGCCTGATCCTGCTTGCGGATCTGGTCTATGTTCTCGTGGTTGCGGCGCTGGTTCTGGGTCAGGTAGGCAACCTGATCGCAGCACGCCGGGCCAAATCCGCGGGGTCCCGTTTGCACCTGCGACTGATCGGAGCCTTCACACTGTTGGCTCTGGTGCCGACTGTCACGGTTGCAATCTTTGCCGGTCTGACGGTGAATATTGGTCTTGAGGGCTGGTTTTCCGACCGCGTAAGGCAGGTTGTCGGATCCTCGCTTACTGCTGCGGAAGCTTATGAACAGGAACACCGAGAGGGCCTGACGCAGGACGCCGTCGTATTAGCGCTTTTTCTGGACAATGCCCGGACGCGTGATTTCTATATTTCCGATGCTGAACTGCGAGAGGTTCTGGCGCAAGGGCAGGCGCAAATCCAGCGCGGTCTGCGTGAGGCCTATGTCATTGATGGAAATGGTGAAATCCGATCCCGGGGGGATCGCTCTTATCTGTTCAACTTCGAAACGCCGACCTCTGAACAGATGGCCCAAGCGACTGAGAATGAATTGCTGATCATTGCCGATTGGCAAAACAGTGAATTTCGGGCGCTTGTGCCTTTGAAGGCTTATCTTGATCGGTATCTCTATGTCAGCCGGGAAGTGGACGGGCAGTTGCTGACGCTGCTGGACGATACCAAGGAAACAGTTCAGTTCTATCAACAGCTTGAAAGTGAACGCGGACGGGTATTGTTTGAATTCGGCCTGCTTTATCTGGGCTTTGCCGTGATCCTGATCCTGGCTGCAGTGTCGCTGGGAATGTGGTTCGCCGAGCGTCTCTCGCGCCCGGTTGGACGCCTGACCACCGCTGCGCAGCGTGTCGGGGCAGGCGATCTGGGCGTTCAGGTTATCGAAGAAGCCACCGATGACGAAATTGCGATGCTGGGCCGTTATTTCAATCAGATGACCCGACAGTTGAAAGGGCAGCGCGATACTCTTTTGGAGAACACACGGCAGATCGAACGCCGGCGTCGGCTGTTCGACTCGGTTCTGACCTCGGTCACATCCGGTGTTGTTGGTGTCGACCCCGATGGTTGCGTGACGTTTGTGAATCGATCCGCCGAACGCCTGTTGGATTGGTCCCGTGGAGAGGAACATCTTGCCATTGGCATTGCGGTGCCCGAATTCATGCCTTTGTTCGAAAGCCTCAAGGACAGCGGGCAAGAGGCTGTGCAGGGTGAAATCAAAGTCACGCGAAAAGGCCATTTGGAAAACCTGTTGGTCCGCATGGCGATCCGCCGCGGCGAAGATGGCGGGCTTGAAGGATATGTGGTTGCCTTTGACGACGTGACCGATCTGGTCAGTGCACAGCGAATGGCAGCCTGGGGTGATGTGGCGCGCCGCATCGCACATGAGATCAAGAACCCCTTGACCCCGATCCAGCTGAGCGCCGAGCGGATCAAACGAAAGTTTTCGTCCAAACTGGATGAGGATGATTGCGATATCCTTGTATCCATGACTGATGTGATCGTTCGCCAGACGAATGACCTGCGGCGGATCGTGGATGAATTTTCAAAGTTTGCGCGCATGCCGGAACCGGATCGGCACGAAGAGAATCTGGTGGGGTTGGTGCGCGAGGCTGTTCTTTTGCAGCAAGCCGGTCAGCCGGATGTCGAAATCGAAGCGATGCTTCCAGATCAGCCGATTTCAGGTGATGTAGACGCAACAATGCTGAATCAGGCGCTGACCAACCTGATCAAGAATGCAGGCGAAGCGATTGAAACGCTGAAACAAAAAGGGGCACCTGAGAACCTCAAGCCTCAGATCAAGGTTACTGTGATCGGCGACGATGCGGGCACAGTAATTACCATTGCCGACAACGGTATCGGCTTGCCGGAAGATCGTGCTCGGCTGTTTGAGCCTTACGTGACCACACGCGACGAGGGCACCGGGTTGGGGCTGCCGATCGTCAAAAAGATTATCGAAGAACATGGCGGGGTGCTGACACTTGAGGACGCCCCCGTATTTGACGGACAGGACCATTTTGGCGCAATGGCCGTGATCCGTTTGCCCGGGAGCAATATTTCCTCAAATTCAGCGCCGAAAAAGCAGGCAATTGATACAAACAAACTGAAAGCAGGCCAAAGATGAGCGACATTCTGATTGTAGATGACGAGCGTGATATTCGCGAGCTTGTGTCCGATATTCTCGAGGACGAAGGCTATTCTACCCGGCTGGCTGGCAACTCGGACGAGTGTATGGCAGCCATCAATTCCGAACCCCCGGGGCTTTTGATCCTGGATATCTGGCTGAAAGACAGCCGGATGGACGGGATTGATATTCTGAAGACTGTAAAGCGCGACAACCCAGACATTCCGGTGGTGATCATTTCGGGCCACGGGAATATCGAAATCGCTGTCGCTGCGATCAAGCAGGGGGCGTATGACTTTATTGAAAAGCCCTTTAACATCGACCAGCTGATGGTTGTGATCCGCCGCGCGATGGAAACCTCGCGCCTGCGCCGCGAAAACGCCTCGCTAAAGCGGAAAGAGGTCACAAGCTCGGATATGATCGGCAAATCGGCCTCGTTCCGGGCAATGCAGAGCCAACTGGACAAGGTAACCAAGTCCAACGGGCGTGTGATGCTGACAGGCCCTGCCGGTTCAGGCAAGGAAATCGCCGCGCGCTATATCCACGCAGAATCGAACCGGGCAAATGCGCCCTTCGTGACCGTGAACTGTGCCGGGATCGAGCCGGAGCGCGTTGAAGAGGTTCTGTTCGGCCGTGAAACCACCGAACGCGGGGTTGAGGCAGGCCTGTTGGAAGAGGCCCATGGTGGCGTCGTCTACTTTGATGAAGTGGCAGATATGCCCATGGGAACCCAGTCAAAAATCCTGCGGGTTCTGGTTGATCAACAGTTTCAACGGGTTGGAGGTACCGACAAGGTCCGGGTCGACCTGCGGGTGATCTCTTCGACCAATCGTGACCTTGATGCAGAAATCGCCGCTGATCGTTTTCGGGAAGAACTCTATCATCGTCTGAATGTTGTGCCTATTTCGGTGCCTTCGCTAGAAGATCGGCGCGAGGATATTCCGGTTCTTGCCGAGTTTTTTATTGAAATGTGCAATGAATCCCAGGGCCTGCCGGTGCGCGAGATTTCAGACGAAGCTGTCGCGTTGCTGCAGACCATGACCTGGCCGGGCAATGTGCGTCAGCTTAAGAACCTGATCGAACGGGTGCTCATTCTGGGTGACGGTACGGGCCCGATCGAAGCGCGTGAGCTGCCAAACGAAGAAGAAAAAGCCGATGAATCAGGTCGCGTCGTGCTGTCCGGGGCATTGGCGACCTTGCCGTTGCGCGAAGCTCGCGAGGCGTTCGAGCGTGAATATCTGCTGACCCAGATCAACCGGTTCGGGGGCAATATCAGCCGCACTGCCAGCTTTGTCGGCATGGAACGCAGCGCGCTTCATCGTAAGCTGAAATCTCTGGGCGTTGTGACCTCGAACAAATCGGGGGCGCGAGTTGCACAACTGGACGAGGCTGAACCGGCGGAGTGATCCGCCGGCCTTACCCTGCCTGACCTGGGGTAATGATCTGAAACGTTCCGTTGTCGAATTTGACGAAACATGAATCTGTGCTGAGCGATGGCAGCTGTGTTGTTGGGACCGCAGCAACACGCGACTTTACGCCCTGCTTGCAAGGCGGAAGGCTGACCGGGCGATAGCCTTTCTGCGCCATGCATTGTGCTTCCAGCTTGTTGCGCAGCCCTTTGTTCACATCGACCGTATAGATCTGACCGGGCTGCCACCAGCCTCCGGTGCGATGACACCTTCCCCGACCATCGCAGTAGGTGCGACCTGGCCAATAGGTTGGTGCCCCTTGTCGCACCTGATTGGCAACGGGGGCGTCTTTGAGGGACTGAACCTGACATCCGGTCGTTTCCGACTGCATTTGCGAAACTGTCTCGCCCTCTTGATAATACAGGGAAAGCGGCCCACACGCAGTTAGCAACAGAGTCAAAGAAATCGTGAGAGCTATTGTTTTCATACGCTTACCTTGCCTCAGCTTTGCTTGTGTTACAAACTAATTGACCGTCTGGGGGGCATCTGTCATTCAAAGATTTCAGGCAGAAGGGCCAATAGCATGAAGGTCATCATTTGCGGTGCGGGTCAGGTTGGCTGGCAGATTGCACGGCATCTTTCGGGCGAGTTGAACGACGTTACTGTGGTTGACAACAATCCTGATCTGGTGCGACGAGCGACCGAAACCTTGGATGTTCAGGGGATTGCGGGATTTGCAAGCTATCCGGATGTTCTGAACCGAGCGGGCGCGCGCGATGCGGATATGATTATTGCTGCCACCCATTCGGACGAGGTGAACATGGTCACCTGTCAGATGGCACATTCGGTTTTCTCCATTCAGCGCAAAATCGCCCGGCTTCGGTCGAAATCCTATCTCGAGGCGATTCATTCGGATCTGTATCGCCGCGATCACCTGCCGATTGATGTGGTGATCAGCCCCGAGCGCGAGGTTGCCGCAGCGGCGATGCGCCGGTTGTCTGCCCCATCCGCATTTGACACCGAGATGTTCATGGACGGCAAAGCGCAGTTGCTTGGCATACGCATCGCCGAGGATTGCCCGATCGTGAACACGCCATTGCGGCAACTGACCGATCTGTTTTCGACGCTCAGCTCTATCGTGGTGGGTGTCCGGCGCGAGGGTACGCTGTTTGCCCCGGAATCCGAGGACCAGCTGTTTGTCGGTGACGAATGCTATGTCTTTAGCAATGTCAAAGACGTGGACCGGACGATGGAGGTTTTCGGCAAGGCGCAAAAACGGCAGGACCGGGTGGTGATTGTCGGCGGCGGTAATGTCGGTCTTGAAGTTGCTCGGACTTTGGAAGAACGTGAAAGCCGCGTGCGTGCCAAGATAATTGAACGAGACCGCCACTGTGCGGAAGTGGCAGCCGAAGCGCTTGAGCGAACGATTGTCCTTCACGGTGATGGTCTGGACGCGGCGCTGCTGCGCGAAGCTGGCATCGAACGCGCAGATGCAATGTTGGCCGTCACGGATGATGACCGTGTAAATATGTTGGTTGCCGTGCGTGCCAAGGCCGAAGGTTGTGCTCTGGCGATTGCACTGATCAATGATCCCAGCATGGTTGCCCTGATGGGGCCGCTGGGTATCGACGCCTATATCAACCCCCGCGCCACCACCGTCAGTTCGATTCTGCGCCATATTCGGCACGGACGCGTGCGGCAGGTCTATTCCATCGGCGATGCCGAGGCCGAAGTGATCGAGGCCGAAGTACTTTCAACCTCGCCCATGGCCGGGCAGAGGCTGCGCGACATTGATTTCCCCGAAGGTGTGCTGGTTGGCGCAGTGCGTAAGGGCGATGAGATGTTGCGCCCCACCGGTAGTCTCAGGATTGAAGAAAAGGATGTGGTGGCGATTTTTGCCTTAGCCAAAGACGTGCCCGAGGTGGAACGGCTGATGCAGGTCTCGATCGATTTCTTCTGATGGCGCATGCACGGAAAAAACAGGTTAGCCTCATTCGGCGATTGCCGCTGTTTCTTCTGCTCTGGGGTATTTTTGCCGCCGCTATGTGGATGCCTGCCATATTTGCGCTGGTGCTGGATGATCACGAAACGTCCCGGTCGTTCTTCTATTCCGGGTTGCTGGGGTTGTTCGTGGTCGGGATCATCTCGCTGGCAACATCCAACAGAATGCCGCGCCGAGGGACATTGGGCCAGTTGGCGGTCTTGTTAGGCTGTTTCACCGTATTGCCCTTGTTTCTTGCGATCCCTCTGCATGATGCGTTGGGTAATACGAGCTTTCTGAACGCCTATTTCGACATGGTCAGCGCATTGACCACTACCGGGGCTGATTTGTTTCCAGATCCAGACCGGTTGTCGGCGCCGTTACACCTTTGGCGGGCTCAGGTCGGATGGATGGGCGGGCTTTTGATGTGGATTTCAGCGGCCGCGATCCTCGCGCCGTTGTCGCTGGGCGGGTTCGAGGTGACAGCCCGCGGTCAACCCGGTCGCCCGGTTTCAGGCGTGGCGCAAAGCGAGATGGTAGACCCGCGCGGGCGTCTAATCCGTGTCACGCTGACTTTGACGCCGGTTTATGTCGGGCTGACCGCTGTAATTTGGCTGTTGCTCGTGATCGCAGGAGAGCAGGGCCTGACCGCCATCTGTCATGCGATGTCGACCATGGCCACATCGGGTATCTCACCGGTTGGTGGGCTTGAGGGAGCGCAGGCCGGCGTAACCGGTGAGGCCATCCTGTTTCTGTTCCTGTTCTTCGCTTTGTCGCGGCTTACCTTTTCCTCGGACACAGCTACCTCCGGATATTCGCGGCTGGATAAGGACCCCGAGTTCCGGATCGGGCTCATGATCGTTGCAGGCGTAGCGGCGCTGCTTTTCTTCAGGGTTCTTGCCGGCGTCAGCGAAATTGGCGGCCAGATGGAGCCTCTTCAGGCGTTGAGCGTAATTTGGGGCATGATTTTTACGGTCTTGTCATTTCTGACAACCGCGGGGTTCGAAAGTGCGAACTGGGATGATGCCCAGCAAATTTCCGGTCTGGGCACCCCGGGATTGATCCTGATGGGGCTTGCGCTGATCGGCGGTGGAGTTGCAACAACGGCGGGCGGGGTAAAGCTGTTGCGGGTTTTTGCTCTGTACCTTAACGGCGCGCGCGAAATTGACCGTTTGATTTATCCGTCTTCGGTCAGCGGAGTAGGTGGTGGAAACCGCCGCATCCAAAGCGATGGGGCCTTTATCGCTTGGATATTTTTCATGATGTTTGCCCTGACAGCTGCTGTGTTCAATGTGTTGCTTGCTGCCATGGGTACGGGGTTCGAACACGCTATGGTGCTTAGCGTTGCAGCGCTGAGCACGACAGGGCCGTTGATCGAATTGGCAACCGATGTTCCTATCCGATTGATCGACCTTTCGGGCGGTGCCAAGCTGACCATGTGTGCCGCTATGGTGATCGGCAGATTGGAAACGCTGGCGATTATTGCCTTGATCACACCCGCTCTATTGAGGGGTTAAGAAACAATAACCATGCTAGTGACTGATTTTTCATCTGGAATATCGGTTAACGACACTCCATACTCCGCCGGAGGGAGCGCGTTGGTCCGCAGCGCGTAGCAAGAACAATGGCGAGATTATAAGAATATGGCTTCGGACAGACAGAATCTACAGGACGCGTTCCTGAATAATGTACGGAAAGCAAAAGTCCCGGTCACAATTTTCCTGATCAACGGTGTGAAATTGCAGGGTGTGATCACCTGGTTCGACAACTTCTGCGTATTGTTGCGCCGCGACGGACAGTCGCAGCTGGTCTACAAACACGCGATTTCGACCATCATGCCATCGCAGCCGATCAGCCTGTATGAGGGCGAAGACGCCTCTTGATGGAACATGAAAGGGTGCGCACCCGAGCGTGGGTGCTGCATCCGGAAATCAAATCAGATGAACAGCGCCGCGTTCCAGGACCGGCGCTGGCAGAAGCGGTGGCGCTGGCCGCTGCATTGCCCGACCTTGATGTGATCGGATCCGAAGTTGTGCGCTTACCTCGAGCGCAGGCCGGTTTTCTGTTCGGTAGCGGCAAGATCGAGGAACTGGCCGAACGGTTGCACGAGAACGAAGTCGAGCTGGTTTTGATCGACGGATCGGTTACGCCCGTTCAGCAACGCAATCTTGAAAAGGCGTGGAAGGTCAAGATCCTCGACCGGACCGGGCTGATCCTCGAAATCTTCAGCGACCGTGCGCGCACCCGTGAGGGCGTTTTGCAGGTGGAAATGGCCGCGCTGAGTTACCAGCGGACCCGGCTGGTGCGTGCCTGGACCCACCTGGAACGGCAGCGGGGCGGATTGGGCTTTGTGGGTGGCCCGGGTGAGACCCAGATCGAAGCGGACCGCCGGGCCATTGATGAACAACTGGTGCGCTTGCGTCGTCAGTTGCAGAAGGTGGTCAAGACTCGCACGCTGCATCGCGCCGCGCGGGCCAAGGTGCCATATCCGATTGTGGCGTTGGTAGGCTATACCAACGCGGGCAAATCAACCCTGTTCAACCGCCTGACCGGGGCTGATGTCATGGCCAAGGACATGTTGTTCGCCACGCTTGACCCTACCATGCGTCGAGTCGAACTGCCTGACGGTCCCGAAGTGATCCTGTCGGACACGGTGGGGTTCATTTCGAACCTGCCCACCGAATTGGTCGCCTCATTCCGGGCCACGCTGGAGGAAGTGTTGGGCGCTGATATCGTGGTTCATGTGCGCGATATCAGCCACGATGAATCTGAGGCGCAGGCGAAGGATGTCGAAACTATCCTGACTTCACTGGGTATTGACGATACGCGGCCCCGGATTGAGGTCTGGAACAAGATCGACCTGCTGTCCCCGGATGAGCGCGAAGCCGCGATGGCGCGGGCAGAGCGGGATCAGGGGATTTTCGCGATTTCAGCCGTCACCGGCGAAGGGATCGCCCCGCTTTTGGCGGAAATTGCCGTCACGCTGCAGGGCGTACGTTCTGAGGTAACGCTGGAACTGGGATTTGCCGAAGGCAACAAGCGCGCGTGGTTGTTCCGCCAGGAGGTCGTGCAGTCCGAAAAGCAGACCGAAGATGGCTTTGTGATCGACGTGCTGTGGACAGAGAAACAAGCTTCGCAATACGCAGCGCTTTGAACCCTGACTGGGGAAGAACTTTCCTATACCCATCGAACAAAGTGGTCCGTGATCAGCCGTCAATCTGGCGCTGAAAATCCTCGGCATCGAACCAACCCAAAGAGTTCTGGACCTGGTTGGTGTCGGTCATTTCCCATTCTTCCCAGCCCCGCGTCACGACGTGATTGCCGGTTTTGGAATGGTGCCCTTCAAGTGTCCAGACAAATATTGCGTGGCTTCCCGCCCAGCGAAACATGTCGCAGCGGACCTCAAGATCGGGGAAATCAGTGTAAAACCCGCGCGCCATTTCAGCCACCGCGGCGCGGCCTATGATCGGTTCTCCACGGTTGATCGTGATCTGTCCATCGGGCGCATAGAAACTGGCAACGGCCTCGGGGTCGCCCGAGCTCCAGGCGATCGCATAATCCCGCGCGAGATTGTTCAGCTTATCCCGGATACTGGCCATTTGGTCCCCCGCACACAAATCCTAGGCCTTTGGATCGTATGCCAAACGCCATTCAGCGTCCACGCGATGGAAAATAAACGGGCGAGGTCTTGCCGAAGCACGGAACTTAGCGGGGGATAAGGGTGGTCACTCCGACGGCGGCTGCATGTGCCAGGTCAAGGTCCAGGGACATCGGGATGTATTCACCCCGACGCCAAAGCTGGGCCTGATCGTCATAGTAGCGTGACAGGAAGTGACCCGACTGGCCCGTAGCCGTGATAAAGACCGAGCTGTCGGGATCCGCAAAATCATATACGCCACGATAGCCTGCACCGTGCACGTTCTGAAACGGATCAGGGCCTTCGCCCGATGTTCTGCCACGCAGCAGGGTGTTGTCGCCACCACTGGTGGACTGTCGGATATTCACAAAGAATCGCAGCACCGGAACCGATCCCAGAACCGGGTGGTCATGCGTCGCCTGATGCGCGTCACCCCAGCGTAGAGATTCCAGTGATCCTCCGTATTTTTCGGAAATCCAGATCAGCGCATCGTCCAGTGCCATGCGCGCCATATCGGTGCAGGTCTCTGTCGGCGCGCTCTGACGCACATTACACCAAGCCGAAGCTCCGTCGATGTCGCGATAGACACGTTCGATGAACAGTGGTTCGACATGTTTGTATTCAGCCGCCAGGGGGCCAAGCTCATCTGCGATCAACCGGATTTGCAGCGCCCGAACCCAAGCAGCATAGATCAGGGGTTCTGGCAGGTGTTCATTCATCTCGCCATTCCACTCGGCCAAAAGGTTCAGCGCGATCTGGCGCTGGCGTTCCTGGGTGCCTTCGGGGGCAGAGGC
The DNA here is from genome assembly GCF_059610505.1 of Ruegeria sp. CDSC079. Lineage (NCBI taxonomy): Bacteria > Pseudomonadati > Pseudomonadota > Alphaproteobacteria > Rhodobacterales > Roseobacteraceae > Ruegeria > Ruegeria sp. CDSC079. Next base: position 396,874 of record NZ_JBXWNT010000004.1, read on the forward strand.
GCCGGTGTACCACAGATCAGCCCCGATCAGCGGAAGTAGAGAGCGCGCGGTAAAGCTGACGGTGTCCAGCTGTGCCTCGATAAAGCTGTCGCGCGTGTGTACCTCGCGCGATTGCATTAGCCGTTCCCAGCGATGGATGCGCTGCGTATCCCCCCATTCATATGAGACATGTTCGGGAAATGGCCGGTCGATGATCTTGTTGTTTGTGTTGCCCAGAATGCCGCCCGCAGGTGCGACGAATTCGGGGTTGTCAGCATAGGGCAGGCGGCCTTGCCACCGGTTTTCGGCCAGCCAGCCAGGCGTCGGAATACGCCCCCGGCTTTGGTTCTTTGCGGCACGGTGCGGCATTGCGCCGATCAGCTTCATGCCGATGGTGTCCTTGTCGACCAATGACAGGTTCTGAGATGGCGCCATGAACAGCTCGGCTGCGGTGATGGCTTGTCGGACAGTGTCCGCATTCATCAGCGCCATTGAGGCTGACATGGATGTGTCCTGTGCGCTCAGGGCTGTCCAGGACAGCGAGGCGACATGACCCGGCGGCGTGATCGTCCCAAGATCGTAATGGGTACCCGGCAGAACCGGTCCGTTCTCGGTCCAACGCAGGGTCAGAGTGATTGGGGCTTCGTCTTTGATCTCGATGATCGAAGGGCGGCTGCGAAAGGTCTTGTATCCTTCGGGGGTCAGGTATTCCTCGGGGTTTTCTGGGTTCAACTGCTCGATATGGATGTCCTGATCATCCAGATAGGATGAGGTCAAACCCCAGCCCAGTCGATCACTGCGTCCAGTCATCACCGCCGGGATGCCGGGGATCGTGGCACCGATCACGCCGCCTTTGGCCAGTTCCAGACGGGCCAGATACCAGATGCCCGGCGCTGTGAAACCCAAATGCGGGTCATTGGCCAGAAGCGTCCCTCCGCTGGCAGATCTTGTGGGCGCGGCAGACCATGCGTTCGATGCTCCGGCCAATCCGCGCTTTGGAAAGGGCGAGATGGGCATGTCCGGCATCGACGATCCGGCCGCATATCTGGGCAGGTTGGGAAACAGGGCGGCGTATTCGGGCAGAGCGGCGATTCCCGGCCCGGGGACATCAGGCAGAATATCGGCCAGTCGGGTCTGGTCATCCAGCATAAGCGATGTGCGCGCGCGCAGCACTTCATCCTCAAGATGGCCAGAAAGTTGCAGGCTCATGAGTTTGATGACGGCCAGGCTGTCGCCCGGTTGCCAGGGCGATACAGGCGCATTGAACAAAAACATCTCTGGCGCACCACGGCCCAATGCGTTTTCGTTAATCTCGGCCAGTCGTGCATTCACCCCGGCAGCATAAGCGCGCAGGGCCTCTTTGGTATAGTCGTCCTGGGCTTGTACCGACCGGTGTGCAAGCCCGTACAGATCAAACCGCCGCAACAGCTTGTCGATATGAACAGTGCGAGCGCCAAAGACTTCGGACAATCGTCCCTGCGCTGTCCGGCGCAGAACGGTCATCTGCCAGAGGCGATCCTGTGCATGGGCATAGCCAAGCCCAAAGAAGACATCCGGGTCTGATGCGCCCAGAATATGGGGAACATTCGCAGTATCCCTGACAACCTCAACCGGCGCAGTCAGGCCATCAACTTTAACGGTCTGATCGTAATCCGGCAGGGATTGACTGGCCAGAAAATACACCAGCATCACAGCCGCCAATGTCAGCAGAACAAGACCCGAGGCGATACGCACTAGCCAGCGAAAGACAATTCCCATCAGCGGTCACATTTCCGTTCACTCTATGATTGCGCAGACACTAGAGGATGGCCGCACGGATCGAAAGAGGAACCGCATGAGAACATGCGTGTTTACCGCGGTTTGAATGAAAAACCCCGCCTCGGGCCAAAGGCCGAAAGCGGGGTTTCTTGAAGGGGGAGGGTAGTCCGGTATCAGGGAATGATGCGGGTGTATTTCGTGCCTTCGACCGTCGCGCCGAACTTTAGCCCTGCCTGTCCGAAGACCGCCGCCAGAACCGGCGAACGCAGGGTGGTGGTGTCGGTCGACAGAGAGTCGCCCGTCGCATCGACCACGTAGCCGACTTCGGCCCCGGCGGTCCATCCGTTGGAACGGCGGAAATCGTTCAACGCATCCTGTGTCATGAAGAACAGGACATGCGCATATTGCTGGGCACCGATTTGCAGGCCAGCGGTTCCCGAAATTGCGGAATAGTAATCAACTGTCGCGCCCTGAATGCGTAGCGCGCCTGTGCCGTAGGCACCGCCAAAGACGATTAGTCCGGCATCGGTTATCAGAGGCATGACCAGCATGCCGTTGGCCTTGTTCGCGATTTCGAGCGTGTTGGGGTAGGTGGCGTACATCTGGTTCAATGTCGCATCCACACGGGCGTCAATCGTCGCTGCGTTGGAACTGCCGACGCCATTGCCGCAGGCGGCGGTCACTGACAGACCGGCCATGCCAAAAGCAAAGCCACGACGGCTTAATCGAGTAGGTTTGGAACTGCTCATGTTTTTTATCTCTGTATAAATGCCTGATTGTCGGGTGCTCCCGATCTTGTCCGCAAGAATACGCCGATTGTCGCCTCGTGTCACGGGAAAGCTGCCGGGTGACCAAAAATCGTCGGCGAAAAATCGCGGAAACGCGGGGGATTAGCCCTACAGGATCCGGGCGGCCTGAGGCGCGAAATAGGTCAGGATCCCGTCGCAGCCCGCCCGTTTGAACGCAAGCAGACTTTCGAGCATGACCTTCTCTCCGTCGATCCAGCCGTTCTGAGCCGCGGCTTGTATCATCGCGTATTCGCCTGAGACTTGATAGGCATAGGTCGGCGCGCCAAACGTGTCCTTGACCCGGCGGCAGATGTCCAAATAGGGCATGCCGGGTTTGATCATGACCATGTCTGCGCCTTCGGTCAGGTCACGCTCGATCATGCGCAGCGCCTCGTCCGAGTTTCCGGGGTCCATCTGATAGGTCTTTTTGTCCCCCGTCAGCGCGCCCGAGGCGCCCACTGCATCTCGGAACGGTCCGTAGAACGCACTCGCATATTTGGCCGCATAGCTGAGGATCATCACGTTGTGATGGTCTGCGCCTTCCAGGGCGCGCCGCATTTCACCGATCCGGCCATCCATCATATCTGACGGTCCGATGATGTCGGCGCCCGCATCTGCTTGCGCCAGCGTCATCTTTACCAGCGCCTCGATCGTTTGATCGTTTATGATCTCACCATCGACCACATAACCGTCGTGGCCGTTGATATTGTATGGGTCCAACGCCACGTCCGTCATCACCGCGATATTGGGTGCGGCTTTCTTGATGGCGCGAATGGCTCGGTTGGACAGGTTATCGGGGTTCCACGCTTCGGCGCAATCTTCGGTCTTTAGGGATACGTCGGTGTAGGGAAAGATGCAGATTGCCGGAATTCCCAGGGCCTGCGCTTCGACCGCAGCCTGTGCGATTAGATCGACCGAGCGGCGCATGACACCAGGCATCGAGGGGACAGGCTCTTCAATACCTTCGCCGTCTCGGACGAAAACCGGCCAGATCAGATCATCGGTGGTCAGTGTATTCTCGCGGACCAGCGCCCGCACCGCCTGTGATTGGCGTGTTCGACGAAAACGGGCCAGAGGATAGGGGGCAATGGTCGGTTTCATGACGCGCTCTCCTTGTAAATTCCAGCATTGGGTGGCATGAATTCCGTGTAGTCTCAAGGGTAACGATGGACGCGTCTTTGCGAAGAAGGTCCCTGAAGACGGAAATTAAGGGCTGACGCGTGGACTTATACTCTTCGATTTTTGAACTCATCGACATGCGCAGCTTTTCGAATCTCTGGTATTGGATCGGGCTTGCGGTGTTGTGGTCATCGGCCAGCCACTGGGCCATGGGCGTGCCGTATGACCTTGTTGTGCGCGCACGGCGGGTAGGCGGGCAATCGGAACAGGATTTGATGGATATCGTCCGCATTAACGGAAACCGATTGCTCTATATATTGGATGTATCCGGCCTCGCGATATTAGCGTTTAGTTGTTTTCTGTTCACGGGTCTCGCCACTTTGGGGTTCTATTACGGTGTCGAATTCGCGCAGGCCGTGTTTTTGTTGCTGTTTCCGATTTGTCTTGTCGTGCTGATCAATGTATCAGCCGCGCGGAAACTGCGCCGGGAAACACCCAGTCTGGAGTATATTTCCAAGATTCTTACGCGCTGCCGGATCTATACCCAGATAGTTGGTATGATTTCGATCTTGATCACTTCGCTTTGGGGCATGTACCAGAATTTTTCCATCGGCGTCCCGGGTTGGTAAAATCAGAAAGGCTTGGCGATGTCGGGTCCGAACCAAGTAATCGTTGGCGGCGCCCCCGAAGGGTTTGACGCGCAGCTTGTCCTGAATGAGCTGGCGCGCTCGGGCGGGCCGGTGTGCCATGTTGCGCGTGATGACAAACGGCTTGAGGCGATGCGCGCGGCGCTTGCCTTTTTTGCGCCTGACATGCCGGTATTTGTGTTCCCGGGTTGGGATTGTCTGCCATATGATCGGGTATCGCCCAATGCCGATATCTCGGCTGCGCGTGTGGCGACCCTGGCCGCGCTGGTACACCAGATGCCGCAGCAATACGTGCTGCTGACAACTCTGAACGCGGCAACCCAACGCGTGCCCGCCCGTGCAGTGCTGCGAGAGGCGGCGTTTACCGCCCGCGTCGATCACCGCATTGATGAAACCGCGCTGCGGAATTTCCTTGTGCGCATGGGCTTCACGCAAAGCCCCACGGTGATGGAGCCCGGCGACTATGCCGTTCGAGGGGGCATCATCGACATTTTCCCGCCCGGCGAATCCGGGCCGGTGCGGCTGGACCTGTTCGGGGATGTTCTGGATGGAGCACGTCGGTTTGATCCGGTGTCGCAACGTACGACCGAAAAGCTGGCTGTTGTGGAGCTGGCGCCAGTGTCCGAGGTCATTCTAGATGACGCCGCCATCACCCGGTTTCGGCAGAATTATCGCATCGAGTTTGGTGCGGCGGGCACCGATGATCCCCTGTACGAGGCCGTCAGCGCAGGCCGCAAGCATCAAGGCATCGAGCATTGGTTGCCGTTCTTTCACGAAAAGCTTGAAACGCTGTTTGATTATCTGCCTGGTGCCACAATCTCGCTGGATGATCAGGTCACGCCTGCGCGTTTGGCACGTTGGGAAACCATTGCGGATCAGTACGAAACGCGGCGGCTCGCACTGGAGAACCGGTCGCGCATGGACACGGTGTATAAACCGACACCACCGGGCCTACTGTATCTGGATGACACTGCTTGGGAACAAGCTGTCGGCGATAGGCGCGTTCTGCAATTCAATGCATTGCCTCAGGCCCTTGGGCCCGGGGTGATCGATGCTGGTGGTCGGATCGGGCGCAACTTTGCCCCGGAACGCCAGCAGGAAAACATCAGCTTGTTCGGAGCACTGGCCAGCCATATCACCGACAAAATGGCCAAGGGGCCGGTTCTGATTGCCTCTTATTCCGAAGGGGCCCGCGAACGTCTGACTGGGCTGATCGAGGATGAAGGCCTTGCCGAGGCGATCCCCGTGCCCGACGGTACGCGCATCGGCAAACGCGGGCTGCATCTGGCCGTCTGGGCGCTGGAGCACGGGTTCGAAACGCCCGACCTGACCGTGATCGCCGAACAGGATGTGCTGGGCGATCGGCTGATCCGGCAACCCAAAAAGCGCCGCAAGGCCGAGAATTTCCTGACCGAAACTCAATCCCTTAGCCCGGGTGATTTGGTTGTCCATGTGGATCATGGCATCGGGCGTTATCTGGGGATGGAAGTCGTGACGGCGGCCGGTGCCGCCCATGAATGTCTGCTGCTGGAATACGCAGAACAATCCAAACTGTACCTGCCAGTCGAAAATATCGAACTGCTGTCGCGATACGGTCATGATGAGGGTCTGCTGGACCGATTGGGTGGCGGCGCGTGGCAGGCCAAGAAGGCCAAGCTGAAAGAACGTATCCGCGAGATGGCGGATAAGCTGATCCGCATCGCTGCCGAACGGGCCTTGCGCAAGGCCCCGATCATGGACCCGCCTCCGCACGCGTGGGAGGAGTTCAGTGCGCGCTTTCCCTATCAGGAAACTGACGATCAGCTGCGCGCAATCGGTGAGGTCATGGAAGACATGCATTCCGGCGCGCCGATGGATCGTCTGATTTGTGGCGACGTGGGCTTTGGCAAGACCGAGGTCGCAATGCGTGCCGCTTTCGTTGCCGCAATGTCGGGCGTGCAAGTGGCGGTGATCGCACCGACAACGCTGTTGGCGCGTCAGCACGCGGCCAGCTTCAAGGATCGCTTCCGGGGCTTCCCGCTTGAGGTGCGGCAGCTGTCCCGCTTCATCTCGGCCAAAGAGGCGCAACAGACCCGTGATGGGTTGGCGCGCGGCACAGTGGATATTGTAATCGGCACCCATGCCTTGCTGGCAAAAGCGATACGGTTCAACAATCTGGGTCTGCTGATCATCGACGAAGAACAGCATTTCGGTGTTGGCCACAAGGAGCGTCTGAAACAGCTGCGTAGCGATATCCATGTCCTGACCCTGACCGCGACGCCGATTCCACGAACGCTGCAACTGTCCCTGACCGGCGTGCGTGACCTGTCGATCATCGGCACACCTCCCATCGACCGGCTGGCGATCCGCACCTATGTCAGTGAGTTCGACGCGGTCACGATCCGCGAAGCCCTGCTGCGTGAACATTACCGTGGCGGGCAGAGTTTCTATGTCGTCCCGCGCATCTCAGACCTACCCGAGATAGAGGAATTCCTGAAAGAGCAACTGCCCGAGCTGACTTATATGGTGGCGCATGGGCAGATGGCGGCTGGGGAACTCGACGATCGGATGAATGCGTTCTACGACGGGAAATACGATGTCTTGCTGGCCACCACGATTGTGGAAAGCGGGCTGGATATCCCGACTGCAAATACGATGGTTGTGCACCGGGCGGATATGTTCGGGCTGGCGCAGCTCTATCAGATCCGCGGCAGGGTCGGGCGGTCGAAAACCCGCGCCTATGCCTATCTGACAACAAAACCGCGCGCCCGTCTGACTGCCACGGCCGAAAAACGCCTGCGCGTTCTGGGCTCGCTCGACACGCTGGGGGCGGGGTTCACGTTGGCGTCTCAGGACCTTGATATTCGAGGGGCGGGTAACCTGTTGGGCGAGGAACAGTCGGGCCAAATGCGCGATGTGGGTTATGAACTCTACCAGTCGATGCTGGAAGAGGCGATTGCCAAGATCAAAGCCGGTGAGATGGAAGGCCTGTCGGATGCAGATGACCAATGGGCGCCGCAGATCAATCTTGGCGTCCCTGTCCTGATCCCAGAGGATTATGTGCCCGATCTGGATGTCCGCCTGGGCCTGTATCGCCGTTTGTCGTCGCTGTCGACCAAGGTGGAATTGGAAGGCTTCGCCGCTGAATTGATCGACCGCTTTGGCACGCTGCCGAAAGAGGTCAACACCCTGATGCTGGTCGTGCGCATCAAGGCGATGTGCAAACGGGCGGGGATTGCAAAGCTAGATGGCGGGCCCAAAGGCGCGACGATCCAGTTTCACAACGACAAATTCGCCTCGCCTCAGGGGCTGGTCGAGTTCATCCAGAACCAGCGCGGGTTGGCCAAGGTCAAGGATAACAAGATCGTCGTGCGCCGCGATTGGAAGAAGGACAGCGACAAGATCAAGGGGGCCTTTGCCATCGCCCGCGATCTGGCGGAAAAACTTGTGGCCGAAAAGAAAAAGGCCAAAGCCTAGTCACCGCTGACAAAGGTGCACAGCTGCCAGTCGCCCGCGTCGGATTGCGCCAATGCAGCCCGGAACCCGGTCATGGGCCACAGGAAATCGCTGTGCATATAGCCCTGGCCGCCGTCTGTCAGCAGAACCCTCTGGTACTGCGCGATGGGGGAGAAGTCGCGGATGATGACGACCTCATAGCTGATGAGGTCCAGTATCGCCGCGCCTCGATTTGGTGCGTTGCGCAGAGTTACATCCTGAGCGGTCACAAAATAGGCCAACGCCGGATCCAGCGAAGCGGGTAGGGTGAGCTGCCATTGGTGGGGCATCCAGAACTCGCCATCTTCGTTGAAATAGCCAGGCTGTGTCAGGGTGTTTTCCAGATCGGACCAAAAGGTTTCAACGACCTTTTCCCTGTCATCATCATCTTGCTCTGACGTTGCCGGTCCGGGAGTAAGATACTCGCGCAGCTCGTCCGGGCCGCCATTGCCGCCGTGGCTAAGGTAAATATCCGGGCAGGCAACAGACAGCACGCCTTCGATGTCGCGCTCGGCTACCATGTTCAGCAGGTTTGCCCGGAACGAGACGAGGGTGACATCCCGCTCGGCCTCGTCGACCGGCGGAAAGGATTGTCGATCCGCCAGCGCAGGGCTGCAGAGCAAAGCGAGCAAAAAGGCGTATCTCATTCGGCGGCCCTCATGGCGGCTTGAGCACAGAAACAGGACGCGCCAACAGCCCGGTCCGCACGAGCCAGAGCCAAATCCAGCCGTTGCCTGATCTGCACGATCTCAACCGTCTCACCGCGCGCCTTCAGGCAGTCATGCAGGCCCTTGAGGCTCCAGACATTGTCAGGATGGACAGAGGCACGGCTGAGCGTACCGCCCAACCCCAAATCCTCGCGGTATATGGCCTCGGCTTCGGCGGTATGCCCTTGTTCGAACAGCAATGCACCCAACGCGTGACGAGTGGGCTGCATCCATCCCCATGGCTCGTCATAGGGCAAGGTGTCGTCCAGTTCGACCGAGCGGCGCAGATGGGCGTAGGCCGCATCGTAGTTTTCCAGGCGATACTCGATTTCGCCACGCAGCATTTCGCGGGCAATGTCCAGCAGGTCGATCACGCGGTTATTGTGCAGCAATCGCGTTTCTGGCACGCGGGCCTTGGCAGCGAGGAACAACTGCTCTTCGGCTTCGGCTTCGCTGACCTGCCCTGTGGCGGCAAAAGCAATGGCTCGGGCATAATGCGTGGTTGCCGTGAGAGTGCAGTACAGATCGGGGTCCGAGGGCAGCTCAAGCGCCATTGCCTCTTCCCAACGGCCAAACCGGATGAGGATATGGGGGCCCATCGACATGTAACTTTCGAAGAAATCCGCCATGGGCGGGCTTTCTATGCGCAGCATGTCTTCGGGTGTGGTGTCCCACAATCCCTGATTGGCCCGCAGAGCCGGTTCCATCTGTCCCAGAAATAGGGCGCCATATATGACAAAATGATAATTGTGCTGGCGGTAGCCGGTGTAGATGTTGAACGCGCCTTCGCGTTCGTAATATTTCAGGTCGGCCTCAACGGCTTTTTGGTTCCAGTGGACGACGTTCTGGTAATGGCCGCACAGCACATCGATATGGGTGGGCATATGCACCAAATGGCCCGCATCGGGAACCAGCGTCCGCAGAACATCCCCCGCTTTCAGCGCTTTTTCCGGGGTCGGAGACATCTCCATCAGGTGGACATAAAGATGCAGTAACCCGGGATGAGACATCGCTGCTGGATCATCAGCCATCGCCTCCTCCAGCGTTTTTTGCGCCTCGACCGTGGCGGCCCCTTCGGCGGGCTGGCCGGTCGTCAAATCCCACATTTGCCAGGGAGTGAGGTTCAAAAGCGCTTCGGCATAGATCGTGCGCAGGTCCAGATGAGCGGGCTGCGATGCAAACGCTGCGCGCATGGCATCGGCAAAATCGTGATCCCAGTTGTGCATGTCGTCAATGGCTTCGCGCTGGGGATAGCGGGCGGGAAGCGCGCGGATCAGCGCTTGTTCAACCGGCGTACATTCGCCCGCAAGAGACATGGCCAGCTGCGTCGCATTATAGGCCAGCGTCAGCGCCTTTTGCCGGCCCGCGTCATCGTGCAGGTCCCAAGGCATGTTGTAATTCGGCCCCGCCGCATAGGCGACGCCCCAATGGGCCATGGCGCAGTTCGGGTCATGCTCTAGCGCGCGCTGAAAACAGACGACGGCCTCTTCGTGGTTATAGCCATAGGTCCAAACCAGCCCCCGGTCGAACCACAGTTGCGCATCGGGCGAAGAGGTGCTTACCGGACAGGAATGGGTGCCCAGATCGTAGTAGTCGCTCATTGAAAATCTCCCCTCGAAACAAGGGGAGGATAACGTGTTTCACGCGCTCTGCACAGATCAGGCGGGCAATCTGTCTTCTATCCGGCCCATATACAGCATCAGGCCGAACCCCATCGTGCACATAGTCAGGACACCTATTGCCAAGGGAAGGATCGATCCGTCAAACAACTGTCCCAGGGGGGCTGCCACTGCAGCGGCCAGAACGGTTGATACCGCGCCTATGACTGACGCTGCCATGCCCGCAATATGGCCCATCGGCTCCATCGCGATGGCATTCAGGTTGCCCATCGTCATACCGGCCATGAAGAACACGGCAGTCTGCCAACTGACGAAAAGCGCAAATGAGGCGCCATCAGAAAGGTCCAGACCGTTCATTACCATGACAAAACACGTAAAGACGATCTGTGCGCCCAAAGTCCAGGTTACAATCCGGCGCATCCCCAATCGGATGACCAAAGTCGCGTTCAACAAACTGGCCGAGCCAGCCATCAGAGCAACGAAACCAAACCAGAAGGGGAAACTGTCGGCTCTGTCGTAGATGATGTCATAAACAGGTTGTACCATCGTCAGCATGGTGAACAGCATCCCAAGGCAAAGCGTTTGCACCATGATCGAAACCCGCACAGTCGGGTGTGCAAACATCTGCCGCGCGGCATCAATCATGAGCGGCAGGCGCAGGGGACGGCGATTTTCGGGTGCCAGAGGTTCGCTCAGACGCAGGCCCATCCACGTGATGGTGATCAAAGAGAACAACATGAACGAAGCGAAGATGCCACGCCACCCGGCCAGAGCGATCACCCCGGCACCCATCATGGGCGCGATGGCGGGAACCAGCGTAAAGATCATCATGGCAATCGAGACGATGCGGGCCATCTCACGGCCGGAATAGAGGTCACGGATAATGGCCATGGCCACCACGCGTGGGGCCGCGCTGCCGATGCCTTGAAAGATGCGCGCAATCAACAGCATCTCAAGCGAGGAGGTGGCCCAGGCAACTGCGGCAGACAGGATATACAGCGCAGAGCCGACGTAAATTACCGGCTTGCGCCCGAATGCATCCGACAGAGGGCCGGTGAAAAAGGTGCCGATCCCCATGCCCAGCACAAATGAGGTCAGGATTAACTGCGCCTTGTTTGCATCACCTGGGCTGAGTTGCGCGCTGATCTGCGGCAGGGCGGGCAGCATCGAGTCGATAGAAAACGCGATTGTCGCAAACATCATTGCGATCAAAGCGACAAATTCTCCGCGCGGCATGCGATTACTCATGGGGCTCTCCTGACCCGTTCGCGCTATCACAGCGGATTGGGCACGGCCAGTGGTCAGAATGCACAGGAGGCTGTGCTATTTTGCAGGGGAAGCCTCGATTTGAGACATGATTTCACCGATCACGCGTTCCCACATTTCCGGTGGTTGCGCGCCGGGGACAGCATGTTGGTTGGCAACGATAAAAGTCGGTACCGACGTCACACCCATCTGCCGGGAATGCGCGTCACGGTTGCTGATGTCTGTGCGGTCGGCGTCGGATTTCAGCAGCTTCATGACGACGGCGGCGTCCATCCCCTGACTGTCGGCAATATCCGCCAGAACCTCGTGGTCGCCGATATCGCGACCCTGTACAAAATAGGCCTGAAACAGGGCATCAACTATAGCGTTCTGCTTGTTTTCGATCCCGGCCCAGTGGATCAGCCGATGAGCGTCCAGCGTGTTCGGGGTACGCTTCATCCCCTCAAAGTCGATGCCCAACCCTGCGTTTTCGGCATGCTCGACCACCGGGGCATACGCACGGATGGCTCCGTCTTTGCCGCCGAATTTGCGCTCCAAGTATTCGCGCCGATCCATGCCTTCGACCGGCATATCGGGGTTCAGCTGAAAGGGGTGCCATTCAATGATGAATGGATGGTCCGGAGTTGCAGCCAACGCCTTGTCCAGATGAGTCTTGCCAATATAGCACCAGGGGCAGATCGGGTCAGACATGATGTCGAGCTTGACGGTCTGGGTCATGTATTGGTCGCCTTGAAATAGGCCGGCAGCGCCCGGCGCAAAAGTTTGCCATTGCCGCCAGTTGGCAGCTGAGGCAGATGGATAAAGGCGCGCGGTTGCTTATAGCGCGCCAGATTTGTCTCGACATAGGCGCGCAGGGCGTCCTCGTCCAGCTTTTCCGGCCCGGTATAGAATGCCACTATGACAAAACTGTCCTGCTTGACCTCAACGGTGGCCGCGCCGACCTGCGTGATGCCGGGATATCGGGACAATGTGGCCTCGACCTCGATCGGTGAGACCCGGTAGCCGCCTGCATTCATCATATCATCGTCTCGGCCAAGATAGGTGATCTGACCATCAACTGCCATTGCACCCTGATCGCCGGTCAGAAACCACTCGCCTTGCATCCTGGCCAGCGCTTCGTCCGGCGCGTTGAGATAGGTCAGCATTAGGCCGGGGTCTGATCGGTGGATGGCGATGGTCCCTTCTTTCCCCTGTGGAACCGGCCCGTCTGGACCCAGAATTGCCACACGCCGCCCCGGTTGTGGTTGCCCCAGTGCATCGCCACGTGCCGGATAGGCCGGGCTTGAAGAGATGAAGGTCGAGCATTCGGACATTCCAAAAGCTTCATACAACTCGCGCCCGGTGATCCGTGTCCATTTCTGGTGCAGATGCCGTGAGAGTTTTTCACCAGCGCAAAGGCCGTGCCTCAGATCGGGAAGGTGCAGATCGTTTGCTTCGTTCAAAATTTTCCGAAACACGCCAGGAGCTGCAGCAAAAATCGTGGCACGGTGATTGCGCAGCATATCGGGTAGGGTCGACAGATCGGTGCCGGGTTCCGGTATCAGCGCTGTCGCGCCAATGGTCCAGGGATCCATCAGTCCTGTCCCCAACGTATAGGTCCAGTTGAACGCACCTGCATGGCACAATCGATCCGTTTCCTGCAGGCCGTACCACCCATCCACCATCATCTGCCGCGCCCAAATTGCACGATGGGCATGTGCAACGGCCCGTGGCTTGCCCGAGGTGCCAGACGTATAGACCACATAAGCCATGTCTTCGGGGTCGCCCATCCGAAACTCGGCCAGAGGTAGATCGCGCATCTCGCGCAGTTGGCTCAAAGATATTTGGTTCGGGTGATCCGCGCTGGCGATATCGGGATCGCGCAATATGGCGGCGGGCTTCAGATCTTGGATGATCTTTGCCGTTTCTGGCTGTGTCAGCTGTGACGATGTCGGCACGGGTACAATGCCGACCGCGATTGCACCCAGATAGGTTATTGGGAAATCAACCGTGTTCCCCAAACGCATCAAGACCAGATCGCCCGGTTTCAAACCGGCCCGCAGCAGACCTGTACCGGTTGCAAGGATCGCGCGTTTCAACGCAGCAAAGCTCCAGTTCTGTGCCGATGTTGCGCCAAGTACGGACAAGGCAATCTTGTCGCCATTGCGATCTGCTTGACGCAACACATGCGCGGCCAGATTGAAGGGGGTGGGGCAGGCCTTGGGCGGGCCTTGATCGAACAGGGAAAGCATGGCGTCTGGCTAACGCGGCAACTGCTGCGTTGCAAGCGGGACAGGCTGGCCCTATAGAGTGGCCCATGAGAACCAAAGAGCAGACATCTCTGATCCGAATTGCCCGAAACTCGGGCGAGCATACAGAGGTTGAACCGCTGGACCTTGGCGTCCGTGTGCGTGAATTGCGCAAGGCGCGAAACTGGACTTTGGAACAAGCGGCCAATCAGGCGGGATTGGCGCGTTCAACGCTCAGCAAAATCGAAAACGGGCAGATGTCGCCTACATACGATGCGCTGAAGAAACTGGCGATCGGGCTGGAAATCTCTGTTCCGCAGCTGTTCACGCCGCCACAGCGCGAGCAGGTGATCGGGCGTATGGCCGTGACCCGGATGGGGCAAGGCACCAGCCACGCAACCACAACATACGAGCACGAACTGCTGGCTGAGACGCTTACGAAAAAGCAGATGCTGCCCTATCGCGCCCGTGTACGTGCCCGGTCGATGGATGAGTTTGACGGGTGGGTCCGCCACGATGGCGAAGAATTCCTGTACGTGCTGACGGGTGTCGTTCGCCTGTATACCGAGTTCTACGAACCCGTCGAAATGCGCCGCGGTGACAGCGCCTATTACGACGGCAGCATGGGGCATAATGTCGTTTCGGTCAGTGAAGAAGACGCGATGATCCTGTGGGTGACGTCACTTACCTAGATGTTTGGTGACTTCACGGGTTAGCGCTTCGGTGAACAGGAAATCCTCAAGCTCTTCATGTGCCTCGTTCACCGTCAGATGATGGCGTTCGGCCAGATAAGCCTCGAATTGCGCACGGTCGCGCCCGACCGCATCCATGTCTCGGTCGCGCAAATTGGGAAACCGCCGTTTTGCACGGGCGTACATTTCATTCCAATCTTGCGTCAGATCGTTCCACTTAAACATCAATTGGGCTTTCTGTTTGTCTGGCTACAGATCTGCTCGGCCCTGAATTCAGGGTACGAATGGTGTTTGCAGGTAGGGCTATGGCAAAATGTCGCACCTTGAGCGTGCGAAGTTTAAATCAGTTAGGCCCGCCACAGGAAATCTGAGACGGGCCTACGGACCAAATAGTTTTGAGTGAGTGGAGGCTGGTCCGAAAATACTGTTCCTGACGTTGTAACACAGCTATGTGTCGGTAATGTTTGGCGTAATTCAAATTGGATACATTTGTACTAGTCGCAGGCTATATCTTTCGAACCCGTTACGTAAAGCCCCTTGTTGAAATTTTTCAAATTTGTCTGAAACTAGGGATCGCATCAATTTATAGCGGAATGCCCACAGCCTTTACCTGCATGTCGTGGTACTGCGGGTCTGTGCCAGAATCCGCCGAAGGGTATGAGACCCACACAGCAAACGCCGAACGGGTCTTATTGCATCACATCTGCAGCGGTTGCGATCCTCTGGAACGAGATTGGCACGGACAGTTAGCAATTAGGAAAGGACGGGGCCGCCTCTTTTGAGACGCTGCTATTCCTCGTACCACCAGACCTGCGGCATGTATTCCGGCCCGTCACCGTATATGGGCAGGGTTTCCGGCTGTTTCAGCTCACGCGCATGTGCAATCCGGCCGACGTCAAAGCTCCAGATCGGGATGACATACCGGCCAGCGGTTAGAACGCGATCCAGCGCGCGGGTCGCAGACACGAAATCTTCGTGGCTTTCAGAGGCCAGCATCGTATCGATCAAACCGTCCACTGCTGGCGACTGAACCCCCATCAGGTTACGTGTTCCTGCCGTGTCAGCATTTTCACTGCCCCAATACAGGCGTTGTTCGTTACCCGGCGACAGGGAAAGAGCCCGGCGAAATGGGGTCATGTCAAAATCATGCGCATCCATCCGAGAGGTGTATTGTGCGTCGTCGATTTTTTCGACTGTAAGCTCGATGCCAAGCCGTTCAAGCGTACGCGCATAGATTTCGGCGATCGTTCCGACATTCTGGACAACGTTGAGGCTGCCCTGGCTGATGACCATGTCAACGATGAACGCTTCGCCATCTGCGTTTCGCAACACGCCATCCTGAACTGTCCAGCCAGCCTCTTGCAGAAGCTTGGTTGCCTTGCGCAGATTGGCCCTGTTGCGTTCCGAACCGTCACCTACCGGCAGCTCGTAACCTTCCAGCGTACCGGGCAACAGTGTATCGGCGTACGGCTGCAGCAGTTCAGCCACCTGACCGGTGGCAGTACCGGGTTGCATCGCCAGATCCGAGCCCGAGAAATACGAGGTTATCCGCGGTTGCGCGCTTCCGGTGACGGTGTCGTTGATGAATTCGAAATTGAAAGCCAGAGTCAGAGCCTCGCGCACGCGCCAATCATCGAAGGGTGGCTTGCGCGTATTCATGACAAATCCGGTCACGCCCGAAGGCTTGCGATGCGGGATTTCGGTTTTCACCACATCGCCGCGCTGTACCGCGGGGAAGTCATACTGGTTGTTCCACTTATCGGCGTTAAACTCGCGCACGGCTGAGAGCTCGCCTGCTTTGAAGGCCTCGAATGCGACTGTGCCATCCCCGTAGAACTCGATCCGCATCTCATCCAGATTCATGGTGCCGCGCCGAAACGGAATGTCAGCGCCCCAGTAATCCGGATTGCGACGCAGGTTCACATACCGTCCGGCTTCGTACCCGTCGATGACATACGGTCCAGACCCCAGAGGGATGTCTTGCAGCGGCGCGTCGGCAAAGTCTTTACCCTCCCACTGTGCCTTCTGAAGGATCGGGCGCATCCCGGCGATCAGCGCAAGCTCGCGGTCGGGGTCGTTAAACGTGATGCGGACGGAACGCGGTCCGGTTTGTTCGATACTGTCGATCTTTCCCCAAAGGCCGCGATATCTCAGGTGCCCTTCGGTTCCCAAAGTCTCATATGACCAGATGACATCCTCGACAGTGACCGGTGATCCATCCGAGAATCGGGCATTCTCTCGCAGGGTAAATTCGACCCAGGATCGGTCTGGAGCCGTCTCAACTGATTCGGCTAACAACCCGTAAAGAGTGAAAGGTTCGTCCCAGGAACGCCCCATCAGGCTTTCATGGGTCCAAAATCGCAACTGCCAGGGTGACGTGCCTTTTTGCACAAACGGGTTAAGACTGTTATAGCCGCCGGTATTTCCAAATACGACTTTGCCGCCTTTGGGTGCATCAGCGTTGACATAGGGTAGCGACACAAAATCCGGTGGTAGGGCAGGGTCGCCATACATAGCTATGCCATGGGTCGATTCTGCATGGGCTGCTGCAACGGCAAAAACACTAACGATTCCCGCGATCATAGGGCGAACGGGGCGAAGAAAATCGGGGCTCATTTTGGAAACAATCCTGCTCTGGCCTTATTTTGTTGGGATTCACCGTAGCCATGATTTTTCATATTATCAAACTTTTAGCTTGGACGAAGGCGTGGAATTGCTTATAAAGGGCGTACTGCTCGATAGGTTTCTTGCCTGTATGAAACCTGCCTCAATAACTTAACGCCCGCTTCGTGCGGGCGTTTTTTTTGTGCGATTTTCGCTGATACAGCGCCCCCAATCTTTCCCCGTTTTCTTTGCAGGTGCAGCATGGCACTGTGCCGTCAACACGGAATCTGACGGAGAGCACCCATGAGTCTTTCAGGCAAAACAGCAATCATCACAGGATCGAATTCGGGCATCGGGCTGGGCATCGCCCGCGAGCTGGCCAAGGCCGGGGCGGATGTGGTGCTGAATTCGTTTACTGACCGCGACGAAGATCATGCTCTGGCCGCAGAGATCGGGCAGGAAACCGGAACCAACGCGCGCTATATCAAAGCGGACATGTCCAAGGGTGACGAGTGTCGGGCGCTGATCGAAAAGGCGGGAGCCTGCGATATCCTGGTCAACAATGCCGGCATTCAGCATGTGGCGCCGATTGATCAGTTTCCAACCGACAAATGGGACGCGATCATTGCGATCAACATGAACTCGGCCTTTCACACCACTGCCGCCGGGTTGCCGATGATGCGCAAGGCGGGCTGGGGACGGGTGGTGAATATTGCATCGGCCCATGGGTTGACGGCATCGCCTTTCAAAGCCGCCTATATCGCGGCCAAGCACGGTGTAGTCGGGATGACCAAAACCGTAGCCCTCGAGACCGCACAGGAGCCGATTACCTGTAATGCGATTTGCCCGGGATATGTGCTGACGCCGCTGGTCGAAGAGCAGATACCCAATACGATGAAAGAATACGATATGAGCCGTGAGGATGTCGTGAAGAATGTCCTGCTAAAGCGGCAACCTTCGAAAGAATTCGCTACGGTCGAACAACTGGGCGGTACGACGATCTTTCTGTGCTCGGATGCGGCGGCGCAGATCACCGGCACGACGATTTCAGTTGATGGCGGGTGGACCGCGCTCTGAGCCTTGGGGAGTAGGGCAGTGAAACGTATCAATCTGGCTTTGCAGGGCGGCGGCGCGCACGGAGCGTTCACTTGGGGTGTGCTGGATCGTCTACTGGACGAAGATGATATCGAAGTCGCGGCGATCACGGGAACATCGGCAGGCGCACTGAACGGTGCGGCCTATAAGTCTGGCATGGTACGGGGCGGCCGGGAGGGCGCGCGCACCAATCTGGATGCGCTCTGGGCCCGTATGGGGGCCGTCGATGATACGAACCTGACCAACTGGATGCGTGCGTTTGAGCCCTCACATATCGCACAGTCCATCGAAAATTCGCTGCCGTTTGCTGTAGGCGACGCCTGGTCGCGGTTGGTATCGCCTTATGCCTATGGGCCGTTCTACCGTAACCCCTTGGAGCCCGTGGTTAAGCGCTTTGATTTCGATGAAATATGCGCTGCCGAAGGTCCGCGTCTGTATGTCTGCGCGACATGCGTGCGCAGCGGAAAGATTCGGGTGTTCACAGGGGATGAGCTGTCGACTGAGGCCATCCTTGCGTCCGCCTGTTTGCCAACCTTGTTTCAGGCGGTCGAGATATTCGATCCAAAATCGGGCCGGACCGAGGCTTACTGGGATGGCGGATATACCGGTAATCCAGCTCTGTATCCCTTGTTCAATTCCGATCTGCCCGAGGACGTGGTGATCGTGAACATCAACCCCCTGGAACGGGAAGAAATCCCCAAGACGCCGCAGCAAATCCAGAACCGGATCAATGAGATCGGCTTTAACTCATCGCTGTTTCGGGAACTGAGGGCCATAAGCTTCGTTCAGCGCTTGCTGGAGGATGGCAAGCTGAAAGCGGGCGAAATGAGCCGCGTTCTGGTTCACATGATTGCCGATGACGCGTTGATGAATGACCTCTCGGTCGCGACCAAGACAGTGCCCAACCCTGTGGTCCTGCATAAGCTCAAAGAAGCTGGCCGCAATGCAGCTGATCAGTTTTTGACAGATCACAAGGCCGATTTGGGTGCACGCAGCACGGTCAATCTGCCGGAAATGTTTGGATAGTCATTCTGGTGGCTGGGTCGGGTCTTTGTCGTTCGGGTAAACAAGACCGGCCGAAATCACCAGTTTGGCGGCATCTTCGATCGACATGTCCAAAAGGATGACGTCCTCTATCGGAAAGAACAGCAGGAACCCCGATGTCGGGTTGGGTGTCGTCGGAATGAACACGCTGTACAGATCGCCACCCGCTTCTGCGCGTTCGTTGACTTCTCCCTTGGCGGTGGTCGAGACGAACCCGATGGCCCAGATGCCACGGCGCGGATATTGAACCAGACAGGCTTTTTCAAATGACCGTTCAGTCTGGGCAAAGACGGTCTCGGAAATCTGCTTGATGCCTGAATAGATGGACCGGATGACTGGCATCCTATTCACCAGGCTTTCGGTGAACGAGATAAAGGATCGGCCCAGGATGCCCTTGGCAACCCAGCCAACCACGACGGTGAACACCAGAAAAAAGATGACACCTACACCGCGCAGGTTGATGCCAACATATTGTTCAGGCTGGAATTGGTGGGGAACCAGCGGCAGAACCGCACTGTCGATCCAGCCGACAACAGACCAGATCAGCCAGATCGTCAACCACACCGGCGCAATAACGACGATGCCCGTCAGAAAGGACGCGCGCAGCCGTGAGAACAGGCCGGGCTGTCGGTTGGGTTCTTCGTCAAAAGGAGTGTTCATTACGGTCCTGAGTGGCTTGCGAATTTAGTTAAGCAGTCCTTGGCCTTGGTACAATAGCTATATGTTAATCCGCCTTGGCGGACAGGGCGCGGGCGATCCCGGCTGCCAGACGGGCATTGTTGCGGACCAATGCGATATTGGCGGTCAGAGAACGACCTTCGGTCTGCTCATAAATCCGTTGCAACAGGTAGGGTGTGACCCCTTTACCGCTGATCCGATGCACATCTGCATCCGCCTGTGCCGAGGCGATGATCGGGGCCAGTTCCTCGGATGGGATCTGATCGGCCTCCGGGATCGGATTGGCGACAAGTTGGCCGCCGGGCAGGCCAAGCGCGCGTCTGGTCGCATGTGCGTGCGCGATGTCTTCCGCACTGTCCATGCGCAGAGGGGCTGCCAGCGGGGATTTTGCCGACCAGAAGGCCGGAAATTCGTCCTGGCCATAGGCAATGACCGGAACGCCCAGTGTTTCCAGAACCTCAAGCGTCTTGGCCAGATCGAGGATGGCTTTGGCGCCTGCGGCAACAACCGTGACCGGGGTATGGGCCAATTCGTGCAGGTCAGCAGAGATATCGAACGAGGTTTCAGCCCCTTGGTGGACGCCTCCAATACCGCCGGTGGCGAAAACGTCGATCCCGGCGTGATGGGCGGCGATCATGGTTGCGGCGACCGTTGTTGCACCGGTGCCACCGGTTGCCATGCAGGCTGCCATATCGGCACGGGACAGTTTGGCGACCCCATGCGCTTGGCCCAGCGCTTTCAACTCTTCGGCTTCCAGACCGACGTGAAGCGTACCATTGATCACCGCCATGGTGGCTGGCACAGCGCCCGCGTCTCGGATGTCTTGTTCAACCTGTGCCGCAACCTCGATGTTCTGCGGGTAGGGCATACCGTGGGTGATGATCGTGCTTTCCAGCGCAACGATAGGTTGGCCTGCGTCTTTGGCGGCGCGGACCTCGGCAGAATATTGAATGTTGATCACAGTGGGGTTTCTCCGGAAACGTAAGTTGCGGCGGCATGCAGGGCACGTGACAGGGCCTCATCGCTTGGGGCACCGGTGGCCTCGGATGCGATATGCGCCGCCATGAATGTATCACCAGCGCCGGTCACACGGGTGACCAGAACGGATGGGGGTTTTTGGGTCAAGATTTCCTCGGCGCTGGCAACGGTTGCTGAACTGCCGCCATCGGTCACCAGCACGCGCAGCGCGCCGCGATCCAGCAGCCCCTTGGCGGCGCTTGCCGAATCCGCGAATTCGCGCTGGCACAGGATGCCAGCCTCTTCGAGGTTCACATAAAGCGTCGCGCGGGCATGTTTGAGGAAAGGCAGCAGACGATCGGCCTTGCCGGGAGAGGCCGGTGCCACGCGCAGGTCGGCCCCGGCGAAGGCTGGGCTTTGCGCGATTTCTTCCAAAAGCGACAGCGTCAGGTTGCCATCCAAAGCAACAGGACCATCAAATGGCATTGTCTCTGTGCCTAATGGGCCTTGCATCAGGGGTTTCAGAATTTTTGCCCCTGCAGCCTCAAGTGAATGGGCGTCCGCAATCGCGGCAATTAACCCATTGGCGCCCTCGACAGCCATATATCGGTCGGTCGGCAGGTCCTGCGAGCGATAGATGTGATCCGTTACCATCCCCAGCCGGGCGCAAGCATTGACCAACTCGTCGCCTTCGGGATCGCGACCAATAGCGGTCAGCAGGGTGGGCGTCATGCCAAAGCGCACCAGCGTCATGGCAATGTTCATCGCCACACCTCCGGGCAGGCGGGTGATCCTGCCGGGAACATCCGACCCCTGCCGCATGGCGCTGGCAGAACGTCCGATCACGTCCCACAGGACAGAACCGATACAAAGAATTTCGCTGTTCTGAGTCATGTCGACGTCATGCCGCAGCCCCGGCGTGGGTGCAAGGGTTAACGCTCACACCCGGTTCAGCCCATGGCGGCGATCAAAGTTTTCAGTGCGGCGGCTGGGTCTTCCTGTGGCCAGATTTCATCCCCGATGCCAAAGAAATCGGTGCAGGGGCCCAGGCCGCGGATCAAATCCGGTGTCAGGCCGCCTTCTGCCACAACCGGCACTTCGATCATCTCGGACCACCACTGGAACAGATCATGCTCGACCACGGTTCCGTCACCCAAGGAGGACGTGCCAACCGGGCCAAAGGCCACATAATCCGTCCCGGCCTCACCAGCCGACATGCCGTCATGGCTGGAGGTGCCGCAGAAGCAGCCGACAATGGCATCGGCACCCAATTCCTTACGCACATACCGGACCGAGCGCGCGCCATCATCCAGATGCACCCCATCCAGACCCAGACGCTGCGCCAACAGGACGTGGTTGGAAATCACCAGCGCCACGTCCCGCGTATGCGCAACCTCGCGGCAGGCATCAGCGGCACGGGCAATAGTATCCTCGTCATTTCCCGCAAGGGCCAGACGGATGCAGGCGATTTCGGTGCTGTCCAGAACGCGGGCCAGTTGGTCGGGGAACGTGCTCAACGTGATGGTCGGCGGGGTGATCAGGTAAATCTGCGGCTGCTCGGCGGTGTCCATCGGCGCGTCCTTAGCTTTAAGTCTTTTGCGCGGTTTAGCGGATTGCGGGCCGGAAGCAAACTTTTATGCCTGTTTCAGGTAGAATTGGCGCCGCCAATGGCTTGCCCTGCGTTGGCGCGACGATTACAGCAGGCGCAGTTTTCGGAGACAACCATGCCAAGCGACAAATCCCAGCCCTCATTTGTGCTCGTGCGCCCGCAGATGGGTGAAAACATTGGTGCCGCCGCGCGGGCGATGTGGAATTTCGGGCTGGACCGGATGCGGATCGTGGCCCCACGTGATGGCTGGCCAAACCCCAAGGCGGTGGCGATGTCCAGTGGGGCGGGCCGTCTGCTGGATGAGGCGCAGCTGTTTGACGATTTGGCTGGCGCACTCTCCGACAGCACCTATGTCTTTGCCACCACGGCCCGCCAGCGCGGGTTGACCAAGCCGGTCTTCAGCCCCGAACGCGCTATGCAGATCGCGGCCGAAAAGGTCGCTGCGGGCGAAAAAGTCGCCGTGCTGTTTGGCCCGGAACGGGCAGGGCTTGAGAATGAGGATATTGCGAAGGCCAATGCCATCATCTCGGTCCCGGTGAATCCGGAATATGCCTCATTGAACCTTGGGCAATGCGTGTTGCTGACCGCCTATGAGTGGATGCGCCAGACAGGCGACGTCGTGCATGAGGCAACCGATCTGGGCAAAGGCGACTGGGCCACAGGCATCGAGGTCGAAAAACTGGTCGAACATTATGAAGACCGGCTGGAAGAGGCGGGGTTCTTTTACCCGCCTGAAAAAGCCGAAAGCATGAAGACCAATCTGCGCAATCTGTGGTCACGGATGCGGATGACGCGGGCGGATGTGCAGATGTTGCACGGGGTCATGCGTCAGATGGTCCGTTGGAAAGACAAAGGGTAAGGCTGGACCTCGTCCCATGGTGGTCCTAGCTTGCAACGAAATTCAAGACACATGAGGAACGCATGAGCGGCAAGCGCAGCATCTTCGAAGAGGTCTCAGACTCTGAAAAACAACAAGCGGTTCAACCTGGTATGATTGACCGGGGCCGCGGTGGTGCGCGTAAGGCTATCCGGGCCTGGCTGATGATCCTATTTGCGCTTGTGGTTGTGATGATTGCGGTGGGTGGGCTGACCCGCCTGACCGATAGCGGGCTGTCGATCACCGAATGGCGCCCGCTCACCGGGGCTGTCCCGCCGATGACCGAAACCGACTGGCAGGCCGAGTTCGACAAGTACAAGCAAATCGACCAGTGGCGCATCCAGAACCAGTGGATGGAGCTTGCGGATTTCAAGTCCATCTATTGGTGGGAATGGGGCCACCGGCAGTTGGGCCGTGTGATCGGGCTGGTATGGGCACTTGGATTTTTCGGGTTCCTTATTGCCCGCAAGATACCAACAGGCTGGACCGGCAAGCTGATGATCCCCGGTGCTTTGGGTGGGATTCAGGGAGCGGTTGGCTGGTGGATGGTTGCGTCAGGCGTGACGCAGGGCGAGGGGATGATCGCCGTTGCCAGCTATCGCCTGGCGATCCATCTGGGTCTGGCCTTTGTGATCTTGGGTTTCCTCGCCTGGTATATGTTCGAACTTGGCCGGGATGAGCGTGACCTGATGCAAGCCCGCCGCGCGAAAGAGGCCAAACTGTTTTCCCTGTCTACCGGCCTGATGCATTTCGCATTCCTGCAGATCCTCATCGGTGCACTTGTCGCAGGTATCGACGCTGGGCGGTCTTATACCGACTGGCCATTGATCGGCGGGCAGATTTTCCCGCCGGACGCGGCGATACTGGAACCGATGTGGCGGAACTTTTTCGAAAGCCCCGGGCTTGTGCAGTTCATCCATCGTTGCGCGGGTTATCTGCTGTTCATCTTTGCCATCGTTGTCTGGCGTCGTGGCAATTCCAGTGCGCATCCGCAAACGCGCTTTGCCTTCAACACGATGTTCGCAGCCTTGTCGCTGCAGGTGGTTGTTGGGATCATGACCGTGATCTACGCGGCCCCCTGGCAGATCGCCATTTTCCACCAGTTCATGGCCGTGATCGTGTGGACTCTGACACTGCGTGCGCGCTTCCTGACAGCCTATCCCATCGCAACTTCGATCCGCGGAGCCTGACCCAGATGACTGCCTATGATGAACTGATGGCCTTCCAACGTGAAACCTCGGCACTTGGTCAGATTGCCGGGCGTCTGGGATGGGATCAGGAAACAGTGATGCCCCGCGGCGCAGCACCGCAGCGCGCAGAAGAAATGGCCGCGATCGAAGCTGTTTTGCATGCCCGACGGTCTGATCCGCGTGTGGCAGAGTGGCTGGAGCAGGCCGACCCGCAGGACGATGTCGCCCGCGCGCAACTGCGCGAGATACGCCGGTCCTATGAGCGGACCGTGAAAGTGCCCGCCGATTTGGCCAAGACCATCGCACGCGTTACTTCAGCCGCGCAGGGCACATGGGCACAGGCGCGCGCCGATGAGGATGTGGCGGCCTTTTTGCCCGTACTGGAAGAGGTTGTGGCGCTCAAACGTCAGGAAGGTCAGGCCCTGGCACAGGGCGGCGATGTCTATGACGCCATGGTCGAAGATTACGAGCCCTATACGACCGGCACTCAGATCGCTGCGATCTTTGACCAGATGCGTCCGCGTCTGGTGGCATTGCGAGCAGCCGTACTGGATCAGCCCGGACCGGCCGCCCTGACTGGGACGTTTGACTCAGCGACCCAGATGCGCCTGTCACAGAAGCTGGCCACCGGATTCGGTTACGACCTGAACACTGGCCGGGTCGACAAGGCCGTTCACCCGTTCAGCTCGGGCAGCGGATTGGACGTGCGGATCACCACGCGCACCAGCGAGACCGATCCGTTCAACTGTTTCTATTCAACCATTCACGAGGTCGGCCACGCCGCCTATGAACAGGGCATCGACCCAGCCTACCTTTTGACCCCGCTGGGGCAGGGCGTGTCGATGGGCGTGCATGAAAGCCAGAGCCGGATTTACGAAAACCAACTGGGTCGATCACGCGCCTATACTGGCTGGCTGTTTGGCCAGATGGTCGAGGCTTTTGGCAATTTCGGCGTCGCCGATGCCGATGCGTTCTATGCCACGGTCAACCGGGTCCATAATGGATATATCCGCACCGAGGCGGATGAGGTGCAGTACAACCTGCACATCATGCTGCGCTTTGACCTTGAGCGCGAGTTGATGAGCGGTGATCTGCAGGTCAGCGACCTTGAGGGCGCATGGAATGACCGGTTCAAGGCCGATTTCGGCTATGCGGTTGATAAGCCCTCGAACGGGTGTCTGCAGGATGTCCATTGGTCCGTCGGTCTGTTCGGGTATTTCCCGACCTACTCGTTGGGCAATGTCTATGCAGGGTGCTTGAATCAGGCCCTGAGGTCCGCACTGCCTGATCTGGACGCCCAGCTGGCCATAGGCGATACGTCGGGTGCCACTGGTTGGTTGCGCGACAACGTGCAGCGCCATGGTGGCCTGTTCGCCCCCCGCGACATCATCCAACGCGCCAGCGGTATGGAGCCGGGGCCGGAACCTCTGCTGGCCTATCTCGAGGCAAAATTCGGGGCGCTTTACGGGGTCTAGATATGCCTGCTCACATTGCCGTGTAAGCGCGTGGTCTTTTACGCGGTCACGGCTAAAGTGGCAGGCAAAGCACTCACTCGGAGAGCCCCTTGTCCCTTGACCGCAAAGTAAAATCCCGGCTTGCTCAGATCATCACAAGCCAAGCGGTTCTGACTGCACGACGGCAGGCGCATGAGGTTCGCCGCAGGGTGCGTGGCACCGGTCATGAGGTGCACTATTTCCACGATGTTGCTGATCCCTTTTCTCATCTGACCGCGCAGATACTTTCTCTGTTTCAGGACCGCTACCGGGTCAAGCTGCGCCCGCATCTGATCTCGGGGCCGCCATCGGAAGCTATTCCCGACGCAGACGCCCATCGGCAGAATGCGATTGCTGACGCGTCGCGGCTGGCAACAAAACTTGGGTTGGAGGTGCCACTGAAGTGCAGCGCTGAAGCGCAGGCGCAAGCCAATGGTCTGTTGGCGGCCTGCCTTGATGCGTCGGACTTTGCCGCCCAACTGGATAGGGTCAACAGGGCTCTGTTGTCTGGCAGTGATCTGCCATTGGGCACGACCATCGACCCATCAAAGGCTCTGCATGCCGGTGACAGTGCGTTGGCAGCCTTGGGGCACTATCTTGGCGGAACGTTCTACTATGGCGGGGAATGGTATTGGGGTCTGGATCGGCTGCATTACCTAGAAGAAAGATTGCAGGGGGCCGGGCTTGGCAAAAGCGCGCCACCGATCATAGCTCCGCCAAATCCCTCACCGGAAATCAGCAACGCAGCCGGCAAAGAGCTGGAGTTCTTTTTCTCGTTCCGCAGCCCGTATTCCTACTTGGCCTTTGACCGTGTTCAGTCCCTTGCCAACCGTCACAGCGCCCGTCTGATCCTGCGGCCAGTCCTTCCGATGCTGATGCGTGGACTGCCAGTTCCCACGGTCAAATCGGGCTATATCCTACGCGATTGCGCGCGTGAGGCGCGTAGGTTGGGCATTCCGTTCGGGCGTATCTGTGATCCGTTGGGCGCGGGTGTGGAGCGTGGATATTCCCTGCTGGATCATGCCGAATCCCAGGGGAAGATGGCTGCATTCTGCTCGGTCTTCATGCGATCTGTGTGGTCGGAAGGGGTTGATCCAGAGACGGATCGCGGCCTGGCGCGTATCGTTGCAGCAGCCGGGTTGAACTGGGACGAGGCGCGCGCCTGCCTGGGCACACATGGCTGGCGCGACCGGGTTGAAGCCAATCAGGCAAGACTGCAAGAGATCGGCCTGTGGGGTGTTCCCAGTTTCCACATTGCAGGGCAAAGCATTTGGGGGCAGGACCGTCTTTGGCTCGTGGATGATCTGGTGCGCGCATAAAAAAGGGCGCCACCCCGATGGAGCGGCGCCCTGTTCCCACCAGTATGGTGTTTACTCTTCTTCGGTTTCCTCGTCACCCTGATCGGCGATCCAGGCGACGCTGACAACCTCTTCGCCTTTGCCGGTGTTGAACACCTTCACGCCACCTGCTGACCGCGAGCGGAACGAGATGCCTTCGATCGGGACCCGGATCGACTGACCTTTGGACGTGGCCAGCATGATCTGATCTTCGATATCGACCGGGAACGAGGCCACAAGTGCTCCGCCGCGCATTGCCTTGTCCATCGCCGCAACACCCATGCCGCCGCGTCCGCGGACCGGGTAGTCGTGGCTGGAGCTCAGCTTGCCTGCACCGCCAGTGGTAATCGTCAGGATCATGTTTTCGGCAGCGGACATTTCGGCATAGCGTTCTTGCGTGATGGTGCCGGGGGTTGCTTCATCCTCATCCGTCTCACCGTCATCGGCGATGCCTGCCACTGCGCGGCGCATCTTGAGATAGGCGGCGCGTTCATCCGGATCAGCTTCAAAGTGGCGGATCACCGACATCGAGACGACACGGTCGCCACCGCTCAGCCTTATGCCCCGAACACCGGTGGATTCGCGTGAGTTGAACACGCGCACATCAGTGGTGCGGAACCGGATTGCGCGGCCCGAATTGGTGACCAGCATCACATCTTCGTCTTCTGAGCAGATGCGTGCATTCACCAGTTCGATGCCTTCGGGCAATTTCATCGCAATCTTGCCGTTGCGGCGGACATTGGTGAAATCCGACAGTCGGTTCCGGCGCACATCGCCTGCGCTGGTGGCAAAGATGATCTGCAGGTTTTCCCATTCTTCGTCCGGCACATCCACGGGCATGATCGCCGCGATGGACACCCCGGTCGGAATCGGCAGGATGTTGACAATGGCCTTGCCCTTGCCGGTGCGCCCCGACTGCGGCAGACGCCAGGTCTTGAGCTTGTAGACCATCCCGTCAGTGGTGAAGAACAACAACTGTGTATGCGTGTTCGCCACGAAAAGGTTGGTAACGACGTCCTCTTCCTTGGTCTGCATTCCCGACAGGCCCTTGCCACCACGTTTTTGCGCCCGGAAATCGGCCAGCGGAGTACGCTTGATGTAGCCGCCCGACGTGACGGTCACGACCATATCCTCACGCTCGATCAAGTCCTCGTCTTCCATGTCGCCGGACCAATCGACGATCTCGGTGCGACGGGGCACGGCAAACTGTTCACGAACGCTGCGCAGCTCATCCCCGATGATCGACATGATGCGCTCTCGCGAGGACAGAATATCCAGGTATTCCTGGATCTTACCCGCCAGTTCTTCCAGTTCGTCCGTAACCTCTTTGACACCGATCTGGGTCAATCGCTGCAGGCGCAGGTCGAGGATCGCGCGGGCCTGAACTTCGGTCAGGTTATAGGTGCCGTCGTCGTTCATCATGGACAGAGGGTCGTCGATCAGGCGCAGATAGCTTTCGATCTCAGCCGCGGGCCAGCGGCGGGTCATCAGCTTTTCACGCGCTTGCGCGGCGTCAGCGGATGAGCGGATGGTTGCAACCACCTCATCCACATTCGAAACTGCCACGGCCAAACCGCACAAGATGTGACTGCGTTCGCGGGCTTTGCGCAGGTCGTACGCAGTGCGACGGGCGACGACGTCCTCGCGGAAGTCAATGAAGGAGGTCAGGAAGCGGCGCAGAGTCAGTTGCTCGGGTCGCCCACCATTCAGCGCCAGCATGTTGCAGCCAAACGAGGTCTGCATCGGCGAAAAACGGAAAAGCTGGTTCAATACAACTTCGGGCGTGGCATCACGTTTCAGTTCGACCACCACGCGTACGCCGTTACGGTCGGATTCGTCCTGAACGTGGCTGACGCCTTCAATCCTCTTCTCACGCACGGCCTCGGCGATCTTTTCGATCATCGAAGCCTTGTTCACCTGATATGGAATCTCATCAACCACGATGGCATAGCGGTCTTTGCGGATTTCCTCGACGCGGGTCTTCGAGCGAATTATGACGCTGCCGCGCCCTTCCAAATAGGCTTTGCGCGCGCCGGACCGGCCCAGCATTACGCCGCCGGTCGGGAAGTCGGGGCCTGGAACATACTCGATCAGCTGCTCGGACGTCAGATCGGGATCGTCGATCAGGGCGAGGGTGGCGTCGACCACCTCACCAAGATTGTGCGGCGGGATATTGGTCGCCATGCCCACGGCAATGCCGCCAGCGCCGTTGACCAGCATGTTCGGGAACCGTGCGGGCAGGACTGTCGGCTCTCTGTCTTTACCGTCATAGTTGTCCTGAAAATCGACGGTGTCTTTCTCGATATCCGCCAGCAGAGAGGCGGCGGGCTTGTCCATCCGCACTTCGGTATAGCGCATGGCCGCCGGGTTATCGCCGTCCATCGAGCCAAAGTTGCCCTGACCGTCCAGCAGCGGCAGCGACATCGAGAAATCCTGAGCCATCCGCACCAACGCGTCATAGATCGCGCTGTCACCGTGGGGGTGGTATTTACCCATCACATCGCCGACCGGACGGGCCGATTTGCGATAGGATTTGTCATGGGTGTTTCCGGTCTCGTGCATCGCGTAAAGGATGCGCCGATGTACCGGTTTCAACCCATCGCGCAGATCAGGAATCGCACGGCTAACAATGACCGACATCGCATAGTCCAGATAGGACGTGCGCATTTCGGATTCGATGGAGACCGTCGGGCCACCGTAAACGGGGCGTTCTGGTGGGTTTTCATCCATATTTTCAGGAACTTCTGGCGTATCGCTCACGTAAACTGCCCGTTCTGTATGCAGACTCTATATCTTGTGGATACACCTTATCAGACCCGGCACATAAGGTGCAAGCAAGCAACCATTTTGCAAGTGAGAAACTCCGGTAACATCACGGTAACATATTGTTAACTAAGGATTAGGGTGTTTTCGTGATACAATAGGGGGACCTTGCAATTAATATTGAGGTCGAAATGGAGCGCAGCGAAACGGAATTGATGCTTAAAGGTTATGGGCTGACAACGGCGGAATTATTCTACCACATGCCCGACTATATCCATGTTCTGAACACCTTCATCTGGCAGGAATACGATCTGGCGCCGGATCATCCGAAACTGTTCGAGTTCATTGATTTCTGGCAGCGAGAGATCGAAGGGCCCTTACATTCCGTAAAATTCACGCACCGTAAGATGATCGCGCCCGGAGAGTGGCGCAATCAAGTTGGCGAGTTTCGGGTGAATTAGCCGCCCTGACAGATTATTGGCTGTGTAACGAAAGGGCGTGTTCCATTTGATTTTCTTAGGCTAGGGTCGTGTCCAAGCCATTGATCAGCTAAGGAAATGCCGCATGCCCAGAATGTTGCTGTTTGTCGCCGCCGTTTTGCTTGGTGGGCCAGTCGCCGCTGAGGGAGTTTTGGACAAGATCAAAAAAGGCGCGGCAAACGCGGCTGACGTTGTCGGGCAAGGGGCCGAAACCGTTGGCGAGACAATCGATAAAGGCGCGAAAGCTGTTGAGGGTACGGTCGACTCGACCACCGAATTGCTAAGCAATGAGGCCACTCCGGAAGAGACGCGCGCCAAGCTGGACACATTGGCCACGCAGATTCTGGATCAGTTGCTGGCCGAAAATCCCGAAGCGCAATCACTGTACGAGGTCTGTGCCGGCTATGCCGTGTTCGACTCGCGCAAGGTTACGGTGTTTCCAGTCTCGGCTGGGTATGGGCGGGGTGTGGCGGTGTCAAAGGACACCGGCCAGCACACATATATGAACATGGGAACAGGCGGCGTGGGTGGAGCGATCGGCATCGGCGGTTTTGAATCCAAATTTGTGATCATGTTCGAAACATCTGCTGATCTGGATAAGTTCATCACTCAAGGCTATGACGCGACCGCCGAAACCGGTGCCATGTACGGCGACGAAAACACGACGGAAATCGTGCGATTCAGCGACGGTCGGTCCTTTTTTGCATTGTCCAAGACAGGGTGGCGTGTGGCAGCGGGCGCGTCGGGTACAAAATTCTGGAAATCGCCGGAACTGAACTGATCAACCCGAGCAGCTGGCCCCGCCCAGAACGCAGAATTTGGCACAATGCGGATGGTTAAGGTGCACGTCCGCTTCCGCCTCGGCCAGCGTATGCCCCATCTCGAATTCCGGCTCATAAGGCAGCAACGTGCAGGCCAGAACGGCCGGTTTTTCAGCGCCCTTGCGTTTGACCACCATCCGGGCACTGGCGCACATCACAGTCGCGGGTGATTTGTCCAAGATACCCCAGCAGGCGGTGGTAATTTCCGGCACTTCGACGGTTTCGTCCATTTCAGGGAAAAGGACCGTTCGCGCAGGGTCATGCGCGTCGATGCCAAACCCGTGGCGGTTGAATAACGTAGCATATCCCTGACGGCTTTTTTCATCGTCCTCGCCCCATACGGTTCTGCCGGCAACAGCCATCCGGAATCCGCCATCGCGTAGCCACTTCATACCTTCCACGGTTTTGTCAAAACTGCCTTTGCCACGTTCCTTATCGTGCAGGTCGGCACGATAATGGTCGAGCGATACCCGCAGCGTCAGTTTCCCAGCGTAGTCGCGCTGAAGTTCAGTCAATCCCTCGCGCATCTTCTGGCGCATCATTGGCCGCATCGCGTTGGTCAGTATCAACACCTCATAGCCGCGTTCCAGCGCAGCGCGTGCCATCTCGATCATGTCGGGGTTCATGAACGGCTCACCACCGGTAAAGCCAATCTCACGCACGGGCCAGTTTCTGTCTTCGATCTGGTCCAGATAGTCCCGCACTTCACCCGCCGAGATATAGACCAACGCATCATTGGTCGGGCTGCTTTCGATATAGCAGTTCACACATTCGATGTTGCACAGAGTCCCGGTATTGAACCAGAGCGTCTCGGGGTTGGTCAACGCCACCGAGGCACGAGTCTGGCCATCCGCTGTCACCAATTTGTTTTGAAACTTGCCGATATTGACGATCTGAGGGGCGTTGTCTTTCATTCCGGTTTCCGGTTCTTTTCTGTTGTCACCTTGAATTAGAGGTTTCAGACCGTTTCGCAAAGTGAGACATGGGTGAACTGACAGAGAATTGATGTCGCGGAAATCCGCAAAAATGGTTGCGCTAACATTGGACATTGAGCATAGGGCAAGGTAAGGAAAACACATGGTTTCTCGCGTCATACCTGTAGACCCCTTTGATCTGGTCATTTTTGGCGGAACCGGCGATCTGGCGCAGGGTAAAATCCTGCCCGCTCTGTTTCGCCGGTTTTGTGCTGGCCAGTGGGCTGAAGGCGCGCAAGTAATCGGGGCGGCTCGAACGGATTATGACCGTGACAAGTTCCGCAATTTGGTCCGCAACTCGCTTGAGGCACATGCCGGACGACACAGTCAGGACACCGCTGCGCTGAACGCGTTTTTGCAGCGGGTTGATTATGTGACATTGGATGCTGTTGCGGATCATGGCTGGGCCGAGCTTGCGCAGAAACTTCAGCCGGATCGGGTTCGGGCGTTCTATTTTTCGGTGGGGCCGCGGTTGTTTGGCCCTCTGGCGGAACGGATCGAGGCGTATGATCTGACAACGCCGCAGACGAGGATCGTGGTTGAAAAACCCTTTGGCCATGATCTGGAAAGTGCGCGGGCTTTGAATGCCACGCTGGCCGCGCATTTCAGGGAAAGTCAAATCTATCGAATCGACCACTATCTGGGCAAGGAAACCGTCCAAAACCTGATGGCTGTACGGTTCGGCAACATGTTGTTCGAACCACTTTGGAACAGCCAGTATGTCGACCATATCCAGATCACCGTAGCCGAATCCGTCGGAATTAACGGCCGTGAAGAGTATTACGAGCGCGCAGGCGCGATGCGCGACATGATGCAGAACCACCTGATGCAGCTTTTGTGCCTGATCGCCATGGAACCTCCGGCCAAGTTCGACCCGGATGCGGTGCGCGATGAAAAGCTCAAGGTCATTCGCGCTCTGGACCCGGTAAAGCCGCATCATATCGTGCGGGGGCAGTTTGAGGGCGAAAGTTCAAGTTACCGCAAAGCCGTTGGAAATCCGCGCTCGACCACGGAAAGCTATGTGGCGCTGCGGGCGCATATCAGCAACTGGCGATGGGCGGGAACACCGTTCTACTTGCGCACGGGCAAGCGCCTTGTGGCCCGGTCTTCGGTGATCAATGTGATGTTCAAAGACGCGCCGCACTCGATCTTTGGAGCGGATGCCGGGCGTCATGCGAATGCGCTGTCGATCCGCCTGCAGCCAAATGAGGGCATCACGCTGAAAGTAACGATCAAAGAGCCCGGGCAAGGCGGCATGCGTTTGGTCGACGTGCCCTTGGACATGAGCTTTGCCGAGGCCCTGGGCGCCGAGAACCAGGACCCGCCAGACGCCTATGAACGTCTGGTGATGGATGTGATCCGAGGCAATCAGACGCTGTTCATGCGCGGTGATGAGGTCGAGGCCGCCTGGGCCTGGACAGACCCGATCATCGCAGGATGGCAGGCGCGTGGCGATGTGCCGAAACCTTATGAGAGCGGCAGCACTGGGCCGGGCGACGCCGAGCTGCTGATGAAACGGGACGGTCGCCGTTGGCAAGGGATAAACCCATGAAAATTCAGGAATACGCCGACCGGGATATGCTAGCCATCGACGTGGCCAATGCTATCGCCGGAGATCTTGAGGCGGCGCTGCTGCATCACGATCTGGTTTCTTTTGCTGTGCCGGGCGGTACCACACCCGGGCCGGTCTTTGACGGATTGTGTGCCGCTGATTTGGATTGGGACCGGGTCCGAATTCTGCCAACGGATGAACGGTGCGTGCCCAGCGACAGCGATCGCGCAAATGCGCGGCTGATCCAAGAGCGTTTGCTGACCAATCGCGCCTCGGTCGCGCAATATGTGCCGCTGTATCTGGATGGCAAAGATCCGGAATCGGTGCTGCCCGAAATTGAAAGCTTGATTGCGCCTGTGCTGCCTCTTTCGGTTCTCATGCTGGGTATGGGCGAAGATATGCACACCGCCTCGCTGTTTCCGGGGATGGACGGGTTGGCGGCCGCATTGGACGGGCATGCGCCACCTTTGGCCGTGGCCCGACCCGAAGTTCAGCCCGAGGCGCGGATTACATTAACGGCTCCGGTCTTGGACGGCGCATTGTCTAAGCATCTGGTGATTTTTGGGGAAACCAAACGCAAGGCGCTGGACCGGGCCATGTCCCTGCATCCCAAAGAGGCGCCGATTGCTGCTGTGTTGGGCGGCATGACGGTCCATTGGGCGGAGTAGAGTTATGAACCTGGATACTCTCAAGGCATTTGCGTCAGATGGCGGTCATTCCATTTTGGACTTGTTTGAACAAGACGTGGATCGGGCACAGGTTTTCTCGACCTCAACGGGCGATATGCTGTTTGACTATTCAAAGACGCAGATTGACGCAGATATTCGCGCAGCCCTGATCCGCCTATGCGACGAGGCGGGGCTTGCCGACAGGCGCGACGCGATGTTTGCGGGTGCCAAGATCAATGAAACCGAAGAACGCTCGGTTCTGCATTCGGCATTGCGGAATCTGGATGGCGGTCCGGTCGACGTGGATGGTCTGGATGTCATGCCTGGCGTTCTGGATACGCTGCAGCGGATGCGTGTCTTTGCCGAAGAGGTCCGTGGGGGGGCCGTGTCCGGGGCAGGGGGCAGCTTTACCGATGTGGTGAATATCGGAATTGGTGGGTCTGATCTGGGACCGGTTATGGCCACGCATGCGCTGGCTCCGTATCACGACGGGCCGCGGCTGCACTATGTCTCGAATGTAGACGGGGCACATATTGCCGATGTTCTACGGCAGCTGGATCCGACGCGGACACTTGTGATTGTCGCGTCCAAGACGTTCACGACCATTGAAACCATGACCAATGCCCGCACCGCGCGCGCCTGGATGGTCGATGGCGGCGGGGAGCCGGCCCGACAGTTTGCTGCGGTTTCCAGTGCTTTGGACAAGACTCAGGCCTTTGGCATTCCCGAACAGCGCGTGTTTGGTTTCGCCGATTGGGTCGGCGGGCGTTATTCGGTTTGGGGGCCTGTGGGCCTGCCGGTGATGATTGCCGTAGGCTCGACGGCCTTTGACGCGTTTTTGCGTGGTGGACAGGCAATGGACGTGCATTTTCGCGCCGCCGATTGGTCCGAGAATATGCCGGTGATGTTGGCTTTGACCGGTATCTGGCATCGGCAGGTTCTGGGATATGCCAGCCGGGCCGTGCTGCCATACGATCAGCGTCTCCTGCGCTTGCCCGCATATTTTCAGCAGCTCGAGATGGAGTCGAATGGCAAATCCGTTGCCATGGACGGCTGCGCGCTGACCATTCCTTCGGGTCCGGTGGTCTGGGGTGAGCCTGGTACCAATGGTCAGCATGCGTTTTATCAGCTGATCCATCAGGGCACAGACGTTATCCCTTGCGAATTCATGGTCGCTGCCGAGGGACATGAGCCCGAGCTGACCCACCATCACCGTCTGCTGCTGGCCAACTGTCTGGCCCAGTCCGAGGCGCTGATGCGCGGCCGATCGCTGGACGAGGCGCGGCAGCGCATGGCCGACAAAGGGTTGACGGGTGAAGAATGCGAACGTCAGGCCCGACATCGGGTGTTTGCTGGCAATCGTCCCTCGACCACGCTGATGTACCCCAAGCTAACGCCTTTTGTTCTGGGGCAGATCATCGCCCTGTACGAGCATCGCGTATTCGTCGAAGGGGTCCTGTTGGGGATCAACTCTTTTGACCAGTGGGGCGTTGAACTGGGCAAGGAACTGGCGACTTCACTGGGGCCAATCGTGGACGGTGCAGAAGGTACCGAGACCAAAGACGGGTCAACCGCCGCCCTTGTTGCCTATGCCATGTTGCACCGGGAAACCGAATAAAAGCCAGCTTTGCAGCCCTTGCATGACGCATTCTTCTATTGTCAGACAATTAAATGCTTGGCAGGATTTCTTTTGACCGCGCCAACAGTCAAAGATGCGTGGCAAACAAGAAGGTGCTGCAAAAAGCGGCCCCGACACAGGGAGGATGTCCATGCTGGGACAAATGATGACGCAACCGTTGCTGATCTCGTCACTGATCGAGCATGCCGATCGCTATCATGGCCAAACCGAGATTTATTCTGTCGAAACTGACGGCAGTTTGACTGAAACAAACTGGTCGCAAGTCGCCGAGAACGCGCGAAAATTGGGCTCTGCACTGTTAGGTCTTGGGCTGGAACCGCACGCTCGGCTAGCGACATTGGCATGGAACAACCGCCGCCATCTGGAAATCTACTATGGCACTTCGGGTGCTGGATTCGTCTGCCACACCGTAAACCCCAGGCTGTTTCCAGAGCAGCTGACCTATATCATCAATCATGCGCAGGACCGGGTTCTGTTTTTCGACGCCACATTCATCCCGCTTGTCGCCGCTTTGAAGGACCAACTGACAGAGGTGCAGCATTTCGTGTTAATGGGTCCGCGGAATGATGACGCAATCGCGCAGGTTCCAGGGGTGCAGTTCTATGATGAGCTGATCGAAACCGGTGATTCCGGCTTTCAATGGCCGAGGCTGGACGAAAACACAGCCTCAAGCCTTTGTTACACTTCGGGCACAACCGGCAACCCCAAAGGGGTGCTCTATTCCCATCGCTCGACAGTTTTGCACAGTTTTGGGTCCAACACGCGTGACGTGATCGGATTTTCGGCGATGGATGTGGTACTGCCAGTTGTACCGATGTTCCATGTGAACGCTTGGGGATCGCCGTACGCTTGCGCGATGTCGGGGTCTCGGATGGTATTGCCGGGACCAGATTTGCATGGCGAGGCATTGGTCAATTTGATTGACAGCTATGGCGTGACACTGGCCATGGGTGTGCCGACGATCTGGCAGGGTCTGCTGGCCTCTGCCAAGAAGTCGGGCAGTCAACTGTCCAGTCTTGAGCGCACAGTTATTGGTGGGGCCGCATGTCCGCCGTCGATGATCGAGACGTTCCGCGAAACCTACGGTGTTGATACAGTCCACGCCTGGGGGATGAGCGAGATGAGCCCGCTGGGAACCGCGAACCAGCCCTTGGCGAAACATGGAAAACTGCCCAAAGAAGAGCAGTATGGGCTTCGGGAAAGTCAGGGCCGTCCTTGTTATGGGGTCGAATTGAAAATCGTTGATGATCTGGGCAATGAGCTTCCGCGCGACGGTGAAACACAGGGAGACCTGATGGTGCGCGGATACTGGGTATTGGACAGCTATTTCATGATGCAGGATCAGGGTCTGCTGCAAGACGGTTGGTTTGCCACTGGCGACGTGGCGACACTGGACCCGGACGGGTATATGACGATCCGAGATCGCTCAAAGGACATCATCAAATCCGGCGGTGAATGGATCAGTTCGGTCGAGCTCGAGAATATCGCGGTGGCACATCCAAAGCTGGCAGGTGCAGCCGTTGTGGGTGTGCCGCATCCGAAATGGGACGAACGGCCCGTTCTTGTGGCGGTGAAAGCCGAGGGGGCAAATCCAAGCGAAGAAGAATTGCTGGCGTTTTTTGGTGGTAAGATCGCCAAGTGGCAGATCCCGGACAGGGTAGTCTTTGTGGACGCGCTGCCACTGAACGCGACTGGCAAGATACTGAAACGCAACCTGCGGGAAGATTTCAAAGATCTGCTGAGTACCTAGCGCAAAATCACTGGCCTGGCAGACACAAGCGAGATTGTTTGCCGGGGTTCCTGACTTCGCGGCGAACGTAGATCTCTAGCCCCTCAGCCTTCTGAAGTTCCACGCCTGAAATCTGCCAGTTTGGGTTTCCTCGTGCGCCTGAAATACTCGAACGAACTGCCTGGCCAGTTGGTGGTTATCCGCTCGCCATCTTTGTAATAGCTGCGCTTGATCCGCGCCCACTGACTTTTGGCAAGTCGCCGTTGCATCTCGTCATCGAAACGCAATGCCGCCTCAGGTTTTACTTCGATCGTGCCGTGATCGGCCGCCTTGATAAGTTGGATGACAAAACCGATTTGCGCTTCGATCATGGCCAGGACCGTCGTGTGGCCAAGGTTTGTGTTTGGTCCGTAAATAATGTGCAGATTGGGAAATTTGGGAACCGAAATACCAAGATAGGCCCGCGCACCACCCTTATCCCAAACATCGCGCAACAAGATACCATCACGTCCCTTGATATCAATAGCTTGCAGGAAGGGGTTGGATTGGAACCCGGTGCCAAGAATGACCACATCATGGTTGCGTTCGGTACCGTCTGTGGTCTTGATCCCATCTTTGGTGAAACAGTCGATTCCGTCCGTCACCAACTCAACCTTATCCTGGTTCAGGGTCTGATAGTAGCTGTCCGAGACCAAAAGACGACGCGCGCCGGGCGGGTATTTTGGTCGAAGCGCCTCACGGAGTTTTGGGTCCGATATCGTCTTTTCCAGATGCCGGTTCAGTATGTTCTGCATCAGCATCTCGTGCAGTTTCGATCCTTTCATGACTGGAAAGATCTTGAATTCATTCTCGGCCCAAAGGCGGAAACGATAAAGTTTTTGAAGGAAAGGCATCGAACGCATCAGCGACTTGAAGCTCTCGCCATAGGTCTTGTTGCCTTTGGGCATGACCCAATTTGCCGTGCGTTGATAAACTGTCAGAATGTCTGCCTGTTTGGCGATCTCTGGGATGAACTGCAGCGCGCTGGCTGCATTTCCAATCACGGCAACTGATTTGTCCTTCAGGTCGATATCATGGCGCCATTCGGCAGAATGGAATATGGTTCCCCCGAAGAGTTTCATCCCCGGTATCCCAATACGGTTGGGAAAGTGCAACTGACCAACCGAGCAAACCACGTGGCGGCAGAGATAGGTTTCATCTCCATTGCCCTTGGTCGTTACAGTCCACATTTCTCTGGTCGGATCGAAGCTTGTTGAAGTGACAGCGCAGCCAAGGCGTAAATGCGCGATCACTCCGAATGTTTCCGCACAATCCCGGATGTAATCCAGAATCTCTTTCTGTCCCGACCATTTTCGGCTCCAGTTCGGCGTTTTGCTGAAAGAGTAAGAATACAAATGCGAGGGCACATCGCATTCCGCACCGGGATAGGTGTTATGCTGCCAAGTGCCCCCAAATTCAGTGGCCTTGTCGAGTATTGCGAAGCTGTCGATTCCCGCTTGTCTGAGCTGGTAGCCCATACCAATGCCGCCAAAGCCAGCACCTATGATCAAACAGTTCACCTGCTTCATGATACTTCCTTATGCTCGTATGTCCGTTTCGCGACTTGCCAGTGGCGTTTCTGATCTGCCTGGTTTGGCTTTGGGACAAGCGTGACCGGCATAATATCTTCTTTCAATTTATCTCAAGTTCACCTGAGCTTGCTAATAACTTGGGCCCAGACTAAGTCCTTCAATGCAAATGTAATTGGGAACTTATCCCTCAACTTTGAGTTGAAGGGAATGAAAAAATTAGAGGATGAACCTTTGAAACCGTTTATCATCTGCCTTGAGTTATGGCGCACGGCCTGAGGCAGGGTGTTTTTATAGTCGTGAAGATTTTGGAAGATTGGCTCCGGCGGTAGGGATCGAACCTACGACCAATTGATTAACAGTCAACTGCTCTACCGCTGAGCTACGCCGGAACGGTTCGCGCCGTATAGCAACCCGACTCTTCGCCGTCCAGTGGGGGGCGTGAGTTTTTTCGTCGAAAAAACGTGCACACAGCGAAGGCGGGCATCCATGATAATTTGCGGTGTGTTTTGGGGGTATTGGCTCCGGCGGTAGGGATCGAACCTACGACCAATTGATTAACAGTCAACTGCTCTACCGCTGAGCTACGCCGGA
>NZ_JBXWNT010000005.1:0-429319 GCF_059610505.1 Ruegeria sp. CDSC079
GCGTCCGGCCGTCTCTCCAACCCGTCCCACCGTCTCTCCAGTGTGTCACAAGCGCCTCAGCAGCGCCGGTGAAGGGGGTTCTAAGCATTACAAACATACACCGCAAGCAGAAAATCACGCCCTGAGAAACTTTTTTGCACTTTCTTATTTTACTCAATAAATTCTGATAATTAAGGTGATAAATTCGACCGATGCACCCAGGAAAGCCCATTATCACGGCTAAGGTATCCACACTGCTTTCCGTACGAGCTATGCCCGATATCAACATATTGTTGAGCTCCCCACGTCTACTACAAGACTCGTGTGAGTCGCCGGGTATGAAACACACCCGCACCGAGTCGGAATTTGCCTGCACGCGGTCTGAAACAGGGATGCACCGGCAAATACTTTGCACCCTCTCTTGCGAAACGCTCTGGATTGCGTTCAGGTCACCTGACTAGTTACATACTGGCACGCAGCGAGATGACACGAACACACGCCGCCATCTTCCCACGCATATGCACCGTCGGCTTTGACGGCCTGCTGGTCTCTTTCGCCGAAACCATGGCCGAGCCATCGAACAGGGCAGCATTGGCGTTTCGAGCTGCGGTGGATTCTGAACGGTGGGAAGGTGTCATTGAAACCTCAGCGACGCTGGCGTCGACTTATATCCGATTTGAACCATCCCAGTTTGCCCACGCAAACCTTCGCGACCGGGTCGAGCAGCTGCTGCGGCGGCAGGATTGGTACAAAGCGCCCCTCCCCCAGGGGCGCAGGTTATGGAGTGTCCCCACGGTTTATGGCGGCGCGCTTGCCCCTCAATTAGATGAGGCAGCGGCTGCGGCCAGGCTGTCCCCCGATGAAGCCGTTCATCGATTGAGCGCCACAACCGTCCGCGTCCTGACGATCGGATTTGCTCCCGGTCAGCCATATCTTGGCCCGCTCGGCCCCGAGTTCAACATACCGCGCCTCAATAAGTTGACCCCGATGGTGCCCGAGGGCGCTTTGGTATTGGCGATTTCGCAATTTGTCCTTTTCTCGGGGCCCTCACCAACCGGGTGGCGACATATCGGCCAAACCGCTTTTCGCTGTTTTCGTCCTGAAGCACATAACAGCTTTGCCCTGAAACCCGGCGACGAAATGCAGTTCATGTCAGTCACGCGTGAGGAACTAGAGGCGATTCGCGCCAATGACGTTGATGGATCAGGCGGCGCAACCTGTCAGGAGATCGCGGTTTGAGCCTGTCTGTCCTGCGCATAGGGCCTGCTTGTACAATACAGGATCAAGGCCGCCACGGGTATCTGGATCAAGGGCTTTCCCGATCTGGCGCAGCAGATTTACTGGCCCTGCACGAAGGCGCCGCATTGTTGAGACAAAGTCCTAAACTTGCCGCGCTTGAAATGGCCGGAATGGGCGGTGAGTTTGAGGCCACTCATCCCATACAGATTGCACTGACGGGCGCACCGATGCAGGCCAGTATTGATGGCGCTGCCATTTCGTGGAATGCCTCTTACCGCCTTGAGACCGGACAGCGGGTGATAGTCGGGGCCGCCACACGGGGAACCTATGGATATTTGCACCTGGGCGGCGGTATTGAGGTGCAGGAGTTTCTGGGATCCCGCTCAACTCACCTTACTGCCAAAATCGGGCGCGCCCTACAGGCCGGAGACAGCTTATCCGCCGGGGCTGCGTCACAGCAGGCAGGACAGAAGCTGCGGGCTGAAGATCGGTTCTCGGGCGGTTCGCTGCGGGTTGTGGCCAGTTTTCAGACCGAACTGTTCGACCGGCAAACGCTAGACCGCTTTTTGCGCACGACATTCACTCGCGGGTCCCGCGCAAATCGCATGGGAATGCAGCTGGAAAGCGACGGAGAGGGCTTCGCCGCAAAGGGGCAGCTGAACATATTGTCCGAGGTCATCACCCCCGGCGACATTCAGATGACCGGCACTGGCAATCCCTTTATTCTGCTGCCCGAGTGTCAGACAACCGGCGGGTATCCCAGAATTGCGACTGTCCTTCCCTGTGACCGGCCGCGGGCTGCGCAAACCCCGGCGGGCGTACAGCTTCAGTTCAGGCTGGTCGAAATGGACGAGGCCATTTCCCTGCAGGCGGCTTTTCAAAAAGAACTGGCCAACCTGCCATCCAAGGTCGAACCGCTGATCCGTGATCCTCATGACATTGCTGACCTGCTATCTTATCAACTGGTCAGCGGAATGATCTCTGCCACAGACTAAGGAGTTTGCCGATGCCCAGCGTAGATCTTAATGCCGATATGGGGGAAAGCTATGGCCCCTGGAGCATGGGCGATGACAAAAGCCTGTTGCGGATTATCACTTCGGCCAACATTGCCTGTGGCGTTCACGCGGGCGATCCGGACGTCATGGCGCAAACGATGACCCTGGCTGCGGAAAACGGTGTCGGCATTGGCGCGCATCCCGGCTTTCCTGACCTACAGGGGTTTGGCCGCCGCAATATGAAAATACCCCATGATAGCCTGCGAAATCTTGTTCGGTATCAGTTGGGATCGGCGATCGGTATGGCAAACGCCGTTGGAACGCAGGTCCGGCATCTGAAGCTGCACGGTGCATTGTCTAACATGTGTTCGGTCGATATCGACATGGCGCGGGCCTGTTATCAGGGCGCGCTGGACGTGAACCCGGATATCATCATCATGGTGCTGGCCGTCACCAAGCAGGAAGAAGCCGTTCGGGAATTGGGCTGCAAGTGGGTCGGCGAGATCTTTGCCGACCGCGCCTATAACGACGATGGCACTCTGGTCGACCGAAGCTTGCCCGGAGCCGTCATCCACGACCCCGAAATTGCAGGGCCTCGAATTCTGGAAATGGTCCGCGAAGGGGCCATCATTACCGAAACCGGCAAAAGGCTTGAAACCGCGATCGACACGATCTGCTTCCATGGGGATGGACCAACCGCCGTTCAGATTGCGCATTCGGTCCGCGAAAACCTGATCGCGGGCGGGGTCGAGGTGACAAAGTTCCTGCGGTAATCCCGCGGGTGCAATGCGTCCGCCCGTACTCAGACTGTTGCCGAGGCTGAATTCCCTCCCTAGCATGTCAGCAAGCATATGTTCTGAATACCACAATCCCGGCAACGAACCGCACCTGGTTTGCCTAGTCTGGGCAAGGAGTAACTTTATGTCTTTTGATTTAGCGTCTTACGAACCACGCGGCGACAAGAAGAATTCGGACTTCTTCAACGAGTATTTGCCAAAAATTTACGAACGCCGTGCCAGCTCTGGTGTCGCCCAGCAGGTTGGGTCCATGCGCGCTGTCGTGCTTCAGGTCGAAACTGACGTTCTTTTCGACACTCTGGTCGAGCTATATGTGATGTCGCCATACCGCCACACGGCCAGCTATCTTGGACGGACGCATAAATACTCGGTCCTGCATTCACACCTGGACTACCCGGCGCTCATCGTGATGGCTCCGCTTAGCCCGACATTCGAAGACTTCATCCCGCGCATCAACCGCATGTACCCGTTGGCACGAAACACACCGCAAACGCGCTATGTTGGCGAAGTGTTTGGCGCCACTGACCTGAACACGCTGACCAAAACGCTGGAGGATCAGAATATCCGGTTCGAATATTCCGGCGACACCGAGAACCCGTTTTACACGCTAAAGGGCCTTCGGTTCACCACCCCTTCTGATTTCACCTGCAACCGGGTCGGTTATTCAACGCTGGATTTCAACGATACCGACAGTTTGGGTCTGGGCGACAGGGTATTGCTCAGCAGCGCAGAACAAGCGCGACTGGATGAGGCTGCTGCCTTTGGTGCCGATAGCAATATCTCTTCACTGATGTTGGGCATCGACCATCTGGCGACACGCGTTCTGGCTGGTGAGCGCGAGGATGCGATCCTCGAATTTCTGACGATGGTGCCCTACTATTTCTGGGGGGCGTACAACATTTTCGACATGAATTCGTCGACCAATGTGAACCGCAATGCCGGTGTGGATGATGACAAGAAATCCCCGGCCAAGGTATTTACAGCCAATAATACGCCTTCGTTTGTAAACTCTTTTGCCAAACGGCCCATGCCAACCGAGGATTTCGTCCGCAATTTCGGACGTCGGCTGCATCACATGGCGATCGAGATTCTGGACGGCGATCACGGTGCGGGCGAAAAGAATGTGGATTTCGTTGTGAACACTCTGAAAGACCAAGGGGTGCCATTCCTGGCCCATGTGGTTGGAGAGTGCAAAGACGATCCGAACCTCAAGCAGATCTTCTCAAAACACTCGAAGAACACTCTGCTGATCACCGAGTATATCGAGCGCTGTCATAAGTATGATGGGTTCTTTACCAAAGATAACGTCGCGGCCCTGACTGCGGCCGCCGGTCAGGATGAGCAAT
This sequence comes from Ruegeria sp. CDSC079, assembly GCF_059610505.1. Classification (NCBI taxonomy): domain Bacteria; kingdom Pseudomonadati; phylum Pseudomonadota; class Alphaproteobacteria; order Rhodobacterales; family Roseobacteraceae; genus Ruegeria; species Ruegeria sp. CDSC079. The sequence goes on from NZ_JBXWNT010000005.1 coordinate 4,357, forward strand.
ATCAGCACGGCCACGTATTCGACTGACCTGATCCCTGCCGCCTACTACGGCACGCTCGCTCAGCAAAAAAAAGGCCAAGGAATTCCGTGGCCAGACCCATCCAGGAGAGTATATGTCGGGTCTTATGACGGCCCGATCATGAAACAGGTGACATTGCGGGCCTGAAGTCTGCGGCAGGCCAGATCGGCTTGCTCTCGGGTCATGCCCTGGAACGTCGCATCGAACCCGCGTGAGTTTTGATTGACCTTGCGCAGCGTGCCTTCCAATGTGGTCATTTCCGACAGGGCCGTTTTCAGTAGAACCTTTTCAGCCTCGTACCGGGTCGTATAGCGCCCCACATTCACGCCCCACAAATGACCGCCAGAGGTCGACAAGCGTGTGACGATTTCCTGCTCTGGCTCGGGCTGTTCTGCCGAGGCCAGCACCAGATCATCCGTGCGTACCGTCGGGCGCGTCGTTCCTTCGGTCGGCGTCTCTACACCGGCCGAGGCGATGGCTGCGGCGATACCGTCCTGAATCCGCGCGTCGTTCTTGGCCGCGGTTGCGGCGACGTTGTTCGCCACTAGAACGGTACTCCCCCGCTGGGGTCGAAGAACCGGTCGCAGGCTTCTGGTGGGCGCGCCGCTTACGCTGGCGACTTTCGCATTCAAACCTGCATTACCGGCATAGGCCGGCCGGGCTGGTTTGCGGATCGGCGCGCGCGACGGGGCGCGGCGGAAACCCATGTCCAACAGCTCGGCTACTTTGGCATTGCGCGATGCGCCGGATTTGCCACCAAAGACAGTCGCGATGATCCGTTCGTCCTTGCGCTTGGCCGAGGCAACCAGATTGAACCCAGCTGCACGGGTATAGCCCGTCTTGATCCCATCCGCACCGCGATAGGCCGCTAGCAGGCGACGGTTCGTATTGGGAACGGTTTTGATCCCCGCATTCGTGGATTGGCGCGAAAACAGGTTGTAATATTGCGGGTAATCATACAGCAGATGCCGCCCCAGCGTGGTCATGTCCCGTGCGGTCGACAGATGTCCGGCCTCGGTCAGACCATGTGCGTTCTTAAAGGTTGTACGGCTCATTCCCATCGCCTTGGCGGTACGTGTCATGCGGCGCGCAAAGGCGGCCTCGGACCCGCTGAGGGCAACACCAATGGCAGTGGCAGCGTCATTGGCCGACTTCACCGCCGCCGCACGGATCAAATAGCGGAAAGCAATCTTCTGCCCCGAACGCAAACCCAGCTTTGAAGGCGGTTCAGAGGAAGCCTTTTTGGTGATGGTCACCTGCGTATCGAGAGTGATCTCACCGTTCCGAACCGCTTCGAATGCGATATACAGCGTCATCATTTTGGTTAACGAGGCAGGATGGAGGCGTGTATCGGCGTTTCGGGAATGCAGCACTTCGCCCGTTCGCGCGTCGATCACCATCGCCGCATATGGTGCAGCAATGCCCTGCGCCGGAGCGAAGGAAAACAACAACAGGAATGCTGCAAGGAATACGCCCATAGGGGCCGGAACTGTCCGCCGTACCTGCACGATTTTTGCCTCTGTCTACCTCAGGCCGCCGGGTTTTCCCGGTCAGCTACTATTTATTTTATTACCCATCAGCGTAGCACAGCACCCCCGCGAAAGAAACCGAAAGCTCATATCTTTAACGCTTTCAGCGTATGTCAAAGACCCACTAGATGTGGCGGTGCAAGCGGCGGTGCACCGCTAAACCTGCCATTTCGTCAAGACTGTGTCGTCGGCCGGCCCCTATTTTCGGAAACTGCGACCAAATGGCAACATCAACTCAAAGAGCGAACCAGCGCCGTCAATCCACTAAGATCGGGCAATTCGTGGTATCTGGAACTGTCGGCCGGCACGTCGGCCTGCTCGATCTCCCAGACCAGCCCATGCGGCACGTATACGCCCCAGCATCCGGCCTGAATCGGAGCAACCACATCGGACCGCATCGAATTTCCGACCATCATAGCCGCAGCGGGCCCCTCGCCATGCTGCGCGAAGATCTGGCGATAGATTTCCGGGGTCTTTTCAGACACGATCTCGACCCCGTCGAAAAGATCGCCCAAACCGGATTGCGCAAGTTTGCGTTCCTGGTCTATCAGATCACCCTTGGTGATCAGGATTACGCGGTGGGTGTCGGCAGCGCTTTCGATGGCCTGCCGGGCATAGGGCAATAGCTCGATCGGATGGGCCAACATCTCTTGCCCCGCTTCGATCAGTTGGCGAATGACCGCTGCCGGAACACGGTCTTCGGTCACTTCGATCGCCGTTTCGATCATGGAGAGAGTGAATCCTTTGATTCCATACCCATAATGCCGGATATTGCGTTTTTCGGCAGCCAGCAATCGGTCCATCAGGTGATCCGATTCGGCATGATCTGATAGCAGGTCGACAAAATGTGCCTGCGTCAGCTGAAAGAACCGTTCGTTGTGCCACAGCGTGTCATCGGCATCGAACCCGATTGTGGTTAGTTTTTCGCCCATTTGGATAACGTCCTGCTGGCTCTTTTATCTGACGCATTGGACGTTATATAAGCGCACAGATAAACCGAAGCCTGAATCGGACGTTTGCGCCTAATGTTTGAGAACCAATGGATGATGTCTGACAAATCGGACGACGATGCAGATTCGTCGATCCTGGTACAGACGCGCCCCAAGACCAAACGCCCGCCGCTGTACAAAGTGCTGCTTTTGAATGACGACTACACCCCGATGGAGTTTGTCGTTCACGTATTGGAACGTTTTTTCGGCATGACCCACGCAGAGGCGTTCGAGATCATGCTAACCGTCCACAAGAAGGGCGTCGCCGTTGTTGGTGTCTTCAGTCATGAGATTGCCGAAACCAAGGTCGGGCAAGTCATGGATTTTGCTCGCCGCCATCAACACCCCCTGCAGTGCACTATGGAACGCGAAGAGTAAGGCGACGCCTGACCTCTTTTCGGAATTGCCAATGTCCCCTCGCCTAGATCTTGCCTTGCAAAGCGGCCTTGAAATCGCGCAACCCCTGTCCGTGATTGGGCCAACGCCCGAGGAAGACCTCGCTGGGCTGGCTTCAGATACACAGGTAGTCCAGCCATTCAAGCCGTTTCACGACCATTTTGCGGATCACGGATTCAGGGCCACGCCCGAGGCCGATGACCTGTGCCAGGACGCCATCGTTTTCCTGCCGCGTGCCAAGGCTTTGGCCCGCAGCCTCGTGTATCAGGCTTGCAAGCGTTCGGCCGGATTGGTTGTGGTCGACGGCGCTAAGACAAATGGCGTCGACAGCCTGTTGAAGGATATTCGCAAACGCGTAACCGTGCAGGGGCCCATCGCAAAAGCACATGGCAAGATCTTTTGGTTCCAGTCCGACGTAAACGCGTTCGAGGACTGGGCCGCACCCGCCACCCAATCCGCCGACGGATTTCAGACAGCGCCCGGAGTATTTTCTGCAGACGGGGTCGACCCGGCTTCAGTAATGCTGCTTGCTGCCCTGCCTGAAAAACTGGGCGGTCGGGTCGCCGATCTGGGGGCTGGCTGGGGATACCTGTCCGCAGGGCTAATGGGTGCAAGGGGGCTGCAGGAATTGCATCTGGTCGAGGCCGATCACATCGCCCTGCAATGTGCTCGTGCAAATGTAAAAGACGACCGTGCACAGTTCCACTGGGCCGACGCGGTCACCTGGCGCGCGCCTGAGCCGCTGGATACGGTCATTATGAACCCGCCGTTTCACACATCGCGCAGTGCTGATCCCACGTTGGGTCAGGGATTCATCAAATCTGCTGCGCGCAGTCTGACACGGGGCGGTTCCCTTTGGATGGTCGCCAATCGACACCTACCCTATGAAATTACGCTGAACGAGGCCTTCGCCCAGGTGAAGGAAGTGACCGGGGACAATCGTTTCAAGGTCTTCCACGCCTCTCGCCCTCGGCGGTGATACCCGCTAACCTGCACCGCACATCAGGAGAACACGCATGTCCTTTTCCATAGCCGGCAAGACCGCGATCGTCACAGGTGGTGCAAATGGTGTCGGATTGGCCATCGGACGTCACTTCGCGGATGCCGGGGCCAATGTCATGTTCGCCGACATGGATGAAAAACGACTGGCCAATGAACTGGGCGAGCAGGCAGATGACAGCAACATCCGTTTCTTCGCCGGGGATCTGCGTGAAAAGCTGACGATTGCGAACCTGCTTTCGGCCACGATTGACGCTTTCGAACAGGTCGACATCCTGATAAATGGCTCGCGACAGGTTATTCCGTCTGATCCATTGGACATGGAAGACGACTCGGTCCGCACCTTGTTGAACCAGAACCTGATGCCTGCCTTGCGACTGAGCCAACTTGTTGCCAAACGTATGATCAAGCAATCCGGTGATGATGAAAACGAAAACCCTGCGGGATCCATCATCAATTTATCTTCGATTGCTGCCCGTCGCACCCATCCCGATCTGATGGCCTATTCGGTGTCTACAGCAGCGCTTGATCAGTTGACCCGATCCCTGGCCGTTGCCCTTGCCCCAAACCGCATCCGCGTGAACTCGATCGCGCTGGGATCGGTGATGAGCGCTTCGCTGCAATCCACGCTCAAGGAAAATCGCACATTTCGGGATGATATCGAAAAGCACACCCCCCTTTCCCGGATTGCCGCGCCAAACGAACTGGCCGAAACCGCACAGTACCTTGCCTCGGACGCCGCAGGTTTCATCACTGGACAAATCCTAACCATTGACGGTGGACGCACTTTGCTGGACCCCGTCGCAGCCCCGGCCCATTAAACAGATGTTCGATACTGAAAAAGCCACCGCCGCAGCCTGGTTTCGTGACTTGCGCAATGAAATCGTAAACGCTTTTGAGCAGCTTGAGGATTCCCACGACACCGGGCCTTTTTCCGATGCTCAACCCGGTCGTTTCGAAGTCAAAGAGACCAAACGGCATTCCGATGACGGGGCGGACGCTGGTGGCGGTTTGATGTCCGTGATGCGCGGCGGCCGCGTATTCGAGAAAGTCGGCGTCAATGTCTCGACCGTATTCGGCCAGCTCGGGGAACGGGCGCAACAGGCAATGGCTGCCCGAAAAGGCATTCCCGGAATGACCGAGGACCCGCGGTTCTGGGCCTCGGGTATCAGCCTGGTTGCCCATATGCAGAACCCGCACGCTCCCGCTGTTCACATGAATACGCGCATGTTCTGGACGCCTCACGCCTGGTGGTTCGGCGGCGGATCAGACCTGAACCCCTGTATCGAATATGACGAAGACACTGCCCATTTCCACGCACGCCAGAAGGCCCATCTGGATCCCCACGGACCGGGCCACTATCCGCGTTTGAAAGAGTGGGCCGACGAGTATTTCTTTATCCCGCACCGCAAGCGCGCCCGCGGTGTCGGCGGTATCTTTCTGGATGACTATTGCACCGGAGACTGGTCATCGGACTTTGCCCTGACACAGGATATCGGGCGGGCCTTCTTGCCAGCCTTTCTGCCTTTGGTCGAAAAGCGCAGGCAACAGAGCTTTGACACCGCCGATAAGGATACCCAACTGATTCATCGCGGGCTCTATGCCGAATACAACCTTGTCTATGACCGCGGAACCAAATTCGGGCTAGAGACCGGGCACGACCCGGACGCAGTGCTTATGAGCCTGCCGCCCTTGGCCAAATGGGTCTAGCGCCTGACCTGCCCCTGCAGTGCTTTTTACTTCCGGGGTTTCAGAACCCGAAATCCATGAAATTGTCAGAGCAATAGCGCTGCGCCGATGCCGCTGACATGTTCTCGCCAACGCGTTTGACAGTAACCGAATAGCCCGGCGTCGTATCAACCCCTTCGGGCGCAGTCAGCGAGAATTGCACCGTCCGTGTCTGTTTGTCATAGGCCCGGGTTATGTAAATACGCTGGTTCGATTTGGTTCTAAGCGTGCGTATCGCAAAATCCCCGATCCCGCACCAATAGGCCACTGGCGCAGAGCTGCCACTGGTTGCGACCTCGTAAACGCCATTGTCACGTGGTGTCACTGTCGTTCGGAATGCGGGGTTTATACCGACCCCGAACCCAACAGCCTGGGCCATGGCAGGCACCATCATCAGCGTTAGAATACATGTTGATACAAAGTATTTCATGGTGCTCGACCCCGGACAAAATGGTTTCCTTGGGAAATCATAGAACAGATGCGCTTTCCGTAAAGCGCCGTTTCAATTCTCAAAGTGCAGCCGCCCACCAACATCCTGCGGTGCCAGCGCCACGGTTTTGATCACCGCAAAGCAAGGTTTGCCCGCAGCAAGCCCAAGGGCTTCTACCGAACGTCGGGTGATCCGAGCCAGAATAGTCCCTGCAGGTGTAATGACAGAGACGATCGCACCGGGGCCTTCCCCCGCTCGGATCGTATCAACCTTGCCCTCCAGTACATTCAGCGCTGACAAGCCCTCGGGCCGCTTACTGGCAAGGATCACCTCTTGTGCGGGGATGCGAATACGCAGGCTTTCACCGACCTTATGGGGAATACGCGGCAGAAATAGGCGCGCCTCTTCGGCTGCCAACTCGGTCAACCCGTCTGCATGGTGAGCTGATACCTGCACCTGAAGCACCGCACCAACGGCTCTGACACCGAGCGGGGCCACAGAAGGATCAGCCATCACTTCGGAAGCCGGGCCTTGCCGAACCACCTTGCCGTCCTGCAGGGCAACGACAGAAGTTGCCAGCCGCGCAACTTCGGCTGCCGAGTGGGTCACATAAAGGATCGGCACCGAAATCTCATCCCGAAGCCGTTCGAAATAGGGCAGTATCTCGGCCTTCCGTGCATCATCCAATGCGGCCAGAGGCTCATCCGCGAGGATCAGACGCGGGCTGGCCAATAAGGCGCGGCCTATGGCGACACGCTGCTTCTCGCCACCTGACAGGCTCAGTGGACGACGGTCCAGAAGATGCCCGATCCCCAACATCTCAATTACCTTATCGGGGTCTTCGCGCGGCACGCTTTTGGGCGCAAACCAGCGCCCATAGGACAGGTTCTGGCGCACTGTCAGATGCGGGAACAGCCGGCCTTCCTGAAAAATATACCCCAAGCGGCGTTTATGCGGAGGCAGCCAAAGGCGCTTTTCCGTATCGAACAACGTCCACCCGTCCACGGATACGCGACCAGCTTTGGGCTCCAGCAATCCCGCAACAGCGTTAACGATTGTCGTCTTACCGGCGCCGGACCTTCCATACAGAACCGTCACCCCGGCAGGCGCATCAAATTTGGCATCCAACTGAATACCTGGCAGATCATGTTGCAGATTGACGGAAAGGCTCATGTCCCCGACACCCTTGCCGCGGCGCGACGACCGACAAACTCTGACAAAAGCAGCGCCCCCATCGCGATGATGACCGATATCACCACTAGCCGCATCGCCGCCGCCTCACCACCCGGAACCTGCAGAAACGCATAAACGGCCGATGGCAACGTCTGTGTCTGTCCAGGTATGTTCGAAACAAAGGTGATCGTCGCGCCAAACTCACCCATGGCTTTTGCAAAAGCAAGGATGGTTCCGGCGATCACCCCGGGCAGAATCATTGGCAAGGTTACGGTGACAAAAACCCAAAGACGCGAGGCACCCAGCGTGGCTCCGGCCTGTTCGAGCTTAGGGTCGACGGCTTCGATCGAAAGGCGAATAGCACGGACCATCAGCGGAAACGCCATGATCCCAGCGGCCAGCGCCGCGCCGGTCCAGCGAAACGCAAAGACAATTCCAAGCCCCGCCAGAGGTCCACCAATCGGGCCCTGAATACCAAAGATCAATAGCAGCAGATATCCCGTAACAACGGGCGGCAGGATCAATGGCAAATGCACCAACCCATTCAACACTTGTCGCCCGGGAAAGCGCCAGCGTGCCAGTGCATAGGCAACGAATACACCAAAGGGCAAAGTAACCAGCGTTGCCCAGAAAGAGACACGCAGCGACAATTTCAGCGCCTCAAGTTCTTCCGGTCCCAGCCAACCCATCGGCTAGTCGCCCGGCAGGGCAAATCCCTGCTCTGCAAAGACCGCCATCGCTGCGTCCGTCTGTAGGTAGCTTAGGAATGCATATGCCTCGGCTGAGGCTTGCGTTGTTACAGCGGCCGGGTAGACAATTTCCGGGTGAAGATTTGCAGGGAAAGAGGCCACAACCCGCACCCGATCCTCGGCCTGGGCATCCGATCGGTAGACAACACCCAAGGGGGCAGCCCCCGCGGCAACCAATGCCAGAGCCGCGCGTACATTGTCGGTCTGCGCCACCTGCTGCTGAACACTATCCCAAAGACCTAGGTTTTGCAGCGCCGCTTTGCCGTAAATTCCCGCAGGCACGGCATCGACCAGGGCCATCGCAAGATGCCCACCTGACAAAGCGGCTGAGATGTCCGTCTGCGGGGAAAGCCCCTCAATTTCAACGGCCGTCGTCCCACCGATCAGGACAAGCCCATTTCCCAAAAGGTTAACCCGCGATCCAGCATCAATCAGCCCAATCTCCTGAAGGACATCCATCCAGTCACTGTTGGCTGAAATATACACATCCGCCGGGGCGCCCTGTTGAATTTGACGTGCCAGTATAGAAGACGCCGCATACGAAATGACAACCTCCTGACCGCTTTGCCGTTCAAAACTCGGCACAAGTGAATCCAGAGCATTTTTCAGACTGGCAGCAGCAAAAACCAAAACATCGTCGGCCTCTGCACGCTGCGGAGTCGATATCAAACTACCCAAAACAATAGCAGCAACCAGAAAACGGCTTGCGGATGACAGGGTCATATTGTTCCCGTCTCGTAGGTTAAGGTTCCATCAGGGGATATCTGAGGCGGCGGGGGACGCGCAAGCATCGATAGGACGCATCGTGAATAAGAACCTTTGAAACGGGCAATCCATAGCCGCAACAACACCCAAGATATTTTGAAGGTGCCTGGTCCGAAACGACTGGTTCAGATTTCGTGATCCCTCAGAAAGTCTGATAAATCGGAGCCCGGTTGGCTGTGATATCACCCCAGATTCCCGCCTTGTCTAAATTCAGTGAAAGAAATTGTGCCGGACCCTCTTGCGCCCGCGCGCCGGCTTGGCTAAATGCAGCCTCACGGGTGATTAGCTCAGTTGGTAGAGCGCTTCGTTTACACCGAAGATGTCGGGAGTTCGAGTCTCTCATCACCCACCATTCTTTCCCCACAATGTATCAAGGTCTTACGCGACTAGCACCTTTTGCCGTGCTGCGCATGAAACTGTGTCCGCTGCGCCTCCGCTGCACTTAAACGGAAAAGATGTCTCCAACACAGGAGATATGGACCATGGCGACAATAGTAAAACGACCTAACGGTAAGTGGCGGGCGACTGTGCGGAAGGACGGGCAATCCCGATCTAAGTCTATTCATAAGCGTGCTGATGCGACGAAGTGGGCTAGTGAAACGGAGATGAGCACCGACAGGAGATTGCTAACCCCAACCCTCAGTGTGGGCGTATCCGAGATGACACTTGGTGAAGTGCTGCGAAAGTCCCGAGCCCGCGCGAAGTAGGTATGAAGCTGGTAGTGGTCGGTTCAACCAGTGCCATAGTGGCTAGCCAACATGCCGAGGACGATTATGTCTTGCACGATATGCTTCGCCTCTTCTGACGCATCCCAAGTCTTGCTTTCCTCGCTGGCGTGTAGCGCGCCACCAAAAGTGCTCGCTATGGCGCATGCGGCCAACAGGGTCTTCATGACAGAACGTCCCTAACTGTTTTGATCTTAGCTGCTACTTTCGATCCACCTCAGAAAACGATCCGGGTTCTTAGGCCGAACAGCGTAATGCTATCCTGAGCGGGATTCAGCAGCGGGTCAGAAATGAACTGCAGTGATGGCGTGATCTGCAGTCCGGGTGCGATTGAAAAACGGTAGAATGCTTCGAGTGTGAACTGATCGCCATCTATGCCTCTTGCCTCGGCCCAGTTCAGACCCAACCCGGCCAAATCGGTATTGCGACCGTAGTAGCCAATACCCGCAGAAACGGACCGATCATAGAGTGCTGCTGCCCCTTTTGAGGCCCCTGCCCGGAAGAACGGCATCCACTTATTGTCAACAAACCATGCTGCTGAGAACGCGGCGCCGTAATCTTCTGGACGGCTACCATCGTCAGCCGCATCCGCATGCCAGAGGGTCAGATGGATATTGTCGAAGTAAATGCGATCAAAGTCAGAGGTGTAACCAAGTTCGAGTGATTTGAAGAGATTGCCGTCGCTAAACACATCAAAGTTTGGATCAGACGGGTCGGCGTTTGCGTCTGAGACGCTCGCGACAGCGTAGAGGTTCTTGCTCAGCTTTATCCCGCCTGCAATGCCAAGGCCTTGGTTGGGTGCGTTGATTGTCGGGTTGGTATTGAAAGACAGGTTTTGGAAACCACTGTATGGGCTTACCAACCCATAAATATCCACAAAGTCCGTTACATCAATCTGGCCGACTTGCAGCGTCCACGAACCGTTCTCGGCCCTTTGGGTCCAGAACAAGTTGGTCAATAGCAAACCATTATCGTTGAAGGCTGTTCCCGTGATCGAAAGAGCTCCACCATCCAGACCAAGAAACTGTGGGGCAACATCGGTATAGTTGTGCCGGTCTTCGATCTTGAATGTCAAAGACCCCTGTTCAGTCGCCTGCCAACTGCCATAGAACCGCGCAATTCCGCTGGCAGCTTCGCCCTCCCCCAGATCCGCGTTCGTGGTTTGGCCCAATGCCAAGTAATCAATGTTGAACCGAAACCCATTCTCCGCCAGTCGGTCTTTCCACTGAAACCAACCCGGTGCGGTATTGCGCGGAAAATCGGAACGATATTGTGGATCGGTCAGTCCATCTCCGGGCTCAAGATCAGCTTCGACCGAAGAGGGCCCGGACAGACCTTGAGCCGACGCCGCGCCGGCTGAGACAATACTCAGTACGACAACGAGAAGTCTTATCATTCAGACGCCTTTGCCCCGCCGGTCTTGCGATTGCCCGCCGCTCGGATACGATCAGCGGCACGCTGCTTCCATTCCAGCCTGTCTGCTTCGGTTTCCAGAGTTTCGACACGTTCCGTCTCCAACTGGAATGTCGCACTCATAGGCATGAGGCCGTCCACAACCATCATATTCTGAACAGTGGGATCGATAGTCAGCGTGCCCGTCAGCCGAACGGGTTCGTGGAAATAGCTGGGCGTCCAGTCGCCATTCAACCGCACGCGAATCATTTGATTGGGTTGGGGCGGGGGCATGTGGCTACACATTCCTCGTTCTGGCACTAGATACGCCACAGATCGCCCGTCTGGATCGCTCGGGCCCGGGATGGCAAAGCCCGCGATTGTTATTGTTTGACCGTCGAATTGCGGATTTCCGTTTGTTCCTGCCTTTCTTCGCCGTTCTTTCACAAGCTCTCTTTGATCGAGCAGCCAATCGACATCAACGCCAACTCCCGCCAAGGCATCCTCGGTCTCGGTCAGAAGCTCCTGCCATTTCAATCTTTCTTCCGCGCTGCCAGTGTCTTGCTGCAGCCTGCCACGCATCCGCACAACGAATAGGACGTCGTCGAACTGTTCGGGGCTGAGGTCCCGATAGGGATCCTCAAAGACCTGCACAGATGGGTCCGGGAGGTCTGCCCAGTCCAGCACTGCTCCTGGCGTTGCCATGGCGGAAGGACCGTAACAGACCAAACCCGCGAGCAAGACGGAACGAAACCAAAGGAACATGAATACTCTCCGGTCGAGTTTTGGGGTCAATTCAGTGTATTTTTGTATATCACACCGTCCTTCATGATCAGCCGGATCGTTTCAGGGCTTTCCGGCCTCGGATCGGCACCAAACCACTGATCACCCGTGCCAACAACCGAGAAGTCTTCGAGGGGGTTACCATCGATCAGCAGGATGTCTGCATAGGCGCCTTCCTCGATCACACCCAGTTTTCCTGCGGTATAAGGGTTCATAAAGTCTCCTGATAGAGCGACTACCTCGCCACCCGTCGATGTCAACGTGACCATGGACGTATAGGGGCCGAAGAAATCATTGTTTAAGTGTTTTTCGTAGGCAATCTGGATATTGCACGCCTCTACCGAACCAACACAGTCTGTCTGGAAACCCCGCTTCACCGGGCATTCTTTCATATTGTCGATATAGCCTGCAAATGTGACCGAGGCAGACTTTGCCTTGGCAAGGCTCGCCGGAACATTCGCCACAGCCGGAATGTCGAGAAGGCCGGGGTCAAATGCCGTTAGGTTTGTTGTAATGTACGCACCCTTCTCGTTCATGACTTCGGCAATTTCGCAGTCAAAAGAAAAACCATGTTCGATTGACATAACACCTGCGTCGAGCGCACTCAGGATAGCTTCCTTACGATAGGAATGCGCCATGACATAGCTGCCATATTCATTCGCGACCTGGACGGCGGCTCTGATTTCTTCGGGCGACCCGGCCAGCAATTGCCAAGGGTCGAATGCCGACACGACACCACCGGATTGCATGAATTTCAATTGCGTCGCGCCCATACGAAAGTTGTTACGTGCGAATTTATAGACGTCATCGACACCACTGACCTCCTGAGCCATGTTCAGCCGACCCATGTTTGTCTCCGAACCAGGTGGTGCTGTGAAATTCGCGAAGTCAGCGTGACCACCGCGTGTTCCGATAAACGCCCCAGATGGATAGTAACGAGGGCCCTCGATTTGCCCCGAGTCAATCGCCCTACGTAGTCCGCCATTAGCGCCACCAGCATCCCGGACAGTGGTGAAACCCTGCATCAAATACATCTCAGCCATCCGCGCACCGTGTATGGCAAAGTCCTCCCAGGTCGTGTTGGCCTCCATCGCAGGCAAGGTCGGCCCCATCAGCATGAGATGTGCGTGCAGTTCAATAAACCCGGGTGTCAGTGTCCGCCCCTCTCCGTCGATGACCGTAGCATTGGGGGCATCGATCGCATCGGTTGATACGGACTTAATCAGGTTGCCCTCGACCAATACGCTGGCATTCTCGATACGCTGTTCATTCACGCCATCGAAGATGTCCACGTTGGTAAACAACGTTTGGGGTTCTTCTTGATCCTGAGCCTGCGCGGATGCTGAAAAAGAAAGACCTGCAGCGACAATTACCGTCGAGCAAAGCGACATTCGTAGACCGGACATAAGTACTCCCTTCATATTCATGTTTTGCCAACTGTAGTCCGGAAAATTTTGCCTCGGTTGCCACTTTTGAATTGGCATGTTCGAATGTGATCGTAAAAATGGCCACTGAATAAATCGACCAATCATCACAAGGGTGACGAGCTTGCCTTTCAACTCCACCTCTCAAGAGCATAGCGAGGGCTTTATTCGCCTCTCCTTAGCCGCTCCGTTTTTGCAATATCTCACCGAACGCAAGATCAATCCGCAACCAGCATTGGACCAGGTCGGATTGAAAGCCGAACTGATGTCTGACCCAACCGTGTTCGTTCACTCAGAGCTGGTCTACGGTTTGGTGAATGCCTTCTCAGAAGTATCAGGGGATCGATATCTAGGACTGAATGTAGGGGAGGCGTTTGACCTACAAGGATGGCCGCCCTTCGCTCAAGCCTTGCAATCTACAAAAACGCTATTCGAGTTTTTTACTCGCTTTGTTGGGCTCGTACCGCAGGAGTCCAATTCTGTGCGGCACAGTCTCGTCATCGAAGCAGACAAAGCGACTTACCGTATCGAGAGGCAACAGGAACCAACTGTCCCACCCATTCAGGTGACCGGTTTTGGTGCCGCAATCTATGTACGCCTATTGCAGACCGTCGTCGGAGATTCTTGGGATTCTTCGCGTGTGCGATGGGAAAGCAGATACATCAATGGTCTGCCTATCGACTACAAAGGGATTGAGGTTGGCCTTGGGAGTGATCCCGGAATGCAAATTAGTTTTCCTGTGGATTGGTTGTTTTTGCACCATGTCTCTGAGGGCTCTGCCAAGCCCATAGCCTCACCTCAACAAGAGGAAGAAGTAACCGTGGTGGCAGCTTTGCGCTCTGTCTTACGCGACAAACTGGATGAAACCGATTTGGGGCCAGAGATGGTGGCTGGAATGCTGGGAATACAACCGGAACGGTTTCTGAAAGCGCTTCAGCAACAAGGCACAACGCTACCCCGTGAAATCAAACGGCTGCGTGTCGATGCCGCCAAAGAGCACCTCAAAGAAGACAAGATGACAATTGCGGAGATTGGTCTGATGCTCGGCTATTCCGACAAGTCCCATTTCACTCGCTTTTTCCGAGGTCAAACCGGAATGACACCGACCAAATTTCGCCTCGGTGTTTAGTTACGTTGCGAATACTTAGACTGCTTTTCCACTACACACCAAGATCGGGTCGACAAAGATTTGCAACACACTTTTTGGAGCCCCTATCTAAGGATCACAGAGGGACAATTGCCCCCATAGTCCCTGCGGCTGTGCATGCAGCGCTGCGCCACCGCTGCACCAACTCTTTGTTTCAGTTCGATCAGCGACAGACCTGATCTAAGAAAGATGTCATATGATCTTGATACGTCCAGAAGATTGTGCAACCTCCAAGCTACTGACAACATTATACATATCTCCAAGATATGTGCTGGTTGCGGCAGTGGAAAACAGCACCTTGTTGCACGGGCGGATTAGGATAGAGCGCTTCGTTTACACCGAAGATGTCGGAAGTTCGAGTCTCTCATCACCCACCATTTCCCGCTAGTTTCTAATATCCTTTCTGTGGCCAAATCGACACTGAATGCCCAGTGTTTTGGATGTTTGTATGCTCTGTTTTACGAAACCGATGCTGTTGTAAGCCGGCCCTTGGGAAAACGAATTCAGGCAGGATTCCGGCAGTTACATCTTCATTTCCTCTGGCTCTGAGATGCGCTGAAAAATCTAGCGCTCTTTGAATGCCCCCTCGATAGTCTGTTGAACCGGCTTCAATAGGTATGACAAAAGAGTCTGCTCTCCGGTTGTCATTTCGGCCACCACGGTCATGCCTGCACTCAAAGGACGTTGGAACGATCCCGATCCGATTTTGTCTTGGGACAGGGCAAAGGCTGCGCGGAAATAGGTCTCTCCGGTCTGCTCATCTGTCAACGGCAACGGATAGACCGATTGCAGACGCGCCGGGACTTTCCCAAATCGACGCACATCAAAAGTATCAATGCTGACGGCGACCGGCTGATCAGTGCTTACATGCCCAACTTCGGAATTGGGTATCCTCGCCTCGACAACCAGTTCCTGTCGTGTCGGCAATAGTTCAAATATCGCCTCTCCGGGGGCGATGACCTCACCGGGGCTAGGGTGTGTGACCGCCTGGATGATGCCACGAGCCGGAGCAGAAATGCGCAGGGCGTCCAGCTTGGAGGTTACCACGCCAACCGATACACGCAGGCGCGCATCTTCCTGTTCCAATTCGGAAAGCCTAATAAGCGTTTCTTCGCGTAACGAAAGGGTTTCCCGGGCCAGAGATGCCTTTGCCAAAGTCAGGGCGTTCCTGAGTTCCGCAACCCGGACCCGCGCGTCAGAGACGGCAGCGCGCAATGCATCAACCTCATCCTCTTCCTCCAGAAAATCGCTTAGGGATTTGAGGCCTTGTGACTGCAACTGCGCGTATCGCTGGAGGGCAATCTCTTTCTTGTCCACCCGTTCCTGAGCGACCGTGGCCGCCTTGGCCAGGATAGAAAGTGTCCCCTCCTGCTGGAAAATAGACAGGCGCTGGATACGCTGACTTTCGGCATACAGCTCCAGCGCCGCCGAAGCGCTTGTTAAACCGCTCAGGGCAAGAACCTCGATTTCCGACTGGGCCAACGGTTCTGAACTGCCCAGTTTTGTCAGCACGGCGCGCGCGTTCGCCAATTCCTGCCCGACCGCTGACATCTGCCCCGCAAGGACATCGCGCTCGTGCAACAGGTCTGGGTGTTGAAGCTGAATCAGGACATCGCCCTCTTCGACAATCTGACCGTCATGGACATGCACAGACTGAACGACACCGCCCTGCAGTGTCTCGATCTGTAAATAGTCTCCGAAAGGGATGATTGTACCCGGTGCGCGCGTGATTTGCGGGATCGCCGTTTGCGTTGACAGAGCAATCAGGCCAGCGATCATCCCCAAAGAGGTCAATGCCAAAAAGGCTGCCAGGCGCGGTTTCTGCCTGCTACTATTTCGGCTGTTCACTTCCGACGCCTCTTGCGGGATTGGTTTATTCAAGAATATGGCCATGGCTATCCTCCGAGCGCTTTCAACACGGCTTGCAGCTTCTTCCGGCCAGCCTCTCCGGTGGCATTCACAGCAACCTTGTCGCCATTGAGAAATATGAAACGGTCGGCGATCTGCATGAATGAGCGGTCGGCGGTTGCGATGACTACAGTGCATTTCCCCCGCTTGTCACCAACCCAGTGCTTAAACAGGTGACGCCGACGATCCGAAAGACCATTGGTCGGTTCGGAAAACAGAAAGAGCGAAGAAGGCCGCGCCATACAGCGAGCCAGAGTCAGCGCTTTGACCGCCTCTTCAGGCAACTGCGACAGCACAGTGTCGGTCAGTCGCGTTTCCTGGCCTTCTGGTAAAAGTTCGAGATCATGCAGCAGGTCCATCCCGTCCAGAGCCTCGGCAACCTGGTCCGGAGAAAGGCTGGGCACCGCCAGGCGGAAATTCTGCGCGACCGTGCCATAGAACAAGGATTTCTCATAGGTTGCGTATGTGACGGATTTCCGTAATTCGTCGCGAGCGATCTGGCGAATATCTATCCCATCATGCTCGATGGTGCCGCTCAGGGGGCTATACAGCCCGTCTATCAGGTCGAGAATGGCAGTGCGACTTGCCGTATCACTCCCCATGACCAGCACGACCTCACCCGGATTGCACTGGAAACTGACCTGCGAAAGGATCGGAGGATTCAACGGATCGGGACGGTACGTCACCCCCGAAAAACAGACCCAACCGCTAAGCGTCTTCTGATGCGATTGCTTGAGCCCCATTTCCAACTCTTCGGGCAGTCCAAGAACTCGATCGGCTTGTGTGCTGCTGGACCGGAACGACAGAATTTGAGGGAAGCTGGTGTACAGAGATTGAATCGGAGCCAGCACTTTGGACACCAACGCGATGGAGGCGATCATTGCGCCAAAGCTCAATGAGCCATTCAGGGCCCCATATGCGCTTAAAACGACTGCCCCGACCGTCGCCAATCCACAGATTGACTGTACAAGCGACTGGGTAAATGACTGAAACAAACGCGCACGTGCTGTCGCGCGTTCGTTGGCTTCAGCAAGGGGCAGACTGCGTGCCAGCCATTGTTTCTGCATTCCCAGATTGACCATCACCTGTTGATGCAGCACCGCGTCATGAATGGCGGCTTGACTGGCCACATTGGCCTCGGCCGCCGACTTGTCCAATCGTTGTTGAAAGGCAGTGGTAAAGATACCAAGGCCGACAAGGAACAGGATCGAACCCAATGTCAACAGACCGACAGATGGCGCCAGATAACACAAAACCGCAAAGAAAATCAGAACGAAGGGCAGGTCAAGAAAAGCTCCCATTACCGGACCGGTAAACATGTCGCGCAGGGATTCGAATTGTCTGAACCGGGACAGTTGCTGATTTATATCAGACTTCTGAAGCTGGCTCAGTGGAAGGGACATCAACTTGCGAAACAATGCCTCCATCATCTGTCGTTCGCCATTCCAGCCAATGTAAGCAAGCGCTCGGGTACGAGCGTGACGAAAACACAGGTCGGAGAGGCCGATTATGGCCACACCGAAAGCCAATGAAATTAGAAGATCGACTGATCCTGACGGAATCACGCGATCGTAAATGGCCATAACCAACAGGGGCGCGGTCAGCCCCAGCAGGTTAGTTAGAAACGACGAAATAATCAGCCATGGCATCATCGCCCGCAAGCCACCAAATGCTGCTCCTACAGTTATTGGGCGGTCGTCTTCGTGTTGATGATCAAACCGGTCGATCCTGATAACCCTGCAAAAACGATGTGTTGGCTGTAATAAACGCAGATCGGGATTGTGATCGTCGCTGACCTGGATGCCGCGCCCTGTTCGTCCTATCGCAAGATAGCAGCCTCCCTGATCTGGAAAGACCATGGCCGGGCATTGCCAATCAGATATCTCGTTTTCGCGGCACCTCAACTGCGTATGGGGAAGACCAAGGTTGCGGAGCGTCTGAAGAAAATCCTCTACCCGAAACCATTCGGACATGTGTGGCGTAGCTTCGATGATCGCATCCGGACGGTTTCGCCATCCGCCCTGAACCAGAAGCTGCTGTAACAACTGCGCTGCAATTTCCGCGTTCAAAGCGATCATGCCGCCCCCTTTCTGATAAGCTTTGCCGCTGTTTGCTCTAAAGTCGTGTCGAGTTCCCATTCCGCATACACACCCTCGGCAGAGGACCTGAGGCGAACTGTCTCTTGTGTGAGGTTCTTCATTCGGGGATCGGGGCTGGCAATAATCAGGGTCAGTCGCGGCGAAACAGACATTAGATAGTCAGCCAGCGCTTGCCTTTCGGCAGTGTCCAAAACTGCCGTTGGCTCATTCATAAGCAGGATGCGCGGCTGCATGGCCAGAGCCCGTGTCAGGGCGATCATCTGCCTGTTCACCGGTTCTTTTTCAAATGCAGTCCCAGTGTTCAGCGGAGTGTTATAGCCCAGAGGAAGACGATGAATGCGTTTCTCCAGCCCTAATGCTGCAGCTACTGTTTTTGCTCGCTCGACCATCGCGGCATCACCAAAAGCACTGAGGTTTTGCAATAGCGTGCCGGACAGGATCGCTGGCTGAGCCTCGAGTATGACCATGGCGTTCTGCCCACGCTGTGCCGCACGTTGGACTGCGGGCCGCTCGTCGATCCAAACTTCTCCTTGATCGGGCATTCGTTGCCCGGACAAGGCATCGAAAAGCTCATCTACCATCCAGCTTTTCTCAGCTTCAATCAAAACCCCAACAGAAGGCGCGCCGCGAAATCTGATAGGGCCGAAACTATGCCCAGAGCCATTCAACCGCTTCATCGAGACGTCATTGATCTCGATCCTGCCGGTCAAGGCTGGCTGATCAGAGACCGCACTGGAAACCGTCTGCAGACTGTCCATTTCGCCGAGCCTGCTGCGCGAGATCGCGACATTCTCGGACTGGACCCAAAGCGCCATCAGCTTGGTTAACGGCTGCACAATCCGGCCGTTCAGCAACATGCAGGCAGCCATTTCAGCAATGCCAATCAGATTGCTGATTACCAGATAGGCTCCAAGCAGACCCATGGCCGCCACGGTCGTTTGCGAAAAGATCGCTCCGAAGTTTTGGGCCAGACCGGAAAACTGAATCAACTTCCGGCTCATATCCACTGTCTGGCTTTCAAGCATCTCAAAACGGCGGGTCATTTGCCGCTCCATCCGGTTGGCCTTGACCGTCTGCATGCTAGTCAAAATCTCGGATAGAAACGCATAGCGGCGCGTGTCGATTGATTTACGACGGCGGAACAAATGCCATTGCGCACGCTTCATGATGGCCGCGAAAATGGTGACCGTACAAAATGCTCCAAGCGGGACCAAAACAAGCCACCCCCCGATCAACCCGATCAGCACCGCAAACAACAGGGTGAATGGCAGATCAATCAAAAGAGTTTGCCCCTGCCCGGCCTGGTGATCTCTTAACTGGCCGATCGCCCCGAAACGTTCCGCGTAAGTGCTTGCCGGAACCTTGGAAAAGCTCAGCGTATTCGCTGTGATCACCGTGGTCATAAACCGCTGGAAATTCGATACAGCGGCATCCTCAGCTGCAGCCGAGAGCAAAATTGCACGGCATTGACGCAAAATCAGCTCCAACACTGCGCTGACCAATAACACAACTGTCAGGACCCGCAGGGTGTCGACCGACTGAAATGGAATGATCCGATCAAAGATCAGCAGGATCGAAATTGGCATCAGCAACGAAAGCACATTCAGCGAAATGGATGCAGCCCAGACAGGGATATCGCTTTGTCCTGCCGTCATTCGCCCGGATAACCCACGCGGTTTCATCGTTCTCTTCACCCAGTTGGTTGGCCTTCAGCTTTGGGGACGTAAAATTGAAGAACAGTAAATCTGAGCGCCGTGAGAGAGGATATTTTCTCTTAAAATTTAAAGGTTTAATTGACCTTCGCTGAACACCTGCATGGTAAAAGGTGACGTGAATCAACAAATTTCCTGAGGTGTCACGCGATGAGCAATATGAAAGACAATCCGGAATTTCGGGCGAAAACACTGCAGGCCGAACACGACGAAACGCATGAAATCGCCGCTCATCTATCGCGCAATACTGTCAACACCTCTGACGATCCCAGCCGCAGTACATTGCATACCGGCGAGCAACAATCCGGCGCGCTGGAAGACCGCGCGCGCTTTGAAGAGTCGATTGAAACGCTGAACGTAACCGCGCCAACCGCGGTTGAAAGTTTCGAGGCACCAACCGACCAGAGCCTATCCAATTTCAGCACAACTGGATCCTCAAGTGCCGCGCAGCCTTTGCAGTCTGAGGACACAGCGGACACACCCGCGGTGCATACCCCGCCTCTCGAAGGGAACATGCCCGCCCAAACTCCTTTCGAGCTACAACAGGCCATTGAAATTGACCCACTGGCTCTGCAAGCGGCGGAAGCAAGTCAGCCGATTTCATTCCAGAAAACTGCCGGACAGTCTCCAGATTTTTCGGAGCCGGACGTGAACGACGCCCCCGAAGAAATCTTGTTGGACGGCACGACTATAGCCGAAAATGCAGTGGGCGGCGTGGTCGGAACCCTTTCGGTTGTGGACCCGAATGACGGGGAAACACATACATTCGAAGTCTCGGATGCCCGCTTCGAAATTGTCGACGGTCAGCTACAGCTAAAACCCGGCCTCTCGCTGGATCATGAGGAGGCGGCGCAGGTCGAGGTGGATGTCACAGTCACCGATGCCGGCGGGTTGGGCCTGACGGAAAGATTCACGGTTGATGTTCTCGACGTGAATGAAGGCCCAGTAGGTATCGCGCTGAACGATACCACAATATCGGAAAACGTCACCGGTGCGATTATTGGCCGAATCGAGGCGATCGACCCGGACGCGGAAGATGCCCACGTATTCGAAGTGTCAGATGACCGGTTCGAGGTCTTCAATGGAGAGCTTCGCGTGAAACCCGGGATGCAGTTTGATCACGAAGAGACCGCTCAGATCGACCTGCAGGTCACCGCCACCGATTCTGAAGGGCTGAGCGTGACCGAGTCTTTTGTCATCAACATCAAAGACATCAACGAAGGACCCACAGATCTTAGCCTTGGCAATGACACTGAAAACCTGATCCACAACGGTAGTTTCGAAGAGTTTGACCTTGATGAAGGTCGCTGGCGGGGATTTGACGGCGACGATAGCGGCGCCTGGACCGACGCAAACGGGATCGAAATCTGGGACCGTCTCGGCGGAACCCAGGCTTCTGAGGGTGATCAACTAATGGAAATGGACCATGCGCGCGGCGTAGACAGCATCTCTCAGGTCGTCGAAACCGAGGCAGGCCAGCTTTATGATCTTGGCATCGACCTGCGCGAACGCCTTGCAGGTGGAACGGACACGGTTGAGGTCTACTGGAATGGCAATTTGGTCGCGGAGCTTGATCCTCAATCCGCCGAATGGCAAACATTCGACCTTCAGGTGGTTGGAACCGGTCAGGACAACCTGGAGCTGAGGGAAGCTGCAAACCAAAATGACAGCTATGGCGCGCTTGTCGACAACATTACTCTGACTGCGGCCGAGCTAACGGTGGCCGAGAATGTTGAAGGTGCCGTTGTTGGAAAAATCTCTTTTGACGACCCTGACCTTGGCGGCTCGCATCGGTTTGAAGTCTCTGATGACCGGTTCGAGGTTGTCGACAACCAGTTGCGGCTAAAACCTGATGTGGCGCTTGATCACGAAGAGGCCTCATCTGTAACGGTGGATGTAACTGTCATTGACGAGGGCGGTCTTACTCTGACCGAAAGCTTTACCGTCAATGTCGCGGACATGGTCGATCCCCGTATTTCCGCCGGCACAGATGGGGACCAGCCCCAAGTCACCGAGAGCGAGCCTGACGAGCCTGAACCAGATGCAAAACTTCCTGATGGGAGTGATGCCCAAGATCCCATTTCGGAAAAGGCAGAGTTTCAGCCAGATGGTCTCGGTCCGGTTCAGCCTGAATCGCCTGCTGATCCGAACCAACCTTCGGCACCATATGAGAGCGGAGCACAGCCCCCTGCCCCGAGCGCCGAGATGCAAACTGGTTTTCATGCAAGTTACTACGATGTAGACCAGAGACTGACCCGAATGGATCAAATCGACTGGAACTCAGCCCCGACTCATCAGGAAGTTGTTTCCAAAATCGACTACGAACTTGGAAAAGACTCATTCTGGGAAGGCGGATCCTCCGACACATTCGGTGCCAGGCTGGAAGGGTCCTTCACTGTCGAGGAAGGGGGCAGCTATACTTTCTTTGCCGGAGCAGATGATGGGATTGCTGTTTTCATCGATGGAACAAAGATCATCGAGTACGATAAGCCACATGGGTTTCGCACGTATTCAGAAGAGGTCAACCTTGAGCCTGGGACTTATAGCATCGAAGTCCGATATGTCGAGAACCACGGCCATGCGGGGCTGAAGCTGGAATGGGACGGTCCGGATACCGATGGCCGTGAGGTGATGCAGGCCGATCCCGGTTTGTCGGTTCCCAAGGACGACGCGATCCAAGTTGGCATCCAGGTGTCGCATGCGTCTGATCAGGCGAATGTTACACTGGAAGGGTTACCGGCAAATACCCTGATAATCAGTGGTGAGCATTCGGTGATCACCAATGGTGATCCGGTGGATTTGTCGGGTTGTAACCTGAACCACCTGGAGCTTTCCCCGCCAGTAGGTTTCGAGGGCGTAATTCATGGTCAGATCGTTGTGTCAGACATAGACAGCGCCGGCACTCTCATCACTTCGGAAAACCCATTTGCCCTGACCGTCGGTGACGACCCTGTCAGCCCAGGGAATTCTTTGGACGAAGAACTGGCTTACGAAGCGCTGTACTCGAGTACTCCTGGAACCCTGCCTTGGGATGCTATCCATTCGACCGACAATGCCCCAGAGGTGGATGTTCTGGACGAGCCGATCTCAACCCTCGGAGATGCAAATATTACTTGTATTGAAACAGATACTTATGAGAGATTTGATTGGTAGTGAATGCAATGCTCAGTGGAGCCGACCTGCATTCTGTTCTGGGATGCGATCTTTGCCACAGGCTTCTTGCCGAGACGCTAGAATCTTGATTTTGCAGACGGTCCAACACCTATATTTTCTTTGGTTGTGCCCAAGGCACAGTCTGGCCAGAATTTCAGCAAATTTATGACAGAAATCACACCTAGCTGCGGCGTTCGAAACGAATCTGCTCTAGGTGAGATCAAATGAAAAAGTTGGCCATTCTTCTTATATTTATGCCCTTCACGGCGCTTGCAGAAGAGCGGGTGTTTGAATGTCAGTCGCCAGACGAACAGCATCCCGAAATGGCTGCGAAACTGATCAAATATGAAGATCAAAACAAAGGTCGTATCAAGATCGGTGACATCGACAAAGAGGTCGATGTTTTCCCGGGGCTCGATACCTTGACCTACCTGTATATCGGCGAGGATCACACGCTGAGTTATAACGTCCACCCCCAGAAAGGCACGTTCGATTTCTCTGCCTCTGGTAGTAGAACCGGTTGGGGCAAAGGAACTTGCACGGAAATCACAGGGCAATAACCCGCATCTCCTCCTAACAATGCACCGGCCTGTTCCATGGGCGTGTGCTTGCGGCAAACAGTGGCTGCACCCGCAGTAGCGCCACATATCTATCGGCGGACCAACCAGCACTGTGCCTTTTTCAAATATACGCATCGCGCCGTTTCCGTCCCGAAACGGCGCGATGACATTTCAGTTAATGCGCGCCACTGCGCTTGGCGTTGACGACCGTCTGCTCCAGAGGGTTATAGCCTTCTGGAACAGGCACAAGATTTACCCTTTTTGCATAGTCCTCAAAATAGGCCTGCATCGCTGCGACACGCTCGGGCATCTGGTCCGCCAGATTGTGTAATTCCGACGGATCAGCTTCGATATCAAACAGTTCCCATTCGCCTGTGCCTTTAGGGGCCAGATTCTGCATCAGTTTATATTTGCCCTGGAATACTGCTGAGGACCCTGCAAGCTCATATCCGACCGGGTTGTTATCGTCGCGCACGGTTTCCGTCTCACCCTTCAGGACCGGCATCATACTGATACCGTCTGGCGTATAAATTTCGCGACCGTCATAGACCGGTCCGGGAACGTCTACGCCGGCAACGTCAAGAAGTGTTGGAACGATATCGCGAACAAAGGCAAATTTATCGACTTGCGATCCGGGCTCGACAACACCCGGGAATTTCACGATCAAAGGGACACGCAAACCACCCTCGGTCGAGAATGTCTTAAAGTAGCTGCCCGGAACCGCTGCGGCTGCCGCCCAGCCTGGGCCGTAATCAGCATAGACACCCTGCTGCCCCATATCCGAATAATCGCCGTCAAAATCCTCGATATAGACCTTGTCGTAATGGGCTTTGTACCAATCACGATAGGCTTCAGACAGCGGCAACTGGTTCGGATCCGGGCCGTTATCCGCAAGGAAAATGACGATGGTGTTGTCCGCAATACCTTTTTCATCCAGATAGCTCAGAATCCTGCCGATATTGACATCCATATTGTCCAGCATTCCGGCATAGGTCTGCATCCGTCGCGCGTTGAATGCTTTTTCTTCGTCGTTAAGCTTTTCCCAATCCGGCATCTGCCACGGTTCATAAGAGGTTTTCGCAAACTCCGGGTCCAATTCCACATCCGGAGAGATCAGCCCAAGTTCCTTCTGCTTTTTCAGACGCGAAACCCGCAGGGCCTCGAACCCTTCGTCATAAACGCCGTCATATTTGTCGATGAATTCTTTTGGCGCCTGATGAGGATAATGGACGGCCTGATACCCGACCCAGGCCAAAAATGGTTTACCGTCATCCAGGTTGCTGTCGATGTAATCGATCATCGTTTGGGTATAAAAATCGGACGAGAAGTAGTCGTCCGTTGGCAGGCTGACAAGCTTGTCGTCCTCGTAATAGTGCACCCGCGTATAGAACGGGGCATAGGGCTGCTCGACCCAGTTATCCGCACCGCTTTCGCCCAGCATAAAGGATTTCTCAAATCCGCGGTCATAAGCGATCGTGCCAGGCTCATGACCTAGGTGCCATTTGCCGGTCATATAGGTGTGGTATCCTGCGTCGCGCAACAGACGCGGCAACGCAACAACTTTGTCGTTCAAATGACCTTCATAGCCAGGCTTGCCGAATTGGTTATCGGCCTGAATCTCTAACATATTGCCGAGGCCTGCGAGATGGTTGTCGACACCGCTGATCAGCATAGTCCGAGTGGGCGAGCAAGACGCACCGACGTGGAAATTGGTGAACAGCATACCGTCATCTGCCAGTTGGTCGATCGAGGGCGTTTCGATTTCACTGCCAAATGCGCCAACATCGGAAAACCCCATGTCATCTGCGATTAGAATAAGAACGTTTGGGCGTGTATCCTCAGAATCGGCAAGTGCTGCAGTCGTTGATAACGCCGAAGCGCCAAGCACAGCTAATATATTCCTTAAAGGAACCATTGAATCCTCCGTTATGTGGGAAGTCCGGGGCGTCGTGCCACGGTCGACAATAATGTCGCAGGAAACGACAATTCCGGCTACAGAAAGAGACGACCATTCCATCATTTGGTATGAGCGTTCTGAATATTGGAACGAGGGTGTAAATGATTGATTCCAAAGCCATAGATGCGGTGCGCTCATTGGCCAGACACGGCAACTTTCGCGTGGCAGCGGATGCAATCGGAACCTCTCCGGCAAGTTTCTCACGCTATATCGGCCAGGCAGAAGCTTATGCCGGTCAGACGCTATTCGAACGGACAGGCCGCGGCGCAACCATCAGACCGGCGGGGAAACGCTTTCTGCAACTTCTGGACGCGCTGCACAATGCGACCAGCCAGTTTGAAGCAGGAGTCAAACGGCTGCGTTCGGTCGGCCCGGAGGTGCTGAATATCGGTTGCGGCCCCCTGACGACCCGGACGATCATCACGCCGCTTCTGGCAGAGCTGCTTGATAACTGGCCAGATCTTCGCGTCCGCGTTGATGTGCGGGCCACCATGGAACCCCTCGAAGCATTGCGGATAGGGCGTCTGGACGTGGCGGTTTGCGATCTTACGCACACGCCCAACCTAAGCGATCTGGACATTCAGGTCGTTCGAAAGGAACCCGTTTTCTTCTGCGCTCGCCCCGACCATCCCATTCATCAGGCAACTCCGGTCTCAATCGCGGAGGTGTTTCGGCATCCGTTAATAACTGCGCATATGCATCGCCACTGGCGCTCTGCCATTGCCGCCACTCTGGAGAATGACGAGAAAGCCTGGCATATTGTTGACCGATTGCCCCAGATCGAAAGTGACGATTTCTCTTTAGTTGCCGATATGGCCTGCAGAGCAGACCTGATTGCCGGAGGAATGAAGGAAGATTTTGATCAGCACCTGAAATTGGGGATGTTGAAAGAGATACGGACCACGCAACCTCTGACCTGGAACATATGCGCTGCCCGTCGCATGGGCGTCAAATTTGCCGCGCTTGATATGTTCTGGAATCGATTGTGTCACCGGTACGGGGCGGAATAAACCCGCCGCATGACCGGAATACCCGGCGGTTAGTCTACATCGCGGACAACGCGAAATCCGACATGATTGCTGCCCAACGACATCTCAACCGGCTGCCGCGCAGCAGGTCGGTAACGCAGACAGAAATTCGGCGCGCAAAGCCATGAGCCCCCTTTGACCAATCGCATTGCACCCATCGATGCGCTACCGAACTGGGCGGCAAAGGCCTTTTCCGGGCCGGTAGGATCAATTTGGTCACCAGGAATGTGCCCCGGCACCCACCAGTCGGCCACGTGCTCCCAGACATTGCCCGCCATGTCATACAGGCCGTAGCCATTGGCCACATATGAAGCTACGGGTGCGGTTCCGACATGGCCATCGTCAGCCATGTTTTCGCTTGGGAACTGTCCTTGCCAGGTGTTTGCCTTCCACCCATTGCTGGGATCATAGCTGTCACCCCAGGTGTAGTCGGCGCCTTCGATCCCGCCGCGAGCTGCAAATTCCCATTCGGCCTCGGTCGGCAGACGACCTCCAATCCACTCCGCAAATTCTGCGGCATCCTCGGGTGACACATGCACCACCGGATGGTCGCCCAGTTCCGCAATTGAACTGCCCGGTCCTGCCGGGTGTTGCCAGCTTGCACCTTTGACATAGCGCCACCATGCGTTGGGATTATTCAGCGACACCGCTTCCTTAGGCTGGGCGAAGACCATCGACCCAGGCTCAAGCAAATCTGCAGGCAGACCCGGGAAATCCTCCGCCGACAAGCCACGCTCTGCCGTTGTCTGATACCCGGTTTCTTCGACAAAATTCGCAAATTGGTCGTTGGTAATTTCTGTCCGCGTAATGTCAAAGGACCTGACATTCACTGGATGGACCGGAGTCTCTTCCGCTTGAAAGTTTTGTGAGCCCATCAGGAATTCTCCACCATCCAGCCGGACAAACTCAGGACCTGGTTTGGAACCGATACTGGTATACCAAACGGCAAAGCATACAATCGCAACCACGGGAACCGAGCCATAGGCTAGCAATCTTCTTGAAAGGGGCATGTAGCATTAACCTGTTGGATCTATCAGGGGTGAATGTAGTGATTTGGTACGGTTTTCAATCCCCTACTGTGAATGGGCAGCATTCCTACCCTTCGACCTGAGCTTCAACGAAAGGCGCGCACCTGCCTGATGCGAGGCAAATTCACCTACACTTGTAAATTCATGTCAAATTGGGACCGCTGTTCAATTCAAACGATCCACAGCCGCCAAAGCACCCGACAGAGCGACCTTGATCTCTGAGGGCATGCCTCTGCCCTGTTTATATTGATTGGCCGCGATCCAACCTGCCTTGTGCCCCCGCGCACCAATCGCCTTCATCCGGGCATCAGCCGCAGAATCCGGCATTTTTTCAATCAGGTTTCTCGAATACTCGATCTCATCGCGGGACAAAATCATACCAACCGCACTGTATACATCCATGCCTACTTGCATCGTCAAATGATCCAGCCGATGCGTTGCCCCAGACAACATCCGCGTGCAATAGGCCGCCAGAAAATACCAGCGAAAGATCGCAAGTATGCGCTTCTGAGTATCAGTGACTGTATCCACCTCAAATATTGCCGTGGCGGATATCTTTTCAAATGCTGAACTGGCCGCCTGCGAGGCCTGAGTAATCTGATCCTCGCGCACGTCTACGGGTATGACTGGCGGGACAGGTGTCACGACCGGCTGGTAAGTTTCGAAATTCATGCATGGCCTCCGGCTTTGGTTGCTGAAGGGAACATGGGGGTTCGAAAATGCATCCCGATGTGAATCTCTGCCATAGTTTGTAAGTATACCCGGTATTTTGGCTAAACTTAAAAGCCATTTTTCATATGTAACGCAAACTCAAGGACAAACTTGGCTATTTGAGCTATTAATTGTGTGGGATTTGAGCCGCATTTTTTGCAGAAATCTGGGCCTTTATATCGCCCTAAACCCCCTTACATCTGACACGATCTTGCAGAATTTGTGCCCTTTTTACCAAATACAAACAGTCAATCCTGCTGATCAGTTTACGAGTTTGAATTTAACGAGGGGGTACAAGCGGGACTAGGGGGTGAGCGCCTGCCGGGCCGGGCTCGCCCTAGGGCAGAGCAGCTCCCCCCGCCGCCTTCCGTCAATCGATTTTGCTTTTTTGCGAATGCGGTGTGACACCAAAACTGGATCGATAAACCCGCGAGAAATGGCCGGGATTTTCAAAGCCACAAGCCAACGCGACCTCGGTGACAGATGCTTCGGTCTGAAGCAAAAGCTTTTGCGCGCGTTCCAGGCGCAATTCCATAAAGTATTTTTTGGGCGAAGTGTTGAGATACTTACCAAATAACCGCTCTAACTGGCGCGTGGATATGCCAAGATCATCCGCGATCTTTGACGGAGAAATCGGTGCTTCAAGGCATTCGCGCATGGTATGGATAGCCCGAGCCAGATGTGCGTTACGCATCCCGTTGCGCGATTGCAATGATACCCTTTGTTTGGCCGTTGCGTTGCGGGCAGCATTATACACCATCTGGTCTGCAACCGCGATCGCCAGCTCCTCGCCGTGATCGCGTCCGATCAGATGCAGCAAAAGATCGGCAGTTGCCGTCCCACCCGATGCCGTGATGTGTTTCGCGTCTGCCACGAAGACACTGCGCACAAGGTTCACCTCTGGGAACGCTTCCATAAACGCATCGTGATATTCCCAGTGGATCGCAGCCTGAGAGCCATCCAGAAATCCAGCCTCTGCTAGAAGCCAAGCACCAGAACACAATGCCCCGATCGGCGTGCCCCGCGCACGTTCGCGTCGCAACGTCGCCAGAAGGTCGCGTGAGACATGGTTGCGCATGTGGATGCCCGACAAGACAAACAGCTGATCAGTCTTTGGAATATCGCCCAACCCGCCATGCACAAGTGTCACCACCTTATTGGAACATACTGCACGCTCTGCGTCCTCCGATATCAGCGTCCAATCATATAGCGTTTTCTCACTGACCAGATTGGCGATCCGCAGTGGTTCGACGGCACAGGAAAAGGCGAGATGCGAGAACTCCTCGATCAGAACAATGGTGATGTGCCGCATCTGAGGCATAGGGTTTTCCACTTTGTTCGGCCGGATTGGCTGAGTCTTTGTCGTTGGATTATGCTGCACGAAATTTCCATGTATACAATATGTATTTTATTCGGATACAAAAAGGAGGCAATCGAACCCAATCGATTCTTGCTGGCTGGGCTGGAGGATCCGGATGAAGGACGTCGCAAAAACCCGCAAAACGCAGCTGGCCGAGCACTTGAAGGTCTCGATCCTGACTTTGCGCCTGCAACCTGGCACCGATCTGGACGAGGTGCATCTGTCCGATGCGTTTGGCCTGTCGAGAACGCCTTTACGTGAAGTGTTCCGACAACTCGCCGGAGAAGGATATCTGGACCTGCGAACAAACCGCAGCGCGCGCGTGTCCGAAATGTCGTATACCACCTTGCGCGATTTCTTTCTGGCCGCTCCGATGATCTATGGTGCAATCCTGCGACTGGCAGCGGCGAATGCAAAGCCTGTGCAGATTGAAGCCCTGAAAACCGCACAGCAGGCATTCAAGGCCGCGCTGCGGGATGGGGCAGCCGAAGAGCGCGCCCTGGCCAATAACCGCTTTCACGAAGTGACCGGCGAAATGTCGGGCAATGTCTATCTATTGCCCTCTTTCAACCGTTTGCTGATTGACCATGCCCGTATCGGCATGACCTTCTACCGGCCACAGTCGGGCAGGATGGTCGAAAACCTGTCCGAGGCAAGCCAGCAACACGACGCCATCATCGACGCCATAGAGACACGCAATGAAACGGCTGCTGCGCAGCTGGCCGAAGATCACTGGAACTTGTCACGCGATCAGATCGAACTGTTCGTGATGCCCGATGCGCTGGATGTCCCAATGGGCCTCCCACCGCTTTCGAAACCTGCATGAGGACGGAATGAATCCAATTTTCCGATTTGAGGGGGTCTATACCCCGGTGGTCACGCCCTATCAGGCCGATGACAGCGTCAACTGGGACGCGCTGGCGCAGGTGATCGAGCTTCTGATCAAGAATGGCGTGCATGGTCTAATCTCGGGCGGGTCGACAGGTGAGAATTATGCGCAGACCGTGGAGGAACGGCTCGAATTGGCGCGGTTCACCCATTTGCGTCTGAAAGGCCGTTTGCCTCTGGTTGTTGGCACGGGCGCGATGTTGACGTCGGACTCGGTTGCGCTGGCGTCGGGTGCAAAGGAAATCGGGGCGAATGCGATCCTGTTGGCCAGCCCGCCCTATTCGGTGCCCACCGACCGCGAAAATGCGCTGAATGCGCTGACCATCGACAAGGCCGCCGACCTGCCGGTAATGCTGTACAATTATCCTCACCGCACAGGCACGATGATGGGCGAGGAATTCCTGGACCGCGTCGGGCGCAGCAGGAATTTCTGCGGCATCAAGGAAAGCTCGGGCGATATCAACCGGGTGCATCTTCTGGCGCGGGACTATCCGCATATCCAACTGGGATGCGGTATGGACGATCAGGCGCTGGAATTCTTTGCCTGGGGCGCGCCGTTCTGGGTCTGTGGCGGCTCGAACTTTCTGCCTGCCGAGCATGTGGCGCTATACCAGGCCTGTGTAATCGAGGGCGATTTTGCCAAGGGCCGTCGGATCATGTCGGCGCTGATGCCCTTGATGCGGGTATTAGAACAGGGTGGCAAATTCATCCAGACCATCAAGCATGGTGTCACAATGAATGGGATTGACGCGGGCATCGTTCGGCCGCCGCTGAAATCTTTGAACAAAGATGACAAACGCGCGCTAGAGCAAGTGACGCGCGTGCTGAAACAGAAAATCGCTGACATCATGGCAGAGGGGTAAGGTATGACATTGCTGACGCAGGACGAATACGACTCCATCGCCGCGGGTCTGACCTTGCCAACCGGCGCCTTTATTGATGGCGCGTATCGCCCGGCGATTTCCGGGCAGTCCTTCACAACGGTTAACCCGGCGACCAATAAGAAATTGGCCAACATTGCCGCCTGCGGCGTAGCGGACGTGGATTTCGCCGTCGAGAAGGCGCGCGAAGCGTTCGAAGATGGCCGCTGGTCGAGGCTGCACCCATCCGAGCGCAAAAATGTGCTGATCCGGTTGACCAAACTGATCACACGCAATGCACGTGAACTGGCGGTGATGGAAAGTATCGACAGTGGCAAGACCATCTTTGACTGTGAGACCGTCGACCTGCCCGAGACCATTCATTGCCTGAAATGGCATGCTGAGGCGATCGACAAGATCTATGATCAGGTCTCGCCCGCCAGTGACGACCACATCGCTTTGGTCGTGCGCGAGCCGATTGGCGTTGTCGGGCTAGTCCTGCCCTGGAATTTCCCATTGCTGATGCTGGCATGGAAAATCGGGCCCGCTCTGGCTGCGGGCTGCTCGGTGGTTGTGAAACCGGCCGAGGAAACTTCACTGACGGCATTGCGGCTGGCCGAACTGGCGATGGAGGCCGGTCTGCCACGCGGCGTCCTAAACATCGTCCCCGGCGCAGGTGCCGAGGTGGGCGAACCTATCGGACGGCACATGGATATCGATATGGTGTCCTTCACCGGTTCAACCGTGACTGGCAAACGGTTTCTGAGCTATTCGGCGGAAAGCAACGCCAAAGAGGTGGTGCTTGAAATGGGCGGCAAGAATCCGGCCATTGTGATGGAAGATGCAGAAAATCTGGACCGCGTGGCGGCACATATCGTCAATGGTGCGTTCTGGAACATGGGTGAGAACTGCTCGGCCACGTCCCGCCTGATTGTCCACAAGGCCGTAAAGGCCGAGTTGCTCGACCGCATCGCCCATCATGTAAAGCAATGGAATGTCGGCGAGCCTCTGAACCCGGAAACACGATTGGGCGCAATGGTCAGCGAAGCTCATTTCGATAAGATCTGCGGATATCTGGATCAGGCCGAAAACGTGGTGATCGGAGGCAAAGCGGACAATGGCTTTGTCGAGGCCACCGTAGTCGAACTCGCTGGCAATGACGCCATCCTGGCACGTGACGAAATCTTTGGTCCTATTCTTTCGGTGATCACGGTTTCCAGCTTCGATGAGGCCATCAAGATCGCCAACGATACCGAGTATGGTTTGTGTGCGTCGATCTTCACAGCCAATGCGAAACGCGCCATCCGCGGGGCGCGGATGATCCGGGCGGGAACGGTGACTGTAAACAGTTTTGGAGAGGGCGATATCACCACGCCCTTTGGCGGTTATAAACAGTCTGGCTTTGGTGGGCGCGACAACTCGATCCATGCGCATGACCAGTATACCCAGCTAAAAACCATCTGGGTCGACCTGTCCGACGATGCGGATGAGGCCGTGGATTGAGCAGCTATGCCGCCCGAACCCTGCCAGTCCA
The DNA here is from genome assembly GCF_059610505.1 of Ruegeria sp. CDSC079. NCBI lineage: Bacteria > Pseudomonadati > Pseudomonadota > Alphaproteobacteria > Rhodobacterales > Roseobacteraceae > Ruegeria > Ruegeria sp. CDSC079. Next base: position 37,402 of record NZ_JBXWNT010000005.1, read on the forward strand.
TCGCGGACCTGCGGCCTGGAGCGTCATATTAGGCGATCCACCCCCAGCCCAAGAACTGGATGGTGATCTGACGGCGGATGTCGTGATTGTTGGTGCCGGTTTCGCAGGCCTGTCAGCGGCACAGCGTTTGAGGCAGCTGCAAAGCGACGCAAAGATCATCGTGCTTGAGGCTGGCCGCGTGGCCGAAGGGGCTGCGGGGCGCAATACGGGTTTTATGATCGATCTGCCACATGACCTGGCCTCGGACAATTATTCCGGGCCGGGGGATGATCGCACCATGATCACATTAAACCGACTTGCAATTGATTTTGCCCGATCGGCGGTCGAGCAATATCAGATCGACCCGAATTTCTTTGATCCGGCTGGCAAGGTTAACGGAGCGGTGAGCGCGGCGGGACATGCACATAATATCAGCTATGCGCATCATCTCAGCACTTTGGGTGAGACCAGTGAAATGCTCGACCAACAGCAGATGCACGCCCTGACAGGGTCGCGCCACTATCGGTCGGGGCTATACACACCCGGCACGGTTATGTTGCAACCAGCAGGCTATATTCGCGGTCTGGCTGCGGGACTGATCAAGGATGGCATTGCATTGTACGAGAGCTCTGGCGTGACCGGGTTTGAGAAGCAAGGCGGTGCGTGGCTGGTAAAAACCGCGCGCGGTACCGTCAGCACTGGTACAGTCATCCTAACGGTGAACGGGCATCTGGAAAGCTTTGGGATCGAGCGCGACCGACTGATGCAACTGTTCCTTTTTGCCGCAATGACCCCTGAGCTGGACGCCGAAGTGCTATCGCGGCTTGGGGGGCAACCCCGCTGGAGTGTCACACCATCTGATCCGTTGGGTACAACGATGCGGCGCATTGATACGGCGCAGGGCGGCAATCGGATCATAACCCGTACCTGCGCGGCCCTGCGCCCGGGCATGACCTCAACTGCTGGTGATCTGGCGCGCGCCTCGCGGGTGATGCAGCGCAAATTCGACCAGCGATTTCCGCAGTTGGCGGGGCTGGACATGCAATATCACTGGGCCGGTCATCTCTGCCTCAGCCTGAACGGCGTTTCCGTCGCGCGAGAGGTCGAACAGGGCGTGATTTCCGGCTGCGTCCAGAATGGGCTAGGCACGGCGCGCGGCACCCTGACCGGTATCGCGGCAGCAGAACGCACCTGCGGCCACAGCTCGAATATCACCCGGTATTTCGACGCCCAGGATCAACCCAAACGCCTGCCCCCAAAACCATTCCGAGAGATCGGTGCCAATGCAGTGCTGCGCTGGAAAGAATGGCGCGCGCGGGACGAGTGATCAGGGCAGGCTCAGCTTGGCCATGCGGCCTCCGTCGACTGTGTAGACCTGCCCGGTGATAAAGCTGGCATCATCCGACGCCAGGAAGGCGACCAGCGCCGCAACCTCTTGCGGGCTTCCGGTTCGGGCAACGGGGTGTATGCGCTTGATATCCTCGTGAAATGTCTCCGGGTCCGGCATTGAGGCGATGAAATCCACGTTCAACTCGGTGTCGATCCAGCCAGGGGCCACGGCGTTGCAACGAATGCCCTCTGCCCCATGATCCACGGCCACCGCTCGTGTCAGGCCATGCAACCCGGCTTTGGATGCGCAATAGGCAGCATGGCCGGGATTGCTGCCCAGCCCCTCAATCGAGCCGATATTGACAATCGCCCCGCCCGCCCGCCGCAGATGGGGCAGCGCCGCCTTGATCAGCAGGAACGGGGCCGTGAGGTTGACTGTCAGCGTGCGCTGCCAGTCTGCAAGGCTCATCTGCTCGACGCCGGCTTCCTGCATCATGCCTGCATTATTGACCAGAATGTCCAATCGCCCGGACAGATCAACGACCTGATTGACCACCGTTTGCGGGCTGTGGGGATCTCTGAAATCGGCCTCGAACCCTTCGAATTCCGGATCGCTCCCACGTTGCACGGTAAAGACCCGTGCACCTTCGTGTTGCAAACGTTCCGCGATGGCGCATCCGATACCGCTGCGCCCGCCCGTAACCAGTGCGGTTTTGCCGGTAAATCGCGTCATGAAACCGGTTTTCCTCCGTTCACTTCCAGCAATGCCCCGCACACATAGCGCGCGGCGTCCGAGGCAAGAAACATCACCACATCAGCAATATCCTCGGGCTCGGCGATACGCCCCAAGGGCACCGTCCGGCCCAGCTCGGCCACGGCAGTATCCGGATCGAAGCCGCGTTTTTCAAACCCCGACCGCAGCATCGGCGTGTTTACTTCATTCGGGCAGACGGCGTTAATGCGGATGCCCTGATGCGCGTGGTCCATACCCATGCATTGTGTCAACGACGCAATGGCTGCCTTGGTCATGCAGTAGACCGCGTGGTTCGGCCCAGGGCGCAGGCCCCAGCATGATGCGGTGTTCACGATGGCGCCACCACCACGTGCCGCCATGATCGGGATTGCGGCGCGACAGATGCGAAAGGGCGCCTCGACATTCACGCCCAGCGACAATGCCCAGTCGGTATCCGAGGTCTCGGTCACCGCTCCGCGGGTGATGACCCCCGCATTGTTGACAACTATATCCAGCCCGCCCAGCGCATCCGCCGCATGTTGCGGCAATGCATCTGCATAAGCACTCTCGCGCAAATCGCCGGGCAAATGGGCGTCGGCCTCGATACCCTCAACCGAAACGTCCGCAACCGCAACCCGTGCCCCTGCCTGCCGCATCCGCTGTGCAATAGCAGATCCGATGCCGCCCGCAGCCCCTGTGATGAGCGCTGTTTTGCCCGTCAGCTCCATTTTCCCTCCGAGTGCTAAATAGAAACCCACCCGACAATGCAGTCGGGATAGGTCCAAGGCGAAATCTTTAATAGGCTTGGTTCAGCTCGTCAGCGGCGGGAATTTCCCGTTCCCGCCGAGCGATATAGTCCAGCAGGGCCTCGTTTTTGGCCACGTCCAGTGTCGGTTCCTGGTATTCGGCCAGCAGCTTGCGCGCGTGCTTCAACGCGCGCTCAGTGATCTCAACCCCGCCTTCTGCCACCCATTGCTCAATCGAGTTGTTGTCGAACATCTCGGGCATGAAAAACGCCGTTTGAAAATTGTCCTGCGTGTGCGGATGACCCAGATAGTGCCCGCCTGGACCGACCTCTGGAATGGCGGCAAGAGCTTGGTCGAAATCATCCCATTGCGGGCCTTCTGCCATGCGATAAGCCATCGCACATTGTTCAGCATCGACAATGAACTTGGCGGTGGAACAATGCATCCCGGCCTCATTCCAGCCGGCCGAATGCCAAATATAGTTCGCACCGGAATGAAGAACGGCCTGTAGCGTCGTGGCGGATTCGTACCCGGCCTGCGCATCAAATGTCTTGGCCCCACCCAGCGTATTCGAGGTGCGCCATGGAACGTCGTAGAACCGGGCCATCTGCCCGATCATAAAGTTCATCAGGCTGATCTCGGGCGTGCCGGCCATCGGGGCACCTGATTTCATCGACACCGTCGACAGGTAGTGCCCGTAAATCGCCGGAGCACCTTTGCGAATGACTTGGGTATAGGCCAGCGCGCTCAGTGCTTCGGCGTTCAATTGCGCCACGGTGGCGGGAACCGATGCGGGCGTATTGGCCCCGCCCAGCACAAAGGGCGAGCACAACACAGGCTGATTGCGGCGAGAAAAGGCCCGCATCGCGCCCAGCATCGTTTCGTCCCAGACCAGCGGAGAGTTTCCGTTGCAGTTGCCCGTGGTGACCGGATGATCTTCAATGAAATCTTCCCCGAACAGGATCGCACACATCTCAATGACGTCTTCGGCGTTTCTCGGCGAGGTGGTCATACCCATGAACGTCTTGTCCGAATGTTTCATCGACGAATAGGTAATGCGCAAATGTCGCTGACTGATCGGGTGGTCGTAAGGTTCGACAATGTGATGCGCCGAGGAATGCATCGCCGGCAGCATGTGGCTGAGTTTGTGGAACATTGCCAGATCATCGAGCGTCGGATTGCGCCTCACGTCATCGAGATCGCGCAGAAAGGGCGCGCCGGTCATCGGCACAAAGATCGAGTGCCGTCCACCCAGTCGCACGTTCTTGTTCGGATCGCGAGCATGATAAGTGAAGGTGCTGGGAATAGTGGCGATCAGCTCTCGGACCAGGCCCCGGTCCAGATAGACCAGTTCGCCCTCGACCTTTGCACCAGCTTTTTTCCAATCCTCCAGTGCGATTGCATCGCGAAACTGAACACCGACATTCTCAAGAATATCCATTGAGGCGCTGTCGATCCGGTCGATCTGGCTGCCATCCATCACCTCGCATAGGGGGATGCCTCGGGTCAGGCCGGGCAACATCTCGAAATTCGGAGCAGAGCGCAGCGCGCGCCGGGCCGCGCGGCCACCGGTTCGGGTCATGGTACGCATATTCACAGGGCGATCCTCCAATCCTCCCCAAAAGATTGCGGTATTTGGTCAAAGCAAGCCTCACTAATTGCGATACATGTTTGCAGGAAGCGACCCACACCCGAAACCGCCGAAATGATCTACAGACCCATGATGATGACTAGACCTGCTATCAGTTCAACCTTGCTTGGCTCGGGATCATCTCCGCCCATATCTATGATCCACTCCATGCCGGTGATTGCATAAGAACCGTCAATGAACTGGCTGACACCAAACCCGGTCGTCACAGAAACATTACCTGATTTTGACGGCACGCATCGGAAACACGGCACTCGACATCATCGTTTTTGAAAATTTCTTCTGGCGCACAATCTTAAAAAGTCCAATATTTGAGTGAGAATAATTAACCTGAAGACCGCCAACGGCTACACCTGTCATGTCCAGACGTCACTATAATCTGCCGCCACTCACCACGCTGTCGGCCTTCGAAGCCGCTGCGCGCCATCTAAGCTTCAAGAATGCGGCTGAAGAACTGTCAGTGACGCCGGGCGCGGTCAGTCATCAGATCAAAGCGTTGGAAGGTGATCTTGGCACCGCCTTGTTCCAGCGCAAACACCGGGGGGTCGAACTGACGGAAGACGGCAAAGCGCTGTATGACGCGCTGGCTTCTTCGTTTACCCGCATCTCAAAAACACTGGCAACAATCCGCGACCGTGCCACCGTCGAAAAGGTAACCGTAGGATCAACCACTGCAGTGGCTGCTCTTTGGTTGTCGCCATCGGTAATCCGGTTCTGGCGCGAAATGCCTGAAGTAAATGTTGACCAGCTTTCACAGGATCGACCATTTCGGGATCGACCGGATATCGATTTCTTTATTCGCTACGGCCGGGACGGCAACGGTGACCTGTCGCACACCCCTCTGTTTCGGGATTGCCTGGTCCCCGTCGCCTGCCCAGAGGTGGCGGATCGGTTGGCCGGTGCAAGCCTCGAAGATCTCGCCGCTGAACGACTGATACATCTGGACTCTGAAGACCGCAGCTGGACCACTTGGCCCGAATGGTTTCAACAACTCGGGTACACGGGAACCATTCCGATCGATTCTCGTGTGAACAGCTATTCAGTAGCCCTCCAGCGGGCGCGTAAGGGGGCCGGGCTGGTTCTTGGATGGCAACGCTTGATCCAACCCATGCTGCAATCGGGAAAGCTGGTGGCAATCGGGCCCCACCTCCAGATCGCTCCAAACCAGTTTTATCTGGTTGGCCGCTCGGATGAAGACTTGTCCGAAAGTGCCCGGGCGCTGAAAGATTGGATCATTCAAGAGGTTCAGGACGGTTCGGTTTAGGTGAAATCACTCTGTGATGAGGTTTTCTGATATTGAGTGGATGCCAGCGTATCCGCCAATAGAGACCAAACAACACCTGCAGGAGAGCCCGATGAACAAGCATACTGCGCTGTCTTCCGTTCTGGTCGATGTGAATGTCGCAAACGGCCTGCCAAACGAACACTATATCGACCCGGCACTTTTCGCCGAAGAGCGTAGATCGGTTTTGTACGCCAACTGGTCCGGGATCGGCTTTGGCAAAGACGTGCCCGAGGAAGGCGATGCCATGCCGGTCGATTTCCTAGGCATGCCTTTACTAATCGTGCGGGATCGGGATGGTGAGGTTGGCGTATTTCAAAATACCTGCCGTCACCGCGGGATGATCCTTGTCGATACCCCTCGCAAGATAAGTGGCGCGATCCGTTGCCCCTATCACAGCTGGTGCTACAGCCTGAAGGGAGAGCTGCGTGCGACGCCACATGTTGGCGGCGCCGGTCACAACACCCATGAGGACGTGGATCGCAAATCTCTGGGCCTTATCCGTATTCGCTCTTATGTCTGGCGGGACGTGGTCTTTGTTAATGTGGACGGCAATGCACCCGAATTCGAAGAGGCGCACGCCGCCTTATTGGAACGCTGGAAAGAGTTTGATCAACCAGTACATCACGGCGGTGAGGCCTCTTCGTTCAAGTTGGAGGTCAAGACCAACTGGAAGCTGGCGGTTGAGAACTATTGCGAAAGCTATCACCTGCCCTGGGTGCATCCCGGCCTGAACAGTTATTCGCGACTTGAAGATCACTATAACATCGAAATGCGCGGGCATTATTCCGGTCAAGGCACGCTGGTCTATCGACAACTCACTGACCATGACGGCACCACATTCGCCGATTTCGACGGGCTAAGCGATCAATGGAATGAGGGCGCAGAGTATGTGGCCGTGTATCCAAATGTTCTTTTGGGTGTGCAGCGTGACCATGCCTTTGCCATTGTCCTGGAACCGGTTGATCACGAAAATACCGTTGAGCATATCGAGCTTTATTATGCCAAAAGCATCGAAGACACACCTGAACATGATGGCCTGAGGGCGGCAAACGCCCAGCAATGGAAAACTGTGTTTGAAGAGGATGTGTTCGTTGTTGAAGGGATGCAAAAGGGTCGGCACGGAATGTTGTTCGACGGCGGTCGGTTCTCTCCGGTGATGGATGGTCCGACCCATAATTTCCATCACTGGGTTGCGACGCAGATTGAAAGCGGTCGCGCCGACTGAACCAGCTGTCTGGCCATGCTTGACTGGCCAGATGCGACGGAGACCCGATGGACAGAACAGAATTGGATCGCTTGCTACTTGAGGCGCATGATCATGATGATCCTGCCGCGTTGGTCCGCTATTACACTATTGCAGCAGATGAATGCGAAGCGGTGCAAGATATCGACGCGGCCTGTTTTTACCTGACCCACGCCTTTGTATTCGCCCTGGAAGCCGGGGCCTCTGAAACAGATGAATTGAACCACAGACTGGTCGCGTATGGACGTGCATAGTGGTGGGCATCGGAGACTAGCCTTGGGTTATATCTGTTCAATCCCACGTGAAATTTAAACCCGTTGTCTTGGGTTCAGTACTGGTAACACATGACGACAAGACCAAAATTTTGGATGACAGACTCATGAAGACAAATGCACAGGCAGTGGTAATCGGCGGTGGTGTGATTGGGTGCTCGATCCTGTATCACCTGACCAAATCGGGGTGGTCAGACGTGGTGCTGTTGGAACGGGATGAACTGACATCCGGCTCGACCTGGCACGCGGCGGCGAACATCCACGGACTGCATGACAGCACCAATATCAGCCGCATCCAACACTATACGATGACGCTGTACAAAGAGCTTGAGGCTGAAACCGGCCAAAGCTGCGGCGTGTTCCAGCCCGGCTCGTTATATCTAGCCCAAACCGAAGAGCGCGAACACCAGCTGAGGATACAGGCCGCCAAGGCCAAGCTGTACGGGATGAATTTCTATGAGATCAGCATCGAAGAGGCGCAGCGTCTGAACCCGCTGGTCAATTACGATGGCATCCGATGTGTCATGTACGAACCTGATGGCGGTAATGTTGATCCCTCAGGGGTCACCAACGCCTACGCTGTCGGTGCGCGCCAGCGTGGGGCCGAAATCCACCGCTTTACGCCGGTCACTGCGACAGATCAGCAAGAAGATGGCACCTGGATCGTGGGCACCCCTAAGGGGGACATCCAAACGCCGTGGGTTGTGAATGCCGCCGGTCTGTGGGGCCGCGAAGTTGCCATGTTGGCCGGGATCGAGCTACCCCTGCAACCGACCGAGCATCAGTATTTTGTCACCGAAACCATGGCTGACGTCGCGGCGCATGATACCCGCCTGCCCTCGGTCAGTGACCGCGATGGCGAGTACTATTTGCGGCAGGAAGGTCAGGGCCTTTTGGTGGGGGCTTATGAAAAGGATATGAAATTCTGGGCCGAGGACGGCACACCCCTGGATTTTGCCCATGATCTGTTTCCCGACGATCTGGAGCGGATCGAAGAGAATATGATGAACGCCATCGAACGCGTACCTGCCGTGGGCGACGCCGGGATCAAACGGGTCATCAACGGACCGATGATCTGGTCACCCGATGCCAACGTTCTGATGGGACCAGTGCCCGAGGTCGACGGCTATTTCTGCTGCAACGGCATCATCCCGGGATTCTCGCAATCGGGTGGCATGGGCCTGATGGCGGCGCAGTGGATCATCGAAGGCGAAACCCAATACGACATGTTCGCCTGGGACGTGGCGCGGTTCGGCACATGGGCTACGAAAGATTTCACCAAAGCCCGCGTGCAGGACCAGTACGCACACCGCTTTGCAATCCACTTCCCAAATGAAGAACGCAGCGCAGGACGCCCTGCCCGGACCCGCCCGATTTATGACAGGCAAAAGGACATGGGTGCCGTCTTTGGCCTGAATGTCGGATGGGAACACCCGCTGTGGTTCGCAGAAGCGCCCGGCGCCACGGACACCAACGGATTCACCCGCCAGAACTGGTGGGAACCGGTGGGCGCGGAATGCCGGATGCTGCGCGATCGGGCCGGGATCATCGACATCTCAAACTTTGCCAAATATGTTTGCAAAGGTCCGGGAGCCGAGGGTTGGCTTAATGCCGTATTCGCAAATTCCATGCCGAGATCGGTTGGTCGATCCTGCCTGACCCCGCTGATCTCAAAACGTGGTGGTATTGCTGGCGATTTCACCGTGACGCGCTTGGCCGACGACGAATTCTGGATCATCGGCTCGGGCATGGCCGAACGCTATCACAAACGGTTCTTCAAACAGGTTCCTCTGCCCGACGGCACCCGTTTCGAAAGCCGCACCGAAGAGACTTGCGGCTTTAACGTGGCTGGACCGAAATCGCGGGAAATCCTGCAACGGCTTACGAATACCTCGCTCAGCCCCGAGGATTTCCCCTTCATGCGCTCGCAACAGATCGAGATCGCCGGAATTGCGGTCCTGGCGCTGCGTGTCTCCTTCACCGGCGATCTGGGCTGGGAGGTGCATTGCGCCGCGAAAGATCAGCTCCGCCTGTATGAGGCGCTGATCGAGACCGGAAAAGAGTTCGGCGCAGGCCCAGTTGGCAGCCGCGCACTGATGTCGCTGAGGATCGAAAAGGGCTATGGGTCTTGGGGGCGCGAATACAGCCCCGAATACTGGCCACACGAGGTCGGGTTGGACCGGTTGTGCAAATTCGACAAATCGTTCCTGAACAAAGATGCCGCAAATACTGCCATGACCTCTCCGGCCAGAGAGCAGCTTGTCCTGCTGCATCTGGACGAAGCCGACACCGCAGCTTCGAACGCTGACGCGACCGGAGGCGAACCCATTTTCATGGACGGGCGCGGAATTGGTCGGGTGACATCGGGCGCTTATGGCTATTCCGTGGGTATGTCGCTGGCCTTGGGCTATGTTTCGGGTGCCGAGGCAGGCGACAGGGTCGAGGTCATGGTATTAGGGCGCCCGCATAGGGCAACAATCCTGAAAGAACCGCCCTTTGATCCAACTGGGACGATCTTGCGCGGCTAACCCAGTCCGCATTAGATCCTTCAAGCGAGCTGTGGACATTGCCTTCGGGTTGTGGCGCTATCCGGCCAGTAATCTGATCTGCTCCATCCAGAGGATAGGCTGATGACAATCTTCCTGACTATTGCGCTGTTCATTGCACTGTTTCTTGTTGCGATGAATCTTTGGACACGCAAGCTGACCCGTGACGGCCGGACGCGTGTCCCACAACAGGGGGTTATCATTTCCGTGCGCGGCGGCGATATCCACTATGTGGAAAAGGGCGACCCTTCCAATCAGACGGTTGTGCTCATTCATGGGCTGGCCGGGCAGTTGCAACATTTCACCTACGCCTTGATGGATAAACTGGCCGAGGATTTTCACGTCATTGCCGTGGATCGCCCCGGTTGCGGATACTCAACTCGTGAGACGGCAGAGCTTGGGCGGTTGCCCGAACAGGGCCGCATGATACATGAATTTCTAGAGGCAAAGGGGGTCAGCAACCCAATTCTGGTCGGCCATTCGCTGGGTGGCGCGGTTTCTCTGGCGATGGCGCTGGATTACCCGGACAAGATCAAAGCGCTGGCCCTGCTAGCTCCGCTTACTCAGGCGATGCCCGGGCCGCCCGCCGTGTTCAAACCGCTTGAAATCCGGACGGCATGGCTGCGCAGTCTGATCGGCAACACGATTGCCGTCCCGCTGGCCGCAAAAACCGCACCGCACACCCTTAGCGCGGCATTTGCGCCAGAACCCGCGCCCCAAGACTTTCTGGACCGCGCCGGCGGCGCTTTGGGGATGCGTCCATCCGCGTTTATCAGCGCCTCACAGGATGTGATCGGGATTGAACAGAGCATGCCGGCCCAGGTCGCCCGTTATGGCGACCTGAAAGTGCCTGGCTCCATATTGTTTGGAGCACAGGATGCGCTCTTGTCAGCCACGCAACACGGTGAATCAATGCAGGCGTTTGGTCTGAGTTTTGAACAGATCGAAGGGCTGGGCCATATGATCCCCCTGACAGTCCCGGACATCTGCAACAACTTCATTCGCGGCGTGGTACAAAATACAGAACCCAGGGCGACGGTTGTGCCGAATTCGGATTAGTCCCAGCTAAAATATTCCCAACAAAGGCGCCATTTCCCTCTTGACCCTCCCCAACCCCTCCCTTAAATCGCCATTCACTCATGGCGGAGTAGCTCAGTTGGTTAGAGCAGCGGAATCATAATCCGCGTGTCGGGGGTTCAAGTCCCTCCTCCGCTACCAAATTCCCATAACATATCAGTTAGAAACGTGAACTCAGCGTTGCTCTCACGTACCGCAAACATGGTTTGGGTGGCATTTTGGGTAACAGCAGACGAATTTTGTGTTCAAAAAGAACTGGGAATCGTCACGAAAAAGCGGGAAACGCCACACGCCGCAACCAGTCCCATTTCGCTCCAAGAGTTGAGATGCAGGCTCTCAGGGGCACCGGTGTAATCGCTAACTTACCCGCCGGTACCGAAGAAGTTGAGTAGACTTCTTAGTGATCAAGACGAAAGCAGCTTTGCACACACAGCCTTTCTTTCTCCATTTACAAATAATAACATTCATTTTATTGATTGTGTATGGATGGAAATACATTTTCTCGCCGCACTTTCTTGTACAGCGCCGCTTGCCTTGGGATGCTTGGTACTCAATCCAGGATCGTGAGGGCCGAGTTGCAACTCGGCCCTTCAGCTCGGATTTCAACCGTATCAGACGGGTACCTGTCATTGCCACCGGAAATGATCTTTGGGTCCATGCCGAAAGAAGAACTCGAACAGCTTCTGAATCGCAATCGAGTGGACGCGACCAAGTACGAGCCAGAGTGCAACGTGGCGCTCTATCGTGATGGTAAAAACACGGTGTTATTCGATGTCGGAGCTGGGCCGGATTTCATGCCCACGTCTGGCAAACTTATGGAAACTGTTGAAACAATCGGCCTGTCGCCCGAAGACGTTTCGCACGTGATTTTCACCCATGCGCACCCGGATCACATCTGGGGCATTTTGGATGACTTCGACGACCTGCTTTTCCCCAACGCGACGCATCACTTTGGCCGTAAAGAGTGGGATTATTGGTGGAACCCTTCAACGGTAGATTCAATAGGAGAAGATCGCGCTGCGTTCGCTGTAGGCGCGAAGCGCCGGATGGCAGAAATTGAGGATCAGGTGGCGTTCTTTGACGACGGACAAGAGATCCTTCCAGGCATTGCCGCCCGTGCAAGCTTTGGGCACACACCCGGCCACATGGCGTTTGAAATCCGCAGCGGCAGTGAATCCGTGATGATTGTCGGCGATGCGTTGGGAAATCCACACGTGGCTTTTGAACGGCCTGATTGGCACAGTGGCACCGATCAGGATCCACAGGCAGCTGCAGCAACTCGTAGTTTGCTGCTAGATCAGATTTCTCGCGAGCAAATGAAGATAATTGGCTTCCACCTGCCGAATGGTGGAATCGGCCGGGTCGAAAAAACTGGCTCTGCGTATAAGTTCATTGGAGAACCAACATGATACGAACGCTTGCGCTTGCGATTGCCTTGGCCTTGGCCGCACCAGCTTGGGCAAGCGAGGAAATTGCAGACCAATATCCGCAAAGCGTGCTGTATTCCAAACCGGTCGAGTATATCCCTGGCGTCTATTCCGCCATTGGCGCAACCGCACCACCAACCTACGAAAACTCTGGTCACAACAACAATCTCAGTTTCATTGTAACCGGTGAAGGTGTGGTCGTCATAAACGGCGGTGCAGCCTATGTCCTTGCCGAAGCGCTTCACAAGGAAATTCAGGCCATCACGGATCAGCCGGTCAGACTTGTCTTCAACGAGAATGGCCAGGGGCACGCGATGCTCGGCAACGCTTACTGGTCAGAACTCGGCATTCCGATCATCGCACATTCAGAAGCAGCGGCTGAATTCGAGGAATATGGCCCGCAAATTCTGCAGGGAATGCAGCGATACAATCAGGACAAGGCAGACGGAACATTCCTGGCTGGCCCAACCGAGACATTCGATGATGAGTACGTGGTTGAGATGGGTGAATTCCGGATTGAGGCAAAGTACCTCGGCCCTGCCCATAGTCCCGGCGATATCTCGATCTGGTTGCCGAACCAAAGCCTTGTCATTGCGGGCGACATGGCGTTTCACGAACGCATGCTGCCAATCTTTCAAGACACCTATACAGCGGATTGGCTTGTAACTTGGGACACCGAATTCGAGGCTTTAGATGCCACTTATGTGATACCGGGACACGGCCATCCTACGAACATGGATCAGGTGCGCCGCTATACACGCGACTACCTGATATATCTGCGCGGCAAGATTCAAGAGCATATGGATGCAGGAGGTGATCTGGCTGAGGCTTACTACGTCGATCAGTCACCTTATGCCAACCTGGACACGTTTGAAGAACTGGCCACGAAAAATGCGGGGCGCGTTTTCGAACAGATGGAATTCGAGTAGCTCAGGAATGTCGCGGAACAGGGATTAGCATCAATAGTCTATGCGTGCTGATCGCCCCGACCCACATGAAAAATACGGCAACCCATGCGGTCAATGACAGGGCGGACCCTCCTGAAAGCCCGGCACCCACCGCGCAACCTCCCGCCAGCATGGCCCCAAACCCCATGAGAACAGCCCCTACGAGGTAGCGTTCCATCGGAGTATCCGAGCCAAATCGTTCGATCCTCCACTCCCCTGCAGTCAAGGCTGAGCCTGCCGCGCCAATTACTACGCCTGGGACAAGGCCGATACCGAAGGACAACACAACGTTTCGACTTGCAACCAACGCCATTAGTGTGTCCGTGGCAGGTCCGGTAAACGTGACTGAAGACACAGGCACGACTTCAAAAGATGCTTGCGCGATGGCAAATGTTATCAACCAGCCGAGCGCCACAGCCAGGCCAACTCCTGCGGCCGCTATGATCCTTATAGGCGCGACTTTCCGGTGGGACGCAAAGACAATGGCCGACACCAGTCCCAACGCTGCAACTGCTGTATAAACCGTTGGCGAGAGCCCAAGTATTTCTGAAAGATCACGCGGCGCGCCTCCTGGGACAGCCCAGATACCAGACAGCAACTCGCGGGCGGGACTAAGAACACCGGTATAGGCGGCTTGAGCCACTAAGGTCAAAACCAATCCCGTAACCAGGGCGCGCAGATTACCGCAGGAGGCTAATACCAAAAGGCGAGATGCACATCCACGCGCCAGAACCATGCCTGCGCCGAACATCGCTCCACCGATTACCGCGCCGCTCAGGCTACCTGTCGACGCGATTGCACGTGTCTCGGACAGGTCTAGCCACTCAAACGCGATAAGCGCCTGTACCAAGGCGAGCGCAGTGGTGAAGGCGATCAGCCAAACCGCCAAGCGGGGACCTAACTCGCCTTCAGCGACTTCGACTGCCGACGCTCTTAAACAAAAGTGAGACTTCTGAGCCGTCACGCCAAACAAGATACCGACAAGCACTCCGGCAAATGCCAAAGCGCCAGAGTCTCCCAACAGATCGATGAGTCTCTCCATCAGCAGAAACTCTCACTTCGTAGCGTGTGCATCCTTGTCTTCGGTCAAGTTGTCATTGTGCGACCATTGGCCTGCGCGCCAACTGGCATTGCGTCCACAACTCACCCAATGCAGATACCAGTCGATCCACGTCCTCAGTTGAATGCACCGGCGACGGTGTAATCCGTAGACGCTCCGTTCCCTTGGGAACGGTTGGATAGTTGATCGGCTGGATGTAAATTCCATAGTCACGCATCAGTACATCAGAGATGAAGCGACACTTAACCGGATCGCCGACCATGACCGGAATGATATGACTTGGGTTCGGAGTATGGGGAATACTCAGTTCGTCCAGCCTGTCTCGAACTTCGCGCACTCGCTGCTGGTGCAGATATCGTTCCGCATTGCTTTGCTTCAGGTGCCGAACCGAGGCTGCCGCACCTGCGGCTACGGCCGGAGGCAATGCAGTGGTAAAGATAAACCCGCTGGCAAAGGACCGGACGAAGTCCACAAGCTCTTTCGACGCCGCGATGTATCCACCGACGACACCGAAGGCTTTGCCTAATGTCCCCTCAATAACGGTTAGGCGATCCATCAGGCCTTCACGTTCGGCGATGCCACCGCCGCGCGGTCCATAAAGCCCTACGGCGTGAACCTCATCCAAATAGGTCATCGCGCCATAGCGATCCGCCAGATCACAGATCTCGGCAACTGGCGCTATATCACCATCCATGGAATAGACGCTTTCGAACGCAATGAGCTTTGGTGCGTTGGCTGGTATGTCAGCAAGCTGCCTTTCAAGGTCTGCAATGTCATTGTGCTTCCAGATCCGCTTTTGACAACGGCTGTGGCGAATTCCCTCAATCATCGAGGCATGGTTCAACTCGTCTGACAGTACGGTGATACCAGGAATGCGGGAGGCCAAAGTTCCCAAAGCCGCCCAGTTTGAAACGTAGCCGGACGTAAATAGCAATGCCGCCTCTTTGCAGTGCAAGTCGGCTAGTTCCTGTTCCAGCAAAACGTGCTCGTGAGTGGTTCCTGAGATATTCCGCGTACCACCCGCCCCGGCACCACACTCATCAATCGCTTGGTGCATTGCTGCAAGAATGCAGGGGTGTTGACCCATGCCAAGATAATCATTTGAGCACCAGACAGTGACTTTTTCGGGACCGTCTTCTGCGTAATTGCGCGCGGTCGGGAATGCACCGCACTGCCTTCCGAGATCCGCAAAGACCCTATAGTTCCCTTCCTCTCGAAGCTGGTCCAGTTGATCACGAAAAAACTGCTGATAGTTCATTTCAATTCCCTACGGCCTCTTCGACGATCTCGGATAACAGGGTCTGAACCTTTTGCATTGGCCCATCAGGGTAGCCTCGATATCCCACCATCACGCCACTGTCGTCTTCGGCTACAAAAATCCCGTAGGGGCAGAATCCGATATTCATAGGGTCGGCTTCCATCACCTCGCGCGAGATTTTTGCCGAGCAGAAAATGAAGATGTCTGCGGCCGCAAATATCTGCTTGTCACTGCCGACATCAGCGCCCGTGCGATTCAACATGTCGCCTACGTGGCTTACATGGTCGATGACCAGTCCCTGTCCGACAATCGCGGACTCGACGGCGAAGGTTGCATCATCAAAACTGCCGTCAAATGGGGCGGTGATGATCTCTTCCGCAAACGCATGGCTCACCAGAACAGTGGAAAACGCGGCTACAGCAATAAAGTGTTTCATGATTTTAATCCTCCTCTTGAGCCGCATCTTCTCAGATTGCTCATCAGGGTCTTTGACACCAGTCAAAGCCCCTGAATACCTTAACCGAACATGTCTGAAGTGATACCAGCGTACCAACCCAGCGACTCTTCATAAGTTGCTTTTCTCAAGTCCGCATCTTCGCCGGTCTGGCTGATAAAGCCGTCCACTTTGGCAATCTTTTCGGGAGTCGCTTCGTAAGTTGCGCCAACCTTGACACCATCATCGGTGTCGATGAGCGACCAGCACGTGTTGGAGAACTTGGCCGGAAAAACTTTGGACCCGGTCAACGCACCTCGCACGGCATTCGCACAGACTTTCGCCTGACTGTTGGCCGAGAAGCCGGATTTGGGCATGTCACCCTGTTGGCTGGCGTCACCAAGAACGTAGATATCCAGGTCGGCTTTGGAGGACATATCCGCGGCGTTCACGGGTGCCCAGTTGCCATCGGTCACCCCTGCCATTTCCGCAATGCGTCCGGCTTTCATCGCTGGGATCACGTTGCAGACATCGACCTTGGTTTCTTCGCCGTCGATAGTAACGGTCATTGCATCCGGGTTTACGGCGACATTGCCGCCGCCGAAATCTTCGCCGATCCAGTCAACCATTCCTTCGTAGTGGTTGGCCCAACCCTCTTGGAACAATGACATCTTGGAAAACTTCGGTTTCGGGTCAGCAACGATGATCTTTGCTGTCGGGTTGTTCGCCTTCAGAACATGCGCAACCATTGAAACCCGCTCATACGGTCCGGGTGGGCAACGGTACGGATTCGGTGGCGCGACCATTGCAAATGTACCGCCTTCAGGCATTGCCATGATCTGCGCCTTGAGAAGCTCGGTCTGAGATCCAGCCTTGTACGCATGCGGCATTTTATTTTGCGCCGAGACGTCCCAGCCCTCGACCGCACCATCAACAAAGTCGATACCCGGGCTCAGGATCAGCTTGTCATATGGAACAGACCCGCCACCTGCCAAGGACACCGTCTTGGCATCGCGATCCACCCCTGTGGCCCAATCATGCACCACGTTGATGCCGTAGTTCGCGGCAAGCGTGCCATAGCTGTGGGCAATGTCCGAAAGCTCCTGAAACCCTCCCAGATACAGGTTTGAGAAGAAACAGGTGTAATAGGTCCGCGACGGCTCGATCAACGTTACGTCGATCTCACCCCTGCTGTCTTTTGCGATGTAGCGCGCAGCAGTTGCACCGCCCGCACCGCCGCCGACAATTACCACGCGTGGTTTGCCTTGCGCCAACACCATCGGTGCCGATAACCCGGCTGCTACCACCCCGGCGGCTCCAAGAAATACTCGTCTATTTAGCGTCATCGCGTTTCCTCCTCTTGGACACAGTCACTATGGATTATTGAAGTAGGCAGCCAATGCCGCGATCTCGTCATTGCTCAGCCGTCCGGCAATCATTCGCATGACCGGGTGTGGCCGCTGTTTGTCTTTATATGCGTGCATGGCGACCACGAAGTCTTCGTCAGGCCAGTACACGATCGAGGGAATGCCCTCATCGCCTCCGTCGATCTGATGGCACGTTGTACATTCGCTGCTGAGATATGCGCCGTACTCCGGATCTCCTTGAATCGCCAAGATCGCGGGGTCGATAGAATGATCCGTGCCCTTCGCCGTCGGGTCCGCTTCTGGGATATCCTGAGGATTGTCGGAAAAATCCCGCAAATAGGCGATCACGTTGGCGCGGTCTTCCGGGTCTTTCAGGCCACCAAAACTCATCCTGGTGCCTGACGCGAATGCACGTGGGTTTTCGATGTACGCAGACAGTGTGTCAGCGTGCCACTCCAGACCCGAGCTACCTGCGCGCGCAAGGCTTTTGGAATAGCTAAAGCCATCCAGACCAGCTGCCCTGCGCCCAAAAATCCCATTCAGATGCGGACCGATTTTGTTTTCGGCCCCCTTTCCAACCTGATGACAGCCTTTGCATTTGGCAAACACGGCTTTCCCTGCCTCAGCATCGCCAAGGTCTTCTGCAGCGTAGGTCGATGAAGCAGTAGCCCCAAAGAACGCGGCACAGACAAGCGCGTTCGACCAACGCATCGTCAACTTCCAAACGTCTTAAGATAGATGATCAAAGCTTCGATATCGTCCTGTTTTCTGAGACCTGCAAAAGACATCCTTGTGCCTTTCATGTATTCCTTGGGCTTCGTAAGAAAGGCAGTCATTTCTTCATCGGTCCAGACTAGTCCCGCCTCCGCAGACGCCTGCATCGCTTTGGAGTATTTGAAGCCCTCGACCGATCCAGCATTAGCTCCGATTACCCCGTTCAGAGCAGGCCCAGTGCTGTTCTTTGCACCTTCACCAATTTGATGGCAGGATTTACACTTCTTAAAGACTTTCTCTCCGGCAGCAGCCAGTTCTGTAACCTCGTCTGTCACTTCGGTTTCTTGAGCGGCCGGTATGACTGCGGCCTCTTCATCAGGCTTTGGCGCTGCAGTTGGAATGAACGAGGGCCCTTCTGCCGAAAACGTCGGCAACTCATCCGGGCTGGCATTATTCATGACGGAGTTCGAACCACCCTCCGCGGGAGTCTCAACCAGAAAAACAGAACGCATCGTGACGGCGGTCTCTGCCTTGCAGTTCTCCATGCAAGGCTCTTCGCGCCATTCAGTGTATTCGGTCTCGGGTCGTACATCGACTACGAAACCGTTCATATTGTACATTTTGAACTCGGCGAAATTTTCGTTGTTTAGCTCGAAATCGTCATCCACCAAATCATTGGAGTAGAGGATGTATGCGACAATTGCGTAGGTCTCATCCGCTGTCAGCGTGCCCGCTTCACCAAAGGGCATTGAGCGGGAAATGTAATCCCAGGCAGTCGACAAATGTGGCCAATATGACCCAACGGTTTTTACAGGATCTTCGTCTGCAAGCGTGTCAAACCCACCGGCCAGAACAGGCCAGTTATCGGCACCTTCGGCAAATTCACCGTGGCACGACGCACAGCGGGCCACAAACACCTCTTCTCCGGTCCAGACGTCGCCTGAACCTACGGGTAGGCCACGCCCATCAGGCAAGACGTCAACGTCCCAGGCCGCGATCTCTTCCTTCAGTGCCGACCGCCCAAGCCCAAGGCTACTCTCGCGGATGGGCGCGGATGCGGTCAAGTTCGCACCATTGGCGACCCGTTCTGCCGCCGCTGCCTGGATTTCTTCGACCTTGATCTCCAGTTCGGCTGCTCGTTTGGATTCTGCTTCTGCATTCTCCTGGGCAACTGCTGCATGCGCCTCAACTTGCCCTATCCGGGTTTCCAATGTCTCTATCTTCGAGTGGCCGTAGTTCCGGTTCGCGAAAGACACAGCTACTGCAAGCACCAACGCCGTACCGCCAAATACGGGCAGGAAAACATGACTAAGAGACTTCAACATTCTCGGCGATCCCTTCTGCGCTCACGTACCAAGTCTGGATACAGTTGTTGTGGTAGACCGAGTTTTCTCCGCGTTTTTCACGCAACTGGTCTTTGGTTGGTTGCACATAACCGGTCTCGTCTATTGCCCGGGCCTGCAAGAGCATTGGCGCCCCGTCCCAGTTCGTATCGAGATAGAAACGTGTAAGAGCCTTGGTGTCGCCCTGCTTACCAAGACGCGCTGTCTCCCATGTGATCCCACCGTCCTTTGACACATCGACCCGTGTAATTTGTCCGTGGCCTGACCAGGCAAGCCCGGAAATGACCAGCGGACCCGGTCCGTGTTTGATCGGCATTTGCGGGCTGGGTGAGGTGATGACAGATTTAGCATCCATCACCCAAGTCCATTTCTGGGCCGTGCCATCGACGTAAACATCGGTGTATTTTGATGTTTCTTCGCGGCTTTCGACCGCCATATCGACAACCTCGATCCGGCGCAGCCACTTGACCCACATGTTACCTTCCCAACCTGGCACCACGAGACGCACAGGGTACCCATGCTCCATCCGCAGCGCTTCGCCATTCGCCTTGAATGCAACCAACACGTCATCCAGCGCTTTTTCCATCGGGATAGAGCGGCCATTGGACGACGCATCTGCGCCCTCAACATAGACCCATTTGTCAGGTGAGATGTCGGCACCTGCTTCCTGCAACAGCGTGCGCAGCGGAACACCGGTGTATTCCATGTTGTGAATCATGCCATGAGTAAATTGGACGCCGTTGAGTTGCGCACCAGCCCACTCCATACCCGTGTTCGCCGCACATTCGCAGAAATACACGTGGTTTTCGCGCGGGAACCGCTCAATGTCTTCGTATGTAAAGACAAGCGGGCGATCAACCAGCCCGTTGATCATCAAGCGGTAGTCCTCCTTGCGCAGCTCGATCGCGCCTGAATGGTGACGCTCAAAGGCGCATCCCTGCGGAGTGATCGTGCCATCGAGCGCGTGGATCGGCGTGAAGTTGATCGACGAAATCGGAGAGGCGGTCAGCCATTCCACATTGCGGCGCACGACATGGGATTCAAAGCTGATCGGCATGCCATAAGGAGTCTCATCAACACCTGCCCCCGTATAAGATGCCCAATCCTGAAGCTCTGTTATCAGTGGGTCGGGTGTTTCTGCCGCTGCCGCACCTGCAACGGATCCTGCGGCGACCGCGGCACTGCCTTTCAGGAAGGCCCGGCGGGACGGTTTGAACGCGTCATCCATATCTCTTAGGTCTCCATCGGTTTCTTAAGCGCCGATTACTTCGACACTGGTGTTCTCTTGCACCGTTACGGTGCCAAGGTTGCGAACATGGTTTTCGACGACATCCCAAATCGGCGGGCCCTCGGTGCCTTCGTTGACGCTGGCCCAACCGGCCACGACATAGGACTTGGCCGGGTCGATCGCCTCACCGGTTTTCAACAGCGTCATGTCGCTGATTCTCTGCCCCTGCGGCTTGGTTACGTCGATCCGATAACCCAGCCCGCCAACGCGGACCATGTCGCCACCCTGCTGGTAATAGGGGTCGGGATTGAACAGATTGTCGCCGACATCTTCCAGGATGACATGGATGAACTCCCCGGTCATTTCTGTGCGATAGGCGTTCGGATAGGACATCGAGGTGACGTTCCAAATATCCTCGCGCGTTATTTCCTGTCCCGGCAGGATTGACGGCCCCCAACGGACGCCGGGCGACATTGCGATATCTGCCTCACGCTCATTGATCAGAGCATCGCAGATCAGGTCATCCCAAGTGCCGTTGAAGTTGCCGCGGCGGTACAGCAACGAGTCCGTTTTGCCGATCACCTCACTCAGCGCCGCCTCATAAGGCGCGCGCTGGTCATTTATCAGAGCAGTGATCGCAGGATCTGGTGCAATAACATCAGAGAAAATCGGGATAAGCTTGTGCTTTAGCCCCATCATCTGCCCATCCCGCACGTCGAGATCCACACGGCTGACGAATTTTCCGTTCGATCCAGAGGCGATGATATGCGTTTTACCCACCAGAACCGGCTCGGGCAGCGCGTCATGGGTGTGGCCACTGAGGATAACGTCTATCCCCTGAACGCGACCCGCCATCTTCTTGTCCACATCAAAGCCGTTATGGCTTAGGACGACAACGACATCGGCGCCGGCATCGCGAACTTCGTCCACCATTGCCTGCATGTTCTCATCCCGGATCCCGAACGAGTATTCGGGGAACATCCATCCCGGATTTGCAATCGGCATGTAAGGGAAGGCCTGTCCGATCACCGCAATCTTGGAACCGCCCCGATCAAAGAACTTGTAGGGTTTGAACATCTCTGCGGGTTCATCCCATTCCGCGTCAAAGATGTTCTGCCCCAAGGCGGCAAAAGGCAAACCTTCGACAATCTCATTGACACGATCACTGCCCAACGTGAACTCCCAATGGAAAGTCATCGCATCGGGTTTCAGCGCATTCATGACGTTAACCATGTCCTGACCGGCCGTCTGATAGCAGGTGTAAGAACCGTGCCAAGTATCACCCCCGTCAAGAAGCAACGCATCAGGACGGTCCGCTCGAATGGCGTTGATGACAGTTGAGACCCGATCCAAGCCACCCACCCGACCGTAGGTCTTGGCCAGTGACGCAAAATCAGTATAGGTCAGCGCATAGGCCGACGGGCTTCCATCTTCTATCCCGTATGCCTTGCGGAACGCGGCGCCAGTAACATGCGGCATCTGTCCTCTTGCATTGCCAATACCAAGATTGACTTCGGGTTCACGGAAATAAATTGGTTTGAGTTGCGCGTGAATGTCGGTGACATGAATCAGGCTGATATTGCCAAAGGTCTCGAACTCTAGCAGTTGATCCTGCGTTAGACTTTGCTGCGCAGCAAGCCTGGCCCAGTTGCCAAACCCGGACGCCCCGAACAGAGCCGAGGCCGCCATTGAAACCTGCAAGAAGTCACGTCGAGAAATCATCTATCAGCTTTCCTATTACACATATAAATGTGTGAATGTTATATAAGTGAAAAACCCGCTCCGGGCATTGCCCAGGCGGGTCATTCGTTATTGACGTACTGCAGGGGTTTCGACTGAAAGCCCGTTGCCACGCGAAGCGACATAGAGCTCCAGTGCCCGGAACTCGTCCGACCCTTCGGCAAAGGTTTCCGCACGCGTATCGCGAATACAACCGCGGAACCGATTGTGGCGCGAGATCAGTTTGGCCTGCTTCAAACGATAGGTAGGGAATCCATTTATCATACCCTGGCTCAGGTGATCCGCTCGGATCATATTGCCCCAGTTTTCTTCATGACAGTTGGCGCAGCTCAGTTCCAACTGACCGTAGCGGGTATAATAGATTTCCTTGCCCTGTTCCCAGAATGGCGCGGCATCACCATCAATAGCAACGTTCATGGGCATTCCGCGTGACTGCAGACCGATCAATGCGACCATACCCTGCATGTCACCGCCAGACCATTTCCAGGCATCGGCCTCCATGCGATCGGTACGGCACTTGTTGATCAGATCTTCCATAACCATTAGCTCGCCGCTTTCAGCATCGACCTTGGGCATGGACGCCTGCAATCCTTTAAAGCTTTCCACTCCATCATGGCACGAGGCACAACTTTCACCTGCAGCACCATCAACTGCCTCATAGAGGTCGGCTGCCTGATCGACGAAGATCATTGCCGGATTGTCAAAATCATCAATCTGCAGTGCCTGAGTTTCATCTGTGCGGAAATGCCAACCCGAATAGATCGTGTCCAAATTCTCCAGATGCGCCGAGGCCTCGGCGACCGAGGTCATATTCAGCTCGTCATTGATCACAAGATTATCTTCGTCCGGTCCAGCCATTGCTGCCACTGGGAAAGCCAGAACAGCCGTGATCGCCGTAAGTGCCTTGGTATTCATTACGTTCCTCCCTTGGTGGGCCAGCGACAGAAATCACAACCAGCGCTAACCTTCCTTAGTGGTCGAGCCGTCAGGCGATCTCGATCGTTTTCTTCTCGTCGTAAACTGAGCCATCATCATCGTACCAGGTGAAGACAAACTCACCGGCCTCGGGCACGGTTGCTTCGAACTGGAAGTACGGATTTGTCGAAATCGCAGGCTCCATAGTCACATCAATCACCATTTCACCGTTAAACTCGCAGGTGAAACGGTTGATGATCGAGCGCGGGATGACGTTGCCTTCTTTATCCTTGCGCTGGCCGCTTTCCATCTTGTGGCTGATCAGTGTCTTGATCGTAACAGCTTCGCCAGCAGCGGCTGTCTTTGGAACCTTGACGCGGGGCTTTACACCGGATGCCATTGGTTAATCTCCTGTTCTTCAGGGCGCGTGGCGATTAACCGCCGCAACCGCCGATTGTCACTTTTACGGTCGCGGACGCTTTGGCAAAACTGCCATCTGCCATCTTCGCCACGGCAATGACATCCTGCGTTCCGGCAAGACGGATGCGGGTTGAAGCGGCTTGTTCAGCAGCCAGCGGGCCGAAATTGAACGTTGCCACACCCGGTTCGGGGTTGCCTGCGGCCACGATCAGAATTGCAGCTGCGCCCGGAGCACTGACTTCGATTGGTACGGTGTTTCCGTTTTCCGCGATTTCCGGTGCCGTCAGTGTAACACCGCCATCAGCCACATCTGCCCCGCCTGAAAATGCGGAGATCGCATCTTCAGCAGCTGCATTCGCTCGTAGCGGCATAATTGTCAGGAACGCGGCGCCCAGCCCAAGGGCCAGAGTCTCGCGGCGAGAGAGTTCCATTTTCAATCTCCTTTGAATCTTCGAAAAGCCACGCCAGAAGGCGAGATTATTCCTCTTTCAGTGTCGCTAGAAACGCGACCACGTCCTCAATTTCCTGTGCAGTCAGTATCGTCGTTAGAGGCGCCGTTGGCGCTTTGCCCGTATAGGCATCGCCTGGACGGATATAACCGTCATCCTTGTAGAACGCCGGCATTACCGTGCCTTCGAACGTCATTTTTGCGTTTGCGACTAAACCGCGAAGCTCTGCTTCGGTCCAACGATCACCGGCGCCATCCAGCATCGGGCCAACCTCACCATGGAACGGAATATCCGCCAAAGCTGAGACCGCGTGGCATGCCACGCAATTGCCTTTGGACTTGTCGCCAACGATGAGTGCACCGTTTGCCGCGTCCCCATTAACATCGGTCAGAGAGACCTCGATTGCACCATAGTCGTCATAGGGTACGTCTTTCGGACTTGTCTCTTCGGCAAATGCGGCAACGCCCATCATAGCGGATGCCAGTGTTAAGAGTCTCAGCTTCATGATCCCTCCCATTTGCTACCGCGCCTGTGGCGCTTTGCGACCCAAAGACTTTGTGCACCGTAGTCGACGAACATGGTTCATCGCAACATCAAATTCATTATAATGAATTTTTTTATCTGTAACGTCCAATCTCACTCCTGCGAAATATTGTTTCGCTCCTGAATGCGCCGCGCGTGATACCTTTGGAAATCTTCGCCATTATCAAGTTCATATCGCTTCTGATCGACCCAGGTGAAAAGGTCTAAGGTTGTTCCCTTGGAGAATGCTCCCGGCATTACAGCAACGGCAGCATCGATGGCTGAGGCATCCTCGGGCACCTCTTCCGGCAGAAAAACAAGCGTTGGGGTAAACAGAATCCCCCATTTGCGCATCAGCGCTCTTTGCTCACTCTCTTCTCCGTCAAAATCAGTGGCAGTGGTGCTTCCATGCAAATCCAGCTGGACGACAAAAAAGTTCTCTTCGATAAACGCCGCCAGGTCGGGCTGTGGGAAAACCTCTTCGTGCATCTTTTTACAGTAGATGCAGCCCCGTTGTTCAATGAACAAAACCAACCGCTTACCTTCACCTGACGCCTCTTCAAGATCCTCGCGAAGATCTTTGAACGTATCACGCATCCACGGTGTTTTATGCAATCCATCGTCGCCCAGATCAGCAGCAGAGACTGCAGCCCCTATCATGCATGCGATCAAAACTGACAAAGTGCGTTTCATGTCTTCCTCCCGGATTAACCAATGGCCGCAAGCCAGGGCATATAGTCCAGCATCCATTGTGCTATGTGATTGATCGAGTTGGTTGCGATCAGGACCCCGAACAGGATCAACAGCCCCCCCATTGCCATTTCGATCTGCGGCAAGTGCTTCCTGAACCGCACCATCCATTGCATGAAGGGGCGAACCAAAAAGGCCGCCAGAACAAACGGTGCAGTCATTCCAACCCCGTAAACGAACAGAAGCCCCGCGCCCCGCCAAGCCGTTTCAGTTCCGGCCGCTGTAAACAGGATTGCAGCGAGCACCGGCCCAACACAGGGCGTCCAGCCAAAAGCAAATGCCAATCCAAGTACATATGCCCCAGTGAGGCTCACGTTTGATGTCTCGCCAATATCTGCACGTAACTGCCGATACAGGAACCCGATGCGAATTAACCCCAGGAAATGCAGGCCCATCGCTATGATGATGGCTGCAGCAATCCAACGCAGAATATCGAAGTATTCTCGTACCAGCTGACCAAATATCGAAGCCGTGGCCCCGAGAGCCATAAAGATGGTTATGATTCCAGCCGCAAATGCGATTGCAGCAAGCGTTGCCCGGCGGCGAACCTCGCCGGAAATGGCGGATGTCGCAGAAATCTGCTCGATCCCGACACCCGCCAGATAACTAAGGTAAAACGGCACAATTGGCAGGATGCAAGGCGACAGAAAGGACAAAAGTCCGGCGACCAAAGCTCCTGCAAAAGTAATGTCGAGCATGGTCAAACCTGTCCTGACGCGCTATTATTCACACATTCAAAATTATAAAGATATGTCACTGCGGTCAATCGGAGCTTTGGATGCGCCACCTAATCCTACGTTTGCTTGCGATCACGTTGCTTGTTTTTCCCGTGGCTTTACGGGCCGAAATGACACTTCTGATGGCAGAAGAAGATGGGTGCATGTGGTGCGCCCGCTGGGACTCCGAAATTTCAGAAATCTACCCTAAGACACCCGAAGGAAATGCAGCACCGCTTCGGCGTGTCGATATCCGCGCAGCCATGCCTGACGACATCACATTGGAACGGCCTCTCTACTACACACCAACCTTTGTTCTGTTGGACAATGGCCGAGAGGTCGGACGAATCGAAGGCTATCCCGGTGAAGATTTTTTCTGGGGTGTGTTGGGCGTTTTACTGCGTGACGCTGGGATACTAATTGAGACCTCTGGAT
Source organism: Ruegeria sp. CDSC079 (assembly GCF_059610505.1). Classification (NCBI taxonomy): domain Bacteria; kingdom Pseudomonadati; phylum Pseudomonadota; class Alphaproteobacteria; order Rhodobacterales; family Roseobacteraceae; genus Ruegeria; species Ruegeria sp. CDSC079. Next base: position 63,984 of record NZ_JBXWNT010000005.1, read on the forward strand.
AAACTGCAGTATATTACATAAACTGTTTTGAATGCGTGAAGCCATGAAAGCGAGGCGATCTTGTTGGACAAATCTTCGAACCTGCCTGTGTTCTCTAAGGACATGTGCGCCGAAGACATGGACAGAATGATGGAGAATGCTCAGACCGCGTCAAATTTCCTCAAGGCAATCAGCCATGAGGGGCGCCTGATGATTTTGTGTTATCTGTCGTCAGGGGAAAAATCGGTCACGCAGATGGAGGAAATGCTCTCAGCGCGTCAAGCCGCGGTATCTCAACAACTCTCCCGCTTACGCTTCGAGGGATTGGTGAAGACACGACGCGAGGGGAAAACGATCTACTACAGATTGGCTGATGATCGTTCGACCCAAATCCTGGAAGTCGTTTACGACCTTTTCTGCAGGGAGAAGTAGAAGCCGGTCAGAAAGCCGCCAGCTTTGGGAGGAGACTGGCAATGCTCGAAGCATTGGGAGACACAAATACCGTTGCTCTGATCGGTTTGATTGGTGGCATCGTATTGGGATTGGCCGCACGCATCGGCCGTTTTTGCACGTTGGGCGCAATCGAAGACTACCTTTACGCGGATGATGACCGGCGGCTTCGCATGTGGGCAATGGCAATCGGTGTTGCGATTGTCGGCAGCCACACAGCTATGGCATTGGGGGGACTTGACCCTGTCGGAACAAGGTATCTTGCGCAGACCTGGAACCCACTCGGTTCGATCGTGGGGGGCCTCATGTTCGGGTACGGAATGGCCATCTGCGGTAACTGCGGCTATGGCGCGCTGGCAAGGCTGGGAGGTGGTGACCTTCGATCATTCGTTATTGTTTTGATCATGGGTCTTTCCGCTTACGTCGTAATGTCCGGACCCCTCGCCTATCTGCGGGTATGGATATTTCCAGAGGAAATGGATCTCAATGGCCCCCAGAGCATTAGCTTTCTTGGCGAACGGTTGACCTCTATTCCAGCTTGGCTCATTGGCACTGTTATCGGTGTGGCTTTGGTGTTTTTTGCTTTGGCAAGCCATCGCTTCCGCCGCACTCCGGCACAGGTGTTTTGGGGGTCTGTAGTTGGACTGGCAATCGTTTCGGGCTGGCTTGGCACGAATTGGGTTGCGACACATGGTTTCGATGGTGAGCCGGTGCAAACCCATACCTTCGCGGCACCCCTGGGTGACACTATTTTCTACCTTATGACTGCGTCCGGAAACACTTTGTCCTTTGCGGTCGGATCAGTCTCCGGCGTTCTCATTGGCGCGTTTCTGGGGTCGTGGTCTAAGGGCCATTTCCGATGGGAAGCATGCGAAGATCCACGGGAACTCAAGCGACAAATGCTGGGCGCTGCGATTATGGGTCCAGGTGCGATCATCGCGGTTGGTTGCAGCGTCGGGCAAGGTATATCTGCATTCTCACTTCTGGCCTACAGCGCGCCCGTAACATTCGCTGCAATCTTTGCAGGTGCCGCACTTGGATTGAGACAGCTCGTGTCTGGGCTGTCCTTCATAACTGAGCGTTGAGTTCACAGTTCAAACCCGGTTAATTTGTGATGGTGCTGGCGACTCTGCCATCACAAAAGCAAGCCAAAACGTTCTCTTTCCGACTTCGTCCTCGATCTCGCTTCTAAGGACATACCAAGGCTTATCGAGCCCTTGCTTCAGCCTGTTCTCTGCGCCCTCAGAAGGTCGGGACAAACGCGCAAACGAAAAATGTGTTATGATGGCCCCTTAGAAAAGGGGGCTACTATGTACAATCCCGTATCATCTATCTCAAAATTTCGGATCGGCTTGTCGGCTTTGAACATCGCCGAACAGAAGTCAATTTTTGACTGCCTTCCCGCCGCTGTTCAGGCGGCAGTGTGGCAAGACCGGCTTAGTGAAGGCATTGCGGCACTGTCTGACAAGTCTCAGTGCCGATTACTTTCCGAGCTTCAGGAGTTACTCAATCCTGACTGCTACTCGGAAGACAAAGCGAACCATACGGCCACTTCTCGTCTTGATGAGTTGTCGCCTGTGATCGAGAAGGTTTTTCCAGATCACTCGGTGTTTCATAAATATACGCAGCAACTCGGCGACAATGCTTGCGATAGCCCGATTATCGAAATTGCTAAAGGCGCGCCGCCTACCTGCACTTGTTCGTCTTCGAGATCCTGTATGTGGTGGCACAATGATTGTGGGGCAATGCAGGAATGTCTTGCCGGTGGATGCAAGAAGACTAACGTTGGATGTGGGGTCCTCTGGCTTCAGACATGCGATGGCCTTTGCACTGGAAACTGGTGCTGAAGAACGCAGGAAAGCTCTACCTGTTCCGGCAGCAAAGCCTTTGCATTCTTTGCCGAATTACAGGCCTGTGTTGAGGTCTAAATCAGGCGCGTCGCGCGTCACGGTGTGACGATCAACCTTCCCGGATATGTCGATCTGAACAATCAGAGATTCAGCACGTTGAAAGCGGTCAAAATAAGGAAAGGTGACGTGGTCCAGATGCGTCATGTCCTGGCACTGCATCTGATAGTCTGCCCTGAATTCGGTATGCACATTTGATCCGTTGTCTACGACCGGTCCCAACCCTTCACCAGACAGGGTGACATTGGCCGAGACAGTGAAACACCCCGCCTCTTCAGGCAAACTGAACAGATCAAGCGGGTTAGACAATTCGGAAATGGCTCCGGCGACCGAGGCCTGATCGCCTTCGGTTTCCGCTGGGCCTTCGAACCCCAGGACGTCAAGACCGGGAACCACAAGGGAAATTGAAATCCCGGCTTCCGAAAAGGAAACCTCCAATCGACCCTGCCCATGCTCGTGCTGATTTGCAACCTGGGACTGAGGCAACGCGTTTACCGGGAAAAGCGTTAAAACAAACACTAAGAACTTCATGACCATGGAACCATCTGAAAAGAATCAACTAAGCGACTCTAAACTGAAAAAACATTCGCGCAATCGCGTCACAATACACCAAAGCCCACTAGATTTGGGTAGGAATGAGCTATTTTCACTCACAATTTACCTGACTATAAAACTCAGGTTGACTTAGTTGACTATTTCTATCAGTTAATTGGTCGAGCGTCGCATCGCGCGAACCCATTGTTATCTGACAAGAAAGACTACCCCCCAATGAATACCCCCCTGAACCTGACAAGCGCCGTGGCTCTGATGGCCGCCACCTCTGCTTTTGCAACCGAGACCCCCTCGAAAGCCGATGTTCTGAATACCTACGCCAATATCGCCGAGGCGAAGTACGATGACAGCCTGATTGCAGCCAAATCGCTGCAGCGCGCCGTGACCGCGCTGATTTCCGCGCCAAACGACGCAACACTGAATGCCGCCCGATCCGCTTGGATTGCGGCCCGCGTCCCTTATCAGCAGACCGAGGTTTATCGGTTCGGAAATGCGATCGTTGATGATTGGGAAGGTAAAGTGAACGCATGGCCCTTGGATGAGGGCTTGATCGACTATGTAGACACCACCTACGGCGGCCCGAGCGACGAAAATGAGTTCGCCGCATTGAACGTCATCGCCAACCCAAGCTTTGAACTTTCAGGCGAACCAATCGATGCCAACGAAATCACTCCGGAACTGCTGTCGGGCACCTTGCACGAAGCAGACGGGATCGAGGCCAACGTCGCCACTGGTTACCACGCGATTGAGTTCCTGTTGTGGGGCCAGGACCTGAACGGCCACGGTGAAGGCGCGGGTAGCCGTCCATGGACGGACTATGCCCAAGGTGATGCCTGCACCGGCGGCAACTGTGACCGCCGCGCCCAGTACCTTGAGGCCGTGACTGAACTGCTGGTCACCGATTTGGAATGGATGGCGACCCAATGGCAGGACGGAGGCGCGGCACGAACCGCCCTGACCGAAAATGAGAGCGCAGGAATAAGCGCGATCCTCACCGGAATGGGCTCGCTGTCCTATGGTGAGCAGGCAGGTGAGCGGATGCGTCTTGGCTTGATGTTGAACGATCCCGAGGAAGAGCATGACTGCTTCTCGGACAACACGCATAACAGCCACTACTATGATGGTCTTGGCATTCAGAACGTCTATCTGGGCAGCTACACCCGCATCGACGGAACTCCTGTCAGCGGCGCATCGCTGTCGGATCTGGTAATTGCCTCGGACCCCTCGCTGGACGCCGAGATGAAGCTGAAGCTGGCCAACACAATGCAGGCGCTGGGTCGGATCAAATCCACAGCCGAGGCCGGGTTCGCCTATGACCAGATGCTGGAACGCGGCAATGAAGGTGGCGAAGTTTTGATCATGGGCGGTGTGAACGGGCTGGTGGACCAGACCAAGACAATCGAGCGGATCGTCACCATTCTGGACGTCGATCAGATTGAGTTCGAAGGTTCTGAAAGCCTGGACAACCCGACGGCTGTTTTCCAGTAAACCTAGCGGTTCGGGGGCGGAGGACTATCCCGCCCCCAACTTATTTTCGGCTAATTGACAGTATGCCGCAGGACACGCACTTAATAACTGACTAATATAGTCAGAATACAAACCAGAGCGCCACCTCCATGATCGTCTGCCATTGCACCAAGATCACAGACACCGAGATTCATGCCGCCATCGACTGGATGCGCGTTTCCGACCCTAGGGCAGTCATAACCCCTGGCAAGATCTATCATGCCCTTGGAAAATCAGCGGATTGTGGCGGATGCATGCCGCTTTTCCTAGACACCATGCGCGCCAGCGATAATCTGGAAGTCCCCATGCAGCTTTGTGCATTACGCACCAAGGCATCACAGGAGAGTGTAGATGAAGGGCGATCCCAAAGTCATAGAATACCTCAACAAATCTCTGCGGCATGAATTGACGGCAGTCAGCCAGTATTGGCTGCATTACCGTCTGCAAGAGGATTGGGGCCTGACCCACATGGCAAAGAAAAGCCGTGAGGAAAGCATCGAAGAGATGGGTCATGCCGACAAGCTGATCGAGCGCATAATCTTTCTGGAAGGTCACCCCAACCTGCAGAAACTGGACCCGCTTCGGATTGGACAGACCCCGAAGGAAACTCTGGAATGTGATTTGGCTGCCGAGAATGATGCGCGTGCCCTGTACGTTGAGGCCCGTGAATATTGTCGAGAGGCGGGCGACTACGTCACTATGTCTCTGTTCGAGAACCTGATCAGTGACGAAGAAGGCCATATCGACTTCCTCGAAACACAGCTTGATTTGTACGAAAGGATTGGCGAAGCCAATTATGCGCAACTTAACGCATCGAAAATGGACGAAGGCGAGTAAGCTCTCGCTTGTGGCGGTGGCTGCGATTGCAGCCACCCCGATCCTGTCCGCTGAACTGCAGGATCTGCATCTCAACTTCCAACCCAGAACCGAAGATGAAAAGGCCCGGATCGCGGATGTGATCGCCGCGCCAACGGATTTCGACGCCGCGCAACGGTTCGAGGACCTGCCCGCCGGTGCCGCAACCGTAAGGGCACGTCAGGACGCAGATGCATTTTCGCAACCTTCGGACAATCTGAAATTCGAACAGGAACTGGATTTCAAGGTCGGCAACGGGCTGTTCAAGAAAATCTGGGTGTCTTCGCCTTCCTCGACCCTGGCCTCGGACGGCTTGGGGCCATTGTACAACGCGCGCTCTTGCCAACGGTGTCACATCAAGGACGGGCGCGGCCACACACCAAATGGGCCCTATGACGGGGCTGTTTCGATGTTCCTTCGGGTCTCAATCCCCGGTGGCGGCACAATCGATGAAATCGCGGACTACATCGCCACTCAGCCCGAACCCAATTACGGCGGGCAGATGCAGGATCTGGCCCTCGCGGGCCACCCCGCCGAGTACCGGCTGGACATCACCTATGAAAACCTTCCTGTCGCGCTATCAGACGGCGAAACGGTCATTCTCCGCAGCCCGACCTATACCGCGGCGGATCTTGGATATGGCCCGCTGCACCCCGAGGCGATGCTGAGCCCGCGCGTGGCCCCACAGATGATCGGTCTGGGATTGCTTGAAGCGATTCCGGTCGCGGACCTGCTGGCAAAGGCCGACCCGGACGACGCGGATGGCGACGGCATCTCGGGCCGTCCCAACATCGTTTGGTCAGCCGAATACGACGCGCCGATGATGGGCCGGTTCGGATACAAGGCCGGGATGCCCACGATCATGGAGCAATCAGCGGCGGCTTTTGCCGGGGATATCGGGATTTCGAGCCCGCTTTTCCCTACAGCCCATGGCGATTGCACCGAATTGCAGGCGGATTGCGTCACCGCTCCCCATGGCGACAACGACGACCGCGTGTTCGAGATTGACCAGCAAGGCATGGACCTTGTGGCGTTTTACAGCCGCAATCTCGGCGTCCCAGGGCGGCGCGACATTGATGACCCGCAGGTCCTGCGCGGCAAGCAGGTGTTCTTTGATACCGGCTGTGCCTCGTGCCACACGCCGTCTTATGTCACCCACCGGATGGACGACCGGCCCGAACACAGTTTTCAGCTGATCTGGCCCTATACCGATCTGCTGTTGCACGACATGGGCGATGGTCTGGCCGACAACCGCCCCGAAGCGCGGGCGACAGGCCGGGAATGGCGCACGCCACCTCTTTGGGGTGTCGGCCTGACCGAGCAGGTCTCGGGTCATACCCAATTCCTGCATGACGGGCGGGCGCAATCGCTGCTGGAGGCCGTTCTGTGGCACGGCGGAGAGGCGCAGATGGCGCGCGACACCGTTGTCTCGATGCCCAAACCCGACCGCGACGCTTTGATCCGCTTTCTGGAGAGCCTCTGATGCGTGCCCTCGGCCTGGCCATTGCCCTTATTCTGCCCCTGTCAGCCTTGGCGCAAAATCCCAGCCAGATCCTGACAGAAGTTGTTGAAGGGCACATTCTTCCCGGATACGCACAGCTATCTGACGCAACAGCTGCGCTGGATGCGGCAGCGCAGGCGGATTGCACAGCCGCTTCACCGAACCTTCGTGCAGCCTATCACCTGGCATTCGACCGCTGGGTCACGGTAAGCCACTTGCGCTTTGGCCCCTCCGAGGTCGATGACCGCGCATTTGCGATGGCATTCTGGCCAGACACAAAAGGGTTTACACCCAAAACCCTATCCGGCCTGATTGCCACCCAAGACGCGGTGGTTGACACCCCCGAGGCTTATGCCGAGGCTTCGATCGCGGGACGCGGGTTTCTTGCACTTGAATTGATGCTATTCGACCCAGCCCTCGCGGATCAGGGCGACAGGGCCTATCGATGCGCTTTGATCCGGGCGATTGCTGCAGATATAAACCGCAATGCGAAGGCGATGGACCACGACTGGCAACCTTTCTCTGCCAACCTGACCATGCCCGGCGGAGACAGTCCTTACCGGTCTGCTGATGAGGCCATGCAGGAACTTTACAAAGCTCTGATCACCGGATTGGAATTCACTGCCGAAACACGCCTTGGACGCCCCATGGGCACCCTAGAGCGCCCCCGTCCCAATCGGGCCGAAGCGCGCAGGTCTGAACGGTCACTACGCCAGGTCGAACTGTCATTGATCACGCTGCGCGATCTGGCCACCGGGCTGTCCGCAGATCATCCGCAGATTGCCGCTGATTTGGATAATGCGTTCGACAAGGCTATCATCCGCACGCGTGAGTTAGACGACCCTACACTGGCCGGTGTCTCGACACCTTCGGGTCGGATACGGGTCGAAGCCTTGCAGCAGATGATCAACGACATCCACACGATTGCAGCAACCGAGCTGGGCCCGACCTTGGGTATCAGTGCCGGATTCAATTCGCTGGACGGGGACTAAGCCATGACAAGCCGCCGTCAATTCCTTGCGGGCCTGGCTGCAGCTAGCCTTGCCCCAACACAAGGTTGGTCGACTGTCGGCGCGCCAGATTTCCTGGCGGCGGCGCTGTTTCCGGACGGCACCTATCGGCTGGCGGGCCTGAGTTCTGAAGGCGGTATCTTATTCTCTCTCCCCCTGCCGGCGCGCGGCCATGCCGCTGCGGCGCATCCGTCACGCGCGCAAGCCGTGGCTTTCGCTCGCCGCCCTGGCACCTTTGGCGTGGTGATCGATTGCAAGAGCGGAACCCAAACCGCACGGATGGATGCTCCCAAAGGCCGCCATTTCTATGGCCATGGCGTGTTTTCCCGAGATGGAACCCATCTGTTCACCACCGAGAACGACTATGAGGCCGGTGAGGGTGTGATTGGCGTCTGGGACTCGGAGGACTACACGCGGTTGGGCGAGTTTTCTTCGGGCGGGGTCGGGCCGCATGATATGCGGCTCATGCCGGATGGGGAAACTCTGATCATCGCCAATGGCGGCATTGAAACGCATCCTGAAACGGGCCGAACCAAGCTGAATCTGCCCATCATGCAACCGAGCCTAGCCTATCTGAGTCTGTCAGGCTCGGTCCTGGAACAGATCGAGCTGCCCCACACACTGCATAAAAATTCGATCCGGCACCTTGCCGTTCGATCCGACGGTCTGGTCGGGTTTGCAATGCAATGGCAGGGCAACAAGTCAAACCACCCGCCTTTGCTGGGACTGCACAAAAGAGGCGAGGCTCCGCGCCTGCTTGCAGCCCCGGAATCGGTGCAAAGTGCCTTGCAGGGTTACGCTGGCAGCATTGCTTTTGCCGGGGACGGCAAAACCATCGCCATCACCTGCCCTCGCGGCAACAGTTTGCTTCGGTTCGACAGCTTGACCGGTCAACTTAACGACACGACCCCGCTTGAGGATGTTTGCGGCCTGGGTGCCGGGCCTTCCGGTTTTGTCTTCACCACAGGCACCGGACTGGTCGGAGCGCTTACTGCCAAGGCCCGCATTTCCGCCCGGCCGGATTGTCAGTGGGATAACCATCTGGTTCCCGTTGGTCTGCCTGTATAAATTCGGAAATACCCGTCACATAGATTACACTTGGACGAATCGAATTGCTGCCGTATTGGCGGGCGCGAAGCAGGCACCCTAGGTTAAGGACAGACTTGATTGAAACAGACGCCCGACGCACCGCATTCCATCTACGGGGTTGAGAAATGGGGCAAAGACCTCATCGAGGTGACGGAAGACGGCGAAATCGGTCTGCGCAATCCCCTTGCGCCCGAGGCCGAGGCGATCAGCCTGCCCGGCATCCTGCGTGATCTGGACGATCGCGGCATCAAGGCCCCGATGATCCTGCGCGTCAGCTCCTATCTGGAGCACGAGATTGTCCATATTAACGAATGCTTTGCAGAGGCGATTGCCCGGGTTGGGTACAAAAGCAGCTATCGCGGTGTCTTTCCGATCAAGGTCAACCAACAGGCTCAGGTGGTCGACCGGATCGTCGAGTTTGGGAAGAAGTACAATTATGGCCTTGAGGCTGGCTCAAAACCGGAACTTGTGGTCGCGCTTGCCCATCGTCTGGCCAATGAGGCGCTGATCGTCTGCAACGGCGTCAAGGATGCCGAGTTTATCCAGCTGGCCATCCTCAGCCGTAAAATCGGGTTCAATACGGTGATCGTGCTGGAAAGCCCGAAAGAGGCCGACACGGTGATCGAAGTCTATAACCAACTGGGCATCGAACCGCTGATCGGCGTACGGGTTAAACTGACCAACCAGATCAGCGGGAAATGGGAAGAAAGCTCGGGCGACCGTTCCGCCTTTGGCATGAACACCGATCAACTGGTCGCCACGGTGGACAAGCTGAAGGCCGCCGGATTGCTGCACTGCCTGAAGCTGCAGCACTCGCATCTTGGATCGCAGGTGCAGGACGTCAACGACGTGCGCCGCGCCGTGGGTGAGGCCTGCCGATACTACACCGAACTGACCCGCGAAGGCGTACCGCTGACCCATCTGGACTTGGGTGGCGGCATGGGCGTGGATTACACGGGCGAAAAGAAAGCCGCCGAAAACTCGATCAACTACACGGTCGAAGAATACTGCGCCAACGTGGTCGAAACCGTGGCCTATGCCATGGATGAAGCCGAGGTCGAGCACCCCACATTGGTCACCGAAAGCGGGCGCGCTATCGTTGCGACCTCATCCATGCTAGTTTTCAACGTGCTGGAAAGCACGCTTTATGACGCGCCAGACGGCCCTGAGGTCGAGGCGGATGATCATCACTTAGTCTCGGACCTTGCCGCCGTGCACGGATACCTCTCCAGCGACCGTCTTCAGGAATGCTGGAACGACGCCACTTTTTATCGCAACGAGCTGCGCGCCCTGTTCCGCCGCGGATATATCGACCTGCGCCAGATGGCGCGCGCCGAACGCATTTATCTGTCATTGATGGCCCGCCTCAAGGCGTTGGCTGCCAGTGATGAGCTCGACACGGATGTCGACGAACAGTTGGAAAAAGTGGCTGATATCTATCACTGCAATTTCTCGCTGTTCCAATCGCTGCCCGACGTCTGGGCCATTGACCAGCTGCACCCGATCGTGCCGCTGCAGGGTCTGAACGATACGCCCGACCGCCGCGCGGTGCTGTCCGATATCACTTGCGACAGCGACGGCAAGATCGACCGGTTCATTCTGGCCGACGGTGTCTCGCCCAGCCTGCCAGTACATTCCCTGCCCGAGAATGACGAATACTTCATGGGCGTCTTCTTTGTTGGTGCTTATCAGGAAACGCTGGGCGATCTGCACAACCTGTTCGGCGACACCAACGTGGTTACCATCGACCTGCGCTCCGATGGCGGTTTCGATCTGCTGCACGAGCAAGAGGGCGACACCATTGGTCAGGTCCTGTCCTATGTCGAGTTTGATCCGGCCGACTGTGTCGCCGCCTTCCGCAAAATGGTGGACGAGGCGATCTCGACCGGTACTCTGCTGGCCAAAGACCGCAAAACCCTGATGAGCGCATATCGCGACTCGATCAATGGCTACACCTATTACGAATAACCCCCGAGAGGAGATGACCCCATGGGAACTTTGAGTGGCAAAACGCTGGTTGTCGGCGCGGGCGGCGTCTCTCACGCTGCGGTGCACAAGATGGCGATGAATTCGGATATCTTCACCGAAATCACCCTGGCCAGCCGCACCAAGTCGAAATGCGACGCCATCGCCGCAGCGGTAAAAGAACGCGTGGGTGTGGACATCGCAACTGCGGAGCTGGACGCCTACAAGGTCGCCGACACGGTCAAGCTGATCAAGGACACCGGTGCCGAAATCCTTGTGAACCTGGCCCTGCCCTATCAGGACCTCGTGCTGATGGACGCCTGTCTAGAGGCCGGCATCCACTATATCGACACCGCGAATTACGAGCCCGAGGATGAGGCCAAGTTCGAATACCATTGGCAATGGGCCTATCAGGACCGGTTCAAACAGGCGGGCCTGACCGCAGTCCTCGGCTCTGGCTTTGATCCCGGCGTGACCTCCGTCTTTGCGACGTGGCTGAGAAAACACAAGCTGGATACGATCCGCCAGATCGACGTGCTGGACGCCAATGGCGGCAGCAACGATCAGGAATTCGCCACCAACTTCAACCCCGAGATCAACCTGCGTGAGGTTCTCGCCGAGGTGCGCCACTGGGAAGGCGGCGAATGGAAACACTCCCCCGCCATGACCCATAAGGTCGAGTTCGACTTTCCCGCCATCGGCCCCAAAAACATGTACCTGATGTATCACGAGGAGCTGGAGAGCCTCTCCACCCATTTCCCCGAGATCCAGCGCGCCCGCTTCTGGATGACCTTCGGCGACGCCTATATCACCCATGCCAAAGTGCTGGAAAATGTCGGCATGACCCGCATCGACCCGGTAATGCATGACGGCAAGGAAATCATTCCGATCCAGTTCCTGAAAACCCTACTGCCTGATCCCGGCGATCTGGGTGCGGAAACGAAGGGCAAGGCCTGTATCGGCGACATCGCTACAGGTCAGGCCAAGGATGGCTCGGGCGAGAAGACCTATTACATCTACAACATCTGTGACCACGAGGAATGCTACGCCGAGGTCGGCAGCCAAGCCGTCAGCTATACCACTGGTGTCCCGGCAATGATCGGTGCCGCGCAGGTTCTCAAAGGCAACTGGGTGCAACCCGGCGTTTGGAACATGGAACAGCTCGACCCCGATGATTTCATGGACATGCTGAACGAACATGGCCTGCCGTGGCAGGTCCACGAACTGGACGGCCCGGTCGAGTTCTGATCCGCCAAGTTTCATCTGGCCCTAAATACCTCGGGGGGTCCGGGGGGCAGCGCCCCCCGCCCTCTCCAAATTCGGAGACGCCTGATATGTCCGACATGATGACCACCCAAGCAGGCGATGCCGGTGCTTTCCGCAATTTCGACCTTAGCCGCGTGCCGACCCCGTGCTTTGTGGTCGATGAGGCCGCCATCGCACGCAATCTGGCGATCCTGTCCGACGTCGGCAGCAGGTCCGGCGCGCATGTCCTCAGCGCGCTCAAAGCGTTCTCAATGTTCTCGCTTGCTCCGCTGGTCCGCCAACACCTCTGCGGCACATGTGCCAGCGGTATCTATGAGGCGCGTCTAGGCCGCGAAGAGTATGGCGGTGAGGTTGCCACTTACTGCGCCGGGTACAAAGACGCTGACATTAACGAAATCCTGTCGCTGTCCGACCACATCATCTTCAACTCACCCGCGCAAAAAGATCGGTTCCTGCCCAAAGCACAGGCAGCCGAGGTACAGGTCGGCCTGCGCATTAATCCCGAACATTCCGAAGGCGAAATCCCCAAATACGACCCCTGCGCGCCGTGTTCGCGTCTGGGCACACCGGTTAGCCAACTGAGCGCTGAAGTCATGACCGGGATCGATGGCCTGCATATGCACACTCTCTGCGAACAAGGGTTCGAGCCCTTGCGACGCACGTGGGAGGCCGTCGCACCAAAGCTCGCCCCGTTCCTGGGTCAGCTCAAATGGCTGAACTTTGGCGGTGGCCACCATATCACCCGCGACGACTATGATCGTGATGGGTTGATCGCGTTCATCAAGGCGATCCGCGAAACCCATGACGTCGACGTCTATCTTGAACCCGGCGAGGCTGTGGCACTGGATGCGGGGATTCTGGTCGGTGAAATCCTTGACCTGCCGACCAATGGCATGACCCTTGCGATCACCGACATTTCGGCCACCTGCCACATGCCGGACGTGATCGAAGCCCCCTATCGCCCGGCCCTGATGGACGAGGCCGAGGCAGGCCATACCTACCGTCTGGGCGGCCCGTCCTGTCTGGCGGGGGATGTGATCGGCGACTATACGTGGGACAAACCGCTTGAGATCGGCCAACGCTTTGCCTTCCTAGATCAGGCGCATTATTCGATGGTCAAGACCAACACCTTCAACGGTGTCCCCCTGCCCACAATCGCCCTGTGGAACAGCGAAACCGACGCGTTGAAAATTATCAAACAGTTCGGCTATGACGACTTTAAAGAGAGGCTCTCATGAGCGTTTTCCTCGACAGTGAATTGACCACATCGGAACGGACCGAAAACGCCCGGTTTCGTGTAATCCCAGTACCGTTGGAGCGCACGGTATCCTACGGCTCGGGTACAGCCGGTGGTCCGGCGGCGATCATCGAGGCCAGCAACGAGCTGGAGCGCATCACCGGCCTTGCCGAGCCTTGCACAGCGGGTATTTTCACTGAAGAACCTTTGAACTGTGACGGCCCTATGCCTGCAGTGATGGAACGCCTTGCCCTGCGCACCGAAGCCGCCATTCGCGCTGGTAAAGTACCGGTCACTCTGGGCGGTGAGCATTCTCTGAGCTACGGTGCGGTGATGGGCGTGGCCCGCGCGTTGAACCAACCGATCGGGATCGTCCAGATTGATGCGCATGCGGACCTGCGCGACACGTATCAGGGTGAAAAGCACAGCCATGCCTCGGTCATGCATCTACTGGCCGAAGAAGGCGTCCGACTGGCCCAATTCGGCGTCCGGGCCTTTTCGACCGAAGAGGCGCAGAGCCGGGTGAAGAACAACGTGTTCCACATTGATGCCGAGGAGCTGGTCACCGGTAACATCAATGCGGTCGATCTACCCAAGGATTTCCCCGAACTGGTCTATGTCAGCTTTGATGTCGACGGGCTGGACCCTTCGCAAATGCCGGCCACAGGAACACCCGTGCCCGGCGGCTTGGGCTATTATCAGGCGCTGCAACTGGTCGAGCATGCCCTTCGGGGGCGCAAATGCGTGGGGTTCGACGTGGTCGAGCTGGCCCCGGACGGCAATGCCGCCTGGGACTTTACCGCCGCACAGATCGTCTACCGTCTGATGGCCGCCTGCTAACCTTCGGCGGTTTCGTTCAACTCCATATGCCCCTCGCCGCGGCTTAGGACACGGCGCAGCATCGGCTCGAAGAACTCCAACGGTTTGGTCGGGTAATCCGGATCGAACGCCTTTTGGTCGTATTCATGGCAGAAATAGCGGCATTCCTCCCAATAAGGACTGTCGCGGTACTTGTCTCGGGCTTTGCGGTCTCCGCCCAGGTGGTGATTGTAGTAATAGCCCTGGAACACGCAGTGATGTTTGAGGATCCAATGGGTTTTCTGGCTGACATAGGGCTTCATCATCGCCGCTGACAGCTCTCCATGGTTATAGGGAGACAGGATATCGCCGGTGTCGTGGATCAGCGCTGCGACGACCAGCTCTTCTTCCGCCCCATCCTCATAGGCGCGCGTCGCGGCCTGCAGGCTGTGCTGATAGCGGTTCACGGGATAGGGCGTCCAATCCTCGTCCAGCGAACGGATCGCATCCAGTATCCTGTCCGGCAACGCGGCGTTATAGGCCTCTTCGTATTCCATGACGGCGTCCCAATCGGCCTTGGTCGCCTCTTCAAAGCTGGTCCAGGTGGGTTTGTGGGTTTTGTCCAGCATGGTCCGGTCCTTTTGACTGATCATCCAACCGCAGCCTAACGCAGAAAACCTGAGCGAAAAAACGAATTAGCTTGGCCGAAGAACATTGCGCCGAAATGCGCCGTAACTTCAGGCTTGGGACAATGCCCGCGAGTGTTTTCTTGCGCGCACGCGCAGAAGCGGACGACCTGCAATCAAAAGAAACAGGCACGAGATCAATATGCCCATGACGGCAGGCAAATAGAGCAATAGCCACAATTTCGGGTCTTCGATCACCAACGGGGACACAAAGCCACGCATACCTTCCAAAAGGACCAGAATTATGAATGCTCCAAAAATCTGTGGCCACAGGCCAAATCTGGAAAAGCTGCCCAACATAAGGGTTGCATAGCCCGCCATTGCGACCGCGATACAAATGGTGATCCATGAAAATCGCTGATGCAGCTCGTCGATCAACGCGCCCTCAGTGAACCCTTCTGCTGCCGCAATCGCAGCCCGGTCGCGCAACAGCTCTGCGGTGGGAATGGCCTCGAGGCTTCGCTCGGCCGTGTTGTCGGTACTCGTCAATTCTGAGATGTCATAGGACGCGTCCTGAAACAGTGTAGACGACAGGGTACGTCCCTGCCGGTCCTGACGCAGGGCAACCCCGTCAACCATCACCAGATGAATGCCCGAGCCGTTATTGACCAGATAAGCTGTTTGGCTGGAATAGCTGACCGGGCTGGTTTTATCCCGCCGGTCCGAAACAAAAACTTCGCGCAAAGTCCCGTCCTGATCAATCCCCCCAATATAGACGGTCACGTCACTTGCAGGATGCAGGAATTCGCCTTCATTCAATAACTGCGCTGTGACGTCACCCGCCACTTCGGCCTGCCGTTTTTCCAGTAGATCGACCGAGGCCGGGCGCAGGAAAACACTGATCGAGGCCATCATCAGACCAGCAACAAGACCGAACAGAACCACAGCGCGAGCCAGCCGCCACGGGCTGGAACCTGTGGCCAGCATCACCGTAAGCTCGCTTTCACGGCTCAGGCGGTTGGTGGCATAGACGGCCGCTGCGAACACGGCCATGGGCATCACCGTACGGATCAGCGTCGGCAAAGTAAGAGCGGTAAATTCAAGAAACACCATGGCCGATTGACCACCGCTGATGACACGGTCAAACAGGCTGACCGAGCGGGTGATCCAGAAAACCCCCACCAGAATCAGAGTGAAAAAGCCGAACAGAATCAGCAGTTGCCGCAGGAAATATCCATCGAAGCGCGACATGTATCCTCATCCGGCTACCTGAAATTCGTTTGAACAATATGCCAATCCCCTGACCGAGGAAACCGCATAGCCCAAGAATTATAGAATTTGAGCCGTGCGCACTAAAACGGCTTATGCCACATCGGAATTGGCACCCCGGTCCAGAATGCTTACCTGCCTGGATCAGTCCAGCGTTTCAGACAACGATCTGAGCAGGTGATTGAGCTGATCGCGCTGTTGCAGGGACAAACCCTGAACCAGGCGCTGCTGAGTCTCTACATGATCCGAAACGGCGGCCTCGATCGCTTTGAACCCATTTTGGGTAAGACGGATCAGGAAGCCCCGGCCATCCTCAGGGTTTTGCACTCTTTCGACCATCCCCACCTTAACCAGTTGATCGACGCGATTCGTCATTGTGCCGGACGTCACCATTGTAAGCTCCAAAAGCTCGCCAGGTGAAAGACCCTCTGGCTTGCCAGACCTTCGCAACGTGGCAAGGACATCAAAGCTGGCAGCGTTCATGTCATGAAGAGCCCAAGTATGCTCCATCGCCCTTCGCAACTGAACCGCCAACCGCGTCAGTCGACCAACGGTTTCCATCGGCCCCACATCCAGGTCGGGCCGGGCACTGTTCCACTGCGCGATAATTCGCTCCACATGATCCATGAATTCTGGCTAGCCGAACTTTATCTTGACGTCAAGATTTTGCAATATATCTTGACGTCAAGATAAAGGGGAATCGCCATGAGACACCAAACCGACATCGCCCTAACTGCTGTTGCCCCTTTGATCTGGGGTAGCACCTATTATGTTACGACCGAATTTTTGCCCGTCGGATATCCGATCACGATGGCCGCGCTGCGTGCGCTGCCTGCCGGACTGCTGCTGCTAGTTTTGTCCCGTCAACTTCCAAGGGGTCATTGGTGGGGCCGCATATTCATTCTGGGCGCGCTCAATTTCACCGTGTTCTGGACCCTGCTTTTCGTCGCGGCTTACAGGCTCCCCGGTGGGGTCGCAGCCACTGTCGGCGCGGTACAACCTCTTATTGTAGTCTTCCTGTCGGCATTTCTGCTGAACACCCCGGTTGGGCTGAGATCGGTCGGCGCAGCGCTGCTGGGGGTGTTCGGCGTCGGGTGCCTTGTCCTCGGAACAGCTATCAATCTTGATACGGTTGGCCTGATCGCTGGACTGGGTGGCGCCCTTTCGATGGGGGCAGGAACTGTCCTGACGCGCAAATGGCAACCGCCAGTGCCGCTGCTGACATTTACCGCTTGGCAACTAACCGCCGGCGGGCTGTTGCTGGTGCCGCTTGCACTGATATTTGAGCCCGCCTTACCAGCGCTTGAAACAAACAGCCTTCTCGGAATTGGATATCTGAGCGTCATCGGGGCTGCCCTGACCTATATCCTGTGGTTCCGAGGCCTCGTCCGGATCGAACCCTCTGCGGTCTCGGCACTTGGCTTTCTCAGCCCGTTATCCGCCGTATTGATTGGTTGGGTCATGCTTGGGCAAAACTTGACCTTTGTGCAGATCGCCGGTGTCTGTATCGTACTTCTGGCGGTCTGGCTGGGGCAAATGGGCAAGCGTACCGGCCGTTCGATTGTCACCATCAGAAAGCCCGCCTGAAACTCCAGGCATCGATGTACGAGTTTTGTGCTAAACTGTGTGCTGTGCAACGCCCCGGCAAGAAAGGTATCACGTGTCAAAAAGCCGAGTAAAACCGCGCTATTTTGCCATCGCCCTGCTGCCGGTATGTGTTTTCGCAATCCATAAACTGATCCAGAACCAAATGATCGCCAATGAACTGGACGTTCCAGTGAACTTTGTGTTGAGCGGTAGCTCTTGGCAAGAAGCCGTTGGTCGGTTTCGGTTTCTTGCCGCGTCCTGGTTCTTTTTATCGCTGGCCTTGTTGCCCGTGGCAGTCTTGTTCCGGACCCTGTCACGCCCGATCGAAAAAAACACCCGGATCGCGGCAATCGCGATTGTAGTCGCCATCGTGTTTCTGGCTCTCGTGCCGACCATTCAAAAGCATATGACCGACCAAAGCCCGCAGATTTACCACCAGATCGGCAAAGCCGTTTTTGAAACAGCATTGTCGCAAGGCACCTTACCGGCATGTTCCGGTTCGGAAGATAGCTGGATGTTTGGGAAATGCGGGCAGGCCCCTGTTCTTTCGCTGTTCAACCGTATTCTGGACCTGGTGAATGCAATGGCCGGCCTTGCGATCGGGTCGCTGATTGTCGGAATGATATTGTGTCTTGGTCGGCATGAATCTCAGGACATCGAAGCAACCGCAGCTGAGCTGGCGCAAAACCTGCGGCAGATGCGGCAGCAGCTCTACCTGTCCAGTCTGGTGCTGACCTTCGGCATGTTCTTTGCCGCAAGCTGGATGTACTGGCCCTTGCCCATGATCGCTGAATCAGAAAGGGCCGCCTATAGCGCATTGCTCAACGCATCGGCCTTGTTCACCGGCACATATTTTTGCTTGCTAATGCTCAGCTACTTTCTTCCCGTGGCAGTCCTTCTGGACGGAAGAATTTCTAACCTCGCTTTGGCTGCCCGAAATCAGGGCGGCACAGACCAGGCATTCGACATTGATGACTGGAGATCGTCGCATAAGCTGACAGAAGGCACAGGTGACATCATCCGCGCCGGCTTCGCCCTGACGGCCCCAATCTTGGCCGCTTTTGCCGGTGGCATATCACCGATTTTGGGTTAGACCGTGATTTGTTGAGCAACCAGAACGCGGTTTATCGCATCGGTCGAATGCTCTGCTGGTCCAAGTTGTAACAGCTAGGCTGCGCAAAGGGTCACTCGTGTCCCATTCCGCCCAAGCTGGCACAAACTTCTGGCAATGGAGAGAATGGCAGGGGCAGCAGGGTTCGAACCCGCGACCTACGGTTTTGGAGACCGTCGCTCTACCAACTGAGCTATACCCCTAAGGTCCGCCTCAAATATGCCAGCCGCGCGGCGGACTCAAGAGGCTTTTTCAGATTCCTCCTCAGTTATGCGCACGACAAACAAGTTGCGTATGGCGTTGAGTTCTATAAGACACGGTTTGATCAATATGAGGGTCACCATTAGTGAGTATCCGCAAGAAAATCGCCGATAGCGAGGCCGTCCTGAATTGGACCGCCCGCCGCATCGCGAGCTATATTCGGATGGTCAACCGCAACACCCAATGGCAACGCATCGGCTATGAAGAGCTGGACCAACTGGCCGATCAGGGCGAGCCGGTCATCGTTGTCCTTTGGCATCAGCGACTGGCACAATCACCCTATTTCTTTCCGTTGGATAAGGGGCGTATCTGCTCGATCACATCTTCGGCACGCGCTGGCAGCATGGTTGGTCGGGTGCAGAAACTGTTCGGCATGGACACCATCGCCATGACCAGCAAAAACGCCAACAACATCGCGGTGTCACGCGAAGTGATCGGCAAGATCAAGCGGGGCATTTCCATCGGTATCGCCGCTGACGGCCCGCGCGGTCCGGAACGGGTGCTGTCGACAGTGCCTCTGGTTTGGGCACGCACCTCGGGCAAGCGGGTCTTCGGTATCACTTATTCCGCCCGCCACGGCAGCGAGGCCGGTACCTGGGATCGCCTGCTGATGCCGCGCCCCTGGCGCAACAAAGGCGTGTTTCTGTGCCGGGAATGGACCGAAAATGTTCCCCGCAAGGCCAGTGAAGAAGAACTCGAGGCCCTTCGCCTCAGCCTTGAGGCGCATATGAACGACATCACCGCCGAAGCAGACAGGATGGTCGGGCGCGAACCCTGGTCTCCCCAAGGCTAACCGCCGCGCAGCCTTTGCATCAGATACACTTCGCTGCCCTCGGGGATCGGTTCGGTCAGCCCGCTGGCGATCACGCGCCCGTTGATTGAGATGGAAACCCCGGCATCAATCGGCGCCTGAAGCTGCGGATGAACCCGCGCAAGTTCCCGCAGCAGCTCGCCGGTGGTTTTGGCCTCGACCTCGACCACCTGTTGGCCCCCGGTCAAAGACCGAAGGCCGGACCACAGGTGGACCTCAACCATTGTCCTTGAGCGCCGCCAAAATGCGCGGCGGTGACATTGGCAGTTGTTTCATCCGCACACCCGCAGCGTTCGAAACCGCGTTGGCGATGGCTGCCAGCGGCGGCACGATGCCGGTCTCGCCCACGCCGCGCACCCCAAACGGGTGGCCGGGGTTGGGAACTTCGACGATCACCGTATCGATCATCGGCAAGTCGCTGGCGACCGGGATGCGATAATCGAGGAAGATCGAATTCTGCAGACGACCATCCTCGCCATAGACATATTCCTCGTTCAGCGCCCAACCGATGCCCTGCGCCGCGCCGCCCTGATACTGGCCTTCGACATAGGTCGGGTGGATCGCCTTTCCGGCGTCTTGAATGACCGTATAGCGGGTGATGCTGGTCTTGCCGGTCTCCGGGTCGACCTCGGCATCGACGATATGGGTGCCGAAGGACACGCCTGCGCCCTCGGGCGTCGCTTCGAAATGGCCCGAAATCGGACCACCGGTCGCGCCCATATCAGCGGTGATATCGGCCAACGGCATCGGATCGAAATCGCCCGCATTGGGGCCCGAGGGCACCGCGCAGCCGTTTTCCCATTTCACCGCATCCACCGGGATGCCCCACTTGGCCGCCGCCCGTTCGCTGAGCTTTTCGACCGCGTGCCGGGCCGCCTTGATCGTGGCCAGACCCGAGGCATAGGTCACGCGCGATCCGTGGCTAACGTCATTGTATCCCAGCGTCGCCGTGTCCGCGATGGTGACGCGGATATTCTCGTATGGGATGCCCAGAACCTCGGCCGCCATCAGCGCCATCGACGCGCGCGAGCCGCCGATATCGGGCGTGCCGACCATCAGCTGGGCCGAGCCGTCCTCGGACAGGGCAAGCGACACCGATGTCTCGCCGCCGTGGTTGAACCAGAATCCACAGGATATCCCACGCCCCTGCCCTGGTTTCAGTGTCGCAGAATAGTGCGGATGCGCCTTGGCGGCCTCAAGCGTTTCGACCAGACCGATGCGTTCGTAGCGCGGGCCATAGCTGGCCTTCGTACCTTCGTAGGCGGCGTTTTTCAGACGCACATCCACGGGGTCCAGACCCAGTTTCTTGCACAGCTCGTCAATCACCGACTCAACAGCAAAGGCTCCCATCGGTGCACCGGGCGCCCGGTAGGCCGCCTGTTTCGGGCGGTTGGCCATGACGTCATAGCCCACCTGCTTGACGTTAGTCAGGTTATAAGGAGCAAAGGCACACATGGCCGTCATATCACCCGGCGCGCCGGGGAAGGCCCCACCCTGCAGGCGGAACACGCCTTGCGCTGCGGTGATCGTGCCGTCTTTCTTCATCCCGATCTTGATATCCATCGACGCGGAGGCAGTCGGACCGGTGGCCCGGAATACCTCGGATCGGGTCATCACCAGCTTGACCGGCCGGTTGGCCTTGCGGCTCAGCGCCAGCGCGACCGGCTCGATGAATACGGTTGTCTTGCCACCAAAGCCGCCGCCAATCTCGGACGCCGTCACCCGCAGTTGCGATGTTTCGATCCCCAGCAAAGCCGCACAGGTTTTCTGCGCGATCCAGTGACCTTGTGTGGTGCACCACAGCTCACCCTTGCCGTCATTTCCCAGCGTCGCCAAACAGGCATGAGGTTCGATATAGCCCTGATGGGTTGCCTCGGTGACAAAGCTGTCTTCAACGACCAGATCCGCCTCGGCAAAACCTGCTTCGACATTGCCATGCCCGCTTTCGTGATAGCGCACGACGTTCGGGTGCATCCCTTCGGGCACGGAATAATCCGCCGCCCCCTCGCGTATAACCGGAGCGTCCGGGGCCATCGCTTTGTCGACATCGGTCACATGGGGCAGCACCTCATATTCGACCTCAATCAGCTTGAGTGCATCACGCGCCGACAGCGCCGAAGTTGCCGCAATAGCTGCCACCGCGTGGCCGTCATACAGGGCCTTCTCGCCTGCCATAACGTTTTCCAGCACGTTCCAGAACTCACCTTCAAGACCGGGCTTAAACGGCACCTCAGCGAAATCGTCACGGGTCACAACGGCCTTGACGTCTTTATGCGCTTGGGCCTTGGAGGTGTCGATCTTTACGATCCGCGCATGGGCATGGGGTGAGCGCAGAATAGCCCCGTGCAACATGCCCGGCGCGGTGGCGTCAGCGCCAAATTTCGCGCGCCCCGTGACCTTGTCCAGCCCGTCAGGGCGGTTCGGTCGGGTACCAACGAAAGTGAATTCAGATTTGCGATCGTCGAGTGCCATTACGAAGCCTCCCGCAGTTCAGCCGCTGTATCCATCACGGCGCGAATGATCTTGTCATACCCGGTGCAGCGACACAGGTTACCGGCCAACCAATACCGTGTCTCTTCCTCGGTCGGGTTCGGGTTCTTTTCCAGCAACGATTTGGCCGCGACCAGAATACCGGGGGTGCAGATACCGCATTGAAGAGCAGCATATTCAATCATCTTCTTCTGCAGCGGATGCAGAACGTCCCCGTCTGCAATACCTTCGACCGTCTCGATCTGTTTACCCTCTGCTTCGATCCCAAGCATCAGGCAGGAACAAACCAAACGGCCATCGACAGTTACCGAGCAGGCACCGCAATCGCCGGTGCCGCAGCCTTCTTTCGCACCGGTCAGGTTCAGCTTGTCGCGCAGACAGTCCAGCAGGGTCTCGCGTGGGTCACACAGGTATTCGACCGTGTCACCATTGACGGTGGTGGATACGTGGAACTTGCTCATGCTTGCTCTCCCTTGGCGCGGGCATAGGCGATTTTCGCGGCGCGTTTGGCCAGAACCCCGGCCACTTCGGTACGGAATGCGATCGTGCCGCGCTTGTCGTCGATCGGGTTACAGGCAGTAGATGCGGCAGCGGCAAGCGCGTCCAATGCAGCATCGTCAAGGGTGCTGCCCATGATCGCCTTGGCGCAGTCTTCGACAAGCAGAACAGTCGGAGCCACGGCACCCAGAGACACGCGGGCCTCGGTGATGGTATCCCCGTCCAGACGGAGATTCACACCTACGCCAACCACCGCAATATCCATCTCGGTCCTTGGGATGAACCGCAGATAGGCATCACCTCCGTTTTCGCCGCGTGCAGGAATATTGACCGCCGAGATCAGTTCACCCTTGGCCAAGGACGTTCTGCCGGGGCCGGTCGGAATATCTTCGACGGCAACCTCACGGATGCCACCTGGTCCGGTTACTGTCACGGTCACGCCCGCTGCCACCATGGCTGGCACCGAATCCGCCGCAGGCGAGCCATTGCACAGGTTGCCAGTCAGCGTCGCCCGCCCCTGCACCTGAGTCGATCCGATCAAATCCATCGCTTCGACCACGCCGGGCCAGTCGCGGCCCAACCCGGGATGTTCGCTCATTTCCGCACCCGTCGCCGCCACGCCCAGCGTCCAGCTGCCGTCAGCATTGCAGGTGATATCGCTTACGCCATTGATTTTCTTGATGTCTATCAATGTATCAGGCGTCACCAATTCCGAGCGCAACTGCACCAGAACATCGGTGCCACCGGCAAGAAACCGTGTAACGCCTTTTGCATTTTCTGCCAGAGCCGACGCCTCGGCAAAGCTGGCAGGGCTGTGATAATCCATGATTTTACCTCGCGCCTGTTGGTCAGGATCCACTGGGGTTCGCAGGGACGTTAGTGCAGCAACACACTGGCGTCCATGGCAAGAACGACCTATTTTTCGATCCCGAAATGTCGTTTCCAGACCTCGGATCAGAGGTCGATCTCGACCACCCCGTCCGGGTCCGCAGCACGGCTTTGGCACAGGATGATTGCGCCTTCGCGCTGCTTGTTCGACAGCACGAAATCCCTGTGCTCGATTTCACCCGAAATCACACCGCATTTACAGACGCCGCAAATTCCGTCCGAACATTTCACGTCGACCTGAATTCCGGCTTCGTTCAGCACCTGCGCCGCGTGTTTGTCAGCGGGAACCTGCAGCTCTCGCCCCGATTTGGCCAGTTTCAGCGTGAAAGAATGGTTCTCATATTCGGGCTGCTCGGGAACGGAGAAATACTCCAGATGCCGCGCCTCGTCTGGGAACCCCTGACGTTCCGCTGCCTGCATCACGCCTTCCATGTACCGATCCGGGCCGCAGGTATAGACGTGCCAACCTGCCTGATATCCCGACAGGATTGACTGTAAATCAGCGCGCGTACCTTCGTCCGAGAAATGATAGTGCACGTGATCGGCCCAGGGCATTGCGGCCAGATCGTCCAGATACCCCGCCCCGGCGCGGGTACTGGCCGAGTAATGCAGGTCAAAGGGTTTGCCCAGACTGTGCAGGCGGTGGGCAAAGGCGATCATCGGCGTGATGCCGATCCCGCCGCCCATCAGGAATGTCCTGGTGGCGGTCTCATCCAGTTCGAAATGGTTGATGGGTTTCGAGATGAAAACCTTGCGCCCTTCGGTAAAAATCCGGTGCAACAGGGCCGAGCCGCCCCGCCCCTCATCCTCGCGCAAGACACCGATCTGATAGGTCGCTGGGTTCGCCGGATTGCCGGACATTGAATATTGCCGCAGGAACTCTGGCGCGACCAGCACGTCCAGATGGGCGCCTGCGGTCCACTGAGGCAGCGGCGCGCCATCCAGCGTCGCGAACTCATATTTGGTCACATCATCCGTCATCCGGTCGACCATGCTCAGCTCGACCCGCATGACAGGGGCATCACCTGCGATCGAATAGTTGTGAACAACAGACATGTCCCCGGCGGCCTTGCGTGCCTTGTACTCCTCTGCCGTGACCATCGCTTCATAAGCTGCAATCCCGGCTTCGCGGTCCATGGCAAAAGGATAGGGCCAGGGATGCGGGGCCAGATAGGCGGGATAGACCGCCAGCGTCTGATCCTCATATTTCAGGGCAAGGTCCGTCTGCAGGTTGCGCCGGTTCAGCGGATGCTGGGTCGGGCGATACGCGCCGTCGGGCTGCAATTCGATATCCCACCACCATTTCTTGGTGTCGTTCAAGCCACCATTGCCCACCGCATCGTCCAGTTTCGCCAGCGCTGGCGCGGCTTGGGAGAAGTTCATCGCGGCCCAACGGAAGGGACGTTCCTTGAAGATGCCTTCCAGATTCCATGGGCAGGTTTTCATGCACCGCCCGCACATCGCACCACCCGATGTTGTCACCCGGTAAGTCGCGCATTTCTGGCTGTCGGACTTCCAGATTTCATAGCCGTTGAACATCAGTTTTGGCCCGGCGGTGATCGCCCCCGAGGGGCATTCTCGCGCGCATTTGTTGCAGCTTTCGCAAAAACTCTGCAGTCCGAAATCTATCGGCTTGTCATGAGCCAGAGGCATATCTGTTGTGACCGCACCGGATTTCAGACGCGGGCCCAAATAGGGGTTCAGGATGACCTCGCCAATCCGGCTGACCTCTCCCAGTCCCGACAACAGCAAAAGCGGAGGCTGCAGCACCTCGCCATCCATCACCGTATGGGCCTTTGCCTTGTACCCAAGGTTGCGGATCTGCTGTGCAACGACCCCACCCAAAAGCGAGAACCGCAGATAGGCGCGCATGGATTGGGCCACTGCAATCCAGTCGTCACCACTGGACCCTTCCATGGTCTCGTAACCCTGATCAATGATCATGCTGATGGCTTGATCATGCGGCGGCGTGATCTCTTCTCCGGCGGCATCATGTGAATACCACGCCCAATCAGGGCACCGGCTGAGACCGACGGCATCCGCACCCAGAAAATAGGTCGCGGCCTTGATATTGGCGGCGTTCCGGGCGGCATCTGTCGGCGGCGCTGTCTCGGCGCTGTCGCCATCCTGCAGCAGAACAAACGCGCCCAGCGCGCGCCGTTGCGCGAAACTGGGGGCCGCCTTGCGCACGTAATGACCTCCCTTGGCGGCGTCCTGCATGGACTTTCCCATGTCGCCGAATTGCGCCCGGGCAAACATGTCAGCCCGTTTGGGGACGCGTGCAACGTTTTCCTCGTCAATATAAGTTGTCGGCGTTTCGACACGCTTAAGCTTTTCGAAGGGATGCGCGCCGTCGACATAGCGCCGTTTGGCATAGGGGTCGCGGTTCAGCGCATTCTTGGCAAAACCCGCCCCCAACCACCATGCCGGCCCTTGTGTGCGAAACCGCGGTTGCTGGGCCATCAGGCACAGCGGGCGGTCATGGGCGATCTCCATCTCGGTCGTCACTACGGCCAGCCCGAACCGAGTCCCAAGCCAGGGGGCAACAAGCTGCCCACCTTCGACCGAGGCCAATCCTGCGGCGACCGCCAATTTGCCCAGATCAACATCCGACGACATCGCCGAATGCGCCCGCGCATCAAAACCAAGCAGGCGGATGTAGTTGGCAATAACCACCGCATTTTCGGTCGCCAACAAACAAGCGCGATGGTCCTGCGCATCCGCGATCCAATCGGCTCCGGGCTCGGACGGGTCCGGGTCACGGTTGTGTTCATATAGGAACACGATTCCATGGCGGTGGCTGTCGATTGGCTTGGGCGCAGCCTCGATACTGTCCTTCAAATCCGCCATGATGACATCAATGCCCGAGGCCAGCGTCTTGGTTTGCCGTGTCCTCAGGGCATCAGCCAGCCGGTCGATATCAGGGTTGCGGCGCGGCTCGGGCAACAGTGCTTCGGGCGGCAGTGGTCCGCACCCAATCATCGACGCATCGTTGAAATAACCAAAGGCTTTCAGATGGTTGGCGCGCGCATTCGGATCTGACGGGATATCGCCCATTGCCGGGTTCACCAACCCGTCGCGGATCGCATCCATCATCGCCTGAAACTCACCCATCGCATTGACGATGCTGTGGGGCTGATCGGGTCGGCGAAAGCTAAGATCGCCCATAGGCGTCACCTGAGACAGGTCCGGCATTGTGTCCTGCCGCGCCAACCGCTCTAGCGGGTAGCCGCCCATATGAACTGGCCTGTTCCGGTCTGAAAAGAAACGGATTCCCATAGCGTGCCTCCCCTTGCCCGTCTGACCCTTAATGCCCGGTAGACAGCAATACCATTCATACTTAATCATAAATAATATGAATAAAAATGATTTCACTGATTTGGACGGCAAAGTCCTGCGGGTCTTTCTGACAATACTCGAGGAAAGCTCGGTCTCGAAAGCAGCCGATCGGCTGGGGGTCACGCAATCGGCAATCAGCCACACGCTGTCCAAACTGCGGCAGGTGCTGGGCGATCCGTTGTTTGTACGTTCAGGTCAGGGCCTGACCCCGACCGAACGGGCCTTGTCCCTGAAGGACCCTATTCAAACGGTGCTGGACGGGATGCGTGCCTTGACCGACGGTCGCCCCTTTGACCCGTTATCCGAACAGATCGACATTCGCATCGCCACAAATGACATGCCACGCGAAGTGATATTCCCAAGGCTGTTGCGCGACACACGCGCCGAGGGTGCACGGCTACGGTTGGAGTTCATCCCATCCGGAGTTCCCGACCCGGACCTGTTGCGCAGCGACCGGTGTCAGTTGATGGTCACCCCGCTACCGCCCGATGGGCCGGACATCTACCAGAAACGGCTGTTCGAAAGCCCGCTGATGATGTTCTTCGACGCCGCCCATTGCACCCCGCCAGACAGCTGGCAGACCTATTGCGACAGCGACCATATCGAGGTGCGCTTTGCCGATGGCCGCAATGCCCGTGCCGTCATGCGGGGTGTTGATCAAAGCCAGATCAGAGCGCCGATTGTTACCCTGCCCCATTTCAACGCGATACCAGCCTTTGTGCGGGGCAGCTCGTTGATCTCGACCGATACCGCCTTGATGAGACAAGGTCCTCTGGCCGGGTTGGACTGTGCGCATTTGCCCTTCGAATGCACCCCGGTTCCGCTTTACATGGTCTGGCACCAAAGGTCGGCCAATGACCCGGCGCATCGTTGGCTGCGCAGAAGGATCGAAGCCATAGCAGCTGACATCAGCGCGCCTTGATCAAATGGGTCAGTGCAGCACCGGTTTCAAAGTAGGCGTGACGCAGGCGGGTCCAGCGTTCAGTATGTTCCGCCACAGCGGGAACTGGCAGCAACGCCGGATCCCCTGCCAAAAGGCTCTCAGCCGCCATACGGCCAAACACCGTGCCCGGCCCGATACCCCGGCCTGAATAGCCATGGATCGAAACCGCATCCGGTCCGATCCGGGTGATCTTGGGAATGTGGTCCGAGGTCATCGCAATGCGGCCATGCCATCCCTGCTGCAAGGGTTGATCCGCAAGCTGAGGATAAAGCTCTGACAGTTTGCGCTTGATCCATCCGGTATGCGCGGCGCTGCCCGCATGTTCTAGATTGCCCATTGCGCCGAGGATAAAGCGCCCGTCGTGATCCATTCGGAAAGAGGTCATAATCAGGCCGGTATCCCAACATCCTTCGGCTCCGGGAAGAATACTCGCGCGCAGGTTGTCGGACAATGGCGCAGTAGCGAATTGAAAATACGAGACAGGAACATAGGCCGGCGACGTGTCGGGCAGGTTCCGATGATACGCGTTGGTGGCCTGGATCACTGATTTGGCGCGCACCGTGGCCTGCGGGGTTTCCAACAGCCACTGGCCATCGACATGGCGCATCGTCATCACTGGGCTGTGCGTGTGAACGCGTGCCCCGGTTGCGGCAGCCGCGCGGGCCAGACCACGCACATATGCCATCGGCTGGATCGTTCCGGCGCGCGGGTCGAACAGAGCTCCACGAAAGGTGGCGCTGCCCGTGCGCTGGTACGTCTTGTCCGACGACAGCAACTCGACCGGAGCGCCTGCCTGACGCAACTGTGCATGGCGTATTTTCAAATCAGCAAGACCAGAGCCAGAATGCGCACAATGCAACGTGCCCTTGCGCATCGGCTCGCACTCGATCCCATGTGTCTGGATCACGCTGAATACTTCACTTGGGGCCGCCGCAAGGATTTCGATCAGACGCGTTCCGTCCGCATCCCCCAGATGGGCGCAAATGTCAGCAGGGCGCACCCAGAGTCCGGCATTGACCAGCCCCACATTGCGCCCGGATCCCCCATGCCCGATCTCCTGTGCCTCCAAGACACAGACCGAGGCTCCGGCCCGTGCGGCCGTCAAAGCCGCGGAACAGCCAGTATAACCGCCGCCGATCACCGCAAGGTCCACAGACAAATCGCTGGTCAGCGGGGCGCTCTCCACATGCTCGCGGCAGGTGTTTAGCCAAAGGGATTGATCGTAGTCGCTCAATGCGGGCTCCTTGCGGTGTCAAAAACCATTAGGACGCGGGATCAGGTCATCGCAAGAGCCCTTTGATCCTCACGCCCCATCGCGATCAGGAAAGGCCGCGCCTTTTGCTGCGACTGAAACGCTGCCCGATCGCACATCCCCTGCCACCCGGCCAGAACCAGCGATTGCGCAACGGCACCGCCCAAAGTCGCTCCGGGGCCTGTCACGATGAACAGGTCAGGCGCGAATTCGCGCGCGGCGGTCTGGATTGCGCGGGTGAAGTCATAGGCCGCGGTCACCTGATGTCCCAGGGTGTAATCCCACAGTGCCTGCGTGTCCGTCGCACCCGGCCACCAGATTTTGCCACGCCCGTCGATCAGAGGCCGGTCAGGCTGTTTGAACAGCTCCGCACCAAGTTGCGTGCGCCCTTCCGCAGCCACCGGAGCTTGAAGGTGGGTGTGAAATGCGGCGTGATTTGCCAACCTCATGGGGAACCTGTCTTGCACACTCGGCCACGATGCCTCGAACGCTCGCAAGCCCTCTTCGTTGCCCGCCAAAACCAGCATTCCACCCAGATCAATCGACAATGCCAGAACCTGACCGTCCTGCGCGTTGATCCGCGCCACATCGGCCAGCAATTCAGCCTTACGCTGTGGGTCATCCGCCCAGCTATTGTCTGTGAATGGGTATACGAGCTGCCCACCAATTAGGTGGTCCTGCATCAACGTCCCCATTGTATTCACCACACGAAAGCCATCCTCAGGCGACACCGCGCCTCCGGCGGCGAGGGCGATGTACCAGCCCATCGAGTTGCCGGTGACAGCCACCACTTCAATGTCATCGGCCAGCACCTGAGCATCAGCCAAAGAGGCCGCATAAATCAGGGGTGAGGCCACATCACCGCGCGAGTACTTACTGACCGTGAACCGATCAGCACCGTCCAGCGCCGTGACTGCCGCTTGCCCCGCATTGGCGCGGATGGCGTCAAACCCGCCAATCATCTGCATCCGGTTTGCGTGATGACGGTGCAAATACCCCAGCTCGGCCTTGTTATAGGTGCCCCGACCCGGGCAGATCACAACGGCGGTACGGGTCATGAGCGGTTTCCAGTCAGATTGAGCGCAGCGGCGACAATATTATCCTTTGACGGCAATGGCGCAGCATATGCAGGCCCGGTCGCGATAAAGCTGTCTTCTGCCACTACCCGGGCGATTGGGGTGTCGGGGCTTTCTTCGACGAAGAAAGTTGTCAGCGCCTCTGACTGGCTTCCGGTCCGGCGGCATTCGTCAACGACCAGAATATGCGCACAGGTTTTGCTGGCCTCGCGCAACGCTTCTGCAGGTAATGGAGCCAACCATCGCATGTCGATAATCCGGGTTCGGATCCCTGCGGCCTCAAGTTCGGGCAAGGCTTGCCGCGACAGGTAGTGGCCGTTGCCATAGGTCACAATCGCCAGATCGGTGCCGTCCCCCTGTACCCCGACCTCGCCCAGGCGGATGCTGCGATCCGGCGAAGGATAGGTCGTCATCCATCCGGCATCCTGCGCCTGATGAAGGTCGCGCATCGGATAAAGCGCAATGGGTTCCAAGAATGCCACGACGCGTTGTTCTTCGCGCGCCAGCCTTACGCATTCTCGAAGCATCTGCACCGCGTCCGAACCGGTCGAGGGGCAGGCAATGATCACACCAGGAATATCGCGCAGAACGGCCAGAGAGTTATCGTTATGGAAATGCCCCCCGAAACCCTTCTGATATCCCAGCCCGGCGATCCGCAGGACCATCGGATTGGTAAATTGCCCGTTCGAGAAAAAGGGCAAGGTCGCGGCCTCGCCCCTGATCTGGTCCTCGGCATTGTGGAGATAGGCCAGAAACTGAATTTCAGGGATCGGGACAAAGCCGTTATGCCCCATACCGATGGCCAGCCCCAGAATGGACTGTTCGTCCAACAGCGTGTCGATCACCCGATCCGGGCCGAACCGCTGTTGCAGCTTTTGGGTCACGCCATAGACGCCACCCTTGCGTCCCACATCTTCGCCCATACACACGATCTCGGCGTGTTCCAGCATCAGATCGGTCAGTGCCCAGTTGATCAGACGACTCATCGGCTGGGGATCGTCCATCGCGCGCATGTCGCCGCCAAAAGCGGCTGCACGGGCCTCGGCCCCCGGACCATTGGTGGGTTTGCAGGTGCGTTTTGGTGGGATCAAGCTGGCCATGACTTCGGACGCGGTGGTCAGATGCGGGCGGGTCACGGCCTCTGCCGCGATCCTGTCGGTGCGGGCGCAGGTATCCTGATATATCTTCAGCGCCTGATCCGACGATAGCGCCCCGGCCTGTTCCAACAGCCGCACCGAATGCAGCAGCGGATCATTTGCCTCATCAGCTTCGACTTCGGATTTCGCCATATAGGTCGTCGGGACGTCCGCCCCCGCATGGCCATAAAGCCGAACGGTTCTTAGATGCAGGAAAGCCGGTTTGCGCCGAGTGCGCACGTATTCCGCTGCCTCTTTCGCAACCGCATAGGTTTCGAAAATATCCAAACCGTTGGCCTGAAAATATTTGATCCCCGGCCGGTGCTGCATCGACGCTTGAACCCATCCCTTTGGCGTTCTGACCGAGATACCGATCCCATTATCCTCACAGACGAACAACAGGGGCAAAGGGGTCGACTGTACGCTGGTCCACCCCGCCGTATTGATCGCCCCCTGCGCAGTCGAGTGGTTGGCCGATGCGTCCCCGAAGGAACACATGGCGATCCCGTCGGCGGGCAGTTCGCGATGGTCGGGCGGGTGCCGCCGTGCCGCGCCAAGCGAATAGGCCGCACCCACAGCTTTGGGCAGATGACTGGCGATGGTCGAGGTCTGCGGCGGGATCATCAGCGCCTTTGAGCCCAGTACCTTGTGCCGACCACCCGAGATCGGGTCCTCTTTCGAGCAGGCGAAACTCAGCAACATATCCCAAGCGATTTGCTGACCCGGCACCTGCTCGGAACGCGCGACCTGAAACGCGGCATCTCGGTAGTGCAAAAACGCGATGTCCGTGGGCCGCAGCGCGTGGGCGACAGCCGCCATGCCCTCATGCCCGGAAGAGCCGATGGTATAGAACCCCTGCCCCGCCTTCTGCATTGCGCGGCTGGTACGGTCCAGTGCCCGGCTGAGAACCTGAGACCGGTACAGCGACACCGCATCGGCGTTGCTTAATCCCGGTCGCGGTGCGGCGCCGTCAGGCAGGTGGTGCTGCGCCACACGTGTCAGGAAATTCTCATGAACGATCTGAGCGCGATCCATGGCGGCCCCTCTACTTCAATCTGGCGGTTGCATCCGCAATGCGCCGCAACCCTTCTTGCAGGCTTTCGGTGCCATAGGCAAAAGAAAGCCGCAGATGGCCCGGCAAACCAAAGGCACGCCCCGGCACCAGTGCCACCCCGACTTCGTCCAGCAGATACCGGCAGAATTCGTGATCGACTGGCATTTCAGCCGGTGTTTTGGGAAAGACATAGAACGCGCCATCCGGAACGGCACACTCCAGACCCGCGGCATTCAACCCAGCAACCACAAGATCACGGCGCGCCCGCATCGCCTGCAGGCGTTCGCCCAAAAGCGTTTGCGGCCCGGTAATCGCAGCCAATGCTGCCGCCTGCGCGATGGAACATGCGCCTGATGTAATCTGCCCCTGAACAGCGGTCATCGCCTTGATCAAGGGTGATGGCCCGATTCCCCAACCGATCCGCCACCCGGTCATCGAATAGGCCTTGGAAACTCCATTTACGGTCAGCACTCTATCCGCCAGATGCGGCACGGCCTGAACAAATGGCGTGAAGGGAACATAGGTCAGGTGTTGGTAAATCTCATCCGAGATCACCCAAACATTGGGATGCCTGTCCAAAACACGACCCAGAGCCTGCAGTTCCGATTCAGTATAGACCGCGCCGGTCGGGTTTGAGGGCGTGTTCAGCAAAAGCCAGCGAGTGCGCGGCGTAATTGCGGCCTCAAGCTGTGCTAGGGTCAGCTTGAACCCCTGAGAAACCGGACAGTCCAGCACAACCGGAATACCGCCGGACAGCCTGACCATATCCGCATAGCTGGTCCAGAACGGCGCCGCGATAATAACTTCATCCCCGGGATCGAGCGTGGCCATCAGCGCCCCGGACAAAACCTGTTTAGCACCGGTCGAGACGATCACGTTTTCCGGCCGGACACTGGCCCCGACGGCGATAGCCGCCCGGAGGTCCGGCGCTCCTGCCGTCGCCGGGTACCGTGTTTGCCCGGCCAGCGCCGCTTGATGGGCCGCTTCGACCACATGTTCAGGGGTCGGAAAATCAGGCTCGCCGGTACTGAGCGCGACCACATCGACACCCTGCGCCTTAAGGCGCGCAGCCTGCTCAGAGATCTGAACAATCTCTGACAACTCAATCCCGCGCAGCCTGTCTGCACGCCTAAAACTATCTGCTGCGATTTCCCTGGACACTGCCAACGTCTCTCTTGACCAAAATATTCATTTGGTATCGGGCTGGCGGGCCCTAAAAGCCAGTGATATTCCATCCGAAAGGTATGAGGAATTATCATATGATCGCCCCCCGTCGTTTTCTGCCGTCTATCCCCTCTCTGCTGGCACTCGAGGCCGTTGACCGCCTTGGCAGTGCTTCAGCGGCAGCGGAAGAGCTTTCGCTGACCCAAAGCGCCATCAGCCGACAGCTCAAGTCGATGGAGGAACAGCTGGGCATCGAACTGATCCAGCGAACCCAGATGCGGCTGCAGCTTACCCCGGCGGCAAAAGAATACGTTCAGGTCGCGCGCAAAAGCTTGCACCAACTGGCGCAGGCCTCCCTAAAACTCAGAGCCAATCCGACCGGAGGATCGCTGAACCTGTCGATCCTGCCGGCGTTTGGGATGCATTGGCTGGCGCCGCGTCTTCAGGACTTTGCTCGCCGACATCCCGAGGTGACCGTCAATCTGAACACCCGGCTTCGCCCCTTCGATTTCGAAACGGAACATTTCGACGCCGCCATTCATTTCGGGCGTCGAGATTGGCACGGCGTCAACTACCTGCCGATCATGCGTGAAAATGTTGTACCGGTTTGCGCTCCGG
This sequence comes from Ruegeria sp. CDSC079, assembly GCF_059610505.1. Classification (NCBI taxonomy): domain Bacteria; kingdom Pseudomonadati; phylum Pseudomonadota; class Alphaproteobacteria; order Rhodobacterales; family Roseobacteraceae; genus Ruegeria; species Ruegeria sp. CDSC079. The sequence goes on from NZ_JBXWNT010000005.1 coordinate 98,222, forward strand.
AAATTCTGCCCGAAAACCCGGAACAGATTGACTGGCTAATGAATGCCCCGCTGCTGCACCTGGAAACGCGCCCTGATGCCTGGGAGCAATGGTTTGCCGCACAAGGGCTTGTGGCATCAGGGCTTGGCGGCATGTTGTTCGACCAATTCTCGACCATGGGACAAGCCACAATTCATGGGCTTGGGGTGGCGCTGCTGCCCAGCTATCTGGTCGAAGACGACCTGAAAACCGGGCGACTCGTTCCCGCCTGGAAAGGCCCGGGCGTCAGTCTGGGCGATTTCTTTCTGGTCTGGCCGCAATCCCGGGTGGCATCCGAGCCGCTGAAGTCGTTCTGTTCTTGGCTGCAAGGCCAAGTCGACCAAATCTCGTGACCGGGCCATTCCGACCACCCTAGAAAACTGCGGGGAGGGAGCGTTCCGAACAGGATTATGTGTCCAACGACCGAGCAATGAGTTCCTTCATGATCTCATTTGTCCCACCATAGATCATCTGAACCCGCGCATCCGCGTAAAGCCGAGCAATCGGATATTCCATCATGAACCCATAGCCACCAAACAGCTGCAGACATTCGTGCATGATCTCATTCTGCACCTCAGACCCCCAGTATTTGGCCATCGACGCGGTCGATGCATCCAAAGTTCCAGCCTCAAGTCGGGCAATACAGTCGTTGACAAAACTGCGCAGCACTTCGGCCTTGGTTTTACACTCGGCAAGCTTGAAGCGGGTATTCTGGAAATCCATCACGCGCTGACCGAAGGCTTTGCGCTCCTGCGTGTATTTCACTGTTTCGGCAATCGCGAAATCAATCGCACCCAGGGCACCGATTGCAATCGTCAGGCGTTCCCAGGGAAGTTGCCGCATCATCTGGTAAAAACCCTGCCCCTCTTCCGCACCAATCAGGTTTGTCATCGGGACCTTGACGTCCTCAAAGAACAGCTCGGCCGTGTCATTGGACTTCATGCCCAGTTTCTTGAGGTTCCGCCCCTTGCGGAACCCATCTGCGCCCTGCGTTTCGACCGCGACCAACGATACCCCTTTCGACCCTTGGGTCTTGTCGGTCTTTGCGGCCACAAGGATCAAGTCCGCAGATTGCCCATTGGTGATAAAGATCTTGGACCCGTTCAGACAGTAGGAGTTACCGTTCTTTTCCGCAGTTGTGCGGATCGACTGCACATCCGAACCGGTTCCGGGCTCTGTCATGGCCAGCGCGCCGACCATCTCGCCCGAGGCGAGTTTCGGCAGCCATTTCAACTTTTGATCTTCGCTGCCATAAGCGGTGATATAGTGGATGACAATCGACTGGATCGCATAGCCCCAACCGGAATCTCCGTGCGAGGTCTGGGCGTACATGGTCAGCGCATCAAATCCCATGCCACCACCGACACCACCGTGATCTTCGGTGATCGCGCCAGCCATCAGTCCCATGTCACCGGCCTTGCGCCAGAACGCACGATCAACAACCCCGTTTTCGGTCCAGCGCTCGATATTGGGCACCAGTTCGTCCTGCATGAAACGGTCCGCCATTTCGGCAAACATCTGGTGCTCTTCGGACACCCAGCTGGATGTAGGGGTAATAAGAGACATTGCGCATCCTCCAAGATCAACTTGCTGCCAGCGTAATTTGGACCGGCAATTAATCCAATGCGTTGGATGAAACGCTACGCAACGTCTTTTGGAAGATTTCGCCGGGTCACGGGATCGGTGCGGCCAACGCGTTTTCCAGCAAGACCCGCGCTGCAGCTTTGGCATCTTGCGCGGGATCACAGCTTTTCAACAGAACCGCCGTCACGATTGCCCCTTCTTTCAGCAGAAGAATCTGACATCCCAGGCTTTCAGGGTCGAAGGCACCGGCTTTGCGGGCCAGATCCGTGAAATATTCCAACAACAACCGCTTGTGTTCCGCCGCCTGCACGTGGATCGGGTGCTCCTTCTCCTGGAACTCGGCGCCAGCCTTGATGAACATGCAGCCGCGAAACCCGTCTTCGGCGAACCACTCGCCCAGTGCATCAAAGCTTGAAATCAACTGGTCCGCAGGGGTGTCGGCCAATTCCTCGACACGACGCATGAACCAGTTGCGGAAATTCTCGTCCCGCAGACGCAAAGCCGCCAGAATCAGATCTTCCTTGGTGCGGAAATGTTTGTACATCGAAGTCTTCGACACACGCGTCTCAGCCACCAGCTTGTCCATGCCGGTCGCATGAAAACCGTCACGATAAAAGACCTTCAGGGCCTTGCGGACCAGCTCATCCCTTTTGTTTGGGCGCATGATTCGCCTCCTATACGTACCGATCTGTACATAATTGTACCCTCCATAATCCGCAAGGGCCACCAATGTTCAGGAAATTCTCTTTATTTTCCACCTGGATAGAGAAAAATTTTAGATATTTTACAGGCGCCCCTTGCAAAGAGGTACCGATCAGTACACCTTAACGAAACGATGTACCGATCAGTTAACTATGGAGCCGTCATGAAACGCCGTACCAGCCCCTTCAACCGCCAGTACATCCCATTTCTGTTGACCCTCGCGCTGCTCGCTGCATCGCTGACCTGAAGGACCATGACATGAGCCGCCCCCCTCTGCCGCCATTCACTGCTGAGACCGCTACACAAAAGGTCCGCATGGCTGAAAATGCTTGGAACAGCCGCGATCCGGATATCGTGACGCCCGCCTATACCGAGGACAGCCAATGGCGGAATCGGGCGGAGTTTGTCGCGGGCCATGCTGAAATTCACGCGCTTTTGACCCGCAAGTGGAGAAATGAGCAGGAGTACCGGCTGATCAAAGAACTCTGGGCCTATTCGGAAAACCGTATTGCCGTGCGCTATGCCTATGAATGGCGGAACGACAGCGGCCAGTGGTTCCGCTCATATGGTAACGAGAACTGGGAATTCGATAGGGATGGTCGGATGGCCAAACGTCATGCCTCGCTGAACGACCTTCCGATCAGGCAACAGGATCGGGTTTTCCTTTGGCCTCTTGGTCCGCGCCCTGACGACCATCCCGACCTGTCTGATCTGGGCCTGTAGAAAGGACCTATTATGCCACGTGCTTTTTCCAAACTAACCTTCACGCCTGCCGTTCTCATCCATCAAGAAAGGATGGGATCGGCAAAAACCTATGCGAAATTCCTGGAAAGCGGCCCTGTGCAGGGTCACGAAATTAGAGCCGCCGAAAAAGAGTTCATCGAGGCCCGCGACGGGTTCTACCAATCAACCGTGTCCGAGACCGGCTGGCCATATGTGCAGTATCGTGGCGGACCCGCGGGGTTTTTACGAGTACTTGATGCGCAGACCATCGGGTATGCTGATCTTTCGGGCAACAAACAGTATATCTCGCGCGGGAATTTGGATGGCAATGACCGGGTTGCGCTGATCCTGATGGATTATGCCAACCAGCGACGCCTGAAAATACTTGGGCGTGTCGAAATTGCCGAAGGCGCTGCGGCGGCTGCCAGCCTCTCCCCCGAAGGCACCCAGACCCCGGCCGAGCGCGCCGTCATTATCAAGGTCGAAGGTCTGGACTGGAATTGCCCAAGTCACATTACCCCACGATTCACCGAGGCCGAGCTGCGCCCCCACCTGAACGAATTGGGCCAGCAGCTGGCCCAACTTCAGGCGGAAAATGACCGGCTGAAACGGGAACTGGAAAATAAGAAATAAGCCCCAGTGCCAGGCATTCCCCAACTTGTGATTTAAGGACTGACACCATGATAACGTTAACGCTGCACCGAGCCTTCATAGTCCTGTTTGGTTTCGCTCTGTCGATTGCCTTTCTTATGCTGGGATTTTTCGCATCCCCCGAAGCTGTTCGGACATCCCCGCCCGCGCTTTATAATTCGCTGCTGCTGGAAAAACTGGCCCAAGACTAAGAACCGTACGGCCCTCGAAACAATAGATTGTGCCTAAATCATGATCTCTGCCCTTGACCTTCCTGTGACTGGAACCCCCATCTAGGGTTGGAAACAGGACAGGATGAGTCGATTGGCCACTCCACATACTATCAGACTGAAGGTCACCGGAATGAACTGCGCATCCTGCGTAGGCCGCGTGGAATCTGCGTTGCGCAATGTTCCCGGGGTTACCGAGGCTTCGGTCAACTTCCCAACCGAGACCGCACAGGTCACTTATGACGGGCCGATCAGCGACCTGACCGGCGCGCTGGACAAAGCTGGTTATCCGGTGTCAGTGGCAGAAGCCGTTCTGCAAATTGACGGTATGAATTGTGCTTCTTGCGTCGCAAGGATTGAACGAGCACTCTGCGCAGATCCGGCCGTCATAAGTGCTCGGGTCAACCTGGCCACTGAAACCGCGACCATTCGTTTTGCCGACGGGGCAACTGATCCTGTGAAGCTGGCGCAGCTAAGCACCAAAGCGGGCTATCCGGCGCACCCTTCCAGGATGGCCGAAAGCAACGATGAGAAACCGGGCGAAGCCTCTGCGCTGATCCGCACCACCCTGATCGCTGCAACGCTGGCTTTGCCTGTGTTTATACTCGAGATGGGCGGGCACATGATCCCAGCCTTTCATCACTGGGTTCAGGCGACAATCGGGCTTCAGACCAGCCATCTCATCCAGTTTGTGCTGACATCGGTTCTGCTGATCGGCCCCGGAAGGGTGTTCTATGCCAAGGGTATCCCAGCCCTGCTGCGCGGGACACCTGATATGAATGCGCTGGTCGCGATGGGAACCGGTGCCGCCTATCTGTATTCCGTCCTGGCCACCTTTGCGCCTCAGGTTCTGCCGCAAGGCAGTGCAAATGTGTATTACGAGGCCGCCTCGGTCATCGTGGTCCTTATCCTGCTGGGTCGCGCGATGGAGGCGCGGGCAAAAGGCCGGACCGGGGCCGCTATTCGCAAACTGGTCGGGCTTCAACCGAAAACAGCCCGGCTAGAACAGGACGGGGGCACGGTCGATCGGCCCATATCCGAAATCCTGGTTGGCGATGTGCTGCAGATCCGACCCGGAGAGCGCGTCCCAGTGGATGCTCAAGTGTTGGACGGCACCTCATACGTGGATGAAAGCATGATTACCGGCGAACCCGTTCCTATAGGGAAATCGGCCGAAGATCAGGTGATAGGGGGCACGGTCAACGGCACGGGCGCGCTGCGCGTGCGCGCCACGCGGGTTGGGTCCGAAACGGTGCTGGCGCAGGTGATCCAGATGGTTCAGCAAGCTCAGGGTGCCAAGTTGCCGATACAGGGGCTAGTCGACCGGATCACGGCGTGGTTTGTTCCCGTTGTGATTGGCGTTGCCCTACTGACCATTGCGGTCTGGCTGGTCTTTGGCCCCGCTCCTGCCTTGCCGATGGCATTGGTCGCAGGTGTTTCGGTTTTGATCATTGCCTGTCCTTGCGCCATGGGGTTGGCGACTCCGACTTCGATCATGGTGGGGACTGGGCGAGCCGCCGAACTGGGCGTCCTGTTTCGCAAAGGCGATGCGTTACAGCAACTGCAACAGGTCAAAATCATCGCGCTGGACAAGACCGGGACGCTGACAATGGGGCGCCCCGAACTGGCGAATGTCACGACCACGAACGGGTTTGACAGCGACACCGTTTTACGGCTGGCTGCTGCGGTCGAGTCGCGATCTGAACACCCGATTGCCTCGGCAATCACGCGGGCCGGACCGGCGAACCTTCCCCCCATTTCCAGTTTTGAATCGCTGACCGGGCTGGGTGCGCGCGCGTCCGTTGATGGGCACGATCTGTTGATCGGTTCACCCAGATTAATGGCGCAGAACGGCATTGATCTATCCGCGTTGAGCCAACAGGCCGACCAGCATGCCGCCGAAGGGGCGACACCTGTGTTCGTCGCGATCAACGGTCAGGCTGCGGCACTTCTTACGGTCTCGGATCCGGTCAAACCGGGCACGATCGAAGCTTTGCACAGGCTGCACACGATGGGCCTGACATTGGCGATGGTCACCGGGGACAACGCCCTGACTGCGCAGGCCTTGGCAAACAAGCTGGGCATCGATCATGTCACAGCCGAGGTCCTGCCGGACGGAAAGCTCGCCACAATCAACGCCCTGCGCGACCAGTTCGGAGAGCTGGCCTTTGTCGGAGACGGGATCAACGACGCCCCGGCATTGGCTGCGGCGGATGTCGGCATTGCAATCGGAACTGGCACGGATGTGGCGATTGAAACGGCGGATGTGGTGCTGATGTCGGGCGATCTGCGCGGGGTCGCCAATGCGGTTGAAATCAGCCGCCGTACTATGGGCAATATCCGTCAGAATCTGGGCTGGGCGTTTGGATATAACGTTTTGCTGATCCCCGTCGCCGCCGGGCTGCTGTATCCTTTTGGCGGCCCGCTTCTTTCCCCGGTTCTGGCGGCTGGAGCCATGGCTTTGTCCAGCGTCTTTGTCGTCACCAACGCGTTGCGACTTCGCAGGGTTCGCGCCAGCCTGCCCGAGGAATCACAAACGGCGGCTCCACAAATGGTGACGTCATGAATATCGGCGACGTTTCCAACCAAACCGGTCTCCCGGCCAAGACCATCCGCTATTACGAAGATATCGGACTGATCAAACCGCTGCGCGATGATAATGGCTATCGCCGGTTCCGCAGTCAGGATGTGCACAAACTGAACTTTTTGGGCCGGGCCCGCGCATTGGGATTTACGATCGAAGATTGCCGGACCCTGATGGCCTTGTATGAGGATGAAACCCGCGCAAGTGCAGATGTGAAGAAGGTTGCCCGCGCGCATATGGTCCAGATCGAAGCGAAGATCGCCGACCTTAATGCGATGCGCGATACGTTGGGTCATTTAATTGACGCCTGCGCCGGCGACGACAGGCCTGATTGTCCGATCCTGAAGGATTTGGGCGGACAACCCTGACGCGGGGTTGCCCTTTGTCTTCAGCTTTGCTTTGTCTCTGCCAAACAATCCGGCTTGCGGCATCTGACCGGGCCTGGACAGCAGAGAGGTTCACCAAATGGCAAAAGTTGCGTTCCTTGGTTTGGGTGTCATGGGATATCCAATGGCCGGCCACCTGCAGGCTGCAGGTCATGAGGTCACGGTTTTCAACCGAACCACCGCTAAGGCCGAGGCTTGGGTCGCCCAATATGGCGGCTCAATGGCCGCTACCCCGCGCGAGGCGGCTGAGCGAGCCGAGTTTGTCATGGCTTGTGTGGGCAATGATGATGACCTTCGCATGGTCTGCACCGGCGACGATGGCACCTTCGGCGCAATGTCCAGCGGCGCGGTTTTCGTCGACCATACGACCGTCTCGGCAAAGGTAACCCGAGAGCTTTATGGTGCCGGGAAAACTGCAGGAATCGCTTTTGTAGATGCGCCGATCTCGGGCGGACAGGCCGGTGCCGAAAACGGCGTTCTGTCGATCATGTGCGGGGGGGATCAGGCTGCCTATGACGCGGCCGAGCCCATTATGCAGGTCTATTCCAAAATCTGCCGCCGCATTGGGGACAGTGGCGCCGGTCAGATGACCAAGATGTGCAACCAGATCGCCATTGCCGGACTGGTTCAGGGCCTCAGCGAGGCGCTGCATTTTGCCGAAAAAGCCGGGCTGGATGGCCGGGCGGTTGTGGAAGTGATCAGTCAGGGGGCCGCAGGCAGTTGGCAGATGGCGAACCGCTATGAAACCATGTTGGACGATCATTTCGAGCACGGTTTCGCGGTGGACTGGATGCGCAAGGATCTGGGAATTTGCTTGGATACCGCAGATGAAACAGGGGCATCCCTGCCGGTGACGGCTTTGGTTGATCAGTTCTATAAGGATGTGCAGAAAATGGGCGGGAATCGGTGGGATACGTCCTCGCTTATTAAACGGTTGCGCGCATTGGGGTAACGGGAAAAGGGGGCTGTCTGCCCCCCTCTTGGCCCACAGGGCCAATTCACTCCCGAAGATATTTTTAGCCAGATGAAAAGGACCCCGGTTTACTGGGACAGGGTTTCAAATGAACGACATCATCGCATTTTGGGCTGATGCTTTGCAGCAAAATTGGGGGCTGGACGCACGGCTGACCCGATTGGACGGCGAATACGATCTTAATTTTCTGGTCCGGGCAACCAACGGACAGGATTATGTTCTGAAAGTCATGCGCCCCGGATGCGAAGCAGAGCTTGTGGACCTCCAGGTCAAAGCCTTGGAACATATCGCCTCAGAAGCACCGGGGCTGCCATTTCCTACAGTGTTTCCCGATTTGCAGGGGGGTTATCTGCCCAGGATCGAAGATCACGAGGGGGTACCGCGCCTTGTTTGGTTGCTGGAATGCCTGCCTGGGCAATGCTATGCGAAATCGGCACCCAAACCCGAAGAGTTGATCCTAAAGCTGGGTCGCGTTCTGGGTGCTACAGACCGCGCATTAGAGCGGTTCACGCATGAGGGTTTGGCCCGGGGCGATTTCAAATGGAATCTGACGCAGGCAGGGTGGATCGAACAGCATCTGGACACCGTTAGTAGCCCCGCGCGACAGGCAGTGCTGGCCGAGATATGTTCCGAATTCAATGCGATATCAGACAAGTTGGCAGGCTTGCCCAGTCAGGCGATTCATAATGACGCCAATGACTATAACGTTCTGGTCGAAGCAGAGCCTGGCCAGCGCCCGGGGGTGTCGGGCTTGATTGACCTTGGCGATATGTGTGCCGCGCCACGCGTTTGCGATCTGGCGATTGCCGGGGCCTATATCGTATTGGATCATCCGCAACCCGAACGCGCATTGGCGGCACTGGTGCGCGGCTATCAGGCGGCAAACCCCCTGCGCGCGGACGAAGTCGAACTGATCTGGCCTCTCTTGCGGATGCGACTGGCTGTGTCGGTTGTGAACTCGACCCTGATGGCCCTTGAAAACCCGGATGATCCTTATGTCACTATCAGTCAGGCGCCGGCTTGGCGGTTTCTTGAGGACCACAGCGTCAATGGCGGATTGATGCCAGCGCGCCTGCGCGTCGCCTGTAGTCTGCCGGTCACCGATGGGGCCGAACGCATCCATGCCTATCTGTCCGCGCATCGCGGTCAATTCGCCGAGATGTTTGGACAGGGTCTAATAGATGTGCCCATGGGCTCGCTATCGGTCGAAAACTCGGTGTGGCCGCAAAACCCTTTCCACATGCCCCTGGCCGAGGCGGCACGTGTTGGCGAGGAATATGGCACAGACTTCTGGTTGGGATATTACAATGAACCCCGCCTGATTTACGCAGAGCCGGGGTTCCGCAAAGGGCCATGGAAAGCTTCGGACCGACGCACCGTGCATCTAGCGGTGGATGTGTTCGCGCCTGCCAGCACTGTCCTGAATGCCCCGATCAGTGGCCGGGTCGAGGCGGTCGAGAACCGCGACAGTCACCTTGACTATGGCGGGGTGGTGATCCTGCATCACGAAACACCCCAAGGCGATCCGTTCTATACACTCTACGGACATTTGGATCCCGAGGTCTGCGACAGGCTGAACCCGGGCGATCCAGTCGCACAGGGAGCGGCTTTTGCACGGCTTGGGGATGTCACACAGAACGGGGGCTGGGCCCCACATGTACATTTCCAGCTGGCCCTGACTACGAACGGGATGCAGGCCAACTGGCCGGGTGTTGGCGACCCTGACGAGCTTGAACTGTGGCACGCCGTCTGCCCGAATCCGGCGGCTCTGCTGAACCTTCCCGATGACAAGGTGTTCTATCGGCCGACCGATAAACAGGCGATCGTGCAGGGACGGCAGGACCACTTCGGAGGCAACCTGTCCCTGACCTATGACGATCCAGTCATGCTGGTACGCGGTTGGAAGCATCACCTGTTTGACGAATGGGGTCGCCCTTATCTGGATGCGTATAACAATGTACCCCATGTGGGCCACGCCCACCCGCGCATTCAGGCTGTCGCAGCAGATCAGCTCAAGCGGATGAATTCCAACACCCGGTATCTGCATCCGGCCCAGACGGCTTTTGCCGATAAGGTTCTGTCCAAGCTGCCCGATCACCTCGAGGTCTGCTTCTTTGTGAATTCCGGCACCGAAGCCAATGAGCTCGCCCTGCGGCTGGCCCGCGCCCATACCGGCGCCAAAGGGATCGTGACGCCCGATCATGGGTATCACGGCAATACCAACGCCGCCGTGGCAATTTCGGCCTATAAGTTCAACAAACCGGGCGGAGTTGGTCAGGCGGATTGGGTGGAACTGGTTGAGGTCGCGGATGACTACCGAGGGTCTTACCGGCGCGACGACCCCGATCGCGCCCAGAAGTTTGCAGATCTAATGGACCCAGCGATTGCAGCCCTACAGGACAAAGGTCAGGGCGTTGCCGGTTTCATTGCCGAGACCTTCCCTTCAGTTGGCGGGCAGATCATACCACCCAAAGGCTATCTGCCCGCGGTTTATGAGAAAATCCGCGCCGCTGGTGGTGTCTGCATCGCCGACGAGGTGCAGACAGGTCTGGGGCGTCTGGGCAAATATTATTTCGGCTTTGAGCATCAAGGCGCGCTGCCGGATATCGTGGTCATGGGCAAACCCATTGGCAACGGTCATCCATTGGGCGTTCTGGTTACTACCAAAGAGATCGCCCGCAGCTTTGACAACGGGATCGAGTTCTTTTCGACCTTTGGCGGATCGACCCTGTCCTGCCGCATCGGCAAAGAAGTTCTGGATATCGTCGATGATGAAGGCTTGCAGGACAATGCCCGCCTGATGGGCGAAAGGTTGATGACAGGCCTGCGTCAGATCGAGACCGATTTCGGATCTGTCGGTGATGTGCGCGGCATGGGCCTGTTCGTTGGAGTCGAACTGATCAACCCCGATGGCTCTGAAAGCCGTGAGATCTGCAAATATGTCAAGAACCGGATGCGCGACCACCGGATTCTTATTGGCAGCGAAGGCCCAAAGGACAGCATCCTGAAAATTCGCCCGCCGCTGACGATCGAAGCGGAAGATGTGGACATGATCCTGTGGGCATTACGGGATGTGCTGGCAGAAGTTGGTGATTACAGCCCGCCACCCTCATGCGATCATGACCATCACCACGCAGGGTGCGGCTGCTGCTGAGGGCACGGAACCCCGGCGCGCATTCGCCGGGGTTCTGCACCTGCCCTGCTGCTTAGTGCAGCGTGGCAGTGGGGTTCTGATGTCTTGAGGTTGGCATCGGGATCGAGACCGTCATGCGTCGCAAAGCCAGCCCTAATTCCTCAGACAAAGCGGCCAATGCGGGGGCAAAATCGGGGCGGACGATCAGGGACGCCATCATCATAGCGTCTTCGCGCGCGCCTTCTGATGCCGCCGCAATCATCTGTGCGAAACAGTTTTCATCCGCGCCAAGGCAGGCACAGCCCAACCCATGCCGGATCAGCGGGCGTCGCCCGTGATGTGCACAAAGCGAGCACAGCCGGTCCAGCGTCAACATCGCTGCCCGGCCCTGATCCGCACCTAGCGCGATCTGAAAGTCCTGCGCCGCATCCATACGCGTTTGCATTCCGTCCCCCCAGAGGCGCAGATACATGACCGCGCCGGCCTCGACAGGGCTTAGGTCGGACAGACGACCAACGGTCGCGCCACCCCGGGCTGCAGGCGCGCTCATTTCGTCAGGATCAGTTTGCCCGCGCGCGTGATGCGCAGGGTGTACAGCTGATCGCCCAGCTCGATATGGGCCAGATTGCCCCCTTTGGTCAGATCTTCAGCCTTGTGTGCAGGCAGCATTGATACGGCAAAAGACTGGCTGGGATTCGGGTTCTGAACATTCATCAGGATCACTCCGGAGGGTTTCGGGCAATGCGCCTTATCGGTTTACTTTTCGGGTATCTGGCTGGCCCGATTCCGGGGTTGCTGACGGCTTGAAATATAATCTGATTATTTTAGTCAGGTATGTCAAGTCTCAATATCCCACTCTCGCAACCGGGTTGAATTGCACTGCCTGAACACACCAGTTAGGACTTGCGGTGCAGCTTCAGAGGCAAGGATTTCAATGAGCGCTACAATTATGTTCGATTTGGACGGAACACTGGTCGACAGCCTTCCGGACATCACCGCCGCTGCGAATGCAATGCTGCGGGACACTGGTGTCTCGCCCCTGCCCCAGGACACGATCAAACAATTCGTCGGCAATGGCCTCCCGAAATTGGTAGAACGTATGATGTATCATTGCGACCTGCCTATGGATCGCCATGCCGAGCTATCGGAACTGACGCTGACCCACTACAACGCAGCCTCCAGCGACAAAACCGTCGTTTACCCTGGTGTGGCCGAAGCGCTTGAACAGCTGCGCCAGATGGGTTGTGTTCTGGGTGTTTGTACAAACAAACCCAAAGCACCGGCTGACCATGTTCTGAAGTCGATGGGCCTGACCCATCATTTCGATGCCACCCTGGGTGGTGACAGCCTGGCCACGCGCAAACCAGACCCAGCCCATCTTGAGGCAAGTTTTAGAGCAGTGGCCGCTATAGGTCCGCGCCTGTTCGTGGGTGACAGTGAGGTCGATGCAGAAACCGCTGAACGGGCCCAGGTGCCCTTTTTGCTATTCACGGAAGGCTATCGGAAAAGCCCGGTTTCTGAACTGTATCATACCTGTAACTTCGCCGACTGGCACGAAGTGCCTGCGCTCGTAAGTGAGCTTTTGGGGGAATTGGGTTGATGTCCCCCAACTAGTGAGGGGCCGGCCGAGGGGGTAAGTAGCCAGCCCCTCAAGGGGGAAAAGTGGTAGGTCCTTGGAAACTCCTTGGATGATTTGAAGTTAACGAATCGCTCCAATCAAAGATATAGGGGGTTTCCCGTAGCCCTAGATAGAGTATTGAAATTAAATAATAAATTATCCGTAAATTCTAGAAATTCGTTGAATATTGTCATTTTCCGTTGGTGACCTGGACCCAGGACACCGCCAATCGAAAGCTGAACAACGAAAACGGGCGGGGATGAACACCCCGCCCGACGGTTCAGAACAATTTCTGAATCCGCATGTTCAGATTGCCAGATATTCCTCGCGCAGCTGTGGATTCTCTAACACCTCGCTGGCGGCTCCATCGAACACGATGCTGCCCGTATCCAGAATGATCGCACGGTCTGCCAATTCTAGGGCGCGCACCGCGTTCTGCTCGACAATGATCGTGGTCATACCCTGCTGTTTGACGTGAAGCAGAGTCTTTTCGATCTCATCCACGATCACCGGGGCAAGCCCTTCATAGGGTTCATCCAGAAGCAACACCTTGATGTCCCGTGCCAAAGCCCGCGCAATCGACAGCATCTGCTGCTCTCCGCCAGACAGGGTAATGCCTTCTTGCTTGCGGCGCTCACCCAGCCTTGGGAACAGCTCATAAAGCCGTTCCAGCGACCAGCCGACAGGTGGAGCGATCTGGGCGAGTTGCAGGTTCTCTTCGACCGTCAGACCGGGGATGATACGACGATCCTCGGGCACAAGGCCAAGGCCTGCGGCGGCAGCCTCATAGCTGGTCATTTTGTGCAGCGGCTTGTGATCCAGCCAGATCTCACCATGACGCACCTCGGGGTCACTGACCCGCGCGATGGATCTGAGGGTCGAGGTCTTGCCAGCACCATTCCGGCCCAGCAGGGCCAGAATTTCACCTTCGTGCACGTTAAAGCTGACGCCCTGCACGATATAGCTTTCGCCATAGTATGAATGCATGTCCCATACGGATAAAAACGCAGGGGCGGTGCTGGCCATATTGGCGTTTTTCGAAAAGTCAGGTTTCTCGTTCATTGCTTTTCCTTACGCGGCCTCACCCAGATAAGCTTCGCGAACCTTGGGATGCCCGCGGATGTTTTCTGGCGTATCTTCGACCAGAGGTGTTCCCTGCGCCAGAACGGTGATGCGCTCGGCCAGGCTGAACACCACATGCATGTCATGTTCAATGATGGCGATGGTAATGTCACGCTCGTCCTTGATCTGTTTGAGCAGGTCGATCGTGTTGTTGGTATCTGCCCGGGCCATCCCGGCGGTGGGTTCGTCCAGCAAAAGCAGGCGCGGGTTCTGGCTGAGGCACATGCCGATCTCAAGTCGTCGCTTGTCCCCGCGTGACAGCGATGCCGCGTGCATCTCGCGTTTGTCAGCCATGTTCATCTCTAACAGCATCGCCTCGGCCTGCTCGACAATCGCCTTTTCACTGGAGATGGTTTCATAGGCGTGCATCCGAAACGCGCCGTCCCGCATCGCAAAGATCGGGATCAACATGTTCTCCATCACAGTCAAATCGCCGAAAATCTCGGGCGTCTGGAACACACGGCTGATACCCATCTGGTTGATCTGATAGGGTTCCAACCCCAGAACAGAATTGTTGTCGAACAAAACAGAACCGGTATCCGGCATCAGCTTTCCCACCAAACAGTTCAGCAAGGTTGACTTGCCCGCACCGTTCGGGCCGATGATCGCGTGGACCGAGTTTTCTTCGACGTTGAGGTTCACATCCGACAGCGCCTTGAGGCCACCGAAGCGTTTGCTGACGTCTTTGACTCGTAGAATTGCCATGGTGCCCCCTTATTCCGCTGGCTCGGTTTTGCCCTTCGGGGCATCATCGGCGCCCGGTTTCTTACGCTTGAACCAACCCATCAGCCGCTGACCACCTTCAACCAGCCCACCCGGCAGATAGATCACCACCAGCATGAACAGGATACCCAGCGTCAAATGCCAACCCTTGCCGATGAACGGATGGATCAGGAACACAACCGCGTCCTCAAGCCCATCGGGCAGGAAAGCGAACCAGCTGTGCAGAACATTGTCGTTGATCTTCGAGAAGATGTTTTCGAAATACTTGATAAAGCCTGCTCCCAGTACCGGCCCGATCAGAGTCCCTGTACCGCCCAGAATGGTCATCAGAACCACCTCGCCCGAGGCGGTCCATTGCATCCGTTCGGCCCCCGCCAGCGGGTCCATCGCGGCCATCAACCCCCCCGCCAGACCGGCATACATGCCCGAGATCACAAAGGCCGCCAGCGTGTAGGGTTTGGAGTTCAGGCCGGTATAATTCATCCGCTGCTGGTTGGATTTCACCGCCCGCAGCATCATGCCAAAGGGCGAGCGGAATATGCGGATAGAGAGATAGAACACGGCCATCATGATCACCGCACACAGGTAATAGCCCGCGTTAAAGTCAAAGCTCCAGGCACCCACATCCAACGTATAGGTCGCGCGCATGGGAATGCCGAACAGATGCGGTAGGTTCGGCGCGCTGGCCGATTGCAGGATCTGCGGATCGTCCGCATAGACCTGCAAGCCGGTCTCACCATTTGTCAGGTTGAATTTTGGGTTCGAAAGCACCGAATAGGCCAGTGCAAAGCTCATCTGTGCAAAAGCCAGCGTCAGGATCGAGAAATAGATGCCCGACCGACGCAGGCTGACAAACCCGATCAGCAGCGAAAACACCCCGGCGACAAGAACGCTGAGCGCGATGGCCGGAACGACGTTATAGCTGAGCAGTTTGAACATCCACACTGCGGAATACGACCCCACCCCAAGAAAGGCCGCATGGCCAAAGGACAGGTATCCGGTCAATCCAAACAGAATGTTGAAGCCGATCGCAAAAATCCCAAAGATCACGAACCGCTGCATCAAATCGGGATAGCCCGCGTTGAACTGCGCCATGGCGCTGCCTTCAGGGAACGGGTTCAGGATAAAGGGCGCCAACAGGGTCAGTATGGCGACGATGATCAGCAGGCTGGTATCTCTCTTGTTCAGTCCCAACATGGCTTATTCCTCCATCACGCCTTTGCGCCCCATCAACCCGCGTGGACGGGTCAAAAGCACGATGATGGCGACAAGGTAGATGATGATCTGGTTGATGCCGGGGATCGTGGTCGTGGCCCAGGTGGTCGACGCAAAGCTTTCGAGCACGCCCAGCAGGAACCCGGCCAGAACCGCGCCCGGCAATGAGCCCATCCCCCCCACAACCACAACCACAAAGCTGAGAACCAGAAAGTCCATGCCCATGTGATAATTCGGGGGGTTGAGCGGCCCGTACATCACCCCGGCAAGACCCGCGACCGCGGCCGCAATCCCGAACATGATGGTAAACCGCCTGTCGATATTTATCCCCAGCAGGCCCACCGTTTCACGATCTGCCATGCCAGCCCGCACGACCATGCCAAAGGTTGTGAATTGCAGGAACGAGAACACCGCTCCGATAATGCCAACGGCAAACCCGAAATAGACCAGCCGCCAGATCGGATAGATGATGGCGTTGGGATCGAATCCAACCATGATGCCAAGATCAACAGACCCACTCAGCATATCGGGGGGCGGGGTCTGGATCGGATTGGCACCGAAGAAATATTTGATGATCTCCTGCAGCACGATCGCCAGGCCAAAAGTCACAAGGATCTGATCCGCATGAGGGCGCTTGTAAAAATGTTTGATCAGCCCGCGCTCCATCACATAGCCGACAAACAACATGATCGGGATCGCGAACAGGACAGCCAGAGGAACGGACCAATCTATGATTGACGCGCCAATCTCGGGGCCAAACCAGGCCTCAATATACGGGGTTTCAACCTTCAGCGGGTTGCCCAGAAAATCTTTCTGACTTTCATCAAGGGTCACGTAGCTCAAGTTAAAGAGTTTTTGCAAAGACACGGCGCAGAACGCACCAATCATGAACAGCGCCCCATGGGCAAAGTTCACAACTCCAAGCGTTCCGAAAATCAGCGTCAGGCCAAGCGCGATCAGCGCATAAGCCGACCCCTTGTCCAACCCGTTCAGAATTTGCAGAAGAATGGCGTCCATAGTCCCCACCTTTGGCCTGTCCAGTGGACTCCCCCATAGGCGGGAGAGCCCGTTTTCTAGGTCAGAGAATTTTCGTCGAAAATTCTCGCGCTTGTGTTACGCGCCCGGATTGCATTTACCCAGTTCGCCACCGGCAAACATCGGGTGCTCGGGATCGTATTCGACCTGCGCGCGTGGGGTGATCTCGACGATCTCCAGCGTGTCATAGGCGTTGGTCGGGTTCTCGTTGCCCCGCACCACCAGCACATCCTTGAAGCACTGATGATCCGCGCCACGATACCATGTCGGTCCGTTGCCCAGACCGTCGAACTCGAAATCTTCCAGCGCTTCGGCGACACCACAGGGGTTGAAGGTACCCGCCCGTTCACACGCATCCGCATAGAGCAGAACCTGCGCATAGCAGGTCTGAGCCGAATTGGACGGCGGCTTGCCGTATTTCTCACCAAAGGATTTCACAAAGGCCTTAGTGCCTTCGTCTTGCAGCTGCCAGTTCCAGTTCATCGAACCCAGCACGCCCTTGATGTTCTCGCCAGCACCAGCAGCCATCAATTCGGAATACAGCGGCACGACAATCTTAAAGTCTTTGCCGTTGGCCACCTTGTCGAGCAGGCCGAACTGAATCGCATTGGTCAGCGAGTTCACCATGTTACCGCCATAGTGGTTTAGAACCAGCACATCCGCGCCCGAGTTCAGAACCGGCGCGATATAGGACGAGAAGTCCGTCGACGCGAGCGGTGTTTTGACCGTGTTGACTGTTTCCCATCCCAGGGCTTCGGTCGAGGCCACAATCGACTCTTCCTGAGTCCAGCCCCAGTTGTAGTCAGCGGTCAGATGATAGGCCCGGCGTTCACTGCCCATTTCGGCAGCAAGAACCGGCGCCAGAGCAGCGCCCGACATGTAAGCATTGAAGAAATGGCGGAAACCGTTCGCCTTCTTGTCCTTACCGGTCGTGTCGTTGGCATGGGTCAGGCCAGCCATGAAGATCACGCCCGCTTCCTGACACAGACCCTGAACTGCGACAGCCACGCCCGAGGACGAGCCGCCGTTGATCATGATCGCACCGTCTTTTTCGATCATCGACTTGGCCGATGCGCGTGCGGCGTCCGATTTGGTCTGGGTGTCGCCGGTTACGAACCCGACCTTTTTACCAAGAATCCCGTTCCCTTTCAGGGCCTTGGACGTAAAGGTGTTCAGGCAACCGCCATCGCCCTCACCGTTCAGATGCTCGACTGCAAGCTGCTGTGCCAGCAGTTCATCATTACCCTCTTCTGCATAAGGCCCGGTCTGCGGAACATTGAAACCCAATGTGACAGACGACCCAGAAGGTTCGTTAGTATATGCAGCAGCCGACGATGCGGTAAAAATCGTAGGTAGGGCCAGACCGGTACCGGCAACAGCACCAGACTTCAGCACGCCGCGGCGTGTGACAGATTTATTAGTCATTCATTCCTCCCAGTTCCCTGTTTTACGTCTGTTGGCTCCTCTTCCAGCAAACGATTGCGCAGGTTTACGCACCGCGAGTATGGCGGGGGTTCTGAAAATTTCTCAATAACCTATTCAAAAAGCAGCTATGTTATGTAAACAAATGAACACCTAGGTACGGATTTTTGTAAATTCTTAAACATCTTATGCTTCTTAAGAATTGAAATTAAAAGGTATTATTTGAAAACATGCGGGTGATCGCCATGCAGGCAGTGCCGCTCTGCTCGGCAAGCAAGAAGTTGTTGCTAAATCTAAAGGAGAGCCCGGGCCGCATGATACAGCTCAGATGGTCACCGGGACGAGCTGACTTCCCCTGCAGATCAAGCCGTTTGAACCTGGATTCTCAAACCCGAAGCATCGTGCAAATCAAGAATTGTGACAAATTGAAAAACGGTTAATCCCTCCACGGCTGCATCGGTGAATACAGGCAACCGCCCGACCAACCGACGACCAAACAAGCGCAATAACCTTACAAAAAAGGCATAAACCACTACGCTTCGCCCCGTATTCCGCGAATAGGTCAAAGAAATAGTCCGCGAATTTTGTGCAGTTTGTTTACTGAAACGCGACGAATTGATCGTACATAATTAGGTTAATGATTTTTTAGATGAGTTTTAGACGATTATATAGAACTATAGGAATGTAAAGAATCGGTAGGAGGTTGCGCACTCTTATATTGCAAATGCGCGTTTATGTTTGTTCGAGTACAGGTTGTTATCTATGGTCCGGGGGAATGCTCAGAGCGCTGCGTGGTTGCCAAACGCGCTTCATGCCAGAGCCATCATTAATTTCATTCATTGGAGCCAGGCAGGCGTCGTTCTTGATGCCGCGCTTGAAGGTATCGTCAAAGCATTTGGCGCCGATTGTGCTGTCATCAGCCGTGTGTGGCTGAACAAAGGGGCCCATCGTGTTGCCGCACGGGCTGACACACGGGATCCAAAATTCCAAAGACCGTTGTTTCATTCTTTCGCCAACGACGCCCTCGGCCCGTTTCGGAACAAACCAAAACGCGCCTCGGTGTTTAGTCTGCGAGATGACGGGGCAGACCCCAGTGATATCTCCGCAGTTTTGTTAGATTGGATGTCGCACCGCAAGCTGGATGACATTCTGTTCATATGCCTGGACCATAACGGCGGCGAAATCGACTTTCTGGAACTTCATTTCGGGCAGAGTTCCGAACCCGGTTACCGCGAAGCTATTGAACAGGTGGCTCCGCAACTATCCGAGACCTATCAGGCCCGCCGAGCCGGACTGATCACTGAATCATTGTCTCGGCAATCAGTCACCGCACTCAGAAAATCATACAGTGAAGCACCTATTCTCAGCACCGAGAACCCAACGGGCCTGACCCGTGCCGAATGGCGTGTTTGCGTTCTTGTTTCACGCGGGTTGTCGCCTCAGTCCATTGGTGCCGAACTTGAGATCGGACCAGCGACAGTTCGCACGCATCTCAAGCATATCTATTCAAAAACGGCGCTGGACACCTTCCACATGCTGGCCCGGCGCTTGGTATCGGTAGAAGAGCGCGAGGCCCTTTTTGGGAAACCTGGCCAGGCACGTGCCTGATGCCTGAACTGGACTGGCAGTCCTGGCTGACATTGTGGGTATTCACACCGCTGTTCGTAATGATCGCCTGGACGGATTTCACCCAAATGCGCATCCCTAACCTGTACTGCCTGCTGGGCGGTGCAGTCGTGCTTGTGACCGCGCCGTTTCCGGATTGGAACCAACTGCTGCTGCGCCTTCTTGTGGCCGCAGCGTGTTTTGCGATTTGTTTCGGCCTGTTTGCAGCGGGTTGGCTGGGCGGTGGCGACGCCAAGATATTGCCAATCGTATTTGCCGCAATTCCGGTCCCGGTCGTATCGACCTATCTGCTAATACTGGCAGGCTGCATGGCAGCGGGGCTGATCGGAATGTCGCTGTTTCGGCGTCTCGCCCGACAAACTTCCCCGCATATCAAGTCGACCGCCCAGTCGCGCGAATTTCCTCTTGGAATTGCTATCGGATCATCCGGGGTGATCCTTGCAATCTGGTCGGCTACTGCGCTTTGGTTCTGACCATGTCAGCGTCTTAGGGGCCAAACGCATCCATATAACGGATCACGATCGGGGCCAGGATCAGCCCAGCGATTGCAGGCAGCATAAAACTGGCCATAACCGCCGACATTTGGACAGGCAACTTGTTGGCCTTTTCCTGTGCCCGCACCTCGCGCAGTTCACGCATTTCTTCGGCATAGGTGTTCAAAGCCGCAGCCAGGGGAACGCCAAACCGGGTCGATTGCAGCACAACGCTTACGAATGAGCTCATTTCCTCGATACCTGTTCGACGCGCCATACGCATCAGCGCGGTATCTCGGTCGCGCCCTGCCTGAATCTCGGAAAGCGCAATCAGCATCTCTTCGGACATTTCCGGCGCGACAAGCTGCATTTCAACCGCCACTTTCAGCAAGGCCTGATCAAAACCGAGGCCAGCCTCGATACCGATCTGAAGTAGATCCAGCATGTTCGGAAACGCATTTTCCATCAGGCGCTTGCGCTCTTTGATCCGGGCGCCCATCCATAACTGCGGTATGAGATACCCGATTCCGCACAATACGCCGACATTCCGGATAATCTCGAACGCGTTCAGGCTGGACGTATATTCCGCGATCCGCGCACCCAAGTTGTTTGCCGGTTGCCAGGACATCAGGAAGAGGAAGGCCAGCGGCAGGAACGTCGCCAGCCCCAAACGGATAAGATAGAAATTCACGATTGCGTTTTTGCTGCGAAATCCGGAACGCGCCAACACTTGCCCAACTTCGAAACGTACACTGGCATCGCTGGGTATCAGGGCCGCACTCAAACCTGTCGGCGCTTCGCCCTCGACTTTTTCAGGAACTGCCCGTGACAAAGCCTGACGTGGTCGGCTTGACACCATGCGCTCTGCGGCTGTGGACCGTTCGCTAAGCGAGGACGAGATACCAAGAAACGCTACGACCGCACCTATCAGCACACAGCCTAGAACCAGGATCTGCGTTGATAATTCGCTATCAAAAATCGAACTCAAATACTCCATCGAATACGCCTCTTCAAATCCGGAAATTCACAAGCTTGAACATCACAATCGCGTTCAGGACGATGGTCACGGCGATAACGCTCATAACTGGCACAAAGGCCGGAGAGTCCGCGACATCGCCATAATATGTCGGCGTCATGATGGTCATGAACACGGCAATGCCAACGGGAATGGATGACAGGATATACGCTGTCATGCGGCCTTCGGCCGAGATGGCCTTGACCTTGCGACGCAATGACATGCGCGCTCGGATCACGCGAGCCAGTGTGCGCAGGATGCCGGCCAGGTCGCCACCTGTGCCGTGCTGCATCATCAGTGCAACAGCTAGATATTGGATATCTTCTTCATCGATGCGGTCAGCCATGCTTTTGATCGCAGTTGTCAGTTCTTCGCCATAAGAGACCTGATCAACGACCAGCCCAAACTCGGTTCCAATCGGGTCAGGCATTTCTTCGGCGACACTTTGTAAGGTTGTGTTCAGTGGGTGCCCCACCTTCAATCCACGGGACATCAGGTCCAGCGCATCGGGCAACTGCTTGATCAACGCCGCCTTGCGCTTGCGCAACGTCACCCCCAACGCAACCAGTGGCGCAATCAGGAAAACAAGGGCGCAGGTGGGGACCACTTTCAACGGATCAGCCACCATAGACCCACCAATGGCCGAGATCAGAAAGGCTGCGCCACAACCGGCCAAAAACATTTCGGGAACCATGTTCAGGCCTGAAACCTTCAACGCCAGAGGCAAATCCCCCACTAGCGGGAAACTCCGCAACAGTGGCTTGGCTTCCTGCGGTTTCAACAGGCTGAGGACATCCTCACCCGACTTCCCCTCGGACAGCATCTGAATTCGGCGGTTGATCGCCTCTTCGCGGTTTTCGCCACGCCGCATAAACTGACGCAGCCCTTCAAAAGCAATCAGCGCACCCAGGAAAACCGCAAGTGCAAGAACAAACCTGACATCGAACCCGGCAACTTCCATTTCCGGGCCGATCAGGTTGTTGATGTTCAAATTGGCCAGATATGACCTGATTTTCTCGAACATCCCAGACCTCCTTAGTTGAACTTGACGGTGGACAGGTCGACCCCGGCAGCCGCCAGTGCATCACTGGATTTTGGTCGAATTCCCGTGGGCATGAACCGGCCCAGAACCTTGCCGTTTTCATCCTTGCCTTCGCGCTTGAAGACAAAGATGTCCTGCATGGTGATGATATCGCCTTCCATTCCAGTCACTTCCGAGATCGAAGTAACCCGGCGCGTCCCGTCTGACAGTCGGTTCAACTGAAGCACAAAGTGGATGGCCGAAGCGATGGTGGCCCGGATCGCCGAATGCGGCAGCTCCATCCCGCCCATCTGTACCATCTGTTCGACCCGAGACAGCGCATCGCGTGGACTGTTGGCATGAACGGTCGTCATCGAACCGTCATGGCCGGTATTCATCGCCTGCAGCATGTCGAAGGCCTCTGATCCGCGCACCTCGCCGACCACAATACGGTCAGGGCGCATCCGCAGCGCGTTGCGGACAAGATCACGCTGGGCCACAGCGCCGGTCCCGTCCAAACCGGCTGGGCGGGTCTCCATGCGGAGAACATGTTCCTGCTGCAGTTGCAGTTCAGCAGCGTCTTCGATGGTCACGACCCGTTCGTTGCCGCCGATATAGGAAGACAAGGCATTCAGCATCGTCGTTTTACCTGATCCGGTTCCTCCGGAAATCAGGACATTCATCTTTGCCTCGACCAGACCGCGCAACAACGCCGCGGCACTGTCATTCAATGCATCGTTCTTAACCAACCGCTCCATCGTCAGCGGTACGCGGGCGAATTTACGGATCGACAAGGCCGGCCCGTCCAGCGCGCAGGGCCGAATGATCGCGTTTACACGGCTGCCATCCTCAAGCCGCGCATCCACCCAAGGCTGGCGTTCATCGATACGACGGCCAACACGGCTGACAATCTTGTCGATGATCCGCAGCAAATGGCGTTCATCCCGAAAACGCGCCGAAGTTTTTTCCAGAATACCTGAACGTTCGACGAAAATCTGCTTGTGACCGTTCACCAGAATATCGTTGATCGAAGGGTCGGCCAGCAAAGGCTCCAGTGGCCCAAGCCCAAGCACCTCGTGCATCAGTTCTTCGACCAAAAGCTTGATTTCCTCGGACCGCATGGCCCGGCCCTCGGACCGCAACAGATCAGTTGCGTGTTTGCCGATTTCGCCCCGCAATGTGTCTTCTTCGACCTTGTCGATCACAGCCAGATTCAGCTTATCAAGCAACGAGTTGTGCATCCTGGCCTTGAGGTCGATACGGTCCATCTCGCGCTCGCGCTCCATGGCACGGCGTTCGGCGTTCTTGACCTCGATATCAGCAACATTTCCGTTCGGCTGTTTCGTGTCCAACGGCACAACTTTTGGGGATTGGGATGTTGTGCGACCCGTTCTGTCAAATTCACGAAACATTCTGCTTTACCTTTTACTTAACTGATCTTCACATCTTCGGACTTCGATTTACTGTTTGCCCACGCGTGGCGGCAGAGAAACTGTGGTTTCCTGCGCGATACGGCGGATGGCCCGTGTCAGAGGCGCCCGATTTGAGACCTCTTGCAGAGGTACGCCCCGGTCCACGCATTCACGAACGGTTCGCTCATCCTTGGGAACCCAGTGGGCGAAATCCTGTTCCAACAACTTTGCCGCTGCGCGGTGATGCGCGGCCGGGATCAGGGGTTTCTTTTCCAGGCTCGCAACCAGCTGAATTTCCAAGGCCGGGTTTTCGGCGTGATAGAAATCCATCAATTTCCGCGCTGACCGGATCGAAGGCACCGCGACATCCGTTACCAAAAGCAGCCGGTCGGCTTGGGACAAAACCGGCGTAATCCACTCGACCAGAGCTCTCGGCAGATCAATAATCACATAATCATGGCTGCGCTTGAGGCTGTCCAAAATGGCCGAGATCTGTTCTTCATTAATGGCACTGAGAGGACCAAAGCGCGACGGTGCAGCCAGAACATCAACCCCACAGGGGGACTTGGTCATGGCCTGTTCCAGAAAGGCGCCATCGGGAATGCTCTCATCCATCGCCATCCGCCACATGGCGTCACTTTCCTCAACATCCATCAGAGCGGCAATAGATCCGAACTGAAAATCCAAATCGACAACCGCGACTTCGTTGGCGGCTTTCTTCTTGAAGAACCCTTCCTTGGCCTGTAGCTCGTTGGCCAGATTGGCAGCGACGATAGACGATCCAACCCCACCACGGGATTTGGCCACGGCGATCACTTTGCCCAGGGTTGCCTGACCGCCCCACACGGCCGGCAACTGCGCCTGACGGCGGGCCCGGATTGCGTCCACCTGCGGCACAATTTCCTCGTCGATCCACTTTCTCGGAAGAACGTCGTCGACACCAAGCTTTTTCAGCTGGCGCGCCTTTTCCAAGGGCAGATCCTCGTGGGCCAACGCAATGATGATCGCATTTGGCATACGGGCATCACAGATTTTCCGTGCGGTTTGCAGTAGGTCCCCGGAATTCTCATCCACATCGAACAGAACAACATCATGCTCTGCAGTCAGCGAGATCGCAGAGCCGTTTACCCCCGCAACGGTGTCCTGACGACCGGTGAACCGGCAGTTCGCCTGCCCCCGTAACGAGCCTTCGATGGCCGAGTAAATCTGCTCGTCCGGTGAAATCAACAATACTGAAATCTGCTTGGCACTCATTATGTTTCTCCTTACTCACTCGCCCCGGCCGCCAGATCTTCGGCGGGAACCGATGTGCTCATCGCGGGAAGAGAAATACTGTTGGGGGTATTTGACGCAGGTGTTGTGCCGTTCGACGCAAGAGCGGCCAGACCGGCGATTGGCATCATGAAGTTAAAGTTTACGTTAACAAGTTCGGCGGTAACGACCGGCGTATATGGCCCCCCTAAAAATCCAAGGCGCGCGTCATGCGAATATCCGATCTGTACGTTGGCGGCAGTCGTTCCCGGTGGCAGCAACATGCGGATATCATTCCAGACACGTGCGCCGTAATCCGTCGCGGTATTCAACGGGCAAGGCGCAGGCAGGGCAGGCACGGCACAGACATTGCCACTGCGGCAGAGCACCCCAAATTTCGTACTTGTAGGAGCGCCGCTTGCCAGCGTGTGCTCGGTCGGCAACGCACCGCAAAGCGGAGGCCCAAGAGTTGCCAGCCTGGATGCTTTTTGCATCGCCTTCTGCGCCATGGTAGTCGACCAGAACAACCGGCCATAATCCACAATGCCGAACATCAGCAACAGGAACAGTGGAATGACCATCCCCAATTCGACTAGGGCAGCGCCACGCTCCTGACTTCGGAAGGTCCGCAGGATATGCGACAACCGGGTCATACGCCGAACACCCGGCTCTGATCCGAAATCACCGTGTCAAGCGTGCTAACAGCCCCGCCGAACAGGCCCAGAACATTGCCCAGGATAAAATCAATCTGGATTTTCGCAGTCACTTCGACCACTGAGGTCGGGTCAATACGATAGCTGCCAGACCGCGATATGCAGGTCGGGGTTACATCCACCAGCGTTGTTCCGACCGGCAAATGCGCCCCACCGCCCAGTCGGTTGGCGACAATATCTGTGGCCATTGCATCATAGCTTGCAACGCCGCCCGCGCTGCATAGATCCAGCGGTGCGATGCGCGCGATCATGCGTGACGCATCCCGTACGCCGGCAGATGTCGCCTGATGTATCCAGGTGATCCGGCTGCCCTCGATGATCACAACAAAGAACAGCAAGATAACCGGCAGAACCATGGCGAACTCGACCATCGGCGCGCCAGACTCGCAGCGCTGAAAGCGTGACAGGAAGCGACCCAGCGGCTTCATCGGTACAGCCTCACGACATCGCGGAAAATGCCATCAACGGCACTGCCACCAACTCCGCCGCCAACCTGTTTGACCACCTCGACGAAGATGTCGAAATCCGAACCTGTGGATTCTTCAAGTGGCTGAAACAGAAAGACTTTTACGAATTCCTTCACCGGCACATCGGTGGCCCGCCCGGAAACCGGATTCGCGGTGCAGTCAATCGCTGCGGCGATGAACGTACGCCGCTCGGGATCGGTGCTGGGTTGGCCTGAACATTGGGCGCGGCCGGTCTCGTCCCGTCCGGTGACGATATCGCCCGACCCGGCCCGGCTGACCTCATCCAGATATACCTGATACCGGGTGTTTCCTGTCGGTGCGCCCTGCGCATGCGGTGTCAGCGTACCGTCCGGTCCAACTCCATAATTCATAAGATTGTAAGCCGCTTGCCCTGACGTCCAGTTGCCATTGCCAAAACGGCTGCCATTGCAAAGACCACTCACCGGGTCAAAGCAATCATCCGGCGGCATTGGAATAGTATTGGTCGACAGGTCCGGGTTGTTTTTCACACAGCCCCCGCCAGAATGGTCCCAGCCTGAAATCACATTTGGACCCGGCGCATAGTCTGGATCGTTCTTCAGTTGGTTCATGGTCGCCTGGAACATATCGAACCGCGAATTGTAGATCGCGCTGCCAATCCCGTTACGCTGACCGGGTTCGGTGTCGACACCGCGCTGAGACACGCATTTAGTCAGGTTCCCATTCGCAGCAATGAGGCAGATATACAGCTTTGAGCCGGTCAGACCGGCGCATGGCCCGTTTGGATTGATCCCGATATCCGTTGGATCCAGAAATCCGAAATTCCCCGGCCCCCAGGCCGAGTTGTTGCCGCCAGTACGCAATTTGATGGAAGCGCCGATATTGGCGCTGGAGGTCCAGCCCGACGGGATGCAGAACATCAACGGCGTTACGTCACAGGCATATGCTGAATACCCAGCGATCGAGACTGAATTCACCTCTCCGGACGGGCTGGCGACACCCAGCAAGCTGGCCAGCGATCGGCCAAAAGGCAGGAAAACAGTCCGTGGTGTCGCGGTCACCTCGACCAAGACGGCACGCGCCGGGTCTGTCGTCACAAAGGGCGTAACCGAGTCGTTATCGTCTGGGTCTGCCGCCGGAGTCGGCAATCCGGTCAGAAAGCGAAGCGAAAAATCCGCCGAAGTTCCAAGGCTTTGGCTGCCATCCGCGAAAAACTGTTCGTCGTCGATCATGCCGGATGCCGCAGCTGTTGCACGTGTAATGGCGTCAGCATTGCCATCCAGCTCTCCTGCGGCGGCAAGCGCCACGTGGTCGGTATAGGCTTGCAGGTCAGTTTGGGTAGAGGCGATACGCCCCAGATCAAAAGTCAGTGCAGCCATTCCGATCATGACGACCATGAACATGCCGACAAAAACCAGAATTGTGCCGTCTTCTTTGTCCCTGATTTTGCGTAGCGAAGTCATATCAACCTCCCTCGAAAGACCAACCTGACCTCAGTTCACCGGCTCAGTTGTTGCACTGGTGTTCCCAAAGACCTGAATTTCCTGAACGTCGGTTGCCCCACGGCGAACTTTCACAATCGGCCTGGGCGTGCCCTCTTCTAGCGGTGATTTTTCAAGAAGGATGTCGCTGAGGCGAACCGCTTCCAGCGGCTTATCCTCTTCTGTTTGCAGAGACCGCAGAGACAGGCTGAGCTGCCCGGCCTTCTGCGCCAGAGCCAACTTCTGACCTTCATCCGGGGTGACCTCGATCGTAACCGTGCGGGCAATGCCCGGTTGGTCAAGCTCTTCATCCGCGGTTTGGTCCACGCCGATGACCCGGATATTCTGCAGGATCGTCACTGCACGCAGTGTATCATTGGTGCCGCGGGTCAGAACAATGTCGACAAAGTCGCCAGGCGTTACAAATCCGCCTACCCCTGTCTGCGCGTCGACATTGATCGCCATCGCGCGGTTATTCTCGCCAATCGTCTGAACGATTGTCACTTTTTCACCAAAATCGGAAACTTTCGAGGTCAAAAGAATTTCACCCTGCGCCAAAGCGCGCTTGGCCCGGCGAGGTTCTATGCCGGCGGCAGGCAGGACATCATCAAAGCTTGTAAAAACACCTGCAGGCACAGATGCAGTAGGCCAATCAATGGTCGTCAGCTTGTGCCCTTCGATCGGCGTTCCGAACGCGATATCTTCGGCCACGGCCACAACACGAACTATGGTTGGTTCACCCGCTGACTGATTCCGTCGGATCTGATCCTGTGCCAGAATGACTGCGCCACCCGCCAAACCTATTCCCAGGAAAGTCATCAAAAATGATTTAATACGCATGGTATCCTCCAATTCCCGGGAAAACTCAGGATAATTACTTAATTGGGCCTGAATGGCCAAACAGACCGCTTATGCAAATCAAAGGTGGTCTGGTAGGAAACTGACGCCCCACGCTTGCGAATGGGAAGTCAGGTTTTTTTCACTTGGGAAATTGGCGCGCAGCTTAAGGCGTTGTCCGCTGGGCTGCCGAGTTTGCATCACTAAAGTTGCTGCTGGTCGTGCCAGCCAAATTGGTCAGAATTGTCCCGCCGACGACAATCGCAACAAACAGCGCGATGCCATATTCAACCAGGGTGGCGCCACTCTCGTCTTTGCGTAGCTTCAGAAATACTTTGCGAATTCCATTCAACATTACTTGAACTCCAGACTGTTTTACCAAAGTGCGAAATCCCGCACTGACACGAGGAACACACCCCCGTTAACTAAATCGTTACTGATGAGGCGGTGCCGAAACCTCCCCACAAACGAAAAGAAATTCCCGCTTAGGGCGAATTTTCGATCATTTTGGGCGGAAATGTGTCAAATCGCGGACCGATTTACGGTGCGCGGCGGCAGATTTACCTGATCTCCCGTCAGAAAGAATCGATTGGTGAGAAGCTGCTCGGGGTCAATAAACCGGGCCCCGCGTCAAACGAGCAATCATTTGCAACCGATTGCAGCCACCAGACTAACTGGCTTAGTATCACGACATGAAAATGTCTGTCATCCCACCTTTCTTCTGCAGGTACGAAACATGAGCGTCACCCTAAAAGACGTCGCAGCTCTGGCCGGGGTGTCGCGCTCTGCCGTGTCGCGCACCTTTACCGAGGGTGCCTCGGTTTCGGCAAAAACCCGAAGCAAGGTGGAAAAGGCCGCGGCGGAACTGGGTTACAGCCCAAACGCCCTGGCCTCGTCCCTGACCACAGGGCGGACAAAACTGATTGGGTTGATCTCGAACAACTTTCACAACCCGATTTTCCTTGAAGTCTTCGATCAATTCACGCGCGCCTTGCAGGAACGCGGTTTGCGCCCGTTGATCGTGAACCTGACCGATGAGACCGAGCCTGCCAATTCCGTTCGGATGCTGCGCCAGTATTCTGTTGACGCTGCCATCGTGGCCTCTTCGACCCTGCCGCCAAGTTTCGCCAAGGCGTTTCACGATGCCGGTGTTCCGGTTGTGCATACGTTCGGGCGCTCGGCGACCTCACCAGAGGTACATGTCGTCGGGATCGACAATGTCGAATGTGGTCGCATGGCAGCCCGCGAGCTGCAGGCGCGGGGCTATCGGCGTGTTGGATATCTGGGCGGGCCAAAGGATGCGACCTCGGCCATGGATCGCTATCAGGGCTTTATGGAAGAGGCCGAAAAGCACCCTGGTCTTGAGGTCACATACTCTTTCGCCGGGGCCTATTCATTTGAGGCGGGGCGCGCGGAAATGCTGGATCTGCTAAAGGGTCAACCAGCCGAAAGCTATTTCTGCGGCGATGACATTCTGTCCGTCGGGGCGCTGTCCGCCCTGTCGGATCACGGGCTTAAACCGGGCAAGGATATCGGGATCATCGGCCTGAATGACATGGAGATGTCGCGTTGGGAAAGCGTAAATCTGACAACCATCCACCAACCGATCAAGCAAATCATCACCTCGTCTGTGGATCTGGTGGAAGAAATGCTGAAAGACCCCGAGCGTTATCCCGAGGCCCGCATTTTCCCCTGCCGCGTAGTCGAAAGGGGCACACTGCGCCCCCGCGCCTAGTCAGCGGAACATAGGGGGGCGCGCATCCTTCCAGGCTCCGTCTTCATTGCCCGACGCAACGGCAGCATGGACCGCTGCGATAGACCGCACCCCATCCGCTGCGCCTGGCAACCCGTCGCGGGTTTCGCCACGAATGGCATCGGCCAGATCGCAATAGATGTTGGCCACAGCCAAGGGAAACCCTTCAGGATGTGCGATGGCCACCCGCGACAGGCGCTGGGCGTCCTCGTACAAGCCACCTTCGCCCTTTTCAATGATCTGTGTGCGGCCGCCGACCGGTGTATAGAGCAACTGGTTGGGCTGTTCCGAGGTCCAGCGCAGACCGCCGGTTTCACCGAAGACCTGAATGTCGAACCCATGTTGGCGCCCGATCGCAACGGACGAAGTCCACAAGCGCCCGACGGTGCCACGCTCTGTCCGGAAGTTGACCATGGCATCATCCTCCAGCACGCGGCTTGAGATGGTCGAGGCCATGTCGGCGGACAGCGACGTGACCTCATCATCGCAAATGAAGCTGGCCATATGCAGCGCGTGTATACCGCAATCCGCGAACTGCCCCGAGACACCGGCCATCGCCGGATCATACCGCCAGCGCACGCGTGGATTGTCGGCGTCAGTGGCATCCCCGTGGTGGCCGTGGCTGAAATTCGTCACGACCAGACGCACCTTGCCGATATCCCCGACCCTCACCATTGCACGTGCCTGGCGCACCATCGGATAAGCCGAATAGCAATAATTCACGGCGCATAGCTTGCCCGATGCTTCGGCGATGCGCACGATCTCTTCGCCTTCGTCCACGGTCATCGTCATCGGCTTTTCGCACAGAACGTTAAAACCCGCCTCGAGATAGGCCTTGGCAATTTCAAAATGGGTCGAGTTCGGTGTCGCGATGGTAACCAGATCGATGCGGTCGCTACGGTCTTTTTCACCGGCTAGCATCTCTTGCCAGTTGCCATAGGCGCGATCAGTTGCAACGCCCAAACGCTGTGCATATTCACGTCCCACGTCGGGGCGGTGGTCCAACGCTCCGGCAGCGAACTCAAACAGCCCATCGGCCTGTGCGCCAAGGCGGTGCGCAGGGCCAATCTGGCTGCCTTCACCGCCACCGATCATGCCCCATTTCAGCTTAGTCATGGTCTTAGTCTCTCTTTGGAAATTGGGTGGTGAGCTTTCAGAAATCGCTGATATCTGTCCATTGCCGCCCGTCTGACGATGCCAATGCAGCCGCCAGAACGCGGTTCACCTCGTGCCCATCGCGGAAGGTGGGCCAGATATTCTGCCCAGAATGGATGGCCTGCAGGAAATCCTTGGCCTCGATAATGATCTGATCCTGATATCCTGTGCCGTGCCCCGGACCCTGGCAAAAAGGTTCGTAATCCGGGTGCGCAGGGCCTGTCAGGATCTTGGTAAAACCGCGTGCAGCTTCGGGACCTTCGCGGCGATACAGCCACAAGGCATTCTGGTCCTCCTGATCGAACCGGATCGCACCTTTGGTACCCGAGACTTCATAGGCGTAGCCCATCTTGCGACCCGTTGCGACACGGCTGAAATAGAGGTTGCCCATGACCCCGCTTTCAAAACGGCACATCATCTGCGCGTGATCATCATTGGTAACTTCGCCGCCGGGGCGATGCCGGTGCACCGTCTCCACATCGGCCATAACCTGAGTGATCGGCCCGATCAGCGCCAACGCACCATTCACCATATGCGGAGCAAGATCGCCGATGGTTCCATTGGCCATTCCCGTTGTGCGCCAGGTTGCCGGGGCCTCGGGGTCGGCATAGAAATCCTCGGTATGTTCGCCACGGAACCATGTGACCTGACCGATTTCCCCTTCAGCAATAAGCTGACGCGCATATTGGCTAGCGGGCGTACGGATATAGTTGAACCCGACCATGTTGATTGCACCTG
Source organism: Ruegeria sp. CDSC079 (assembly GCF_059610505.1). Lineage (NCBI taxonomy): Bacteria > Pseudomonadati > Pseudomonadota > Alphaproteobacteria > Rhodobacterales > Roseobacteraceae > Ruegeria > Ruegeria sp. CDSC079. Next base: position 130,241 of record NZ_JBXWNT010000005.1, read on the forward strand.
TGGCCTCGGCTGCCGACACCATCGCGCGGCTGTCGTCCAAGGACGCCCCCAAGGGTTTTTCGCACAGCACAGGTTTACCAAGGGCAAACGCCGCCTCAGCGATTTGACGGTGTGTCGACTGAGGTGAGGCGATCACAATGGCCTCGACCTTTGGATCCTCGACCAGCATGCGCCAGTCATCGGTGGCGCGCTGGAACCCGTAGGCGGCGCGATAGACTTCCGCGCTTGCAGATGTCGAGGCACAGATCACCTCAAGCCGCGGGCGCAGCGCGGTGTCGAACACCGCACCTACCGCTGACATCGCGACGGAGTGGGCCTTGCCCATATAGCCGCCGCCAACAATTCCAATTCCAATTTCAGGCATCTGCCGCGGCCTCGCACATATCATTTGCAACCGGTTGCAAAATCAGTATCGTGTGAATCGATTCAACGCAAGGATCAACACACCTTGCCGACCCTTTTCGCCGGAGGAAATGACGTGACCGCTTTGATGGACGGTATCAAAGGAAACCGCTTTGGCGTCTTGGGTCGTGCGGGCATGGACCTGTTTGCCGATCCCATCGGCGAGAAAAGTGAGGATGCCGACGCGTTCCGGGCCGATCTGGGCGGTTCATCGGCAAATATATGTGTGGGTCTGGTCAAGCTGGGCAGTCAAGCGTCGCTGATCACCTCGGTATCTGACGACGCGGTCGCGCGGTTCTGCCTGAACCGGCTGGCGCATTACGGCGTCGATACGTCCAACATACGGGTTGTAAGGGGCGAATACCGCATGTCGCTGGCAATCTACGAAAGCCGGACAGAAGATTTCCAGAATGTCATCTACCGCAATGGCGCAGTCGATTTCCAAGTCACCGAAGAGGATATGGACCGGGTCGATTTCAGCGCCTTCTCGGCTGTGATCTCGGCCGGAACCGTCTTTGCGGCCGAGCCTTCGCGCAGCGCCACATTCCGGGCCATCGACACGGCCCGCAAGGCCGGTGTGCCCGTAATATTTGACATAGACTATCGCCCTTACAGTTGGCCCTCACCCGAAGTCGCGTCCGAGGTCCTGTCCCGCGCCGGTGACGCCAGTGATCTGATCGTAGGCAATGACGAAGAATTCGGTTTCATGGCGGGCGGGATAAACAAAGGGTTTGCCAAGGCGCAGGAACTGGCGGCCAAACCAGGCCGCGTGGTGATCTATAAAATGGGTGAAAAAGGCGCCATCACGCTGATGGACGGGCAGGAATTTCAGACAGGCATCTATCCGGTGACTGCCGTCAAGCCGAATGGCGCAGGTGACAGTTTCATGGCCGGGTTACTGGCCTCGGTTGCAGCGGGGTACTCGCTGAAGGACGCGGTGATGCGCGGTTCGGCCTGCGCCTCGATCGTCGTGTCTCAACCCGGCTGCGCGCCCGCTATGCCGACCACCGAACAGCTGGACACGTTTCTGGCCACCCATCCCGGCCCCACGGCATAGGAGATCCCAATGCATATCGCCCCCTATGAGAACCAGAACAAACCCATCGTGGATGCCGATGACCCAATGGTGCCCCTGAACTATTTCAACATCGTCAAACTGAAACAGGGCGAGGCGTTCGAATATCAAGTGCCGGGGTATGAGACCTGCATCGTCCCGGCCACAGGTACGGTCGATGTGGATGTCGAAGGCGTGCAATTTGCCATGCTGGGCAACCGAGGAGAGGATGTCTGGGATGGAGAGCCAGAGGGCGTTTATGCACCCGTTGGGGCCAAGGTGCAGATCGTCTGCGCCTCGGACCACACCGAAGTCTTCATCGCGGGCGCCAGATACGACAAGGTGCTGGACCCGTTCGATGTCCGCCAGCACGATCTGGTGCAATACGGCAGCGACGACACCAAAACCCACCGCAAGATCAAGCACATCCTGGGCCAGAAACAGCATGACAAGGTGGGCCGTCTGCTGGTGAGTGAGCTGTTCACCGTGGGTCAGGGGGGATGGTCGGGGTTTCCCAGCCACAAACACGATACCAACCGGTTGCCGGATGAAACCCGCCATGACGAGACCTATAATTTCCGTTTCAAACCCAACTGGGGCTCGGGCCTGCAGATGCTGCAGCGCGAGGATAACGAACCGGGCGACGCCTATCATATCATGGACGGATCGACCGTCTGTATCGACAAGGGTTATCACCCCTGCTGCGTCCTGCCGGGGTATGAGATGTACTATTTCACGATCCTCGGCGGCCTGACCCAACGCTCGCTGGTCCAGTATTTCCAGCCCACCCATGCCTATCAGATCGAAACCATACCGGGCATCAAAGACATGATTGCAAAATTCAAATGACCCTCGCCACACTGAAAGACGTTCTGCAACCGGCTTATGAACAAGGCTATGCCGTGGGCGGCCTGGTCACGTTAGGATGGGAGGATATGCGCGCCTATGTGGCCGCAGCCGAAGCCGAAAACGCGCCTCTGATTCTGCAGGCCGGACCCAGTTGCCGCGAGCACACCCCCCTGCCCGTTCTGGGCAAGATGTTCCGCTATCTGGCCGAAAACGCCTCTGTCCCCGTCGTCGCCCACCTGGACCATGGGTACACCTTCGAGGACTGCAAAATCGCGTTGGACAGCGGCTTTACCTCGCTGATGTTCGACGGGTCGCGTAAGCCATTGCAGCAAAACATCGATGAGACCGCGGCCATTGCCGAAATGGCCCATGCGGCAGGGATTTCATGCGAGGGAGAGATCGGCTTTGTGGGGTATTCCGGTGGCGAAGGCTCAAATGGTACCGACCCCGAGGAAGCCGCGAAGTTTGCACGCGAAAGCGGCGTCGACGCGATGGCGATTTCGGTTGGCAATGTTCACTTGCAGCAAAACAAAGAAGGTGGCCTGGATGAGGCGCGTATCGCCGAAATCGATGCCGTGACCGAAGTGCCTTTGGTCATTCATGGCGGGTCCGGTGTGCCGGTAGAGCAGCGTATGAAGCTGGCGCGCGAGACCTCGATCTGCAAGTTCAATATCGGGACCGAACTGCGCATGGCCTTTGGCACGGCGATGCGAGAGGCCGTCAACCGCGACCCCGACAGGTTCGACCGCGTCACCATCCTGAAGGAAACCCACAACCCGGTCGAGGCAGCCGCCCGCACCGTGATCCGAGCATTCGGCGCCCCGCCCCAGCGTTAGGGCGTCATGTTACCAATCTGCCGGGAGCGCATCGCCAAGCGGCATCCCCTCAGATCGAGCCGCCTTCGACCATGAAGTTCCCCGCGCTGCACATGGCCGCGTCGTCCGAGGCCAGAAACAGGACCATGCGCGCCACAAAGACCGGGTCAATCGGGTCCGGCAGGCATTGGCGATCCAGTTGCTTGGCCAGCGCTTCGGGCGTCACCCATAGCTCTTTTTGCCTGTCTGTCATGATCCAGCCCGGAACCACCGTGTTCACCCGGATGCGATGGTCGCCCAACTCGCGCGCCATGGTACGGGTCAAGCCGTGGACGGCTGATTTGGCGGTGGCATAGGCCGGGAATCCTGCGCCGCATTCCCACCAGGAATTCGATCCCAGATTGATGATGGCCCCCTTGCCCTTGGCAATCATGCCTGGGGCAACCGATTGGATGGCAAAGAACATATGGCGGATATTGGTGGCCATTCGGTCATCCCAATATCCCGGCGTCACTTCGCGCCAGTCGTGGCGTTCGTCATGTGCGGCGTTGTTAACCAGAATATCCGCTTCGCCCAGCGCGGCGACCAGCCGCCCGAATGCCTCTTGCAGCGCATCTATGTCGCGCAAATCGCATTGGGCAAAGGCATGCTGCCCGTCCAGCTCCGCCAGCAGCGCTTGGCCCGCATCTGCGTTCAGATCCACAAACCCGACCCTGGCCCCCTGGGCGGCGAAGGCGCGAACCGTTTCGGCGCCGATCCCCCCGGCCCCGCCGGTGATAAAGACTGTTTTTCCCGCAAGACCCGGGTAATTGGCGAAACTCGTGCTCATGCGTCGCGCTCCATGATCCATTCTACTTCGGGGGCGGCTACAAAGCGCCATTTCCGCAATGGGCCGGCCATGACGTTCAGGTAGTACATCTCAAACCCATATGGTGCGCCACAGGGATGATGCCCCCGAGGCACAAGCACGACATCGCCATCCGACACAGCCATAGCCTCGTCCAGATCGCCATCATCGGTATAGACTCTTTGAATGCCGAAGCCGTTCGCGGGGTTCAGACGGTGGTAATAGGTCTCTTCCAGATAGGTGATGCGAGGAAAGTCATCCTCATCATGGCGATGGCTGGGGTAGGAGGACCAGTGGCCGTTGGGCGTGAAGACCTCGGTCACCAGCAGGCTGTCAGCGACGTCTTCGGCCTCCATCGCGATATTGTTGATATAGCGGGTATTCACACCCTTCCCGCGTTCGGTCAGTGTGATGCCACCCGGCCCGACCCGTCGCGCCGGGTGGCCACCTGTGCCGGGGCCCGAACACACGGCCACAACACAATCGGTTTCCGCCACGGCCTGCCAATCGGTTCCGTTGGGCAGGTACAGACAATGCGGCGGCGTCTTTTCAAAGACATCCATGCGGTCACCCAGCACACCCCAATCCTGCCCGGCCCCGGTGATATGCGCCTTGCCCTCGACCATGACCAGTATGACCTCATTGTCACCGGTTTCTTCGGTCGCCCTGTCGCCTGCGCGTAGGTGGTAAAGACCGAACCCGACATAACGCCATCCCGCAGAGGCAGGGGTGATGTCATGCACCTTGCCATAGGGGCCGCGTGGTTTCCTGAGCAGGTTGGCCATGGGGCCTCCTTTCTGGGCGCGCTGGCCCGGTTCGTAACGTCAGGCGGATTGTCGGGTTTTCAAAGCCGAAAGTGCCGAGGTCAGTTGCTCTGGCGTCCATTCTTCGGCGACCGCACGCCGCAAGATATCCGCCTGGCTTTCCGGAGCATTACCGCCAATCGGGGGATCTGTGTCCAGATTTGTCGGAAACGGATAGCCTTCGGCAGTCGCCGCGATGGCCGCGTCCAGCTCGGACCCAGTCAGCTCGCCGCTTCGCTTCAAGGCCACCAGTGACGGCAGTACGGCCAGCGCCATGGACCGGCGGTCGATGGCCTCCATCGCACGACCAAAAGCGGATGAGATCTGCAACAAGTTCGCCATACGGTCGATATCCGTGCTGCGGTTCTCGCCGGCCGAGTGGAACAGCGCGGGGTTGAAGAATACCGCGTCGCCTTTGTTCAACGGCACCTGAACATAGCTCTTCTCAAAGTGGTCCCTGTGCGCGGGGTCGTGAAAGCCAATATATCCGGCTGGATATAGCTGTGAAAACGGCAACAGTTTGGTGGGCCCGCTTTCCACCGGCATGTCACAATGTGCCACTGCCCCCTGCAAGGTCAGCGCCGCCGTCAGCAGATGTGCATGCACAGGGTACCGGGCAGCGCTTTCAGCGGTCTGAAAGCCTAGATGGTAGTCCCGATGCGCCTGCTGCGCCTTGCCACCGGGGCGGACCTGATTGACCTGAGCGGTGAGCTGATAGTTCGGCCCCAGCCATGCCTCGCAGGCGGTGGCAACAGCAGCGTTGCCGAAGTATCTTGAGAAACCTTCCGGATCGCGCAGGCAGTGCTTTTGCAACGCATTCCATATCCGGTCATTCGCCCCTGAGGCGGCAAAATGATCACCCTCGCCTTCGCCGCTTTGGCGTTCCTCGTCGATGATCTGCCGAAAAACCTCGGTCGCCCGGTCGATCACCGACAGATCCTGATAGGCCCCTTTCAGCGCGATCACCCCGGCGGTTTGGTTCAGCACATGGCCCCATTCCGCCATCAAAGCGCGCCGTTGCCCTGTATCTTCCAGCGCGGGACGCAGGGCATTCATGTCATAGACGGGGACGTTCTTTTCGATCATCGCGGCCTGCGGAACCATGTCCGAGGTCAGTTTCCGAGAGGTCAACACCTTGAATTCGTCCAGATCACAGGATTCCCGGTCAAAATACCCGACATATCCAATTCTTTGACTTACCATGATTTTCTCCTTTTTCATGGCCTTGGTGTTGCCCCTCGGGGCGGTTTGTTAGCTGGTGATCTCCAATCTTGCCTGAGCGCAGACATCGACAATGTGGTCGTAACCCATCTTAGAATACTCATAGGGCGGGGCCTTGGCGGGGTCTTGCTCGGCCTCGACCACGATCCAGCCGTCATAGCCCATGGATTTCAGCGCATTCGTCACGGCCTGAAAATCAATGCAACCATCGCCAGGCACGGTGAACGCGCCCGCGACGACAGCATCCAGGAAGCTGCGGTTGTTTTCGCGCACATCCTGTACGACCGCCGGACGGATATCCTTGAAATGGACGTGATGCACCCGGTCGCCCCACCGATTGAGGGTCGCCATCACGTTGCCGCCACCAAACAGCAAGTGGCCGGTATCAAAGCACAAGCCGACCTCGGGGCCCGACCCTTCCATCAACCAGTTCACATCCTCTTCGCTTTCGATAATCGTGCCCATGTGGTGGTGATAGGCCATCGGCATGCCCTGATCAGCCATCCATTTGGCCAGCTCGGTGATTTTGGCGGCATAGGCCAACACCTCATCTCGGGACAGTTTCACCCGGTCATTAACCGCGACCCCGATCTGCCCCTGCACGGTGTTCGAACATTCGGCATAGACGATGCACGGGCTGTTGAGCGCTACGAATTGTTCGACCTGCGCGCGCACGGCCTCGCGCTCGGTGGCAAAATCGTTAACCAGAGAAGCCCCAGAACACCAACCGCCACACAGGACGATATCATTGGTGTCGAGATAGGCGCGCAGACCTTCGGTATCGCCGGGCATCCGCTGACCGCGTTCGACGCCGGTATAGCCGATCTCGCGCGCCTCTTTCAGGGCCTGTTCCATCGTGTAAGCCGCGGTCAGGTCCGGCAGATCATCATTCTGCCATGCAATCGGAGAGATGCCGATCTTCACGCTCATTTCGTGTTTCTTTCCTTGATGGCAACCTCATAGGCTGCGCGCTTTTCATTCACTTCCGGGCGGATGCTGACTTCGGGCACGGCCACTTCCCACCAGGTGCCGCCATATTCGGTCGACGGGTACGGATCGGTGTCTATGACGACCACATAGGGGCCGGTGACTTCGCCACGTTTGGCCAATGCCTGCTCCAGCTCAACGATCGAGCCCACCTTGACCGAAGTCGCCCCCATCGCCGCCGCGTGCGCAGCGAAGTCTATGGCCGAGGGCGTTTCGTGCACCGCGTGATCCAGCAAATTGTTAAACTCGGCCCCGCCAGTGCCCATTTGCAGACGGTTGATGCAGCCAAAGCCCCGATTGTCGGTGATCACCACTGTGAAAGAGACCCCCATCATCGCCGCCGTCGCCATTTCGGAATTCGCCATCATATAGGTACCGTCACCGGTAAAGCAGATGACGTCACGATCGGGCTGGGCCATCTTGATCCCCATTGCTCCGGCGATCTCATAGCCCATGCAACTGAACCCGTATTCCATGTGATAGGCACCGGGGCGGGGCGCTTTCCACAGCTTGTGCAGCTCACCCGGCATCGTGCCCGCGGCGCACATGACTACCGTGTTATTGTCCGAGGCGCGTTGCACCGAACCCACCACCTGCATATCCGTAGGCAACGCGTTTCCGTCACCGGGCGCGTCGGTCAGTGCATCCACCTTGCCAAACCAATCTGCCTTCAGCGTTTCCGCCACCGGGTCGGCCCGGTAGCCGTGCAAGGCTTCGCCAAGTTCCTCTAACCCGACACGCGCATCGCTTTGCAGCGGCATTGCGCCGTGTTTTTCGGCGTCATAGGCGGCTGTGTTCAGGCAGATCATCTCGCGGTTCGGATTGGAAAACAGCCCCCAGGACCCGGTGGTAAAGTCCTGCAACCGCGTCCCAACAGCAAGCACCAGATCGGCCTCGGCGCAGGTGGCGTTGGCCGGTTCACCACCGGTTACACCAACCGGGCCAAGGTTCAACGGATGATCCCAAGCCAGCGCCGATTTCCCGGCTTGCGTCTCGGTGATCGGGATATTGTGGGATTCCACAAAGCTCTGCAGCACATCCGTCGCTCCGGAGTAATGCACGCCACCTCCGGAAACGATAACGGGACGTTTGGCTGATCTGATCGCAGCCACCGCACGGGCCAACTCCGCCTCATCCGGGCGAATGCGGCGCTGATACCAGACCCTCGGCTCGAAGAAACTCTCGGGATAGTCATAGGCTTCAGCCTGAACATCCTGGCAAAAGGCCAACGTCACAGGCCCGCAATCGGCCGGGTCGGTCATGGTGCGAAAGGCGCGGGGCAAGGCCGTCAACAGATGTTCAGGCCGCGAGATGCGATCATAGTACCGGCTGACCGGGCGAAAACAGTCATTGGCACTAACCGTACCATCACCAAAGCTTTCGATCTGTTGCAACACAGGGTCAGGCCCGCGGGTGGCAAACACATCGCCGGGGATAATCAGAACCGGCAACCTATTCACATGCGCCAACGCCGCCGCGGTGACCATATTGGTGGCCCCTGGTCCAATGGATGAGGTCACCGCCATCGCCCGCGTCCGCCGCGTCTGCTTGGCGTAGGCAATCGCGCAATGTGCCATTGTCTGTTCATTTTGCCCGCGATAGGTTGGCAGGCTGTCTTTCGCGCCGTGCAGCGCCTCGCCCAGCCCGGCCACATTGCCATGGCCAAAAATGGCCCAGACACCGGCGATAAAGGGCTCGCCAGCTTCGTTCATCTGCGCGCCCAGATAGCGCACCAAAGCTTGCGCTGCGGTCAGTCGGACTGTGTTGCCCATAGTGATACCTTTCAACACAAGGCCATCTCGGCCATTCCTGCAATTTCGAAAATAGGGGCCTGTGGCCCAGACGGGGGAACGGTTAAACCGTTCCGCCCAAAGAGCCTTCCAGCTGGGCCATTTCCTGACCTCCGGCCATCAGGTCCTGCAATTCCTCGGGTGTGATCTCTCCACGTGTGGCCGTGCCCAGCGTCTTGCCACGATTGAGCACGGTAAAGCGATCACCCACTGCCAGCGCATGGCGCACGTTATGGCTGATAAACACCACACCCACGCCCTGATTACGCACCTTGTCGATGGTTGCCAAAACATTCGATGTCTGACGTACCCCAAGTGCCGACGTCGGCTCATCAAGGATCAAAACCTTGGCCCCGAAGTAAACCGCCCGGGCAATGGCAACCGTCTGACGCTCGCCCCCTGACAGGGTTCCAACGGCCTGATCCGGCCCGCGCAGATTGATACCCATCTTGCGCATCTCGGCCATACAGACCTCATTGGCCTGGTCGATATCGAACCGTTTCAGCAATCCCTTGCCCTTGGTCGGTTCGCGACCCATGAAGAAATTCCGCGTCACACTCATCAGCGGGATCATCGCCAGATCCTGAAACACGGTCGCAATGCCCGCCTCCATCGCATCGCGTGGCGTGTCAAATTGCAGCGGTTTGCCTTCGAAAAAGATCTCGCCCTTGGTGGGTTTGTGAACTCCGGACATGGTCTTGATGAAGGTCGACTTTCCGGCACCGTTGTCGCCCAGCAGGCAGTGGCATTCGCCAGGCCTGACGTCAAAGCTGACGCCTGCCAGGGCAATAATGTTACCAAAGTGCTTTTCGATATTCTTCATTTGCACGATCGGCGCAACATCCTTTACCGCATCCCCGTGATGGAACTTGCTGTCTTCAGTCATATCAGCGCTCCCCGGTTACGCGTTTGCGGATGGCGTTGTTGAACAATACCGCGATCAGAAGCATTGCGCCCAGGAACACCTGGAACCAGTCCTGATCGAAATCCGTGTAAGTCAGCCCGATGACCACCATGCCAAAGATGATCGCGCCAAAGAACGCCCCGATGGCCGATCCATAGCCACCGGTCAGCAGACAACCTCCGATCACCGCCGCAATGATGGCCTCAAACTCTTTCTGGAAGCCACGGCGCGCATCGGTCGATCCCGCGTCGATCACGGTGATGATTGCGACCAGCGCCGCACAGCAGGCGGTTAGCATGAACAAAGACACTTTGATACGGCTCACCGGCACACCAGAATTCGACGCCGCATTGCTGTCGCCACCGGCGGCAAAAATCCAGTTTCCAGCTGGGGTCCGCAGCAAGACATAGGTCGCCGCTAGGGCCAGAACGATAAACCACAGAATCTCGACCGGAATGCCCGGTACTTTCGGCGCCCCGTTTTTGAATGTATCGATCAATCCGTTTGCAGCCAGCCAGGCAAACAAACCGGCAAAAGCTTCGCCCGAGAAGAACGGGGCCAGCCAGTCGTTTTCGACTACATCGCGCACGCCACGCAGCTGGGTTGACCCGCCAGTGGCTGCTTTGAGACCCACCAGTGAGAGACCGCGCAGAATGAAAAGGAAAGCCAGAGTTACAATAAAAGAAGGTAGGCCCGACCGTATGACGATATTGCCGTTCACCGCCCCAACAAAGGCCGCAAAAACAAATGTCATCGGGATCGCAATGATCAGAGGTAACTGCCAAGTCACCACGCAGACACCAAAGAACAAGCCTGCAAAGGCAACCATCGAACCGATCGACAGGTCAAACTCACCCCCGATCATCAGCAGCGCCGCTCCGATAGCCAGGATACCCAGCTGTGCCGCAGGCGTCATGAAGTTCATAACTCCAGCCAGCGTGAACATGGAATCGTCTGCCGTGAGCGCGAAGAAAATGACCACCAGGACCACACCGGCCATGGCACCAAGCTCTGGACGTTTCATCAGCTTGGTCAGAAACGGTTCTTTCTTTACGCGTTCGTCCGTAGTGACGGGCGCTGACTCACTCATGTTTCCCTCCCAATTCGGTTGAAACGGCGCACCTGGCGCCGTTTCTGTTTTTCACTGTCCCAAACGGATCAGCGGATACCCTGTGCCGATAGGTCGATAACCTGGGCTGCCTTGTCCTGTGTGATCAGGTTCGGACCCGATGGCACGTTGCCACCTGGCATCAGACCGTATTTGGCATGCAGGCCCATGAAGTTCACAGACAGATAGCCCTGCAGATACTGCTGCTGGTCAATGGCAAATGCCGCATCTCCATCGGCGATGGACTGCAAGAAGTTCGCAGACAGGTCGAACGAGGCCACGTTCACATCACGGCCCGATGCTTTCACAGCCGCTACCGTGGGTTCACCAGCCGAACTTGCACCCAGCGCCATGACTGTGTCGACAGCGTCATTCGCGGCCAGAGCGGCCGAGACCTTCGCTTCGATTTCTGAAGGATCGTTCGAGGTCGGCAGAACTTCTACGCTGCCACCAAAGCCTTCGGCAAAACCGGCGCAACGCAGGTCAAGCGCCACGTTTCCGACTTCGTGGTTCACACAGATCGCATTCGCGCCACCCATCGAAGCCAGCTTTTCGCCTGCGGCCTTGCCCGCATCAAACTCGTCCTGACCGACATGCAGCAATGCGCCCAGCTGTTTGGACACGTCCGAACCCGAGTTGATCGAGATCACTGGAATTCCGGCAGCAACAGCACGTTCGATTGACGGGCCAAGCGCATCGGCATCCGGGATCGAGACAATCAACCCGTCCGGTTCCTGGTTCACGGCGGCGTCGATCAGCTGTGACATCGCAACCATGTCAAAGGTCTCGGGTGCGCGGTATTCCACGTTCACGCCGACATCCTTGCCCGCTTGCTCAACGCCGTTTTTCACGACGTTCCAGAAGGCGTCATTGGCCTGACCATGAGACACAACGACGATCTCCTGCGCGAATGCAGGCGTGGCCATCGCCAGTGCACCAGCTGCCAGTGCGCCTTTAAAGAAATTATTCATATGGTTTCTCCTCCCGTTTGAACAGTGTGTTGGGGTCTTGGCCCCAATCTTCCGATTAAACCGAATCTTCTTCGCCCCGATCCGGGGCGAAGCTGCCCCAAGTTTCCGCATATCCGATCATTTTGCAACCGGTTTCAAAACTTTGGCCAAAACCATCGACTGTCCGGACTGCGCAGAACGGGTTGCGGCCTCGGCCATAGCAAGCGCGGCGACACCGTCGTCCAGAGTTACAGGCACCCCTGATCCAGAATTTACTGACCTAACGAATGCATCCCATTCGGCGCGATAGGCAGACATGTAGCGTTCAAGGAAAAAGTAAGTCGGCTTGGCACCGGTCACGCCATTCGAAGTTGACTTAACTACTGAGTTTTCAAGGATATTTTGCGCCTGAAGCATCCCTTCTGATCCCAACAGTTCAACCCTCTGATCATACCCATAAGCCGCACGCCGAGAGTTTTTGATCACAGCGATCCGGCCATCTGCATAAGTCATTGTCACGACCGCCGTGTCCACATCACCTACGGCACCGATTTCGGGGTCAACAACCGATGTGCCCACTGCCGAGATTACTTCCGGCAGGTCACCCATCAGGAAGTTCGCCATGTCGAAATCATGAATCATCATGTCCCGAAACAGCCCTCCTGATACTTTGACATAGCTCACCGGTGGCGGCGCTGGGTCGAAAGATGTAATGGACAACAACTCGGCCTTGCCGACCTCACCAGCCTCAAACGCGGCCTTCAAAGCAGCAAAATTCGGGTCGAATCGACGATTAAAACCGACCATGACGGGCTGGCCGGTGGCTTTTGCAACGGATTGACAGGCGACAGCCCTATCAAGGCTCAAATCAACCGGCTTCTCGCACAATACCGCTTTTCCGGCTTGAGTGGCCGCTTCGATCAGGTCGGAATGCGTATCCGTCGGCGTGGCGATCAGCACTGCATTTATCGAAGGATCGGAAATAATCTCTTGTGACTGTCGCGCACTGGCCCCGAATTCCTCAGCCAAACGCGCCGAAGCTTCGGGCAGTGCATCAGACACCGCGCTCAGTTCACTGTAGGGATGCGCCGCAATAGCCTGCGCGTGAACACGCCCAATGCGCCCAGCCCCCAGCAATCCTACTTTTAGCATCCCGCGCCCCCGAATCCCTTTTTTCGACACCACAATGATTCTCTTTGCAACCGGTTGCAAGAATTATTTCACTGTTACTCGAATTCACCCTTGTTTTCGGGTACTCGGCATGTGTGCCCACTGCAGCTGCGGCCGTCCAATTCACAAATATACAGTAACTGGCGCCTCTGACTTAGAACGCAAGCGAAAGGCCGCGCGTCACCCTGAATTCATCTTATCTGGGAAACGCACATTGGCACAGTCAACACCTGCCAGGCCTACCCTGCTATGGCTTGGATTCATTTTGGTTAACATAAAACCACGCAAGTGTTACACTCGGCGCATTATTAGATTCCAAGATTTATTTGCAGTTTGAGGTATTGTTATGGCCACAAGAATCCGCAAAAACGTTTGGACCCTGCCAGCCAACGACGAAACTCTGATCTGGTATGAGCGTGCTGTCGAAGCTCTCTGGGACCGAGATCTGGAAGACCCGACATCGTGGTTTTTCATGGGCGCAGTTCATGGGCAGCCGCAGAATTTTCCGAACATTCCCGGTTCCGGACAATTCTGGAACCAATGCCAGCACCAAAGCTGGTTCTTCCTGCCCTGGCACCGCGGATATATCACCGCATTTGAGGCCGTCGTCGGCAAAGCCATCGCCGATCTGGGCGGGCCGCAGGATTGGGCGCTGCCTTATTGGGACTATTCCCAACCCCTGTCAGAAAACCCGAATGCGCGCCGCCTTCCTGTGGCGTTCCGTGAGCCGACCAAGTCAGACGGCACGCGCAACTTCCTGTTTTCCCGCCGACGTGTAGTGGTGAATGGAGATTTCGGATTTCCGGACGACGTGGTGTCGCTGGATGCGTTGGATCATGAAGATTTCACCAATGATACGCCCGGATTCTCATCAGGGTTTGGTGGCCCGCAAACCGGGTTTCACCCCGGCGGTGGGGACAATGGCGCATTGGAAAGCACGCCCCATAACGACATACACGTTTGGATTGGGGGCTCTGGCGGTTTTATGGCAAATCCGGCCACTGCGGCCTTTGATCCGATTTTCTGGCTGCACCATTGCAACATTGATCGGCTATGGGAAGTCTGGCGCAACGCCGACCCGAGCCATGTCGCCCCACCCTCGCCACTGTGGCGCACTGGCCAGACATTCTCGATGCATGATGGCGATGGCGCGGCATTCACCTTCAACAGCGAAGAAATGCTGGACAGCACAAGCGTCCTGCACGGGTTTCAATATGACGGCGTTCCACCCGCAGTAGAACCCGCCATTCCAGCAGAGGAGTTCGTCATGGCAGGCAAGGAACCCGAGCTTGCCGGCGCAAGCGAAGCTCCGGTCAAGTTGCGTGGTGCAATGACCACTGCCGGCGTAAAGCTCGACACTTCAGTCGCGCTGATTTCCGGCGCCGAGGCCCCCGGCACCACCCGGCGCGTTCACCTGCATCTTGAGGGGATCAAGGGCCGTGGCATGCCCGGATCTTACCGCGTCATGCTGGATCTTCCGGATGACGCTTTGCCGCCAGCGATTATCGGCACCTTGTCGCCGTTTGGCCTTGAACAGGCAAGCAACCCGGACGGCCCACATGGCGGCAACGGCCTTGCGGTGACTTACGAGATCACAAAGCTGGCCTTTGCACTGGGGCTGAGCCAAGGCGACGCCAACAGGTTGCAAATCCGGTTTCAACGGATGTTTGATGACAGCGAGGCCTTTGGCCAAGTACCGGGGTTGGAACAGATCGCCCCAACAGAACAGCAGCCAGACATTGAGATCGGCCGCATAAACCTTTATTTCGACTGATCGCCCATGGCGTCGGCTACCGGAATAGATCGCCCTCGCCTGTTTGGACAGGCCGATATCGAAATACGCACGACACTTGGCGTGGCCGCGCTTGCATGGCTTTGGCTTGCTTTGGTGCCCGCGCCCTCATTGCATTGGCCGGCGATGGTTCTGGCGATGATGCTTCCAACGCTTGTTCCGCAGATCGCACATGTCCGCGCGCGCAGCTTCGCAGATCGAAGATCACGCGCGGCACTTCTGTTTGTTCTGCCATATCTGTTGGCCTGGCTGGTCGCAGGCGCGCTTGCTGCGTTTCTTCTGGCGCCGGTTCTGCACCAAACCGTGTTCGCGCCGTTGGCTTGCCTGTGCGCCGCAGCATGGCAGTTCAGCCCGCAAAAACGCAGCGCATTAAGGAAATGCCACAGCCGTCCGGTCCTGGCCGCCTTTGGTCCTAGTGCCGACCGCGATGTGCTGATCTTTGGGCTGACCTATGCGCGCGATTGCATCACCTCTTGCTTGCCGATGATGCTTGTCATGCTAGGGACCCATGACTTTGCCATCATGATCTTTTTGACTGTGATCATCCTGTCGGAGCGCGCCGTTCTTCGCCCCGACCCCCGCGCCAGCGCATTCACCCTGTTGCTGACCGCGCTTGCGCTTACGGCGTTGGCCCATGCGCCCCACCATCTTTTGCTTTTGTATAAGGATATTTGCCATGCAGGAATATGACGCCCTAACAAGGTCCGATGTCTCGCTCGACGGCGATCCGCTAGTCATTGAAGTGGTCTCGGATACACCCCAATCCTTGTCGGCTATTCAAGAACGTGTGGGTAGTGCACTTCCTGATGTTGCCACCAGTACCCAAGCGGTCTTCGACGCAGATGCGGATCGATTTTTCTTTGTTGAATTCCCCGAGATCGATCCAAAAGGCCAAGAGCGTGAGGTTTTTGCATTTGGCCGTGCCCTCCGTATGGCGCTGGACGTAGCCGAGGCCAACCCGGTCTTGCCAGACAGCCTGTATGGCGCGGCACATGTGGGTACGGAGAGCTTTCTCAGTTTCTGCGAAACCAAGCGTGACAACTCTCGGCCCTATGGCTGGCACCACAAACGGATCAAGACACCGCTGGCCTGGCAGCACACCCGGGGTCAGGGCAGCAAGGTCGCGGTGATCGACACGGGCTATTCCGACCATAGCGAACTGGCGGGCGTGATCGAAACCAACGGCATGTGGAATTTTGTCGAAGGGAACGGGGATGCGCGTGACCGGTTTTCAGGCGGCGTCCTTAAACATCCCGGTCATGGCACGCTTGTCACCTCGGTCGTCGGATCGCGGGGCGGGGCCGATATGAATGGCGATACCACCTCGCCGGGGGCGATAACCGGTACGGCCCCTGCGGCCAAGGTTCTGCCAATCCGGGCGATCAAATCGGTGATCGACATGACCCAGCTGCGTATTCCTGCGGCAATCTCTCATGCGGTCAGCCAAAACGCCGATGTCATCGTGATGGCGCTTGGCGGGCCGGTACGGGTCTCTTCGACGGAACAGGCGTTGCGCAATGCGGTACAGGCCGGATTGGTCATCGTCTGCGCCGCGGGCAACTGCTATCCGAACGTGGTCTTTCCCGCCGCCTATGCATCACTGGAAATCTGCACAGCGGTCGCTGCACTGCAGCCCGACAGACGCCCCTGGCGCAAAACTGGGCGTGGCCCCGAGGTCAGCTTTTCGGCCTATGGCGAAAACGTGTGGGGCGCGGCCAAGAACAAGGCGACCGACCCAAACTCGGGTATCCGCGCCAGCCAGGGCACCACGCTTGCCACCTCAATGACTGGAGGCGTTGCAGCGCTGTGGGTCGCACATCACGGCGGTCGGGCGGCGCTGTTGCAAAAGGCCCAGAATGCTGGGACCACCGTTCAGGCGATGTGGTTGCACTGTGCCAAACACGGGATGAGCAAGCCAGCCGTCTGGAACGGCGCCACCGATCTTGGCGCGGGCATCATCAATGCCCAGGCGGTCCTGAATGCGCCACTGCCAACAGGCGCTGAAAGTCCGGCAGCACCCGACCCGAATGCAACCCCGACATTGAACATTCTGGTCTCGCATCTTGCGGGAACAGACAGCGAGGCCGCCGGAGAAATTACCCCAGACATGGCCGATTACGCCAATGAGATCATCTGGCTCAGCTATCGTCGCGGGGCCCGGAAGCGTATCGTCGAAAGCGATGGTGGGGCCGAGGCCATGGTTGGCGAAGACGCCCCGACCTCGGGGCTGGACACCGCATTGTCGGACAAACCGGCCCTCAGCGCCTATTTGGGCATGGGATAAGCCACGGATGGTGAATGCAGCGCATATCCGGATTGCAATCCGAAAGCATGAACCGATTGTGCGTCATGCTTTGACTGCGCTGTTTCCCGACCCTGATGACCCGGTGAATTATGAAGCCGTCGAGGAAAGTGTAGACGAAGATATCGGCGAAACGCTTGCCGATGTCTTGCTGGAAATTCTGGTCGACGCTGCGAAGGTCAAGCAGTTCCTCAATTTTCTGCGCGCGCGCGGCGCGGACCCTGTGCCGCGCGACCGTAACCTGATTTTTGCCGAAAACATCGCTCGGTTTGACGGCACCCTGATCGGCACACCGGCGAATAATTCGTTCGACTTTGCTGCATTGGGCGATTTTGCCCCGCGCGCTGAAAGCTTTCGCTGTCAGATCTGGATCAACAACACATTCGAAGGTTCTGGAGCGTTTGTGGCCCCGAACCTTGTGCTGACCGCAGCCCATGTCCTGGATGCTCTTAGCACCGTGCCCGCCGGGGTTGATCCACGCCTTGAGATTCTTGCCTCGGACGAAAAGCGGTATGCTGCAAAATGCGTAAAGCTTTGGCCCTATCACAACAGTGAAAAGGCCGGAAACCTGCCGCCGGGCGATGAGGTGGACATCGCGCTGCTGCGGATATTCCTGCCGCTGGGGCATACCTATGGCAGTGTCGATGTGACCGGCGATCCCCCCGATTTTGAGGGTGCAGACCTGTTCACATTGGTCCACTACCCCGAAGGTGTCACCAAGGGGTTCATGCCCGGCAAAGTGCACCGAGAACCTGGCGCCAAGCGGTTCCCTCATGACATCGACACATCCGGCGGGTCATCCGGTGGCCCCGGTTTTGACAGCCAATTCAGGTTTTTGGGCATCCACCAGGGCAAATGGGAGACAACCAAACGGCTTGTCCCTTTCGAGCAGTTCCACGATGACCCCGACTTCCAAGATCTGATCAGCAAGAACTCGAAACAGCGGGACATGTGGTCGCTGAGCCGCGACATTGACGGGACCATCATCATCGGCCGCAACCAATTCGTATCCGGGCTTGCCCATATGCTGGATCATCCCAAATCCAAACTGCGTGGGATCTGGATCAGGCGCGAGGATACGACGTCTATTCGTGGTCTCGGATTCAGCTATGACATGCTGGAATCCTATCTGCTGATGCAAGAAGCACCTAACGCCGCGCCGCAACATCGTTGCATCCGATTGGGGCCGACCCTGAATACGGACGATTTGCTTGCTGATCTTGCCGAGAAGGCCAACGGGACCGTCGCCTCGCCAGACGCTGCTGCTGGAACAACCGCCGCCCAGACTACCGACGTTGCATTCGAAGGCAGCCGCGTGGAGACCCTGATTGCTGACATGGATCAGGCCGCCAAAACCGCAGGGCAAACATGGTGGATCTATTTCGACAACCCGCCCGAAGGGCTCTCACCACGTGCCCAGGTACAGTTCGAGCATATCGCCAAATGCTTGCCCACATCCGAGAATCTGCGCCTGATCCTCGCAGGCTATGAGACCTATCGCCTGTCGCCCCTGCGTTTTGCCAATGTCGGCGCTGTCGACGGCGCGCAGCGCAGCGGCCTATTGGTGGAAGAGCTGGGACCATTCACACGTAGCGATGTTGAGGCTACAATTAACAGCATGATCACTTCGCTTGACCCGGCAAAAGAGCTGACACCGGCTGCTCGACGGGCAATGGTGGACTCTGCTCTGGCCGGGTTGAGCCCTGACAACACAGGTGAATTCGATGGCGAACATCTGGAAACCGTTGTCACCCGTGTTCGCCAAGAGGCCAAACGCTTTCTGGAGATAGAAGGATGAACGAGGCGCAGGAAGAACTCCGTTCGCGCCTGCTGCGCGCCGCCGCCCTTCGCGGGGCATTTGAACCACGGCAGCTTATGCGCGAGGTGCTGAGCGAGGATGAATACCGCAACCGCGTGCTGCGGGCGCGGCTGATGTCATCCCTTCGTGAGCTGAGCCATGTTGATAAGTCGGGCGACTCGACCAAATGGATTCTCCGCCTGACCGCCCGACATCGCGAATTGTCTGAGATGGAAGAGTTCGACTCGGCCACCACGCAGTCCGAGATCGTGCAGGCCCTGTCGGGCCAAGAGGGGTTCGCACCGGGCGCTCTGGATCACCTTATCGAGGCGGAAACAGATGAACAAAACCTGTCGCAGCACCTTGTCACGTTAGAGCGTGCAGGCCAAAAAGCGCCGGGATATGACCGTCTGTTCAGGCTGCGCAGCCGATTGAACCTGCTCAGACGCGAGCGCCGGTCAAAAGAGCGCCTGGGCGAAAAATTCGTGGGGCGTGTCAGCGAAATCGACAAGATTCAACGCTGGATCGACCACCCTATGCGCTCGGCCCCTTTGAAAACCTTGCATATCGAAGGTCAGTACGGGATCGGAAAATCCTACCTGCTGGAACGCATCATCCAGATTACAAGCGAACGCGAAGACGTCATCCTGATCCGACTGGATTTCGATCAGCCCTCATTGCAGACCGGTCCAATCTTTGAAGAGATCTCACGTCAGATCGGTACGGCAATACCCCAAGCGGCCCCCGAACTCCGCAAATTGCGGCTGCGCTATTCCGAACAGGTCACCCGAGAGATCTACGAAAGCTCGGACCTTACACCGCGTCAGTTGATCCGGGCGATGATCAATGCGGTGGCTGATGCCGGTCTGCGCTTGGTTATCCTGCTGGATACGCTCGAAGTACTGCATGGTCAGGGCGCGACCTTCGTGAATAACCTCATGAACGATCTGGATCGCTTTGTCGAAAAGGAACAGATCGAAGTATCGATCATCTCAGCCGGTCGCGGGCCGATTTTCGGCGAAGATCACCCAAGACGGGGCGAATACATCAAGCTCGACCAGATCGAAGACGAGTTGGTCAATCAAACGCTGGATGAGGCCGGAATCCCCGAGGAATTCCGCGATCAGATCATTTTGCGCTGTCAGGGCAATCCGTTGAAATTGCGGCTGCTGATTGACGAGGTGCAGACCGAGGGCCGATTGGCCGAAGTCACCGAAGACGAGAATGACCCGATTGCCGCGGGCATCGTGAACCGGGCCATCACATCGCGCCTGCCAGTGCACCTACGTGGCATTGCCAATTACGGCTTGGTTCTAAGCGAGATAAACGCCGACAACCTGAACGGCATCGTTGCACCGGCGCTTGGGCTGGGTGACCTCAGCAGCGAAGCAGGCACAATCGTCGCGGATCTTGGCCTGCAATCCTGGCTGATGGACGCCGCCACTGATGGTCAACTGACCCATAAGGCCGACATGCGGCGGGACCTGCTAGAACCCACCTATAACCAAAGCCCCGTCGAAACCGCAGAGGTAAACCGTGCAGCTTGTGACTATTACGCTGACCGCGATCCGCTGTTGTTCCTTTATCATTCGCTTCAGCTTATGCGCGTCGGAGAAGCCCCTCCAAGCATCAATCCCTCACTGGCTGAACGCTTCCCCGAACAGCTGTTGAAAGAGTTGCCAATCGACGCGCAGGACCTGATCCGTCAAGCTCGCGGCCAGCGCTCGGCCCCGGTGCAAGAAACCAAACAACGGGAATACGGCGCCACTGGGCTGGACAGCAGTTCTGAACTTCCCCCCGAAGACCTTGTACAGGTTGAGTCCAAGGCCGCGACGGCACGAGCACGGATCGTCAAAGGTCGCGGTTATGTGGCCGCACCAGATAGTCGCGCAGTCAAAGACCTGCGAGCGATGTTGGAGCAGGGCCAGCGCCGCGAGGCAACACATATCATACGCGAAGGATTGAAAGGCGCCTATGATCCGGCAAGCGAAGTTGGCATCCTGATCCTGTGCCACAACTGGCAGAGCGGTCATTGGTCCATGGCGCGAAGCCTATTCAATTTGTTGCCAGCAGATACCTTGCTGAGAGAGGCACAACAAAGGCCCGAACTGGAAGGCCGGATGCTCCTAGAGATTTATGCCGAGTTTGAATTCGAAGAGCTCGTTAACCGACTCCGCAATAAGGACTTTCGCGACATAGCTCTTCGCGTCGTGAACAGCTCGTCTCGAATTGGAATGCAGTCAGCAGCGCTTGAATTCGCTCTTCTGGCAACGGGTATGAGTTTTGAGGGTGATCATGAGGTTCTGGGCCTGATCGCCCCCTATCTGGATCACGGCCCACGCGAGCTGACCTATGAAAGGCTCCGCTATGCGGCGGGTATCCGTCAGGAGTTCGGGCTGGAATATTCAGAGCCGGACATGCCCGACCCCGCTTTACCGACGGATGATTACGGGCTCGCGTTGGCCCCATTGAATCCCTATTTCGACCGGATGCTGGCGCTTGTGGAAGAGTTTCAAGCAAGTGGCCGAGGTCGTGTTTTGCGCGATTTGTCCAACCTTGCCACCGGCCTATATGAAGCGGCTGACATTTTTGCCCCGGGTTTACAGGGGATCAACAATGCGATGTCCCAGCTGTCAGAGCGTCCAACGGATGTGATTTCGCTATTGCGCGCGATGGGCCTTACCGCTGATTGGGCCGAGGGGTACAGTTTTTACCACCCGATCCCTGACTTGCCAACGCTCGCACGCGCGGCAAGACGTTGGCAGCAAGTCATCGGCGGCTATTGGGCCTTCCCCTCACCACCGCCACCAGAATGGAATTCCACACGGAAATGGAGCGACCTGACATCAAGTCGAACCGTCGACCTTTTGGAACGCGGCAGTCATGGTCTGGCAGACCGAGTTCTAAACTTCTGGGCGGATCCTTTGAACGAAGGGCGCGGTAAGTCCACTCAAACCCTGCAACGCCGCCTTGCACCAGTTGCTCGGGGGCTCACCCATGGTTCAGGAACAGAGGAAATCCTTGGTTGGCTTACCAAAAGCCGGGCGCCCGTGGTGTTTCATCCGGCACTGACCATGTTTGCCGAAACAGGGCGGGGGCCAAAATACCTCGATCCCTAGAGGCAGATCGACTGAGTTTGAAAACTTCATATTAGCTGAGGAACCAATGCCATGAGCGATTTCGAAAAGGAAACATTCAGCCGGCTGGAAGGCCTTGGAAATGCCGGAACAATCGACAAGGCGCGTGAGGCTCTGGATACCAGTCCGGGCATTCTTGGTGAAATGGGCCTGACACCGGATCGTGCCCGTGAATTGATGGGCGCGCAGATGAATAAGCTGGAAAGCTTTGGCTCTACGCCCTCGCAACTTGAAGCCATCGTGCGCGCGGTCGGACGCCCTCCCCTGATCGTGCGCGGCGGCAAGGTTGAAGGCAAACAATCGCTGTCATCCGACTTTCCGCCGGATATCGACATTCGTATCGGCAAGGCCGAAGACAATATCGCCTCGGTCGGGCGGATCGAGTTTATCAATCATGACTTTAGCTGGGGTGGCACTGGCTGGGTGATCGAAAAGAAGGACGACCATCTGCTGATCATCACCAATCGCCATGTTGCCAAGCTGGTCGCGCGGCGCAGTTTCCTGGGCGATGGTGTCTTCATGTTTGCCCCCGGCAATGCCCGCTATGGCGCCCGGATAGATTTCCTGGAAGAGGTCGGCGCGGCACAAGACCCCGAACGGCTTTTCGACATTCGCAAGTTCACCTATATCGCCGAAGATGCGGCCGCAGATATCGCGCTTGGAAAGATCGACCTGCCCGCAGATACGGCCAATTTCACGCCTACGCCGATCCCGCGCGCCGATACGGATGCCCAGCACGGCGAATGCGTCGCGGTGATCGGGTATCCCGCCAAGGATTCCCTGCGCAATGACCCCACGCAGATGTCCAACTATTTCAACGACCTGTATGACGTGAAACGCTTTTCGCCCGGATTTCTCATCGAAGATGGCGGCGTGACGATCCTGCGCCATGACTGCACGACTTTGGGCGGCAACTCGGGCTCGCCTGTGATCTCGTTGGACAGCGGCAAAGCGGTTGGTCTGCATTATGCAGGTACCTTCGGCGTCGGAAACTCGGCGGTCAGGATCAGCACGGTCAACGCATTGTTGGACGGGGCGGTGCCGACCTCGATCCCCGGAACTGAAATCGCCCGGCCAGAACGACCTGACGGAAACCATGACGCAGACCATTTTGAACCGCGCGACGGGTACAACCCGGACTTCCTTCAAGTGGCAGAGGTCCCTCTGCCGATGGTACCGAATGCGTTTGGGCTTGCCACTCCGTCGGATGCGACCCCGGAACGCCCCAACGAATTGCGCTATCAGAATTTCGGCATTCTCTATTCTGCGACTTTCAAAACACCGATCATTGCCGCGCTAAATATCGATGGTGCCAAGACCCGACCGCAAAAACGAGGTAGCGACAAGTGGTTCGCTGACCTGCGCATCCCAGCAAATGTCCAACTCGGCAAAGAGGATTATGATCACGCGGATATTGACCGGGGCCACCTGGTTCGCCGTGCGGCGACAAATTGGGGTGTCGATGATGCACAGGCCAAACAGGCCAATGATGACAGCTTTCACTATACCGCTGCTGCCCCGCAGCACCGGGCCTTTAACCGGAGCCACGCGCAATGGTTGGGTCTTGAGAACTTTATCATGACAAATGTGCGCACACATGGATTCAAGGCCTGTGTGTTCACCGGACCAATCCTGACCGGTGACGAGCCGATGTTGAAAGATACCGGATCGCCGGTACCCCTGAAGTTCTTCAAGCTTGTGACCATGCTGGCCGAAGAGGATGGCAGCGAAGGCATTCTTCGCCTTCATTCCACCGCCTATGTACTCAGCCAGGTTGAGGTCATCCAACAGATGCTCTCGAACCAGGGGA
Organism: Ruegeria sp. CDSC079; assembly: GCF_059610505.1. Lineage (NCBI taxonomy): Bacteria > Pseudomonadati > Pseudomonadota > Alphaproteobacteria > Rhodobacterales > Roseobacteraceae > Ruegeria > Ruegeria sp. CDSC079. Next base: position 153,980 of record NZ_JBXWNT010000005.1, read on the forward strand.
GCGTGGAATCTGTCGGTGGATTTGAGTTTGGTGCCTATAAGACATTCCAGATCCGCGTCCGGGATTTGGAAAAATTAACCGGGCTGAACTTTGGCCCCCTTAGCGACGCCGACCCATTGGCGCAGCGTCTGACCGATGCAGAAAGCCTGGCGGGACAACCACGTCCGATCGTCACAGTCGAGAGCTTTGCCAACGTCGTAATCTGAGGGTGGCGGATGAATACTCAATTAGGAATTGTGCATTTGGCGAGCCGTGGAGGACTCGAACCCCCGACCTGAGAATTAGAAGTTCCCTGCTCTAATCCAGCTGAGCTAACGGCCCGCTCATATTCTGGCTGTATCAGCCAAATCCCTCGCCTTGTCAACTTGATGGAGAGATGAGGTTTTGGGGCAAAAAACCTCTCTGATTTCAGCATTATCTCTGACCGGAGCAAGCTTATACAGGTACCTTGATTGCTGGGTGAACTGCACCTCGAAGCCATGCCTCAAAAGGCCCTAACCGAGTCGAACTTACCAGACTAATTCAGGCCGCTTATGCAGCCTGTCACGATGACGGAATACATCGGCAAACTGGGATGCCGCCACCTGCATCACTGCAATTTGATATTGCGCCGCGCAGTGGCAGACCTGTTTGATCAGATCTTCCGCAGATCCCAGCTGATTGCGGTGGCCGGAATTGTTAATAGCACCGCACACATGCCCAGACCCGTCATTGGGGGGTACGGTGATCCAGTTCCGTTTCGCTCAGATCCGCCAGCATCACGCGCGCCATTGATGTGACAAGGTACGGAAGGCGCGAACCAACTGGAATGTTCGAATCCAATGGGCTGGGTGACAGAAAATTCCTTGGCGATCTCGGACAATGTTTTCAGCCTGACCAGCACCAAGTGCCCCAAGGTTCTTAAGCTCGCGCAGTAATGAGTTCCGTTGGTTCTATTCACCCTTCATCATAGTTTTTGCGCCAACCGACGCATGGTGGAAATATATCCGGCGTCGATGGACTCGTGATCGGGGTGCTGACCATCTTCAATGACCTTTTGACCAGCAACATAGACGGCAATGATTTCTGCCTGCTGACCCGAGAACATGTGGAAATCCAGCACGGCTTCGGGCGACACCGCCGCCATCAGACCATTCCTATCGTAAGACAATTCTACAAAATCAGCACGGCACCCTTCTGCGATACGGCCGATATTGCGCCCGGCTGCACGTGCTCCACCTTGGGCGGCGGCTTGCCAGAGATAACCGCCGACATTGGGCATGTCCTTGGAGCACATAACATTGCGCTGCCGGTGCAGCAGGCGCTGACTATATTCCAGTGTGCGCAGCTCCTGAACTGCCTGGGTACAGATGTTGCTGTCCGAGCCGATACCAAAATGGCCATTTGCTGCCACGAAATCGACCGCCCGGAAAATCCCGTCTCCAAGATTTGATTCCGTCAGCGGGCACAGACCCACGGTCGCACCCGAAGCGGCAATGGCCGCAACCTCGGCGTCATCCAGATGGGTGGCATGGATCAGGCACCACGCGGCGTCAATCTGGACCTGGTCCATCAGCGCCGAAACAGAGCGTTTGCCACTATGGGCGATACTGTCTTCCACCTCTTTGGTCTGTTCGGCCACATGGATGTGAACTGGACACCCCGGCAACTGGTCTTGCCGAAGCTCCATAAGCCATGACATTTCATCCTCGGTTACGGCGCGCAGGGAATGCGGCGCGATTCCGAGGTTAAGCTTTTCATGCTGCTGCTTCAGGGTTTCGATCAGCAAAGCGTATTGATCACGTGCATTGGTGAATCGCCTCTGAGCATCTTGCGGAGACAGCCCGCCGAAATTTGCGTGTGCATAAAACACCGGAAGATGCGTCAGGCTGAGGCTCGTTCGATCTGCAGCAGAGACAATAGCAGAAGACAGCTCCTCAGGTTGGGCGTAGTGCGCTCCATCCTCTTTGTTGTGCAGATAATGAAACTCGACAATCTCGGTATAGCCGCCTTTGAGCAATTCCATATACAGCTTGGCAGTGATTGCCTGCAGGTCCTCGGGCGATACGTTATGAGCGAAATAATACATCATTTCGCGCCAGGACCAGAAGCTGTCGACCGGATTCCGGCGCACTTCTGATAACCCGGCCATCGCGTATTGAAAGGAATGACTGTGCAGGTTGGGCATGCCCGGCACAACCGGCCTTTCAATCACCGGATAGGCGTTGGGATTGTCGTCTGCGACCAGTGCTCCGAACTCACCAGATTCCGTGACGATTACAGAGATATTGCTAAGCCAACCCTGGTCCGTCAGTGCCTGTTTGAAATGAAATCCAGTTGTCATCCACTTTCCTTTACTTGGATGCCGTATCGGCGAGTCTGTTTGGGTCATCCACGGGTGGTGTTAACTTCATCCAACAACGCGGTAACAAGGTTCTTGATCGCGGTGCCAAGCACCTCTGCCTTAGGGGACACAAGATCCCAAGGGGCGTGCTCGATCATATAGGTGGACTGTGCAATTTCGAGTTGCAGCGCATGAATGTTCTGGTCGGGTTGGCCATAGTGCCGGGTAATATGGCCTCCCTTAAAGCGGCCGTTTTTGACAAAGCTGTATTGGCCGGACCCCAGCGATCTTTCGGCGCAGGCCTCAAAGCGCGCGGCTGTGCTGGCCCCGCTATTTGTGCCCAGATTCAAATCCGGCAGCACCCCATCAAACAGCCTTGGCACTTCGGAACGGATGGAATGCAGATCCAACAGTATGCAGGTGCCAAACTGCGCCCTGATCCGCAGAATCTCAGACTTGAGCGCCTGATGATACGGTGCCCAATAGGATTGGATGCGCGCCTGTGTCTCCTGCCCATCTGGCTCTTGCCCTTCCAGATAAAGCGGCTGACCGTCAAAATCGATTTGCGATATCAGGCCGGTTGTCGGACCGGAATAAAGCGGCGCGTCATCAGCTGAACGGTTCAGGTCCACCACATAGCGCGAATACTGCGCCGCCATGACACCCACACCCAATTCGGCACAAGGCAGCGCCAGCTTGTCCATGTGCCAATCCGTATCCTTCAGCTCCAGCGCGGCGGGTCGCAAACGGCGTTCAACCTCCGGAGGCAGCAAGGTTCCGGCATGTGGGACATTCAGCAAAATCGGCGTTGAACCCGCCTTAAACGTCATTAGATTCTGAACAGCCATCGCGTTCCCTTTGTTTGATGTTCTGTCAGCCCATAATTCGGCAGACCGACGAAGACCGACATTTTTTACCGCCCCAAAAGCTGGAATCCGGTCAGATCAGAGATGTGTCGTCATCCGGTATCCCGGCGCAAAGTAAAGCTTGGCATATGTCACCGGCGCGCGACGCAGCCAGGTAATGCGTTCGGCGGTAAAGATCGGGTCGCCAGGTGGCGTGTCCAGGAACTTGGAGATTTCACCATCAGCCTTGGTCGCCATGAAACTAAGCTCCAGATTGCTGAATGGCACCCTGTTAACCAACCAGTCATTCGGCCCCGATTGTTCGAAACTTTCCTCCAACACTTCAGGTACAACGTCGGCAACTATCCATCGCACCTCAAGCTGAAACGCTACGTTGTCGGCATAATGCATACATCGCAGGTGCAAGACGTCCTGCTCTTTTTTCAGGTCGAGGCGTGATGCCAGCCAGGACGGTGCGGGTTGCACCTCTCGGTCCACCAAAGAGTACCGATAGGCCGCACCGGTGGCCGTTATCTCGTCACGCACCAAAGGGATCGCAAATTGCGCCTTTCTGATGGGAGAATTCAGAACCCGCGTGCCGGCCTTGCGTTTTCTTTCCAGGTATCCTTCTTCGGCAAGCTCTCTCAACGCCCGGTTGACCGTTGTTCGTGTACTTGAGAATTCAGCGGCCAAATCCATCTCGCTTGGCAAAATGGAATCCGGGCTCCAGATACCGGTTTGGATTCGATCCAAAACCACCTGCTTGATGTCCCGAAAGCTCATGTTCCCCTGAGGTCTTGCCATAAAACTCCCCAACTCAAAAACCGGCCTTAATTGGCTTATACATACACATAAGACATCTGCAATGAAGCATGTAACTCTGCCCCGCACCTAAGACCTCTACCTAATTTGCCTCCAAGAAGGCGGCTTCGGCGCGATGCCTTTCATTATTTTGTGTACACATTATACAGTAATCAGTATACCTATTTCAGAAGCATTACAACTTGGGATCAGATTCTCATGACTGGTAAAACAACCCTTCGTGGCGCAAAAATTGCAACACAAGCCAGCCAGCAGGGCCCTTATGGGCTAATCGAGGATGGCATCATCGTAATATCAGGTGAGTTTATCGAATGGGTCGGACCCAGACGCGATCTGCCCGATGAATATACCGAGCTTGAGGCCGAGGATCTGAACGGACGCCTTGTGACGCCAGGTTTGATCGACTGCCACACCCATGTTGTATTTGGCGGCGACCGCGCCCAAGAGTTTGAAATGCGCCTGAATGGTGCAAGCTATGAACAGGTTGCGCGCGCCGGAGGCGGTATTAACGCAACCGTTCAAGCGACACGGGCCGCCAGCCTGGAAGAGCTGATAGAAAGTGCATTGCCCCGCGTCGACGCGATGATCCAAGAGGGCATGACCACTATCGAAATCAAGTCCGGCTATGGGCTAGAACAACAGACAGAGCTGAACATGCTGCGCGCCGCGCGCGAAATTGGAAAACGTCGCCCAGTTTCTGTTCAAACCACATATCTGGGCGCCCACGCGACTCCGCCAGAGTACAAGGGGCGCGATGACGCCTATATCGACGAGGTCGTCATTCCGACCTTGCGGGCCGCCCATGTAGAAGGGCTGGTCGATGCGGTTGACGGATTCTGCGAAGGGATCGCCTTTCAGCCCAAACAGATCGCCCGTGTCTTTGACGCCGCCGCTGCGCTTGGCCTTCCGGTTAAACTGCATGCCGAGCAGCTTTCTAATCTGGGCGGGGCGCAGCTTGCCGCCTCCTATGGCGCATTGTCTGCGGATCATATCGAGTATCTTGACGAAGACGGCGTGATCACCATGGCCCAGGTGGGAACAGCGGGCGTAATCCTGCCCGGTGCGTTCTATACTCTGCGTGAAACGCGTCAGCCTCCGATTGAGCTGCTGCGCAAACACGATGTCCCAATGGCACTGGCAACCGATTGCAATCCGGGATCATCCCCCCTGACATCTCTTCTTCTGACCATGAATATGGGCTGCACGCTGTTCCGCATGACGCCAGAGGAAACACTTGCGGGCGTGACCTGTAACGCCGCGCGTGCCCTTGGTTTGAGTGATCGCGGTATGATCGCCGCGGGTCAGCGGGCCGATCTGGCGGTCTGGAATGTGGGCCATCCGGCCGAGCTTTCTTATCGTATCGGGTTCAACCCGCTTCACAAACGCATCTTTGGAGGTCAAGCGTGACAACTCTCACTCTGGCGCCCGGGCAGGCTACTCTGCCTCAGCTTGAAACCATCTATTGGGATGAAGCCTCGGTCATACTGGATCCGACGTGTCGTCCTGCGGTCGAGGCGGCCGCAAAACGGATCGCTATCGCCGCTGCGGGTGATGTACCGGTTTATGGCGTCAACACGGGTTTTGGCAAATTGGCCAGTCTCAAGATCAAATCTGAAGACACCGCCACTTTGCAGCGAAACCTGATCCTCAGCCATTGCTGCGGCGTAGGAAACGCGATGCCCCGCCGGATGGTTCGGCTTATGATGTCTCTTAAGCTATTGAGTTTTGGCCGTGGCGCATCTGGCGTCCGCTGGCAACTGATCGAGCTTATGCAAGACATGCTGGAAAAAGGCGTCACCCCTGTTGTTCCAAATCAAGGATCGGTTGGCGCGTCAGGCGATCTGGCACCTCTTTCACATATGACCGCAGTGGTGATCGGTGAGGGAGAGGCGGAATATAAAGGCGAAATTCTTCCGGGTGCCGAGGCGCTTGCAAAGGCTGGCCTGTCCCCGATCGAGCTTGGCCCCAAGGAAGGTTTGGCCTTTATCAATGGCACACAGTTTTCAACGGCCTATGCGCTTGCCGGTATGTTCGAAGTCTGGCGTGCTGTGCGCAATGCGCTGGTCATCTCGGCCATGTCCACCGATGCCATCATGGGATCAACCGCTCCGCTGCAGCCCGAAATCCATGCGCTGCGAGGACATCGTGGCCAGATCGAAGCGGCAAGTTCGATGCGTGAGATACTGGCGCAATCCGAAATTCGAGAAAGCCACCGGGATGATGATACACGTGTTCAGGATCCCTATTGCATCCGCTGTCAGCCGCAGGTGACTGGTGCGGCGATGGATGTCCTGCGACAGGCCGCACAGACCCTTTTGATCGAAGCGAATGCTGCAACAGACAACCCACTTGTGCTGACCGAAGCGGATATGATCGTGTCCGGTGGTAATTTTCACGCGGAACCCGTTGGGTTCGCTGCTGACATGATTGCGCTGGCATTGTCCGAGATTGGCGCGATCAGTCAACGGCGTATTGCTCTGATGGTCGATCCAACGCTCAGCTTCGATCTTCCGCCCTTCCTGACACCTGAACCCGGATTGAATTCCGGCCTGATGATTGCCGAGGTGACGACAGCCGCTTTGATGAGCGAGAACAAGCATCTGGCCAACCCATGTGTCACCGATTCAACACCCACCTCCGCCAATCAGGAAGATCACGTCTCGATGGCAGCGCATGGTGCGCGGCGGCTGTCCCGCATGGTCGAAAACCTCAACCATATCCTTGGGGTCGAGCTGCTCTGCGCCGCACGTGGCATCGAATTCCGCGCCCCCCTCCAGACGAGCCCGTTGCTGCAACAGGCCATCGCACGGCTGCGCGAGGATGTTTCGAGCCTGCAAGAGGATCGCTATATGGCGCCCGATCTGAAAGCTGCAAAGGAATTGGTCGCGTCGGGCGCGTTGCTGAACGCGCTGAACGCCTCTTTGCCGGGCCTTAACTGATGACGGTCTTTGCCATGATGGCGCGCGACCGCAGCCGAGACACATGATTGAAAACTTCAATGCCCTTGCCCTGTCGGGCTCCATCCAATCTGAAGGGAATGACCGATGAGCGATCCTCGTAAGAACAGCCGGGACATCTATCCGCCAACCGGGACCGAACTGAATGCCAAAAGCTGGTTGACCGAAGCACCACTGCGGATGCTGATGAACAACCTGCATCCCGACGTGGCAGAAAACCCGCACGAGCTGGTAGTATATGGCGGCATAGGCCGGGCCGCGCGAACCTGGAAGGATTTCGACCTGATCGTCGACAGCCTGAAAGATCTGGAAGCGGACGAAACCCTGGTCGTGCAATCGGGAAAGCCCGTCGCCATCGTGAAAACCCACAAGGACGCACCGCGCGTGCTGATTGCCAACTCGAACCTGGTGCCGCATTGGGCGAATTGGGATCACTTCAACGAGTTGGATAAGAAAGGTCTGGCGATGTATGGCCAGATGACTGCGGGTTCCTGGATTTACATCGGGTCGCAGGGCATCGTCCAAGGCACCTATGAGACCTTCATGGAAGCAGGACGCCAGCACTATAGTGGCAGTCTGAAAGGCCGTTGGATCCTGACCGGGGGTCTGGGTGGTATGGGCGGTGCTCAGCCACTGGCTGCTGTGATGGCGGGTGCCTGCTGTCTGGCCGTGGAGTGCGACGAGAAATCCGCCGATTTCCGACTGCGCACGCGCTATGTCGACGAGAAAACCCACAGCCTGGACGAGGCGCTGGATATGATCGAGCGTTGGACCAAAGCGGGCGAAGCCAAATCCGTGGCGCTGATCGGCAATGCCGCCGATATCTTCCCCGAGATCCACAAGCGCGGCGTCAAGCCTGACATCGTCACCGATCAGACCAGCGCGCATGACCCGATCAATGGGTACCTGCCTCAAGGTTGGACCGTAGCCGAGTGGCGATCCAAGGCTGAAACCGCTCCGAAGGAAGTGGAAAAGGCTGCCCGCGCCTCGATGAAGGTGCAGGTCGCGGCGATGGTTGCCTTTCACAATGATGGTGTTCCAACCGTAGATTACGGCAACAACATCCGGCAAATGGCGCTTGAGGAAGGTCTAGAAGACGCCTTCGCCTTCCCGGGCTTTGTGCCTGCCTATATCCGTCCGCTATTCTGCCGTGGCATTGGCCCGTTCCGCTGGGCGGCCCTGTCGGGGGACCCCGAGGACATCTACAAGACCGATCAAAAGGTCAAGGATCTGCTGCCCGACAACACACATCTGCACAACTGGCTGGACATGGCGCGCGAACGGATCGCATTCCAGGGCCTGCCCGCGCGCATCTGCTGGGTTGGTCTGGGTGACCGACATCGCCTGGGTCTGGCGTTTAACGAGATGGTCAGAACGGGCGAGCTAAGCGCGCCGGTGGTCATTGGTCGTGACCATCTGGATTCCGGTTCAGTCGCCTCGCCCAACCGCGAGACCGAAGCGATGAAGGACGGGTCTGACGCGGTCTCGGACTGGCCTCTGCTAAATGCACTGGTCAACACTGCCTCGGGCGCGACATGGGTATCTCTGCACCATGGCGGCGGCGTTGGCATGGGCTTTTCCCAGCATGCGGGTGTGGTGATCTGCGCCGACGGCACCGATGATGCTGCCAAACGCCTGGAGCGCGTTTTGTGGAACGACCCTGCCTCGGGCGTGTGGCGTCACGCCGATGCGGGTTATGACCTGGCCAAGGATTGCGCTCGTGAACACGGGCTGCGCCTGCCTGGAATTCTGGGAAACTAAGTTTGGATCAAGCGGAACAGATCCCGGCCATTCATTTGTGAAGGCCGGGATTGAACGAACACCAAACACCGTGCGCGCCGGTTGCTTTTGGAAACGGTGATCTAATGGACAAAGCACAGCGTATTGAACGCGCGTCTCCAGGCTGAAACCTTGGAGGCAATCGGCGCGCCTTGCAGACCTTGTTTGATCAACCCCGCCAGACGATCCGAATCGCCTGCGGTCATCCCCCAACGGACAAGCTCGGGCGTGCCAATCCGCAGACCGTTCATATCACCCTCAACCGCCGCCACGGGCAGACCGATGCCGCAGGCAAGGAACCCAGCTTGGCGTAAGGTTTTTGAGGCCGCTTGCCCGCCCCCGAATGGCTCGGCCAGCACAGCGAACTGGTGAGAGTTGGTAAAGCCCTCGGCCCCAGCGAACACAGGCACATTTTGTGTATCCAAAGCCGCAGCCAATGCCTGCGCCATGGCGATCATCTCTTTCGCATAGGCCGCGCCAAAGTCTTTCCAGTCCAGCATCGTGACCGCAAGCGCGGCAGTTTTCGCCGCATCAAAATTGGCCGTCATGCCGGGAAAGGCGATAGCGTCCAGCGTTTTGGCGATTTCTGCATCATTCGAAACGATCAGCCCACCTGCAGGACCACCAAGGCTTTTATAGGTGCTCATCGTCATGAAATGCGCGCCCTCGGCCAGCGGGTTGGACCAGGCGCGCCCGGCAATAATGCCGCATTGATGGGCCGCATCGAACATGACCTTGGCCCCGACCTCATCGGCGATGGACCGCACTTCGGACACGGGATGCTCGAACAGGTTCAGGCTGCCACCAATCGTAATCAACTTGGGCCGCTCGGCCCGTGCCAGCGCCCGCAGTTGGTCCAGATCAACGGTATAGCCATCGGCATTCACCGGGGCCTCTATGGTGCGCAAGCCGTATAAGCCGGCGCAGCCATCGACATGATGCGTCACATGCCCGCCTAGGGATGCGGGCGGCGCAATGATTGTGTCGCCCGGTTTGCAGGTGGCCATAAAGCCATAGAGGTTGGCAATCGCACCAGAAGGCACACGAACCTCGGTGAATTTGGCATCGAACACATCCGCGCAAAGCTGGGCCGCGATCACTTCGATTTCCTCGATCGCTTCCAGTCCCATTTCGTATTTGTCGCCGGGATACCCCAAAGAGGGGCGCGACCCGATGCCAGAGGATAATAGCGCTTCGGCTTTCGGGTTCATCACATTGGTCGCAGGGTTGAGGTTAAAGCACTCTTCCTCATGGATCACTCGGTTCTGCTCGGCCAGCTGCTCGATACGGGCCAGCAGATCGGCAGACGTTGCGGACGCCGTCGTGGCCGCTATGTCTTGAATCAGGGTTTCACTGGTGCTCGGCACCCAATCTCGTTGTGCAAGCGTCATTGGACGTCCTCCGTTTTGCAGCATGGTGGCAGCCATTCCGTGACAGCGCAAAGCAGATTTGCTATTTCTTGGCGTAGAAAAACTAAGGCTTGAAATGAGTGTCATGCCCAAACGCCCGAAAGGGCCCCCGCTGAATGCAATGCGCGCCTTTGAAGCTGCCGCACGTCATGACAGCTTTGTCGCCGCCGCTGAGGAATTGAGCGTTACGCCCGGAGCGATTTCGCAGCACATCAAGACACTGGAAGGCTGGGCAGGTACCGCGTTGTTTCGGCGCAACGCGCAGGGGGTGGAACTGACCAAGGCCGGGGCTTCGCTGGTGGCTGAATTCTCTGCGGCCTTCGACGGGTTGGCCGAGGCGACGCGTGCCCTCCGCAACCTCAAACCCAACGCCGATTTTCATATCGCCGCCTTGCCATCTGTTGCGCAGCTTTGGCTGCCGAAACGGCTAAGCCGGGTCAGGGCGCAGTTTCCGCATATCAATTTTTCGGTGACCGCGATGGAAAACCCACCCAGTCTTGATCGGGAATTGTTCGATCTGGCCATATTCATTGGCGAACCGAATGCTGAGCCCGAGCAGATTTGCATTTGCCCCGATCTTATCTCTCCAGTCGGCGCGCCTAGCCTGATCGAACGTATGAACCACTTTGGCGACACCGTCCTTCTGCATGACCAGACCTGGAACGACGATTGGACAATCTGGTCACAGAACACGGGAATTGAACTGCAAGATGCGCAGACCGGGCCGAAGTTTTCTCTGTACAGCCTGGCCGTGGAGGAAGCGAAGGCAGGTGCGGGTATTCTGATGGGGCATCTATGTTTGCTTGAGGATGCCCTGGCAAGCGGCGCTCTTAAGTCTGCAAGCGAATCCACCTGCCCAACGGGCCGCTTTCTGTTCGTCCAGATACCTGGCGCAACGCGACAAAGACTCGAAACGCAACAGGTCGTGGCATTGCTGAACGAAGATAGTGCCTAACAACCGGCCTATTCTGCGGGCTTTAGATCCAATCGCATGAAGGCACTGTTGGGGTCGGCCTCATAGCCGTAGATCGGGCCGCAATAGGAATAGCCCAGCGCTTCATACAGCCTGCGCGCGGCGTCGTAGTAGGACAGATGATCGGCGCCCGTCTCAAGAACCAGCGCCGAGGTCCCTTCGACCCGTGCGTGATCAGCAAGATGGGTCATCATCACTCGCGCCAGACCGCGGCCACGTGCGGTGGCAAGGATATGCACGGATTTGACTTCGGCGGTCCCATCCGGCAGCGCCTTTAGCGCGCCGCAGCCCAGCACCTTGTTACCCTCATACAAAGCCCAGAACCGCATTCCGGGCCCGGCCAAGGCACTGGCATCCATCGTGTGATTGCTCTCGGCTGGCCCGGCGGTTTCGCTATGGGCAAAATGCGCCTCGACCACCGGGCGCAATGCGTCGGAGGTTGGGTCAGCCTCGCGAATGTCGATCATTTAATGCGTCCAGGGTGCGCGCCGATCGGTGGCAAAATTTTCGCCATAACCGCGCGCGCGCAGGTTCGGCTTGCGTTTATGCGGTTCACTGACCTGTGCGTCGATACCGTTGTCCTTGGCGTAATCCAGCGCCTCTTCCTTGGTGTCGAAATTCAGACGCACCTGGGTCTGGGTGTCACTGGAAGACGTCCAGCCCATCAACGGATCAACCTCGCGCGTGGATGCTGGGGCATATTCCAACACCCAATGCCGGGTCTTGGCCGTACCCGATGTCATCGCATTCCGCGAAGGCTGGTAGATCCGTGCGCGCATGTCGCCTCTCCGTACTCACTTGGCTGAAGTTGTTTATGCGTCAGAGCGAGGCCTGGGACAAGGTGGCAAATGTCGCGGAGGACAAGGATGTTCTGATGACGAAAACTGTCATTAGGGGAATGGTATAATCATTCAAACGCCACAACAAGGACAGCAAGATGATCCACCACGAACGCAGCCTCGACATTGATACCCGACCCGAAGATATCTGGGCCATTTTGAGCCGGTTCATGCATATCGACGATTTCGCCCCGCAGGTGACATCAGTAGATGCGCTAACACAAGGTGCGGATGGGGTGGGATCGAAACGACGATGCCATTTTGAAAATGGGACGTCTCTGGTCGAAGAAGTCACGGATTGGCAAATCAACCGGGGCTACCGTGTCCGCTTGTCTGAGATGTCTGCAATGCCTCTGACCCAAGCACATGCAGCAATCGCCGTTGAACCCCTTGCCAACAACCAATCCAGAGTAGTCTGGAGCATGGATTATCAAATGAAGTTTGGTCCATTGGGATGGCTGATGGGGCAGACTGTGCTGAAAGCGATGATGGGGCGTGTCCTGGGTGACAACCTGAAAGCGCTTGAAGAAAAGGTGCGTTCGGATCAAATACCGGATCATCGGTTTGCGTATTACTGAAACTGCCGTTTCTAGATCGGATCAGGTCTTGCAGTTGGACAAAATAAGAACAAATGTAGGGGCCTGACCCGGAGCCTGCCCATGCCTTACGCCCATTCCGACAAGACTCAGCTGACTGCTGATGACGTCCGCGCCCGCCTGAAACTGGAAGGCGGTAAAGAATTCGTCATGCATACCGAGTTCTCACCGGCAGGCGACCAGCCCACCGCGATCAAAGAGCTGACCAACGGTATCTTCGACGGCGAAAGAGAACAGGTCCTGCTGGGCGCGACCGGGACGGGCAAGACCTTCACAATGGCCAAAGTGATCGAAGAAACCCAGCGACCCGCCATCATCCTTGCGCCCAACAAGACGCTGGCGGCGCAGCTCTATGGTGAGTTCAAAGGTTTCTTCCCGGAAAACTCGGTCGAGTATTTCGTGTCTTACTACGACTACTACCAACCCGAGGCCTATGTCGCGCGCAGCGACACCTATATCGAGAAAGAATCCCAGATCAACGAACAGATCGACCGGATGCGCCACTCGGCCACGCGGGCGCTGTTGGAACGCGATGACGTAATCATCGTCGCCTCAGTGTCGTGCATCTACGGTATCGGCTCGGTCGAAACCTATGGGGCGATGACGCAGGACCTGAAGGTCGGCGGTGAATACAACCAGCGCCAGATCATGGCCGATCTGGTCGCCCAGCAGTACCGCCGAAATGATCAGGCATTCCAACGGGGCTCGTTCCGGGTGCGGGGTGACAGCCTGGAAATCTGGCCCGCCCACCTTGAAGATCGCGCTTGGAAATTCTCGTTCTTCGGTGAGGAATTGGAAACCATCACCGAGTTCGACCCGCTGACCGGTGAACGCGCCGCGAATATGGAACAGGTGCGGGTTTACGCCAACTCGCACTACGTGACCCCGAAGCCAACGATGAACCAGGCGATCATCGGCATCAAGAAGGAACTCCGCATCCGACTGGATCAACTGGTCGGAGAGGGCAAACTGCTGGAAGCGCAACGTCTGGAACAACGCACGAATTTCGATCTGGAGATGTTGGAGGCCACCGGCGTCTGTAACGGAATCGAAAACTACTCGCGCTATCTGACCGGTCGCGCGCCGGGCGAGCCGCCCCCGACCCTGTTCGAATTCATCCCCGATAACGCCATCGTCTTTGCCGACGAATCCCACGTCAGCGTACCGCAGATCGGCGGCATGTACCGGGGCGACTATCGGCGCAAATTCACCCTGGCCGAACACGGGTTCCGCCTGCCGTCCTGCATGGACAACCGCCCCCTCAAGTTCGAGGAATGGGACGCCATGCGCCCGCAATCCGTGTTCGTCTCGGCCACGCCTGCCAAGTGGGAGATCGAACAGACCGGCGGCGTCTTCACCGAACAGGTGATCCGCCCCACCGGCCTGCTGGATCCCGAGGTCGAAATCCGCCCTGTCGGCATGCAGGTCGACGATCTGCTGGACGAGGTGCGCAAGGTCGCTGCCGATGGATATCGCACGCTGGTCACCACTCTGACCAAACGCATGGCCGAGGACCTGACTGAATACATGCACGAACAGGGCATCAGGGTCCGTTACATGCACTCGGATATCGACACGCTGGAACGCATCGAAATCCTGCGCGACCTGCGGTTGGGCGCGTTTGACGTGCTGATCGGCATCAACCTGCTGCGTGAGGGGCTCGACATCCCTGAATGTGGGCTGGTCGCCATTCTGGACGCCGACAAAGAAGGCTTCCTGCGCTCGGAAACCTCACTGGTTCAGACCATTGGCCGCGCCGCGCGCAACGCCGACGGGCGGGTGATCATGTATGCCGACAAGATCACCGGTTCCATGGAGCGCGCCCTGAACGAAACCAACCGCCGCCGCGCCAAGCAGATGGCCTATAACGAGGAACACGGCATCACACCCGCAACGGTGAAGAAAAATGTCGAGGACGTTCTGGCCGGTCTCTACAAAGGCGACGTCGACATGAACCGCGTCACCGCCACCATCGACAAACCGATGCACGGCGCGAACCTTGAGGCGCATCTGGACGGGCTGCGCGACAAGATGCGCAAAGCCGCCGAGAACCTGGAATTCGAAGAGGCCGCCAATATCAGGGATGAGATCAAACGCCTGGAAGCGGTCGATCTGGCCATCGCCGACGACCCCATGGCACGCCAATGGGCGGTCGAGAAGGCCTCGGAAGACGCGGTGAAATCGCGCGGACGGTCTACGGCTGGACGGCCGGGGCAAAGGGGTGGGAATGTGAAGCGGAGGAAGCGGTAAGCCTTGTCAGGATACCTGTGGGTTTACCGACAAGCGCAATGCATCAGGCTAGCTGTCCTCAGGTCTGAAGCGATTTTTAGATATGTGAATGTCAAAACTCTTTGATACCAATTCGCTAATTGACTCGAGCATCTGAACCCTTCTCGCTAACTCATTGTTATTTAAAAGATTTTTTAACTCTTTACGCCCTGACCCACGAGGCAAGATTTGCACAATTAAATCTATTGGTCTCGCAACGGCTGATCCCACCTCGCTTTGATTGCAAAATCCATGCCCTACGATAAATTTGGAGACCAAACTTATGTGCAATTGGGTTATTTCTTTCCAATCGGATTCGTCCAAATCACCTCCTGGTTCACTCAATCTTTCCTCAAGTAATCGGATGAAATCCCTTAACTCCAATAACAGTTCCTGTGAACAGCGGTAAACAATCTCAGCGTGACCCTTTTCACCTTCTACATCAAATTTTTTCTGCCTCTTTATGAACAAACTGGAAAAGTCTTTGTACATTGCGTCGGTAAACATTTTCTCCTCCCGAAAGTTTTTATTTGACACTCAAATACAGCTTTTCAGCACTAGGATTAATGCATGAGGCCCAAAGCGCCGTTCACCGGGTGCGCGGCACCCGTGTGGTGCTGGCCGAGGATCTGGCACAGTTTCCTTCGCAAAAAAAGGTGGGCGGGAATATCCCGCCCGATACCTTACCCCTTATCCCAATGGGCAATCACATCATACCCAACCGGCGTTGGCGGGCTTTCCATGAACTCGGCGAAATGGCCCCACAGCTCGGCCACTTTGGGCGCGTTCGCGTTCGAGGTCGCCTCGCTTTCAACGACCGAGATCACATAGCCAGACCCGTCCTCGTTCATCACATTGGTAAAGCTGTGCATGCCGGGCATGCCCATGATTTCTGATTTCAATGCGTTCATTTTCGCCGTCGCCGCCTCACGCGTGCCGGGCTTCATCTTGAATTGAGTAATACGTGCAAACATGATCTTCCTCCCTCGTCCGGCGATATCGCCATGTGGCGCGGTCGGAACGACCCCGCCGCACGCAACCTAGCACGACAGCCCGAAATCTCACATTGATACGCGTGATTTGTGGCCATTTTCAACCATACGCCTCACTGTATTTGGGCCACTGACACGCCAGAGTTGCTGCCCAGTGCGGAAGGCTCGACATCTGAATTCACATATTGTGATTCCACAGCCGCAGCCAGATCGAACCCGAACTACCAAAGCGCTGTTCACCGTGTTTGCGGCCTGTGCTAATTGCCGGCCTGTGACAAGCCAGCTTTCAGCTTCTCCAGCGTATTCAAAAGGCGGTCTAGGTCAGGTTCGTCCAGCCCGGTATCGGCGATCATGCAGGCGGTGATCTCATGCGCCACAGACCGCAATGCCGATCCCGCCCCGGTCAGAGAAACAACAACCTGGCGTTCGTCCTCTTTGCTACGGGTTCGGTCGACAAGCCCGTCGGCCTCAAGGCGTTTCAGCAGCGGGGTCAGCGTACTGGTTTCCATCGACAACGCGTTGGCCAACTCACTGACATTTCGCCGGTCTCTCTGCCACAGCAGAGTCAGGGTGATGTATTGCGGATAGGTCAGCCCTAGCGGGCCGAGGTGTCTCTTATAAGCGCGGTTGATCACATGCCATGACGTATAGACCGCATGGCAAAACATCTCGTCGGTCTTCGGTTGGGTCGGAGAATCTGTCACGGCAGCACCTTCGCTCGCTTATATCGTGTACGATATAATTCATTGACCCACACCCGCAAGGTCGTTTATATCGTGATCGATATTATTGTGCACGATATAGGAGGCAGCACATGTCCTGGCTACCAACGCTCATCACCGAGACACCCGAGGAGGGATTTGACCTGGCAATCAAACTATCACGAATGGCGGTTAAGAAGACGCAGCCCAATGACGAGATTCGTCAGCGCCTGAGGCCGATCTACGAAAACGATGCGGACAGCCTGACTATGGTGTCGCATGTCGTGGCGACAAATTACCAGACCGTGGCGGCAGCGAACAACTATTGGCGCAAGTGAGTAAAGGTGAAATGGGCTGGGTGGCGGATGGGATGACCTATTCCTATACGCCCAGTTCCGCCCGCATCTTCTTGGTCAGCTTGGCCACGACCAGATCATAGGACGTCACGATATGCTCGCGCAGCGACGTGTCGCTCATCCCGCGGTCCTCATAGACCTGCAGCCATTTCATCCCGCGCGAGGCCAGATATGGCGCAGGGCGAATTCCGGGTTCGTCGCTCAACACCTCAAAGGCCAGTTCAGTGGCTTTGAAGGTGAAGGCGTCCTGACCGTCGTTCCAGCCGCAGATCGCAAACACCTTGCCCCCCACTTTCCACACGTCTGCATTGCCCCATTGAACCACATGAGAGCTGGCCTTCAGGCCCGCGCAGAAACTGTTGAACTCTGCTCGCGTCATCGGCTCAGCCTCTTTGTTCCGAAGTCCTTACCCACCTGTCAGGGCCTCACGAATTTGGCATTGCCAACGCGTTTTTGAGGGGCAGCGCTTTGTTCTGCATTCGGGGCAATCACTCCACAGGCCACACCATCCTGATCGGGATCGTTTTGCAGGTGATAGCCCGGCTCGCCCTCCAGAAACGGACCAGGAAGAACTGAGAGCGCAGCACCACATCCGGCAAGAGCAACAAGATGTAAAACCGCCTCATCACGCTCGAATTCGGAAGTGCGCAACCAGACGCTCAGGGCAATGATGCCTGTCGTCAGCGGCAACATGAGGACCATCAGCAGAATCCGCACCGGTGACAATGCGCGCCGGCGCAGAGCTTCGGCGCGTTGAACACGTTTGGCCGATTTCGGATCCGTGAACAGCGCCTTTGGAGTGGTCTTTTCTGGCTGCATTCCCGATCAATACACCAGTATCCGTGGGATGCCGATACCTAAGGGACAAACATATCTGTGAAACTCTGTCACGATGCAGGACGCTCTACGAGCCTGGGCCAAGCAAACAAGACAGACCGCCAAATTCTTGGCTGCTCGCTTGTGATCTGGCAGAGACCTAACGCACCACGTGCACTGAGCATGCAGCGTGGCGGACAACATGGGTAGCGGTGGAGCCCAAAAGCAAATCCTGCATACCTGGTCGATGAGACGCGATGATGATCAGATCCGGCTTATTCACGTCGGCCCAGTCAAGGATCGTCCGACCGGAATGCCCCTCGACAACGACTCCGCGGGCGCCCGAAATATTTTCTGCCAGCGCATCCAACTCGGCTTGAACGGCCTTGCGCGCATCGTCCAGATACCCGACCGGCATATAAGCGCTGGCATAGGCCGGTATATGTTCGACCACGTGCAGCAACGTGACCTGCGACTCGGGTGCCGCCAACAGTTGCGCCAGTTTCAATGCGGACGGCATATCACGCGCGTCGTCGAATGAAATTGGTACAAGAATATTGTGATACATGGCACGCGCCTCCTTGGTTGCTCAAGTATACTGGTCGATTACCAGACGCGTGACCTTGATCCAGGTCAGGATCAGTTGAAGGTTTCCGCAACATCGTACATGACGGGCTCAAAACTCTTGCACAGCTCGTTGATTTTACGGTTTCTATCACGCATTTCTGACGTACGCAGCATGGCCAGAAAATCCTCGCGACGCTCCCATTGCGAATAATTGGCAATCCGGGTCTGGGCGTCATTCACGTGCAATCCCGCTGCAACAAATCCAGGTTGCTTTGAGATGAAGCTGGCATAGGCATCCGTCAACGCCTCAAGCAGATCCTGGCAGGTGCCAGGCGTCATTTCAAATGTTGTGATTACGGTCTGCACAGTAGCGTTTTTGGAAATCTTTGGCATCTTGAAACTCCCTTGTTTGTCTCAAACCTAACACAGGATTCTGAAAGGTCTTGTGTTTCCTTTTGGCCTAGGCGCGCTCTTTTCAGTTCAAAATGAACAAAACACTAACACTCCGTTAACCATGCTGACGGAAGCTGCAAGCATGTATCGCTTTGCCCTGATATTGCACCTGTTGCTGATGGCCTCTCCTGCCTGGTCAGGTGCATGGCTGCGAGAAAAGGATGCAGCATTCACAGCTGCCTCACTGACAGCTTTTCGGCTCCCTGAGGATGGGTACGACTATAAAACCTCTCTCTATGCGGAATGGGGATACAGCCAGAACCTGACGGTCGGCTTTGATTTCAAGCAAAACCAAGACCTCTATGGCCATGCACTCATCTTTGCCCGTGTCCCAGTAGCGGATTTGGGCCAATGGGGTCGGTTCGCTGCTGAATTTGGTGCCGGTGCATATCACAAACAAGAACGGGCCTGGGCACAGTACAAAGTGACGCTGTCTTACGGCAAAGGATTCCAGAGCGCCTTGGGAAGCGGTTGGATCGCGATCGATGCCGCCATCGAAAACCGAACACATGATGACATCTATCGAAAGCTCGACCTGACAACAGGGCTTTCATCGGACAGGTTGATCAATCCCCTAATCCAAATCGAAACGGCCTACAGGTCTGGGCACTCAATATATTGGAAGGCACGCCCCTCGGTCATGATCCGAACCAAAGACAGTTCTACTACCTGGGTTCTGGGGGTGGAAAGAAACGATGCCCGCAAAAACACGGGCATCAGACTGGCTTTGTGGAACGAATTCTAAGTCCAATCCGTTCCTACATTAATTCAGGCAGACGCCCGCACCGTCAGCGCTCCATCCTCAGGATTGCTGAAACCTCGCCCTTCAGACCCTCAGGCCAGCGTAACTGGATATCAGATCCATCCACCCCGTGCTCCAGCAGGACATAGGGGTGCGAATATTTGGTTGACCCAAGCGCTGTCTTCAAAGGTCCCAGAACGGTAACCGAGTCACAACTGCGCGCCTTGCCACCAAAGGGCAACCGATCCTCAGAAGACACCGTCCAAGCCGTTGCAGCGGTGTTCTGCGTGTGCCGTACCCTCAGTGGATTTGCGGTTTTAGCAGTTACACCATGGAACGTATTGTTTTCAAACGTCACGTTCAAATGGGCTGTGTTGTTCAGATCAGCGAATGTCGTGTCCACGCGTTCGGCCCGGGCGATCCCTCCGTTGATGGACCGAAATTTGTTCCCCGTCACGACGACGCCGTTCAGGAAATGCCCGGCGCCATAGGGACGAATGACAATGCTGCTGAACCAGGGAGCGACCTCGTTCGAGTAGAAGATATTGTCGGTAATGCTCATGGCGCTGAACGAGAAGCCAGCGGTGTAAACAGGGTCTGAATCCCGCTCATTTGTCCATTCGACAAAACAGTTATCGACATAGTTCTCGGCAATGGTCGAGCTGTTGTAAGTTCCGATCATGACCAAACCGGCCGAGCGCACGCCCTGAGCGATGCTGTCTCCCTGGAAAAAATGGTTACCAAGGACCATGTTGTTGGTCCCTGCCAGCACCGCAAAATGCAGGAAACGAACCGCGCGATTGTGGCGCAACTTGATGTCATTGGCCGTTGAGTTCAACGCAATCGACTTGCGATCCGAGACGTCAAAGGACTCTTCAGAAGACAGGAACTGACAATTATCGACCAACATGCCCTGACACCCTGTACCGATCGAGGTGATACCACGATCCAAAGGTCGGCTGATAAAACAGTTCGTTATGGCAAATGTGCTGCCTGACGGCGCAAGGCGGATTGCGCTACAGCGGCCATTGCATTGAAACTCGATCTCTTCCATTCCGAACTTGCGCAACGTGCTGAAACCGCTGAAATCGAGCAGATATTTGAAAGACAAAAAGGTGAACGTTTGCGTCCCGGATGCGTTATAGATCGGGGCGTTCAAAGTGATCTCTCCCGCCCCCTCATCCTTGGACCGGACATAGATCTCGCGGCCTACGCCGCTGCCCTGCACCAGCGCGCCGACAGGAATGTTGGCCACATTCGCAACATTGGTCAAACGCGTTGGGTCCGACGGGCTGTAGCTTGCCAGAGATGTGAATGTCTCGGTGTCCCAGGCCGAACTGCTTTGAACATCGAACTGGCCATTGCGGATGATCCGCCGTGTAGAAAACCCTGTCTGTTTGTTGGGAACCGCCGCCGCCATATCAATCGGCTCGCTCACCGAAATCTTGCGTCCGCCCAAATCCAGCGATTCATGATCCGAGTTGTTCAGCAAAGCCTGAAAGGCCTTTTTGAACGCCAGATCTTCGGCGCCGAAGGCGGTGATATAGGCTGGCAGGTTAAAATCCTTGGTCAGCAAGAGCATCTTGTCATCGGGCATCGTGACCGTGCCCTCAAATTCAATCTCAGACGAGATCGTCGTGTTCTCCGTCAAAAGGTAAGTGCCATTCGAGACAAAAACACGCCGCCCATTCGCCGCCTGATCAGCCGCGACAAACGCATCCGTGTCATCTGCCACGCCATCGCCCACGGCCCCAAAATCGCGCACATCGACCAGAGAGATCATGTCGCGCAGGAACACATTGGTAACATCCGTGATTTCGATGTCGTCAACCCGGACCACAGCCCCGTTGGTGCCCTCAATATCCAACCCGAAATGCCCGTACAGGGCGGAAACACCCCAGGGCATATCCACGCCCATCCGTTGCCCCGCGCCAACAATCGCATTGATTTCATGCACGGTGCCGTACCCGGACAGCTGTGTTGCCGGGCCCTGTTCGACCACGCCCGGCACCTGAACATCACCTGCCCCGCCCGCCCAGGCGGCGATACGAACTTCGGGCAAGGGGCCGCTAATCGCTTTTATCCGGGCTTTGATCTGTAAGTAGCACCCGGGCAGCAGCGGTGTCTGACCCATATAGCGCAGCTGTTGTGTTGCGTTCACCTTCAGAATTTCCAGACATCCGCCAAAATCCGCGTCCGCCGGAACAAATACACCATTCCCCGATCCATGATAGGTTGGCGAACCCGGTGTTCCGTCACCACTTGACCATACGTTCAGACCGTTTGCGAAAGCAGGCGGCATGAACACGATGCCGTCGGTGATTGCCTTGTTCATAGAAATCCCTTTCCCATTCGCGCAGCGGCCAATCACCACGCGCATAAACCCAGTGTTCGGGGTCGGCCCCGAACGCAAAAGCCTGAGTATCGAAAAGGAATTAACCGCCGCTCATATCACCGTGACGGTGGTGTTGCGTTACGCCGCCGGATCCGAATTGCCCAAAAGCTGCACGCCATTGATTTTCCAGCTCTGTCCCTGAGGGATCATCTCGTAGTCCAGAATGTGAACCTGCCCGTCGCCATCCGTGATCATCACCTTCTGCCACAACGCCCCTGAAATTTCGCGAAGTTCCAGAAACCGCACGTCCGCAGGCCGCCAGACCATCGGATAGCCACGCCGGACCATCACCCCGAAATTCTCAGGCGTTCCGAACAGGCGCTGGATAGTGGGGCTGGCAAATGTAAAGGCGGTTGCGAAATCATCCGCCTTGAACGCCTGTATCTGCCCCGCGATATTCGCCTCGATCTCGGCGTTTTGGGCAATGGCTCCGGATGCCAGTCCGGCACTCAAAGATACAGCAAGCAATAAACGACGCATGGGGCCACCTCCTGATCGAAGGATAGCCCCACACGCGATCAGGTCAAATCAGACCAGCTCTCCAGCCAGCGCCTTGTCGATCAGCGCAATGGTTTCCGGCACGCCGTAAAGCGCGATAAACCCGCCAAATCGCGGCCCCTGGGATGCGCCCAACAACACCTCGTAGAGCGCGGTGAACCAGCCCCGCATAGGGTCAAACCGCTCGCGCCCGACAGAGTAGACCACCGATTGCAGCGCCTCATCCTCGATCGGTCCGTCATATGCCGCCAGCTCTGCTTTCAACGCCTCCAGCGCTTCGCGCTCTTGATCCGTCGGCGCCCGGTGCTGGCGGGTGGGCTTGACGAAATCGTTAAAGTAGCGGACCGCAAATCCCGCCGCCTGATCCAGATCAGGATGCGTCTCTGCCGTAGCCTCGGGCGCATAGCGGCGGATGAAGCCCCACAGCGCTTCTTTGTCTTCGGCCCCCGAAACTGACGCCAGATTCAACAGCATCGCAAACGGCACCATCAGCGTCGATTCAGGAACATCGCCACCGTGGATATGCCACACGGGATTGTTCAGCTGCGCCTTCAACTCTTGCCCCGGATAGGCCCGCAGTTGCTGATGATATTCATCATAGGCCTTGGGGATCACATCAAAATGCATCCGCTTGGCGGTCTTGGGCTTTTGATACATAAAATACGCAAGACTCTCAGTCGGTGCATAGGTCAGCCATTCGTCGATCGAGACGCCATTGCCCGAAGATTTCGAAATCTTCTGACCGTTCTCATCCAAAAACAGCTCATAACTGAAATGCTCTGGCGCACGGCCACCCAACGCCCGGCAGATCGCGTCATAGATCTTTTCGTTGGTGGCATGTTCCTTGCCATACATTTCAAAATCAACGCCCAGCGCGGCCCAGCGCGCACCGAAATCCGGCTTCCACTGCAGCTTTACGTTGCCCCCCGTGACCGGCAGCGTCCATTCCTTGCCGTCGTCGTCATCAAAGGTGACGGTATAGGTCTCGGCGCAGACCTTTTTCATCGGCACGTACAGAACCCGACCCGTTTCGGGGTGGATCGGCAGAAAGATCGAATAGGTCTGCTGCCGCTCTTCTCGCAGGCTTTTCAACATGATGGCCATTACGGCATCATAGTTGTCGACCGCCCGCTTCAGAATCTCGTCAAACTGACCCGAACGATAAAAGTCGCGCGCCGAATAGAAATCATACTCGAACCCAAAAGTGTCGAGGAACCGGCGTAACATTGCGTTGTTGTATTCGCCAAAGCTTGGGTATTCGCCGAACGGATCAGGGACCGAAGTCAGAGGACGCTGCAAATGCTCTTCAAGCGCTTCGGGATTCGGCACGTTGCCGGGCACTTTGCGCATACCGTCCAGATCGTCCGAGAAACAGATCAGCTTGGTCGGAATATCCGACAGCGCCTCAAACGCACGCTTGACCATGGTGGTCCGCGCCACCTCGCCAAATGTCCCGATATGCGGCAAGCCGGACGGGCCATAGCCCGTCTCGAACAACACATACCCCTTGTCCGGAGCCCCTTTCTGATAGCGTTTGAGCAACCGGCGCGCCTCTTCAAAAGGCCAGGCCTTGGACGACATCGCGGTTTCACGCAGTTCAGACATTTTCTTTAAGCTCCATCGGGAAAACAGCGTCGGCTTTCGTTTGCCGCCGACCGACCCCTCCTATTGTGCCGGTGCAGCATGAGTCAATAAAGCAAGCTGTTTTTCCTGTCTGGAAACTGGCCTCAGACGACTAACTGATCCAACTTGGCCGCCCAGATGAAATCATTCTCACTAAGGCCGTCAATTTCGTGGGTCGTCAGCTGAACATCCACATATCCCCATCCAAATCTGATGTCGGGATGATGCCCTTGCTGATCGGCCAGCCAGGCGCAAAGGTTTGCCAGATAGGTCGCCTTGGCAAAGCCTTTGAATTTGAAATGACGGCTGAGAGTTTTTGCATCCGCATCCAGCGACCAATCGGAGGTCAACTGGGCCAGATGCGCGCTTGCCGCATCACGGTTCAAAGCTGGAATGCCGCCGGAACAAGGGGCACAGGTCCGATCCGATAGGGTGCAGGTTTGTTCTGATGTGGTCATGTCCAGCTTACTCCGCCGCTGTTGCCTTTTCGGGAAACTTATTCGGCAACAGGCCCAGTGATTGCGCCTTATGCACATCCGCCAGCAAATCCCGATCGGCGGCAGCAAACAGTTCCTCGGGGTCGTCCAGCACGAAATAGCCCATCTGGTGCATATCAATCCGGTAGGGCGTGCGCAGGATCGTCAGAACGTCAAAGGGATCGCGGTCGGGTATTTCGCTTTCCACCGCGTAGACAAGTTCGGTCGGGGATGAGGCAAGCCCCGATCCCAGCGCCTTGATCACCCCATCCTGACGCCGCAGGCCAAATTCGATCGAGAACCAATACAGCCGGATCAGCCAGGCATAGTCTTTTTCACCGGCCTGCACCCCCGCCAATCCGATAGCGTGGCTGAAGGCGGCAAATCGCGGATCGCTCAGCAGTGGGGTATGGCCGAAAATCTCATGAAAGATGTCAGGCTCTTCGATGTAATCGAAATCCTCGCGGGACCGGATGAACGAGGCCGCCGGGAAAACCCGGTCGGCCAACATGTCAAAGAAGGTCTTGAACCCGATCAGCGCGGGTACAGGCTGCACTTTCCAGCCTGTCATATCCAGAAGCCTCTCAGAAATATCAGCGCATGATGGAACACGGGTTTTCGGAAGCTCCAGCCGGTCCAGCCCCTCAAGATAATCACGCGCCATATAGCGCTGTACGTTCTCTTGCTGAGCGGCATAAAGATCAGCCCAGACAGCATCCTCTTCGTCGGTATATGTGATGTGACCATTGGCATTGGCCACCTTGGCGACGTATTTTGTCGACTTTGGCATGGAAGCTCCTCCTGAAAATAGCATAGCCAGCCATCGTGAAAAATTTCATTTGAATGTTTTTCATAATCATACAATATGAACGAAACATTTCACTAACGCTGAGAATATGACGCATATACTTCAAAACGCGGATATCGCCATCCTGCAAGAGCTTCAGACCGATGGCCGCCTGTCTATGCAAGAGCTCGCGGATCGTACCGGCCTGTCTGCCTCGCAATGTTGGCGGCGGGTTCGCGATCTCGAAGCTGCCGGGGTTGTGGCAGGCTATACCGCTCGTGTGCCCGCCAAATCCGTTGGCCTGAACGCAATAGCCTATGTTCATGTTGCGCTGCGCGATCATCAGGAAGACAGCATCACTTCGTTTTTGCGGCTGGTTGAGACCGAGGCTCAGATTGTCGAGTGCGCCTCAATCACCGGGGATCATGACTTCATTCTGAAAGTCTATTCGAAAACACCCGAAGATCTTGAGGCGTTCATCATGCAAAGGCTGTTGAAATCGGGGTTAGTCCGCGACACTCGCAGCAATTTTGTACTGCGGCAGACGAAAACACGTGGCCCTTTGCCCATTCTTTGATCTATCGCTCCAAAATCCGTTGAACCTATTCCCTGCCCCACCTATCGTGCGGGATCAGAACAGTTCAATCAGGACACCCCTATGACCAACCAAGTGCCACACCCGATGTCTCCTCAAGATTGCCTCGTGGCGATTATGGTTGCGATCTCTGCATCAGATGAGACCATCCGCACCGCCGAGCTGGTCAAGATCGAGGGCGCGGTCAACATGCTGCCTGTCTTTGCAGAATATGACATCGACCGGATGTATCGCGTTTCCCAAATCGTCTTCGATCTGTTTGAACAAGAAGATGGTCTGGATGCCCTGTTTGGACTGATCCGCGACAACCTGCCCGAACGCCTGAACGAAACCTCCTATGCGCTTGCATGTGATGTTGCGGCTGCAGATGGTACGCTGGCAGAATCCGAATTGCGGCTGCTCGAGGAAATCCGTTACGAGTTGGACATCGACCGTTTGCATGCCGCTGCCATCGAGCGCGGCGCGCGGGCACGGCACACGACCTGACATCAGCTGCTGCCGGCCAGCTTCCCCCACCTTTCGATCAGTGCGCGCTGCAATTTGCGCGACCTGTTATTCCAGCTCCGCCCGCCTTCGGGCCGTTCACGATACGCTCGGGGGATCGTTGCGCGATGCTCTATGTCGGCCGTGAATATCGCAAAGGCCAGCTCTGCCCCATCCGGTGAGGTTATGAACCCGCCCAGGCCCGAGACAAAGTTCAGGGTTCCGGTTTTCGCATTCACTCTGATCGGATGATCCTTGACCGGCCGCCCCTGACTGTCGGCAAGGGTAAATTTCTTCAGCAAAGGCCGGAGGTCTCCGGCTTTCTGCGCCGCCAGCAGCGCGACCACCAAATCCTCGGGCGCTACGCGTGAATCGCCCCCAAGCCCTGAATGATCGACCATCGCAACCCCGGTCACACCATAGGTCTCTGTGGCCCATCTGTTCATCTCGGCGGCTGACTCCGCCAAAGTCTGCGGTCGCGTACCGCGCGCCCTCGAGGCAGCGAGCCCTACCATCTCGGCAGTGAGGTTGGTCGAGTATTTCAGCATGCCCTGCAATATGCTCTTGAGCGGGTCGCTTTGATGAATGACCAAAGGCGTTCCATTCGGCATCTGCCGCGTGACCTGCGTCCGCCCCAGCACAATTCCGTTGGATCGGGCCAATGTTCTGAAAACGTCACCTGCATAAAGCGCGGGCTTGCGGACAGGCAGCCACCGCGCCCCATCGCTACCTAACGCGCCTTTGGCAACAGTCCACCGGTCCTGACGGGCGCTGGGTTCGTAGGTATAGATCGGCAGGTTGCGGCCCTCGACCTTCATGGACGCCACTTCCACTGCAGGGGTATAGCGCGTGCTTCGGGCATCCATGGTCACGTCATAGCTGGCGCCCTGCTTTTTCCACTCGAAATGCACGCGATTGAAATTCAGAGAAATGCCGCTGATCGCAGGGCTGTACCCCAAATGATCTGGCTGCCCCGGATCAATGCTGAACACGTAAGGCAACGCGCCATCATAAACTTTGAACGCGCCGCGAACCTCGGTGATTCCAGCCTCGCGCAAGTTTGCCGCCATCGTGGCCAGCGCATCCGTATCCAGCAATGGATCACCACCGCCAACAAGAACAAGATCGCCGTTCAATATGCCGTTTTCTATTGGCCCCTCGGCGACCAATGCAGTCTCAAACTTGTAATCGGCACCCAGCACATTCAGCGCATAGAGCGCGGTCAGAGCCTTGCCAACGCTCGCCGGAGGAAGGCTCCGGTCGCCACCATAGGTCTCAAGCACTACGCCTGTATTGGCGTCCGCTACGGCAAAGGCGACCTCGCCGCGCAGGTTCGCGGCATCGACCAAGCGCTCAACACCTACGATCGGCTCATTACGAAGCTGAGGCCGCAGTGACGTCAGCGGGGCCTCGGCCACAACAGCTACAGGGATCAGGGCCGCGCCCAGCCCAGCAATAAATCCTCGTCGCGAATAACGATCAATCATGGGTCAATTAAAATCCCAGAGATCACAGGCAAACAACCTGAGATCCGAATTATGGGCCCACAGGGGCTATTCAGGCAACACCTTGTTGCCCCAATCCCCCTGAATGCGCAACTGGGTCGAACTGACATCCAGCATCGGCACATTCACAAAACACCACGCCGGGGCCTGTGCCCGGCCGAGTAAATGCCGCGCCTGCCCGTCAATCCGGTAGTCGGCATAGCGACGCGCCGCAGGGGACATACGTGCAGAGATGCGGTCTCCGGGACGGGCAACAACGCCAATCGGTACGGATTCAATAATCGACTGCCAATCCTGCCACTTATGGAATTGCGCCAGGTTATCCGCGCCCATCAGCCAGACAAACCTGACCTGCGGATAAAGCTTCTGCAGGGCGGCGACAGTATCCGCCGTGGCGCGTGTGCCGGTCTGGGCCTCGATATCCGTCACCTCGACACGTGGATGCTGCATCACAGCTTGCGCTGCCTTCACCCGCCGCGCCAATGGCGCAGGCCCGCGCTCTTTCAACGGATTGCCCGGAGAGACCAGCCACCAAACCCGATCCAGCCCAAAGGCCTTCATTGCCTCGAGTGTCACATGCACATGGCCCTTATGCGGCGGATCAAATGACCCCCCGAACAACCCCACGACCTGCCCGGGCCGTACATATGGGATAGAGCTACGCTGCATCTCTTGCTGATGTTCAGAACTCGGCGGGGTTGTCAATCAACAGGTTGCACAGCGTCGCCCAACCTGACCCGCCCGGGCCGCACCACCTCGGCGCACCAACCGCCATGACCCCGAACGGCGGAATAGCCACCCTTGCCCAGCGCCTCCTCCATCCGGCTGCACGGTGCGCAGATCACGGTGAAACGCAGGATAGCCTCGCCCACCTGCACCTCACGCCCCTTGAGCGCCGCCAGATTGACCCCCGAAACCACCAGATTGCGTCGCAGGGTTTCAGGCGCAACCAGACCCTGCCCGAGATAGGAGCCTATCGCAGACAGATGTTCCTGCTGGATCAATGTCACTGCCCGCTTTCCCGGACGGCTATGATCGCCCTTCAGCCCTTGTTCCAAAATCATGGCTTCGTCGACCGAGACCATGTCCACCCTCCGCGCCGACCGCAGGCCAATCCACGCAATCCTCCCCGACTGCGCCCAACCCGCTATGAGATTTTTCAGGGACATAAGAAATTCCGAGATATCCACACCTCCCCCCTTCTAGCAATCTGGCTCTTCCCGACCCAACCGCTAATAGTAGCGCTGATTGATTTGTGAATTGGAGCCAACATGTCTCGCATTACGATACCTGAACCCAAAATCGAGTTATACGAGGACGGGTTTCCAGATGAAGACAAAATTCCGCGCAAGTCGACGGGCGACAAGTTGTCAGAGTTGCTAGAACGGATCGACGATCCGCTGGTGATTGCTTTGGACGGAGAATGGGGGTCTGGCAAATCGGTCTTTCTGAAACGCTGGGTCGGCGAGCATTTGAAGCGTGAAGGAAACACCAGCCAAACCGTCTATTTCGATGCGTTCAAATATGATTTTCTGGACGACCCACTGATCGCAGTAACCGGATCGATTGCTGAACGATTCGACAAAACCAATGACAAACCAGCACAGAAAGCATGGGCAAAAGCTAAACAAGTCGCCCCGGCCTTAGGACGCGCATTTGTTCGCGCGGGCGTTTCCGTAGGCTCAGCAGGCCTCGTAGCCAATTCTGACGATTTGGTAGATGCTGCAATCAACGCCATTTCAAGCGAACTGAACGGAGCAGTGGCTGAATTCTGGAAAATGGAGGACGGGAAACGCGCCGCGATGGCAGGTTTTCGTCAAGCGTTGATCGATTTGACTCAGCCAGACGGCGAAGGAACACCAACACGAAAACTCGTCGTAGTGATCGACGAATTGGACCGCTGCCGCCCTGATTACGCGCTTTCGCTACTAGAGATCATAAAACACTTCTTCAACGTATCGGGCACTCACTTCGTTCTGGGCGTAAACTTGTCCGAACTTCAAAACAGCGTTCGCGTTAGGTATGGAAGCAAAGTGGATGCGACAACATATCTCCAGAAATTCTATTCCATTGTACTAAGGCTGCCGCGCCGAATTCAGAGCACTCAAGACTATCTGCTCTATTTCGATCACGCGTCTGGCCAAATGCAGATACCCATACACATTCACAAAACTGCTCGCACTCTATTGGTACAATACAAGGGCCCGGCGCCAATGACTCCCAGGACCGTTCAAAGGGTTTTGTCGATTCTCGCGTTGATCCCACTGAACAGACCTCAACACATATCCAACGAAATTCTGATAACTGCAGCGATTGCGAAAGTTTGCGCTCCCCGCCTTTATGAAATGATGAGCTTGAACGAGCTAACACCACAAGACCTGCAAGACGTTTTTCGTTTCGATCAAAGTGACCTTCAGCTATGGGTTCGTGTCTTAAGGGCTGCTGCAGGTTACAACGAGGTATTCGGTCCGAACATGCTAGTGATACCCGACAACCTTCTGCCGGAAATCTGCGAAGAATATCTGGAGGTTTTTGACTCTAGCGCACTGCAAATCAAATAGTGGTGTCACATTCATCCACGATTGCCCCTACCCCACGCATCCGCTATCACACCGCCCAACCAAATTTCTCCGACCCAGAGGACACACCATGGCCGCCTATCAATATGTCTACCACATGCAGGGTGTCTCCAAGACCTATCCCGGTGGCAAGAAGTGCTTTGAAAACATCCACCTGAGCTTCCTGCCCGGCGTGAAAATCGGTGTCGTCGGCGTCAACGGTGCTGGTAAATCGACACTGATGAAGATCATGGCGGGGCTCGACAAAGACTTCACGGGTGAGGCTTGGGCGGCCGAAGGTGCCAAGGTCGGTTATCTGCCGCAAGAGCCGAAACTGGACGAAACCCTCAGCGTGCGCGAAAACGTCATGCTGGGCGTAGCCGAGAAAAAGGCGATCCTCGACCGCTATAACGAATTGGCGATGAACTACTCAGACGAAACCGCGGATGAGATGGCCAAGCTGCAGGACGAGATCGACAGCCAGAACCTCTGGGATCTCGACAGCCAGATCGACGTCAGCATGGAGGCCCTGCGCTGCCCGCCGGATGATGCCAATATCGCCAACCTCTCAGGCGGTGAAAAACGCCGCGTCGCGCTGTGCAAATTGCTGCTCGAAGCGCCCGACATGCTGCTGCTCGACGAGCCGACCAACCACCTGGATGCCGAAACAATCGCCTGGCTGCAACAGCACCTGATAGACTACAAGGGCACCATCCTGATCGTCACTCACGACCGGTATTTCCTCGACAGTATCACCGGCTGGATCCTCGAACTCGACCGGGGTCGTGGTCTGCCTTACGAGGGCAACTATTCCGCGTGGCTGGAACAAAAGGCCAAAAGGCTGGAGCAGGAAGCCCGCGAGGACAAATCCAAGCAAAAGACTCTGCAGCGCGAGTTGGACTGGATGCGCCAAGGCCAGAAGGCCCGTCAGGCCAAATCCAAAGCCCGGATCAACGCCTATAACGATCTGGCGGAACAGTCCGAGCGCGAAAAGCTGACCCGCGCACAGATCGTCATCCCCAACGGCCAGCGCCTTGGCGGTAAGGTGATCGAGGTCGAAGGCCTGTCCAAACACATGGGCGATAAGCAACTGATCGAGAACCTCGACTTTACCCTGCCCCCCGGCGGAATTGTCGGCGTCATCGGGCCCAACGGCGCCGGTAAATCGACCCTGTTCAAGATGCTTACTAGTCAAGAGCAGCCCGACGCAGGCACCATCACGCTTGGCGACACGGTTGAACTGTCCTATGTCGACCAGTCCCGCGATGACCTGAAGGACAACGACACCGTATGGGAGGCGATCACCGGCGGCGCCGAGATCATCCAGCTGGGCGACGCGCAGGTCAATTCCCGCGCCTATTGCTCCTCCTTCAACTTCAAGGGCGGTGACCAGCAGAAGAAGGTCTCTCTGCTGTCAGGCGGTGAGCGCAACCGCGTCCACATGGCCCGCCTGCTGAAAGAGGGCGGCAACGTCCTGCTGCTTGACGAACCGACCAACGATCTGGACGTCGAAACCCTGCGCGCGCTGGAAGACGCGCTGGTCGATTTCGCCGGCTGCGCCGTGGTCATCAGCCACGACCGTTTCTTCCTCGACCGGATCTGCACGCATATTCTGGCGTTTGAGGGTGATGCCCATGTCGAATGGTTCGAGGGCAACTTCGAGGATTACGAAGAGGACAAGAAACGCCGTCTGGGACCAGACGCGCTGGAGCCGAAGCGGTTGAAGCATAAGAAGTTTGCGCGATGAGACGGAAGCTCAAAAGACGGTTGGAAAAATGGCAACGTAGCGCGCTGAAAATCAGCGCACCGCTGCGCAAGCGCATCCGGCAAATGTACAAGACAGATTACTGTGTGATCGTCGCAAGCAATGGCCGGTCGGGCAGCACCATGACCTACCATGCGCCGCGCGATGCACTGGAAAGGCTGGACCCAAACCTCTCGGGTCAGGCCAGTTTCGTGTCTCGGTTGGACGACGCCACCTTCCAGGCGCCGTTTCTTTACAAGACGCATGATTTTCCGCAGGTTTTGTCAAACTGGTCAAAAGATACCCGAGTCGTCTTTTGCTTTGGCTCGACAAAGGACTCTACCTTTTCAGTCTACACAGCGATGGAAGGCTATGGCCCTGAGTGGATAAAAAAGCACTTCTACAATCTGCATGCGACGGGCACATATGACGAGCTTTTCGAACGTGATGTGCTGCAACAGGCACGGCAGATCAAGGAATGGGTCACTTATGACGACATCCCGGTATTGTGCGTTCACTACGATGCGTTGTGGGAATATCAGGACGAAATCTCTGAATTTACCGGATTGAAATTTGTACCGGCTCCGCGGCGTGAACGGGCTGAAAAAGATATTCCGGAAGATCTGCGAAAGGCCGCGAGCCAAATCTACGATCCGATTGACGAAGTGATTTCCCAGCTTCCCAGATGTTTTGTGGCCTCGCCCGAAATGAACGAGATCGTGGGCAAATTGCCGCTCGCAAAGTGATCCTCGGACGGTCTGGCGCGTGACGTTCTTCCGGGCGCTCGCGAATCCAAAAAAATTCAGCTAACCACATACATTGTATAGATTGTTTCAGGATATTCTGATGCGTAGATTCTGATGCCTGGCGCTAGTTTCAGTTGTTCAGGATTGCAAATCCGGCTTGTCACATCTCGTCTGAACTGGCATACTCAGAGTGCTACCGTTTTTCTATTTCGACCCACTGTCTCCTTCTACGGCGTTCAGTCTATCGATACAGACGACGACGCCAGGCTGTCGCAACTCCGTGGGCAGCACTAGATAAGGAGAACACGGATATGCCTTCAGGCACCGTAAAATGGTTCAACACCACCAAAGGCTACGGCTTTATTGCACCCGAAGATGGCGGCAAAGACATCTTCGTTCACATCTCGGCCGTCGAACGCTCGGGCCTGACCGGTCTGGCCGACAACCAGAAAGTCACATACGAGCTGCGCTCGGGTCGTGACGGTCGCGAAAGCGCCGACGACATCCAGCTGGCGTAAGCCGCTGTAAGGGCAGGGTTTTCCTCTGCCCTTTTCTATTTGCGCCTGATCGACCACCTGTAAAAGTGTGTCCCGGCGATTACATCACAATTCAGTTACTCTTCCCCGACGATTGACCGGATCGGATATCATCCGGACACTATGGTCATGATTTTTCTGTTGTATTGAAGAGAGCTGATATGTTGACACGCCGTACATTCCTGACTGCAACAGCAGCAGCAAGCCTTGTTTCGACCGCCGCGTCGGCAAAGAAAGCCGTCGAATACGACCCCACTCCTCAATTTGTTCGAATCAAAAAGCAATTCCTGCCAGGCCAGCTTCTGGTGGTTCCACGCTCGTTCTATCTGTACTTCGTAACAGAACCTCGCAAGGCAATCCGTTACGGGTGCGGGGTGGGCAAAGCCGGGCTGGAGTTCACCGGAACAGCGACCATAGACGTCAAAAAGGAGTGGCCCACCTGGCGCCCCACCAATGAAATGATCGAGCGTGAGCCAATTACATATGCTCGTTTCAAGGATAACGACTATGTACAGCCTGGCGGTGACGGCAATCCGTTAGGTGCACGGGCGCTTTATCTGTTCCAGAACGGCGTTGACACTTATTTCCGAATTCACGGGACCACTCAGCCGCAGACCATAGGCCGTGCGGCCTCGAACGGATGTATACGCATGCTGAACACGCATGTCATCGACCTGTACCAGCGGGTGCCGATTGGAACAGTTGTGACGGTCGTCTGATCAATCTTCTGCTGATTTCACAAGTTCCAAAACCTTTGGTCCAAGGTCTTCAACGATGAGGGCCACACCACTGGCGTTGGGATGGATGCCATCTGCCTGCATGTGTTCCCGTACTTCTTCGGGGTTTCCTGCCGCAGTCAAACCTGTGAAAAAACTTGGCGCATATCCAGTCTGATATCGATCCGCCAGATCGGGGTAGATCGCATCAAATGCGGCTTTGTAATCTGGGCCGTAATTCCCCGGCGCCTGCATCCCGACCAACAACACGGCGACCTCAGCGCCATCTGCTGCTTTCAAGATCGTCTCAAGATTTGCGCGTGCAACTGCCGGATCAAGCCCTCGCAACAGATCGTTCCCGCCCAATGCGACAATCATCCCATCCACGTCGGGCGTCAGTGTCCAGTCCACACGCGCCGCCCCTCCGGCGGTGGTGTCCCCGGATACACCCGCATTGATCAGGCGCACATCCGCCCCGTGATCCTTCAACCAACGACCCAGCTGCGGGACAAATCCGTCTTGCTCGGGCAGGCCGTACCCTTGAGTCAAAGAATCCCCGAGAGCGGCAATCACTACGGTTTCTGCTGTGGCCGCAAAGCCGCAACACATGATAAGCACCGGCATCAAAGCCTTGCGCAACATCTCAACTGCTCCATATCCCATTTGATTACCTCGGTTCGGACCAACCCATGATCGCAACTGTTCTATCGCTTGAAAATGCCGCTTTATCGCTGGATGGCAATGCCGGTCAGGTAGATATCCTGCACGACATCACGCTTTCCGTACACAAGGGCGAGACACTGGGTCTGATTGGGCCGTCCGGGTCAGGAAAATCGTCGTTACTGATGCTGATGGGCGGGCTGGAACAGGCGACGGGCGGCCAGGTAACCGCACTCGGGCAAAATCTGACCCGCATGAACGAAGACGAGCTCGCACGGTTCCGACGCAACAGCATGGGCGTTGTATTTCAGAATTTCCACCTGATCCCCACGATGACTGCCCTTGAGAACGTGGCCACACCGCTGGAGTTGGCCGGTCACAAAGATGCCTTTCAACGGGCCGAGGCCGAATTGGAGTCCGTAGGGCTGACGCATCGACGCGACCATTATCCGGCGCAGCTCTCCGGTGGAGAGCAGCAGCGCGTCGCGCTAGCCCGTGCCTCTGCCCCGCGACCACAGATCCTGCTGGCGGATGAGCCTACCGGCAATCTGGACGAAACAAACGGAGCCGCCATCATTGATCTGCTGCTTGGCCTGCGCGACAGGCATGGTGCTACTTTGGTTCTGGTGACCCATAGCCACAGCCTTGCGCGCAGATGTGACCGTGTTGTCCGGCTGCGCGATGGAAGGATTGCCGATGACACAAGGCAAGAGGCTGCCGAATGAGCCTGCGGATGGCCGGGCGGCTGGCGCGGCGGGAACTGCGCGGAGGTCTGCGCGGTTTTCGGGTGTTTCTGGCTTGTCTTGCACTTGGGGTCGCTGCCATTGCCGCTGTGGGTTCGGTCCGCCACGCCATCCAAACCGGACTGACGCAAGAAGGCGCGGCTCTGCTGGGCGGGGATGCACAGCTGGAATTCACCTATCGCTTTGCGGATGAGGCTGAGCGTGCATGGATGAACGACGCGGCCTTAGCCATCTCCGAAGTCGTCGATTTTCGGTCAATGGCAGTCGCGCAGCAGAATAGTGACCCACAGCGGGCGCTTACGCAGGTCAAATCCGTTGACGACTCCTATCCATTGTTGGGCAAGCCAATACTAGAGCCTCAGATGCCCCTGCGTGACGCCTTTATAGGCCAGCAAGGGGCGCCCGGTGCCGTAATGGCTCCTGCTCTGATCGACCGGCTTCAGCTATCGGTTGGGGATCGGTTTTCACTTGGAACTCAGGAATTTGTCCTGATGGCAGCCCTGATCCACGAACCGGACGGGGCGGCAGACGGGTTTGGATTGGGTCCGCGCACGCTGATCCGCACACAGGACTTGCTGAATTCCGGATTATTGGCACCGGGTACTCTGTTTTCCACCAAATACCGTCTGGATCTGCCGCCGGGGTCTGATCTTACAGCTCTTTCGGCGCAGGCAAGCGAAGCCCTTGAAGGCAGCGGAATGCGGTGGACCGATGCACGGAACGGTGCCCCCGGCATTTCAGAATTTGTTGCCCGGCTCAGCGCTTTTCTGGTTCTGGTTGGACTATCCGGGCTGGCTGTTGGCGGCATCGGCGTATCTGCAGCGGTGCGCGCCTATCTGGCGCAAAAGACTGAAACCATTGCTACCTTGCGTACTTTGGGTGCCGATCGGGCGACCGTGTTTCAGACTTATCTGATCCAGATCGGTATTCTCTCTGGCATCGGCATTTTTCTGGGCATCATATTGGGTGGATCGGTGCCTCTGCTGCTTGCGCCGCTGATCGAAACTCGCCTGCCTGTGCCCGCAGTGTTCTCGTTCTATCCGCAGCCTCTGGCTGAAGCCGCGCTTTACGGCGTGCTCACCGCCTTTTTATTCACACTCTGGCCCCTTGCCCGTACTGAAGAAGTCCGCGCCGCGACCCTGTTTCGCGATGCGCTGTCTTCGGCGCGCTTCCTGCCCCGTGCAAAATACATCCTAGCGACAGGCATCGGGCTTGCGGCGCTGATCGGCGCAGCTGCCTTTTTCAGCGGATCGGCGCGCCTAACCCTTTGGACCAGCGGCGGGTTGGCCGGAGCGTTGGTTCTGCTTTCGGTGGCGGCGCTGGCAATCCGCAAACTGGCACGCTTGACCACAAAACCCGCCCGAGGGAATCCGCCCCTGCGATGGGCCCTGTCAGCCATTTCCGACCCACGCGAAGGAGCCGCATCGGTTGTCCTGTCGCTGGGGCTGGGCCTGTCGGTTCTGGCCGCAGTCGGGCAGATCGACGGCACGCTGCGAAACGCGATTTCAGGAAACCTGCCCGATGTCGCCCCTTCTTATTTCTTCGTCGATATCCAGAAAGAGCAGATGCCTGGCTTTACCGAACGGCTGGAAAACGACCCTGCCGTAAGCCGGATCCAAAGCGCGCCCATGCTGCGCGGGATCATCACGCAGATTAACGGGCAGCCCGCGATTGAGGTCGCCGGGGACCACTGGGTACTGGAAGGCGACCGCGGGGTCACCTATTCCGACGCCCCGCCCTCGAACGCACGGGTCACCGCCGGGGAATGGTGGTCCGAAGACTATTCCGGAACGCCTCAGGTCAGCTTTGCCGCTGAAGAGGCCGAAGAGATGGGCCTGAAGCTGGGTGACCAACTGACCATCAACATATTGGGGCGCGACATCACCGCAGAGCTCACCTCGTTGCGCGAGGTGGATTTCTCGACCGCCGGGATGGGTTTCATCATGTCCATGAATCCGTCGGCCCTGGCCGGCGCACCGCATAGCTTCATTGCCACCGTCTATGCCGAAGAGCAGGCCGAAGCCGCGATCCTTCGTGATCTGGCGGGTAAATTCCCCAATATCACCGCAATCCGTGTCCGCGATGCGATTGACCGGGTCTCGGGTCTGCTGGCCGGGTTGGCCGCTGCGACGTCTTATGGGGCTGGTGTATCGCTGCTAACCGGCTTTCTGGTTCTGATCGGCGCCGCGGCAGCGGGTGAACCCGCCCGGCGGTACGAGGCCGCAGTCCTGAAAACCATCGGCGCCGACCGGCGGCGCATATTGATCAGCTTTGCCCTTCGGGCTGTTCTGCTGGGGTCTGCCGCTGGAATTGTAGCCCTGATGGTGGGCATCCTCGGCGGCTGGGCGGTTGCGACATATATTTTCGACACCAGCTTTGACGTCATCTGGCCATCTGCCATCGGCATCGTATTGGCCGGGATCATCGTCACTCTGGGCGCGGGGTTGATCTTTGCCTTGAAACCCCTTGCCGTTCGCCCGGCGCGCATCTTGCGCGCCAGCGACTGAGTTTATCGGACGCAGGCGACGGGCTGCAAAATCGTCAGCAGATTTGCATTGTCACACACCAGCGAATCCAGCGTGATTTCGTCCAGCGAGGCATAAAAGACCTCGGCCGCGTCCCGCAGCGCAAGGCGCAGCCGGCAGGCGTTGGTGAGCGGGCATGTATTGTCGGCATCCGCAAAGCACTCGGCAATCGGCAAGTCGCCCTCGATATGTCGAAAAACCGAACCGATCCGTATCTGATCAGCAGATCTAGCGAGTACCATACCACCATTGCGACCGCGATGAGTGCTCAGATAATCTAACTGGCTGAGTTGGTTGATCACCTGCGCCAAGTGGTTTTCCGAGATATTGCAGGTCTTTGCGATCTCGGATTTGGTCACCAACCTGTCTGGATTTGCTGCACAATACATCAGTAGGCGCACAGCAATATTTGTCCGCTTGGTTATCCGCATGTTTGCCTCCCTAAGTTCAACATGCTGCCTTATTGCATGTTGGGCAAAAAAGCGGTTTGACATACATCAATTCCCGGTCAGAAGTGATCCCGCATGGCAGACCCCTATTTCTTTGGCTACGGCAGCCTCGTGAATCTCGCGACCCACGATTTCCCCGACCCGCATCCCGCGCAGTTGAAGGGATGGCGGCGGGCCTGGCGGCATACCGATTTGCGCCCGGTCGCTTTCTTGACCGCCATTCCGGATCCCACTTCTGAAATCGACGGCATGATTGCCCATGTCCCAGGCAATGACTGGGACGCGCTGGATCAACGTGAGTGGGCCTACGACCGCGTTCCAGCGACTAAGGCCGTCACCCATTCTCTGCCACACGAGGTTGAGATCGCTGTTTATGCCGTACCTGATGACCGTCAATCCGCGGCCAGCCGGCGCCACCCCCTGCTGATGAGCTATATCGACGTGGTTGTGCAAGGCTATTTGCGTGCGTTCGGGTCCGAGGGCGCCGATCGCTTTTTTGCCACCACTGATGGCTGGGACGCCCCGATCCTGAATGACCGGGCAGAGCCGCGGTATCCGCGCCACCAGGCATTGAAACCGGATGAGACTTGTTTTGTGGATGATCGGCTGAAGCGAATAGCAGCCCAGATCGTAAAGACCTTATAGAAAAAAGGCGCGGCCAGGAGACCACGTCTTATCACAATCTAAGGCACTAAGATCAGCCGCGCGCGCGGATCACCTGCAAAAGGGGCAACAGGGTTGCCATCTCGGGGCCGCGCTCCATCCCTGTCAGTGCCTTGCGTAAAGGCATGAACAGACTCTTGCCCTTGCGGCCTGTCGCGTCTTTCACCGCGCTGGTCCACTGCCCCCATGTCTCGCCGTCGAACGGGCCTTCTGGCAACAACGCCACGGCCTCGGTGATGAACTCTCGGTCTTCATCGGCAATCAGAGGTTCGGCACCGTTACGGCACAGCTCCCACCACCCTTTCAGGTCTGCCAGAGTGGTGATGTTCTCGCGGGCCATGGCCCAGAACGGTTCGGCCAGTTCGGCCGGTACGCCCGCATCTGCCACAGCATCCGCAACGTCGGCCAATGACAAAGATTGCAGGTGTTTTGCCGTCAACGGAAACAGGTCCTGAACGTCAAACTTGGTCGGTGCGGCACCAAAACGACCAATGTCAAATCCATCGATCAGCTCGGCCATCTCTGTCCGCAACTCAACCGGGTCGGATGAGCCCAGACGCGCCATCAAGCTGAGCAATGCTAACGGCTGTACGCCCTGCTCGCGCAGATCACGCAGAGCCAGCGTGCCCAGTCGCTTAGACAGCGCCTCGCCCTGGGGGCCGGTCAGCAGAGAATGATGTGCAAAACGCGGGCAAGTACCACTCAGCGCTTGGATGATCTGAATCTGCGTCGCGGTATTGGTCACATGGTCCGAGCCACGCACCACATCGGTCACACCCATTTCGGTATCATCGACCACCGACGCAATCGTGTACAGAACTTGACCGTCGCCCCGGATCAGAACCGGGTCAGAGACCGAGGCCGCATCAATCGAAATATCGCCCAGAATGCCGTCGGTCCACTCGATCCGTTCATGATCCAGCCTAAAGCGCCAGACTCCGTTGCCACGTTCTGCCCGCAGCGCGTCTTTCTCGGCGTCGTTAAGGTTCAATGCTGCGCGGTCATAAACCGGCGGCTTGCCCATATTCAGCTGCTTCTTGCGCTTGAGGTCCAGCTCGGTCGGGGTTTCGAAAGCCTCATAGAAACGACCCATCTCGCGCAGCTTGTCGGCTGCCTCGGCATAGCGGTCCAGACGCTCGGACTGTCGTTCGACCCGGTCCCAATGCAGGCCCAACCACTCGAGGTCCTGCTTGATGGCATCGACATATTCTTCTTTCGATCGCTCGGGGTCTGTGTCGTCGATACGCAGGATGAAGGTGCCGCCAGCCTTGCGGGCAATCAGGTAGTTCATCAGAGCTGTGCGCAGGTTGCCCACATGGATGTAACCGGTGGGTGACGGGGCGAAACGGGTGGTTGTCATAGGAGTCTCCTGTTGGCGCGGCTCTTCTCACAGGATGGGCAAATTGTCCAGCCACCGCACCGGTTCACGCCAACGTCAGGTGGCAATCCTCGGGCGATACCCTATCTTCAAAGTGCTGGCACACACAGGGAGATCTCAAAATGACCGTTACACTAACTCGTAGGGCCGCACTGGGCGCGGCGGCAGCCTTGCCTTTTGCATCAGCTGCTACCCCCATCCTGGCTGCAGCAAGCGATACCAAAGCGAATTCAACCATCGCGAAATCGTTCCAGCTGGGCGATTTCACCGTAACAACTCTGCTGGATGGCAGCCTGCCGCGCGATGGCGCCAAAGAGATTTTCGGCGGCGGTGCCACGGATGAGGAATTTGCAAACGTATCGGCCCAGAATTTTATTCCTGCCGATAAAGCCCAGTTCTTTTTCACACCAACGCTGGTCAATACCGGGTCTGAACTTGTGCTGTTTGATACTGGCCTTGGGCAAGGCGGCATTCAGGCGGCACTGGCAGATGCAGGCGTGAGCCCGGATCAAATCGATGTCGTCGTCATCACCCACATGCACCCTGACCATATTGGCGGCATGACCACAAATGACGCGCCCACCTTCCCGAATGCGCGCTATGTCACCGCAGCATCCGAGTATGACTTCTGGGCCGCACAGGATTCCGGCAATCGGGTCGGCGACCTGGTCGCTGCCAAAGTTACTCCGTTGGCCGAAAAGATGACCTTTGTCGGGGATAGTGGCCAGGTTCTTTCCGGAATAACGGCCGTTTCAGCGCACGGGCATACACCCGGACACACAGTCTTTCATCTGGAAAGCAATGGCCAACGCCTGGTTCTAACGGCCGATCTGGCCAATCACTATGTGTGGTCTTTTGCTCGTCCCGAGTGGGAGGTAAAGTTCGACATGGACAAAGCCGCAGCCGCCGCTTCTCGTCGTAATGTGTTGGGGATGCTGGCAGCAGACAAAATCCCGATGATCGGATATCACATGCCCTTCCCCGCAGCCGGTTACGTCGAGACGCGCGGCGATGGGTTCAGGTTTGTCCCGGTCAGCTATCAGATGATGGGTTAACGTCTAATACCCCGGGTCCGGCCGGATTTTCGACCCGTCCGCAAAGCGGGACAGGCGGAAAACGGCCGGATTAACACAGGGGGCATTGCCCGAGACCAGATCAGCCATCAACCGCCCGGCACCGGGCCCGATTCCGAACCCATGACCCGAGAAACCCGTAGCGATGAACAGGCCGGGCCTGTGGTCCACGTGCGAGATGATCGGGATCGCATCCGGCGTTACATCAATCATCCCTGCCCAGCTTTGAACGATTTCAGCCTGCTTTAGCGCGGGAATGCCAGTGATTGCGCTTTTCCAAGCCCGCCGCAACACCCGGCGCGATGGTTCGGGATCCAGAGTGCGGCAAAGTTCGAACGGTGTCACATCCGTGGGCAACCACCTCCGATCTTGTCGCGCCTCTTCGGCCCACCGCTTCGACACCCGAAACCGCAGCGACCGCCACTCCTGACGAAACGCAGGAAGAAATTGCCACGCCAGACGAAGGCTATCCGGCACGATATCAACGGTGTTTTCGTGCCCGGACGCAATCGTATACCCTCCGTCGTCCCGCTTGCGTATTGCAAAATCGTCCGACCACAAGGCAGCCTCAGGACCGGAAACCGGAGAGGTTCGGAATACGGTGTTCAGCACCTTCAGTTGTGGAAAATCAACTCCGGCATTCCCTGCAAACAAGCGCGACCACGCTCCGCCCGCCAGTACGACATTGCCGCAGGCCACGCGACCGCGTTCTGTGAAGACACCGACGACACGGTCCGCCTCTGTATCCAGACTGCGCACTGCGCAGTTGGTCATCAACAGGGCCCCCCGGTCACGTGCAGCTTCGGCGATTGCGGGTGCAGCCCATTGCGGTTCCGCTCTACCGTCTTGCGGCATAAACAATGCGCAATTCAACCCCGTCCGATGGTCTGGCATTAGTTCCGCCAACAGAGCCCCGGACACCATCCTTGCACCAGTATTCAACCCCTCCACATGGCGAAGCCAGCGTTCAAGATTGCCCTGTTCCCGCTTGCCAGAGGCGCCGAACAGGATACCGGCCTGTGTGAAACCTGTCTTGCGCCCGGTGCGTTGATCGAGCTGCGCCCAGATACGCTGTGATTCCTGCATCAGCGGGATTTCCCGAGGATCGCGCATACCCAAACGCACCCATCCCCAGTTCCGTGAACTCTGCTCGGAGGCAATTTGTCCCTTTTCGCACAGAAGGACAGACATTCCCCGCTCTGACAGTTCGAGGGCGGTTGATGCCCCAATAATTCCTCCACCAATGACAACAACATCAACGGCTTTTGGCAGCTTTAGATCGGGTTCAACAGCATTAGGCTTGGGGCCAGGCATCAACCGCTCATAATTCATTGCACGGACCGCAATGAAGGCGCGGGATCACGACAGACGCAACAGAAGAAACTTTGCGTCAATGACTATTGCGCAGGCCTGTGACCATTCGGCCAACGTGCAAGCCAGCGCATCTAATTCAGGATTTTGAAAACTTCAGGCCGCGCCGCACAATTCAGCCAGTTTCTGACGCAAAGAGGTAGCGATACCGCCTTCCGGCACCTCGGCTTCTGTTTCCAGAAACTGCGCGCCGGGGCCCACCGTCGTGGATTCCTCTTTGGGCACCTCTTCATTCAACAAATTGGCAATGGCAGCATCTACCTTTGCCTCATCCAGAGACCGACCTTCGGATTGCATAGACCGCCATTTTGGCGGTGAATGAAGCGGTTTATCGTATTCATCGTACATAATGGCACCAAATCGTTAACTCAGACATCCAATTTCGGACGCGTCGCTAAAGACCGAAGGGAAAGCTCATAAACACCTATTTCCCACAATGCGTCGCATCCGCCCCACATGGGGCAACAATCAAGCTAAAATGTGGCAAAAAAAAGACCGGGCATCAAGGGGGACTCGGAAACGCCCAAGAGAATCTAAGCCACTGTATTCAAAAATAAAAACAGTTCCAGAAGCAGGCGGTTATTGCCCGTAAATTGGAAACAGTTTTCGCGTCAGAATGGTGATTCCTGTAAGGCGTCAGGTCCTGTCGCGCCAACGATTCACGATAGGATACCTGCGATCCAGCCAGAATGCCCGCTTGGTCAAACGTGTCCCCGGGGCGGACTGAAACCGTTTGTATTCGCTGATATAGACCAAATGTTCGATCCGGCGCGCAACGGCTTCTTCGAACCCGGCGGCCACGCAATCCGCGATCGACCCATCCTGATCAACCAATATATCCAGAATGGCGTCCAGAACCGGATAATCCGGCAGGCTGTCACTGTCCTT
Organism: Ruegeria sp. CDSC079; assembly: GCF_059610505.1. Lineage (NCBI taxonomy): Bacteria > Pseudomonadati > Pseudomonadota > Alphaproteobacteria > Rhodobacterales > Roseobacteraceae > Ruegeria > Ruegeria sp. CDSC079. The sequence goes on from NZ_JBXWNT010000005.1 coordinate 197,830, forward strand.
CTGGTCTTCGCGCAACTCGGCACTAGGAGGTTTGTCGATGACCGAGGGTCGGATGACCTCACCCTCAGGGCCTTTCATCCAGCCGCGATGATTGGCATTGCGCCAGCGGCAGGTCTCGAACACGCGGGTTTTGTACAGGTCTTTGATTGGATTATAACCACCGTTCATATCCCCATAGATCGTGGCATATCCAACGGCGACTTCGGATTTGTTGCCTGTGGTCAGCAGCATCTCGCCGAACTTGTTCGACAGGGCCATCAGCAACAGCCCCCGCAGGCGGGACTGGATGTTTTCTTCGGTCAGATCTTCGTCTCGCCCGGCAAACAATGGGGCAAGCGTATCCGTGATCGCCGCGCGCCCCTGTGCAATAGGGACGAAATCATAGTGAACACCCAACGACTTAGCCACCGCTTCGGCATCATCCAAAGAATCCTGGCTGGTATATTCCGACGGCAACATCACGCAGCGAACATTTTCAGCGCCAATCGCATCCACCGCTATTGCCGCGACAAGGGCTGAATCAACGCCGCCAGAGAGACCCAGAACACCCTTTTTGAACCCGGTTTTGGCCATGTAATCACGCAGAGCCTGGACCATCGCGCGATAGTCCTGCTCCCACGCATCTGGCTGCGGCACAATCTCGTCCGGAATTATGCGCCAACCTGCATCGCCGCGTTCAAGATCCACATGCGCTATCGCTTCGTCGAACACAGGCATTCGGAATGCCAGTTCTCCGCCTGGATTCAACCCGAAGGTCGCCCCGTCAAAGACCTGATCGTCCTGCCCTCCGACCATGTTCAGGTAAATCAGCGGCAATCCGGTCTCAACCACGCGCGCCACCATATGGTTCAGGCGCACATCATATTTGTTTCGGAAATAAGGCGAGCCGTTGGGGATCAGCAGAAACTCGGCTCCTGTCTCCTCCAGCGTCTCGGCAACATCCGGATGCCAGCTGTCCTCGCAGATTGGGCTGCCGATCCGAGAGTTGCCAATCGAATAGGGACCGCCCAGCGGGCCGGAATCATACAGGCGCACTTCGTCAAAGACTGTCTCATTCGGCAGGTGATGTTTCAGCACTTTACTGCTGATCCTGCCGTTCTTGAGGATGAGATAGGCGTTATACAGCCGGTCATCTTCGAACCACGGCCCACCGATCGCAATCGCAGGTCCATCGGCGCAACGTTCCGCAAGCGCCTCAACAGCTTTCATTGCGGCTTTGTAGAACGCGGGCTTGATCACAAGGTCCTGCGTATTATAGCCGGTGATGAACATCTCGGGGAAAGCAACAAGTTGGGCACCAGCCTCGCGCGCCTGCTCCCACGCAGAAAAAGCCTTGGCCGCATTGCCTTCCAAATCCCCGACAATGGGATTGAGTTGCGCCAGAGTGATACGGAAACGGTCGGCCATACTGCCCTCTTGCCCTCGTCTGTCCTATTGCCATTTACCAGATCGCACCGCGAGTGAAAGACCAATAAGGCAAAAGCCGTTGCCCTGCCTGCGTCGGTATCCTAGTTTTGCGCAAAAGCACGATGCTCCCGCAGACAGGACCAAACATGAACGTTTTTCGCACTTCAATCGCCGCAGTTGCATTGACCCTGTCAGCGCTGACCGCCTTCGCGCAGAACGATCAGGTAGTCGTGGCCGATGACGAAGTGGGCGGCGTATACGAAGGCACGTTCCTAAATGGCCTGCGGCACGGAACCGGCACCTACCAGTTGCCAGATGGTTTCGAATACGAAGGCGAATGGATCGAAGGCGAAATTCAGGGTCAGGGTATCGCGCGCTATGCTAACGGGTCGATCTATCAGGGCGCCTTTGCCAACGGTCAACCCGAAGGGTTCGGAACGATCATCTATGCTGATGGTGGCAGCTATGAAGGGGAATGGGCCGATGGCTCGTTCAACGGCCAAGGAGTCGCCGTCTATGCCAACGGAGCGAAATACGAAGGTGGGTTCAAGAATGCCCGGCACCACGGCAAAGGCACTCTGACCGACCCGACCGGAGAGGTGTACGAGGGCGACTGGGTCGACGGGGTCAAGCAGGGCAAAGGCAAGATAACCTCAGCCAAAGGCAACGTGTATGAGGGCGATATCAAAGACGGCAAGCGTCATGGCACAGGTAGCCTGACGCGGCCGGAAGGTATGAGTTATACGGGTGACTGGTCCGAAAATCGCATGACCGGAAAAGGCCGTCTACTGCAAGCCAATGGCGATTTGTATGAAGGCGACTTCTTTGATGGGCGCCGACAAGGCAAGGGCAAGGCAACCTATGCCAGTGGCGCCATTTACGAAGGTGACTATCACGATGATCGCCGCCACGGCAAAGGCCGTTTTTTGGGCACGGACGGGTTTGACTATACTGGTGAATGGAAAGACGGCCAGATTGAGGGCCTCGGAGAGCTGACCTATCCTGACGGTTCGACCTATGTCGGTGATTTCAGTGCAGACCTGCCCCATGGCAAAGGAATGCACACCTATCCTGATGGCCTGATTTACGACGGCGACTGGATCGCCGGCGTCTTCGAGGGTCAGGGCAAGGCCACTTACCCGAACGGCGCCATCTACGATGGGCAGTTCAAGAACGGTCTGAACCACGGCACCGGTGTTCTGACATTTGCAAACGGGTACAAATATGAAGGCGATTGGGTCGACGGTGCGCGCCAGGGCGAGGGCACAGCCAGCTTCCCGGACGGAACGACCTACAAGGGCGATTTCAAAGATGGTCAGCGCCACGGGCAAGGATCGATAACCACACCGCGCGGCTTCACCTATACAGGCGGTTGGGTCGAGGGGAAGATCAGCGGCACCGGAACCGCTACCTATGCGACTGGTGACGTGTACGAAGGTGGGTTTTTGGACAACAAACGCCACGGTGACGGCACGATGCGCTATGCAGACGGCAAAGAAGAAACCGGCGTCTGGGAAAACGGTGTTCTGCCGGGTGAAAACACCAGCGAGCCGCAGGAGAGTGCTCCGGCAGACGACAGCGCGACAACGGCAACCAGCCCTGCCTCTGACGGTTAGCGGGTCTCACCACGGCACAGGTTTTCCAGCCCAGTCGAAGAACCCGCCAGTGTCTGCGGGCACAAGCGCCCTGGCTACGCTCAGCAGGTTACGCGCGGCTTCATCCGATTCAACGGTCGGGTGTCGCCCGACATATTTGCGCGTGAATTCTGTACGCACTGTGCCCGGATGCAGGGCCACACAGATCGCCTGTTTGTGGGTGCGGGCCAGCTCAATCGCGGATGTGCGCACAATCTGATTGGCCGCAGCTTTTGAGGCCCGATAGCTGATCCATCCCCCCAGCTGGTTATCTCCGATTGATCCGACGCGGGCGGACAACACCGCCACGACAGATCGCCTGCCCCGTGGTAGCAGCCGCGCAGCGTGTGACAGCACAAGGGCCGGACCAACCGCATTCAGGGCAAACTGGTCCATCATTGCTTGCGCTGAAATTGATCTGATGGACTTCTCTGGCTGTGCACCATTGATTTCCAAAGCACCCGTCGCAATGAAGATCATGTCAAACGGGCATTGCAATGCTTCCAGAGCCGGGCCGACAGCTTCGACATTCGTGAGGTCGAAACCATCAGCAGAACGCGACAAGGTGGTTACGTCTACGGATTGCATGGTCAACAGCCTTTGCAGCGCGGCACCGATACCACCCGAGGCACCTATGATGAGAGCTTTCTCCATTCCGGATCAACTAGCGGTCTTCATTCGGCAATCAACCGTCACGGTTCGTGCAGGTTTTGACGTCTGCATGAAATTCCTACTTTTCATTCCCCGCATGCGCTGTATAAGCTCAACCCCATGATCAACCGCGCAGATATCCTTGTTGCCGACACCGCCCCCTGCGGTGCGTCTCTGCGTGGCCTACTGATCCTAATCCGCCTCTGAGCGTGCCACCCGGCGCGCCCGCTCAGAGGAGGACGCCCGCGCGCCATAGGCTTTAGGACAGAAGAAGAAAGAGAATCCCATGACCAATGTGACCGACCAAGACCGCGTCTTGATCTTTGACACCACTTTGCGCGACGGCGAGCAGAGCCCCGGCGCGACCATGACCCATGCCGAAAAGCTGGAAATCGCGGAACTGCTGGACGAGATGGGTGTCGACATCATCGAGGCCGGTTTCCCGATCGCATCAGAAGGCGACTTCAAAGCCGTCAGCGAGATTGCCGAGCGATCACAAAACAGCCGCATCTGTGGGTTGGCCCGTGCGAATTTCGCTGATATCGACCGCTGCTGGGAGGCGATCAAACACGCTGGCAAGAACCGCATCCACACTTTCATCGGCACCTCGCCGCTGCACCGTGCCATTCCGAACCTGACCATGGACGAGATGGCCGACAAGATCCACGAAACCGTCAGCCACGCCCGCAACCTGTGCGAAAATGTACAGTGGTCGCCGATGGATGCGACCCGGACCGAGTGGGATTATCTGTGCCGTGTGATCGAGATCGCGATCAAGGCCGGTGCCACAACGATCAACATCCCCGACACTGTCGGTTACACGGCACCTGTCGAATCCGCTGACCTGATCAAGCGCCTGATCGAAACGGTTCCGGGCGCGGATGAGGTGGTGTTTGCCACCCATTGCCACAACGATCTTGGCATGGCGACGGCGAACTCACTGGCGGCTGTCGCTGGTGGTGCGCGTCAAATCGAGTGCACCATCAATGGCCTTGGCGAGCGTGCGGGCAATACTGCGCTGGAAGAAGTTGTGATGGCGCTGCGCACCCGCAATGACATCATGCCGTGGCATACCGGCATCGACACCACCAAGATCATGCATATTTCGCGCCGGGTTGCGACGGTTGCGGGCTTCCCGGTTCAGTTCAACAAAGCCATCGTCGGCAAGAATGCCTTTGCGCATGAAAGCGGGATCCATCAGGACGGCATGCTGAAGAACCGAGAGAATTTCGAGATCATGCGCCCTGAAGATATCGGCCTGTCGGGCACCTCTCTGCCGCTTGGCAAACACTCGGGCCGGGCTGCGTTGCGCGACAAGCTGGAAACGCTCGGTTATGAGGTCGGTGACAATCAGCTCAAGGACATCTTCGTGCGGTTCAAGGATCTGGCCGACCGCAAGAAAGAGGTTTTTGACGACGACCTGATCGCGTTGATGAGCCAGGATGATGAGGCCGACGATCACCTGCAGTTGGTTTCGATGAAAGTCACCTGCGGCACCGGCGGTCAGGCGGAATCGACGGTCGAGCTGGAAGTGGATGGCAAGGACATTGTCGCGACCGAACATGGCGACGGTCCAGTCGATGCCACCTTTAAAGCCATTCGCCGAATCTATCCCAACACCGCCCGCCTGCAACTGTATCAGGTCCATGCTGTGACCGAGGGTACTGATGCGCAGGCAACCGTATCGGTTCGGCTGGAAGAGGACGGCATGATCGCCACCGGTCAGTCAGCGAATACCGATACGGTCGTGGCATCCGCCAAGGCCTATATCCACGCACTGAACCGCCTGATCATGCGCCGTGAAAAGGCCGGGCCAGGTGCAGACACGCGTGAAATCAGCTATAAGGACTTGACCTGACCGCCAGATGAAACTCCCAAGGGCTCCCGCACCCGCGGGTGCCCGGCTACACCGGACGCCCTTGCGGCTTTGGGCCCGGCAGCGCGCATGCGGCGCGCTGCCGGGCCCAACACGTTTGACGGCATCTTTAGATGCTGGCAGATGAGGCGGGAGAACCTTGTGGTCCGAAATCAGACTGGCGTCACAGCCCTTTGAACAGCTCTGACAGACGGTCCATTTCATCTTGGATGCCAAAGGGCGCGTTCAGCAGGAACATCCCTGATCCGACCATTCGGTGACCTTCCCGCGCAGGTGCAAACCGGACTTCATGACGGATCGCCTTGGGAAAACCCTGTGCCTTCAACGCGGCAATCATCGGGGCCTGACGTTGATCGGTCAGGATCGGATACCACAGCGCGATGACGCCCACATTCCATTTACGGTGCAGTTTTGAGATCACGCCCGGTAGCCGGTCATAATCCGCCTTCACCTCATAGCTGGGATCAATCAACAGCATCCCGCGCCGCGGCGTTGGTGGCAGCAAAGACTGCGCCAGCTCATACCCGTCCTGTTTGTACTCCTTTGCCCCAAAGGGGGACATGGTCATCGACAATGCCGCGTATTCCTGCGGGTGCAGCTCTGCGAAATGCAGACTGTCCTGATCCCTCAGCAGGTTGGCCGCGATCAGCGGTGAACCGGCATAGCTGTTTTCTCCGTGCCGTTCATGGACCTTGGCCAACGCCAGAGACAAAGGATGATCAGATGGAAACCACCCTTCGCGCTGCGCTCGCTTGATACCTACGGCTGCCTCGCCTGTGCGCACGGCTTCTGCTGCGTCTAGCTGGTACAGGCCACGCCCGGAATGGGTTTCCAGATAGGTTATCGGCTTATCTTTTCGCGTCAGATAGTCCAGTACCCATGCCAAAAGAGCGTGCTTTTGAACATCAGCCAGATTCCCGGCGTGGTAAATGTGTTGATAAGAGAGCATGTTGCCTTCTAAAGTCCCTCTCAATAAGGCGGAAAGGTGCTGAGTTACGCGGAATCAGCCCTTTTACCGGGCGAGATGGCACCCTATAAGACATCCGTCCCGGAACCGTCGAGTCGCGGGCAGTAGAAATTCTGACGAACGGGATCAGTACAACATGGGCATCTTTGGCAATCTGGGCGGCTTGTTCTCAGCGGACATGGCGATCGACCTTGGAACAGCAAATACGCTTGTTTATGTCAAAGGGCGCGGTGTGATCCTGTCGGAACCTTCAGTTGTGGCTTACCACGTCAAGGATGGGGTTAAGAAAGTCCTCGCCGTCGGTGAGGATGCCAAGCTGATGCTGGGCCGAACCCCTGGTTCGATCGAAGCGATCCGCCCCATGCGCGAAGGCGTGATTGCGGATTTCGACACCGCTGAAGAAATGATCAAGCACTTTATTCGTAAGGTGCATAAACGCTCCACATTCTCAAAGCCCAAAATCATTGTCTGCGTCCCCCATGGTGCTACGCCTGTTGAAAAACGGGCCATTCGCCAATCGGTTATGTCCGCAGGCGCTCGCCGGGCGGGCCTGATCGCCGAACCCATCGCTGCGGCTATTGGTGCAGGAATGCCCATCACTGACCCGACCGGCAACATGGTCGTGGATATCGGCGGCGGCACCACCGAGGTTGCCGTTCTGTCGCTGGGCGACATTGTCTATGCCCGTTCGGTCCGCGTTGGCGGAGACCGAATGGATGAGGCGATTATCTCATACTTGCGCCGCCAGCAGAACCTGTTGGTGGGTGAATCCACCGCCGAACGGATCAAGACCACCATCGGAACCGCCCGTATGCCTGATGACGGACGTGGCCAGTCGATGCATATCCGTGGCCGCGATCTGTTGAATGGCGTGCCCAAAGAAATCGAGATCAGCCAGGCGCAGGTCGCCGAGGCCCTGTCGGAACCGGTTCAGGCAATCTGCGAAGCCGTTATGACCGCACTTGAAACTACGCCGCCTGATCTGGCCGCAGATATCGTGGACCGCGGCGTCATGCTGACCGGTGGCGGTGCTTTGTTGGGCGATTTGGATCTGGCACTGCGGGAACAGACAGGTCTGGCCGTATCGATTGCTGATGAAAGCCTGAACTGTGTGGCTTTGGGCACCGGCAAGGCACTGGAATACGAAAAACAGCTGCGCCACGCGATTGACTACGAAAGCTAAGGCGCGCACCCTCTAAAGGGTACATTCGGGCGCGAGCAGCACGGGAAGGAGTCCTGTGGCAAAGGACCGATCACAGCGCGATGAATACACCACCCCGCTCCGCCGTCTGCTGCTGGGGATTGTGGTTCTGTGCCTTCTGGGCATCTTTCTGGTCTGGCGCATTGACAGCCCTCGCGTCGAACGGTTTCGGGCGCAGGTTGTCGACAACGTGGTGCCCTCGATGGATTGGGCGATGGTTCCGGTTACCGCTGCGGTCAATCTGGCACGGGATTTTCAGAGCTATCAACGCCTGAGCGAGCAGAACCAGGAATTGCGCAGCGAGTTGCGTCTGATGCGCGCCTGGAAAGAGGCCGCACTGCAACTTGAGCAGGAAAATGCCCGGCTTCTGGATCTAAACAATGTGCGTCTCGATCCGCGCCTGACCTATATTACCGGGGTCGTCATGGCCGATAGCGGTTCTCCGTTCCGGCAGTCGGTTCTGTTGAACGTGGGCGAGCGTGACGGAATTATGGATGGATGGGCCACCATGGACGGGATTGGCGTTGTCGGTCGTATCTCGGGTGTTGGTCCAGATACCGCACGGGTGATCCTGATGACCGACGCATCCAGCGCGATACCTGCCACGATTCAACCGTCGGGGCAGACCGCTCTGATTGCCGGGGACAACACCGCCGCGCCTGTGGTTGAGTTTCTGGAGAACCGCGAACTGGTGCGCCCGGGCGACAGGGTTGTGACTTCGGGGGATGGCGGCGTTTTTCCTGGCGGCCTGCTGATCGGTCAGATTACCGCTGATCCGGGTGGCCGCCTGCGGGTGCGGCTGTCTGCAGATTTTGAACGGCTCAAATTTCTAAGAGTGCTGCGCTATCAGTCTGCGCCACTTATTCAGGACCCCGGAGGAATTGTCGGCCCACGCCAACCCGAAGCGGCACTGACACCGACGGAGACCGGCGATGGATAGTGCCGCATCCAATCTGTGGCTCAAACGTGGCCTGTATCTGCTGATGGCGCTGCTGGTCTTGTTCCTGCACCTGCTGCCACTGGACACGCAGCCGGATCGCTGGCCGTTTCCGGATTTCCTGATTGCGTTGACCTTTGCCTGGGTTCTGCGGCGCCCCGAATATGTGCCAACCCTGCTGGTCGCCCTGATCATGCTGGCAGCCGACCTTCTGTTTCAACGTCCCCCCGGCTTGCTGGCCGCGCTTGTTGTGTTGGGTACTGCCTATCTTCGGTCCGCAACTCCCGGGTTGCGCGACGCGGGCTTTTTGGGCGAATGGACCACCGTTGCCGTCGTGATCACAGCTGTTTTTTTCCTGAATCGCGTCATTCTTGCTATTCTGTCCGTGCAACAAGCGGCATTGGGGATGGTCGTGGTGCAAGTGGTTCTGACAATCGGGATCTACCCATTGATCGTTCTGCTCAGTCAGAACGGTTTTGGTGTGCGTCGTGTCGCACCTTCTGACCCTGGCCTGTCGGGAGGGCGGTAATGAAACAACGCAAACCTAAGTCACAGGGCCTCGCCTATAAACGTTTGCCACGCCGTGCGCTGATCCTTGGAGGCCTGCAAGCCGCTTTTATCGGAGGTCTGGCCGCCCGGATGCGGTTTATGCAGGTAGATCAGGCTGACGAATACCGCCTGTTGGCCGAGGAAAACCGGATTAACATCCGCCTGATCCCGCCCACACGTGGTCGAATATACGATCGCAATGGGCAGATCATCGGGCAAAACTCTCCGTCCTACCGTATCGTCATGGTGCGCGAAGATGCGGGCGATGTTGAATCCGTCATCTCCAAGCTTTCTGAACTGATCCCACTGACCGAGGATGAGGTCGAACGCGCCATGACCGAAATGCGCAGATCGGCCCCGTTCCTGCCGGTCACTCTGGCCGATCAAGTCACGTGGGAAGATATCTCGAAAGTTGCCGTCAACGCCCCCGCCCTGCCCGGTGTCACACCCGAGGTCGGGATGACCCGGCAATATCCCAGATATGAGGATTTCGCGCATATCGTCGGCTATGTCGGACCGGTCAGCGATTACGACCTCAGTCAGATAGAAGATCCGGAACCCGTTCTGCGCATTCCCCGTTTTCAGATCGGCAAGGTCGGGCTTGAGGCCAAACAGGAAATCAGTCTGCGTGGCAAAGCAGGCGCCAAACGCGTCGAAGTGAACGCCACCGGCCGCGTGATGCGTGAACTTGACCGTCAAGAAGGTTTGGCCGGGGCCGATTTGCAACTGTCGGTCGATGCCGATCTTCAACAATACGCTCAGGCCCGTTTGGCTGGTGAAAGCGCCGCAGCAGTGGTGATCGATTGTGAGACCGGTGATATCCGCGCCATCAGTTCCGCACCCAGCTTTGATCCCAACCTTTTTGTGCGCGGAATCTCGGTTGCCGATTACCGGGCTCTGACACAAGACAACTATCGCCCGTTGGCTAACAAGACAGTACAGGGCACCTATCCACCCGGCTCGACCTTTAAGATGATCACTGCCATGGCAGCGCTTGAGGCTGGGGTCATCGGTCCTGGAAACACTGTTTACTGCCCCGGCCACTTGAAAGTCGGCAGTCGCCGGTTCCATTGTTGGAAACGCGGCGGGCATGGTACGGTTGATCTTGGTCTGTCTCTGAAACGCAGCTGCGATGTGTATTATTACGACGTTGCCCTGCGCACAGGCATCGACAATATCTCCGACATGGCTCGTATCTTTGGGCTGGGCGTGAAACACGATATCCCGATGTCCGCAGTGGCTGCAGGGCTTGCCCCCAATCAGGCTTGGAAAGAGCGTGTCCACGGCGAAGAATGGCTGGTAGGTGACACTGCCAATGCCTCAATCGGTCAGGGCTTTATGCTGGCCTCACCGCTGCAACTAGCCGTCATGACAGCCCGGATTGCAACTGGGCGTGCGGTCTCGCCACGCCTTGTGCGTTCGGTCAATGGGGTTGAACAACCCTCGGGCGCGGGGGAACCGCTCGCGGTCAATCGGACTAATCTGGAATATGTCCGCAAGGCAATGTTTTCGGTCTCGAACGACCGGCGCGGCACGGCTTATCGCAGCCGTATCATCTCGGATGAGTTCCGTATGGCGGGCAAGACCGGCACCAGCCAAGTCCGCAATATCACCAAGGCAGAACGTGCGGCTGGCGTTATCCGCAACGAAGACCTGCCGTGGGAACGCCGTGACCACGCGCTGTTCGTCAGCTTTGCCCCCTATGACAACCCGAAATACGCCGTAGCCGTCGTGGTGGAACATGGCGGCGGGGGGTCGAAGGCCGCGGCACCGGTTGCACGGGATATCATGCTGCAGGCGCTGTACAACGGTACGCCACCACTCGAAGCCTATCCGGCCGCCGATCGTGAGCGTATCAAGGAACAGCAAAAACGGCTGGAGGGCGACCGCCGCCCCAAAGCGCGTCCGCCCCAGAAGGACCGCGCATGAGCTATCTTGAATATGCCGTCAAATCCACGCCATCGGGGTTCCGCAAGTTCCTGTATATGAACTGGCCCCTGACCCTGCTGCTGATCAGCGTGGCCAGCGCAGGGTTCCTGATGCTGTACTCGGTGGCGGGTGGATCATGGACCCCTTGGGCCGAACCTCAGATGGAACGCTTTGGGTTGGGCTTGATCGCGATGTTCATTGTGGCACTGGTCCCGATCTGGTTCTGGCGAAATATGTCGGTTCTGGCTTATCTGGCCGCGATCGCTCTACTTGTGGTGGTCGAGTTGTTCGGAACGGTTGGCATGGGCGCGCAACGCTGGATCGACCTGGGGTTCATGCGCCTGCAGCCATCAGAGGTGATGAAAGTAGCACTGGTGATGGTGCTTGCGGCCTATTACGACTGGCTCCCATCGCATAAAACGTCACGCCCCCTTTGGGTTCTGATCCCTGTCATCCTGATCCTGATCCCCACCTTCATGGTGTTGCGCCAGCCGGATCTCGGCACCTCGATCCTGCTGCTGGCGGCGGGGGGAGGCCTGATGTTTCTGGCCGGCGTTCACTGGGCCTATTTCGCTGCGGTTATCGCCGCGGGTGTCGGTCTGATCGCCACGGTCTTCAACAGCCGCGGAACCGAGTGGCAGTTGCTCAAGGATTACCAGTTCCGCCGCATCGACACCTTCCTTGATCCCTCCACCGATCCGCTGGGCGCGGGGTATCACATCACCCAATCCAAGATCGCGCTGGGGTCCGGAGGCTGGAACGGGCGCGGGTTCATGCAGGGCACACAATCGCGCCTGAACTTCCTGCCCGAGAAACACACAGATTTCATCTTTACGACGCTGGCCGAAGAATTCGGATTTGTCGGCGGCATCACCCTGCTGGTTCTCTATGGGCTGATCCTGATCTTTTGCCTGGTTACGGCCCTGACAACCAAGGACAGGTTCTCCTCTTTGGTCACGCTGGGTATCGCACTGAACTTCTTCCTATTCTTTGCCGTGAACATGTCGATGGTCATGGGCTTGGCCCCAGTCGTAGGAGTTCCCCTGCCGATGGTCAGCTATGGCGGTTCGGCCATGCTGGTTTTGATGGCAGCTTTCGGCATCGTCCAAAGTGCCCACATTCACCGCCCCCGCTGATCCGAAAGGCCCGTTATGACTGCAAACATCCTGTTCTCGGCACGCCCCGAACTATGGCCCGTGTATCAACCCTTGATGACACAGTACCTGACTAATGCCGGGGTCGCGTTTCAGCTAGGCACCACGTTTGAACCAGATCAGGTGGATTACGTCGTCTATGCGCCCAATAGCGGCTTACGGGATTTTGCACCTTACACCCGCCTCAAGGCCGTGCTCAGCCTATGGGCTGGGATCGAAAGCATCGTCGAGAATGACACTCTGACCGTGCCGCTGGCGCGAATGGTGGACCACGGGTTGACGCAGGGGATGACCGAATGGGTCGTCGGTCACGTGCTGCGCTATCATCTGGGTATGGACCGGCACATCACGGTTCAGGATGGGGTTTGGGCCCCAGATCCACCACCGCTGGCCTCGGACAGAACCGTCTGCATCCTGGGCCTTGGCGCATTGGGAGAGGCCGCAGCCCGCGCGCTGTCTGCACTGAATTTCAACGTTACCGGCTGGAGCCGCTCGGCCAAGGCCATCCCCGGGGTCACCTGCTTTCACGGTGAGGATAGGTTGCGTGCGGCACTGACACAGGCCGAGATCGCGGTTTTATTGCTGCCCGATACGCCTGCCACGGAAAACACACTGAACGCCGAAACCCTGTCCCTGATGCCCAAGGGTGCGCATATCATCAACCCGGGCCGAGGACCGCTGATCGACGATCAAGCCTTGCTGGCAGCTCTGGATACGGGCCAGATCGGTCACGCAACGCTGGATGTTTTCCGGGTCGAGCCGCTGCCTGCGAGCCACCCGTATTGGACGCATCCAAACGTCACGGTGACGCCTCACATTGCCTCTGAAACCCGCCCCGTTACATCGGCGCAGGTGATCTGTGAAAATATTCGCAGAGGTGAGGCGGGCGAGCCTTTCCTGCACCTCGTTGACCGCGAAATGGGATATTAGGCTGCGATAAGGCCGCGCCCCTTCAGCAGGGCCTCAACCCCCGGCAAACGACCGCGGAAGGCCAGATACAGATCTTCGGCTTCGCGGGAACCGCCAGTGGACAGGATATTTTCCTCCAGCGCTTTTGCGCGTTCGGAATCAAAGGCGCCCCCCGCCTCTTCGAACGCGGCAAAGGCGTCTGCATCCATGACCTCGGACCACATATAGCTGTAATAGCCAGCGCTATAGCCGTCACCGGCAAACACATGCGCAAAATGCGGCGTGGCATGGCGCATCCCGATTGCCGCGGGCATTCCCAGATCCGCCAGAACTTCTGCCTGTCTCGCCATCGGATCGTCGGGCACAGCGCCCTCATGAAAGGCCAGATCAACCAGCGCCGAGGCCACATATTCTACAGTCTGGAACCCCTGATCGAAATTGGCGGCCTTGAGCACCTTCTTTAGCATCTCCTGCGGCATCGGTGCGCCGGTTTCGGCATGGGTAGCGAATTCGGCCAGAACCTCAGGGACTTCAAGCCAGTGTTCGTATAGCTGGCTGGGCAGCTCGACAAAGTCGCGCGCAACGGAGGTGCCCGAGATGCTTTCATAGGTCACGTTCGACAGCATCTGGTGCAACGCATGGCCGAATTCATGGAACAAAGTCCGAGCGTCGTCATAAGACAGCAGCGCCGGATCACCCTTGGCGAAATTACAGACGTTGATCACGACCGGAGCCTGCACCTTGGGAAACTTTGCCTGCCCGCGCATCGCGCTGCACCAAGCGCCTGACCGTTTGGAGCCGCGTGCAAAGTAATCCCCGATGAACACCGCGATATGTTGCCCGTTCCGTGTCACTTCCCAGGCCCGGCAGTCCGGATGGTACAGCGGTATGTCCAACTGCTTGAATTCCAGCCCGAACAAACGGTTCGCGCAGGCAAAAGAGGCCTCGATCATGCGATCCAACTGCAGGTACGGTTTCAGCGCAGCCTCATCCAGATCGTGTTCAGCCTTGCGACGTTTCTCGGCGTAGTAACGCCAGTCCCACGCCTCCAAAGGCCCATTCACCCCATCATTCTGCATCATCTGCGTCAGGATTTCAGCATCAGCATTGGCACGCGTTTTGGCAGGCTCCCAAACCTGCATCAGCAGATCACGGACGCGGTCGGGCGTGCGGGCCATTTCGGTTTCCAGTTTGAAATCGGCAAAACTTTCATAGCCCAGCAGCTTTGCACGTTCCTGACGCAACTGCAGGATTTCGGCGGCAATTTCCCGGTTGTCAGTCTCGCCGCCATTTGCCCCCCGGGCAGTCCATGCGTGATAGGCTTTCTGGCGCAAATCCCGGCGCGGTGAAAACTGCAGAAACGGTACGATCAGTGACCGGGACAGGGTGACAACCGGTCCTTTTGCACCCTTTTCCTCACCCGCTGCCCGGGCAGAATTGACCACAAAACCAGGAAGCCCCTGTAGGTCATCTTCGGACAATTCCATGAACCAATCGCGCTCATCGGCAAGAAGGTTCTGGGTGAAGGACGTCCCCAGCGAGGCAAGCCGCGCTTTGATCTCTTGCATCCGCGTGTCTTCGTTTCCCTCAAGCGCCGCACCAGCGCGCACAAACCCGCGATGCGACAGCATCAGAACGCGTGCCTGCTCATCCGTCAGGCCCAGTTCATCCTTGCGCGTCCACAGATCGGCAACCCGCTGAAACAACGCCTTATTCGATGAGATGCCTGAGAAATGCGCGGCCAGCTTGGGTGAAAATTCGCGCTGCAACTCCTCACGCAAGGGATTGCTGTCTGCGCCCGCGACCGTGAAGAATACCGACAGAACCTTGTCCATCATCTCTCCTGCAGCTTCCAGCGCTTCGACCGTGTTGGAAAAAGTCGGGGCCTCCGGGTTAGAGGCAATCGCGCCAATCTCAGCGTTATGGGCCTGCATGGCCGCGTCCAGGGCCGGGGCGAAATCCGTGTCGGATATCGTGTCGAACGGCGCAATTTCGAACGCGCTGGTCCAGGCGGACAGAATCGGGTTGGTCATTGAAGTCTCCTTTGTCCCCTACCTAAGAACGACGGCGCGTTCGATCCAGAGCAGAGGGGTTATCCTTTGCCACAAACGGGGCAATCTGCACGGCGAGGCAGTGTAATCTTGCGGCTTTCGCCATAGAGAGCGTCGTAAATCAGCATCTCACCCCTGAGTGCCAGACCCGCCCCGGTGATCACCTTGATCGCCTCAACAGCCATCATCGAACCGACGACGCCAGGCAAGGGGCCGATCACCCCAGCCTCGGCGCAGGACGGGGCCAGACCTGGAGCCGGAGCCTCGGGGAAAATGCACTGATAACAAGGCGCATCGTTGGCCGGGTCGAAAACGCTGAGCTGGCCTTCCCACTGCGACAGCGCCCCCGAAATCAGCGGCTTGCCCAACGCGACCGCCGTGCGATTGGCCAAATAGCGCGTGTCGAAATTATCAGTTCCGTCCAGGATGACGTCAAAATCGGAAAATAGCTCGGTGGCGACCTCTTCGGTCAGTCGGCGGTGATAGGGCAGAACAACCACATTCGGGTTTTGCGCCAGCATGGCCTGCTGGGCCGAAAAAACCTTGGGCATGCCGATATCCGCATCCTGGTGGATCACCTGACGCTGAAGATTGGCGTTCTCAACCTCATCATCATCAATCACCCCGATCGTGCCGACCCCGGCCGCAGCCAGATACTGCAAAGCGGGCGCCCCAAGCCCCCCGGCGCCGATCACAAGCACGCGGGCCTGCTTCATCTTTTTCTGCCCTGGCCCACCAATTTCGCGCAACACGATATGGCGGGCATAGCGGTCAAGCTCGGTCTCGGAGAATTTGTCTGAGGGCATGGCTGGCTCCTTGTTCGAGGCCGGCGCCGCGCGTTTTCGCAGCGCTTTCAGTCCCCTTCCATAGATCAGAACCAGAACCCCCGTACCAATCAAAATCAACCAGGTCGCAGCAGAACCACCCGTGGCCTGACGCAGGGGGTTGCCAAGGGGCAAAACCAGCTGTGCCGAGATTACCCCCAGCAACAACACCCCAACCGAAATCATCCGTGCATTGCGTGACACGCCAGCCAGATAGCCGAGCCCCCAAAGCGCTGCGGCGATGATCAGGACAAGTAACATCAGCCGCGCCCGGTCGAACCGAACCCGCCTGCACCGCGGTCAGTATCGCTGAGTGTATCCGTGGCCTCGAATGACGCCTGCACCACCGGGGCGACGACCAGTTGGGCGATACGTTCCCCATGGGTGATTTCAAAGCTCTCCTGCCCAGCGTTCAACAGGATCACCCCCAGAGGGCCGCGATAGTCGCTGTCGATCGTACCCGGCGTATTGGGCAGCGTGATCCCGTATTTCAGCGCAAGGC
This sequence comes from Ruegeria sp. CDSC079, assembly GCF_059610505.1. Classification (NCBI taxonomy): domain Bacteria; kingdom Pseudomonadati; phylum Pseudomonadota; class Alphaproteobacteria; order Rhodobacterales; family Roseobacteraceae; genus Ruegeria; species Ruegeria sp. CDSC079. Next base: position 214,421 of record NZ_JBXWNT010000005.1, read on the forward strand.
CCGAGCGGGGCCGGACCTGCACCTCATACCCATTTGGGATTTCAATCCGCAGTCCGGTGGGAACCAGAGCCCGCTGACCGGGCAGCAACGTGATCGGTGTCTTGCCCGGGAAGTTTGCACGCACATCCGCGCCTGCCGCTCCGGTGGTTTCATAAGATGGCAAGGGCACCGAAGGGTCGGCCCCGTCCTCACGGATCACACGAATTGCTACCATCGGATATCCTCTTGTCTAACCGGCCAACGCGTCGGAAATCTTGCGTGCCAGTTTTTCGGCCACTGCGTCTTTGCCCATGCGTGGCCATTCCTCGGCCCCATCGTCGGAAATCAGGATCACCGCGTTTTCGGCCCCTCCCATGATCCCGGTCGCAGGGCTGACATCATTGGCAACGATCCAGTCGCACTCTTTGCGCTCGCGTTTGGCGGTCGCATGTTCGATCACGTTGTCGGTTTCCGCAGCAAAGCCAACAACTAGCGCGGGGCGTCCATCGTCCAGCTTGGCGACCCGCTTCAGAATGTCCGGGTTTTCAGCAAAATCCAGCGCCGGAAGACCGTCGCGCGTCTTTTTCAGCTTGCGGTCCGACGCGCTGGCCACCCGCCAATCCGCCACGGCTGCGGCAAATACCCCGGCATCGACAGGCAATGCTGCATCCACCGCGTCTGACATCTGCTGGGCTGTTTCAACCCGCACAACCTCGACCCCATCGGGTGCGGGAACCTCAGCAGGTCCGGTCACAAACACAACCTCTGCACCCAACGCAGACAGAGCACGTGCAATCGCTGTGCCCTGCGCCCCGGATGAGCGGTTCGCGATATAGCGCACCGGGTCAATCGGCTCGTGCGTGGGACCCGAGGTCACAAGAATGCGTTTACCGCTGAGGGGTCCGCTGCCCAGCCACGCCTCAATCGCGGCGACAATCTCAAGCGGTTCCGACATGCGGCCCGGCCCAAATTCGCCACAGGCCATGTCGCCTTCGTTCGGCCCGACAAACCGAATGCCGTCCGCCTGCAACTGTTCAAAATTACGACGCGTCGCCGGGTGATCCCACATACGGACATTCATCGCAGGCGCACACAGAACCGGTGTGTCAGTCGCCATCAATAGGGTCGAGGCCAGATCATTCGCCAACCCACCTGCCATTTTGCCCATTAAATCCGCAGTCGCCGGAGCGACCACGACAAGATCGGCGGAACGGGACAGCTGGATATGCCCCATCTCGGCCTCATCGGTCAGATCGAACAGATCGCGATAGGCTTTCTCACCGGCCAGCGCGGCGACAGACAGAGGGGTCACGAATTCTTCGGCCGCGCGGGTCAGGACCGGGGTCACAGCGGCGCCGCGTTCCTTCAGTCGCCGGATCAGATCCAGCGACTTATAGGCAGCGATACCGCCACCGATGATCAGCAGAATCCGTTTCGATGCCAGCATGTTGTGCCCTTCCCGTCTCGGTCGGCCCCGACATTAGGCAAGCGCGCCCAACAGTTCCAGCGGTTAATTCTGCGGCTGAAAGGCCAGGCAGGGGTCTTCTCGGTCAGCGGTCGGGCTGTCGATGACCGCATCATACTCGCCTTGGATGCTGCCGTCTTCGGACTGACCCAGGACATAGACCTTAAGACCCGGACGCAGGCGCGACAGGAATGTCGGAATACCGCGATCCTTTCGGGCATGGCCATTTCCGGTGATTACCGCAACCGGGCCACCAGTTTCGTCAACGGCACGCAATATGGCCCGTGCCAGCACCGCATCGCGCAACCTTTGGATCGCAACCAGCTGCGGCAGAGCGCTTTCCGGCAGCGCATCGCAATGCGCCGCCATCTGGTCAGCCTCGCGCGCCGCCTGTTCCGCCTTTGACAGAGGAACGGTCAACCCAAACCGCGCTGCGTCAGCGCCCAGCGCAGTTGCAGCGCCACGTTCCATCGCTGTACGCGCTGCCTTACGCGGGACCATTGCGCCATAGACCGGCGCATCCGTGGCCTGAAAGATCGGGTAATACAGGCTGAGAGGGGGCCAGCCGGATTCCGCCCAACGCAGGATGCGTGACAGTTCTTCGGGATCGGACGCCGCTTTTTGCGCCAGGCGCTGTGCGCCTTCCTCGGTGACCATTTCCCAGACCACGGCGGAGGGGTCGATCAATGTAATCGCCTGTTCCTGAACCAGATGATGGCGAGGATTGTCATGGGTTTCGCCCAACAAAACAACGTCTGCCATTCGCATCGCGGCCGTAACATCGTCAGGGATCAGGTCATCGGCATGACCGGACCCAGCCATAACCATCAGCGTACACATCAGAATCGCAATCTGTTTCATGCGATGAAGTGTTGCACCTCGCGCGATTGAGCTTCAAGGTTCTTACGCATTTTTACAAAAGCCGCGGCTTCAAGCTGACGCACCCTCTCTTTCGACAGGCCCAGTTCCTGACCCAGGCTTTCCAGTGTGCGCACCGGTTCACGCAGCTTGCGTTCGCGCACGATGAAGCGCTCTCGGTCGTTGAGGGCTTGCATCGCCATCACCAACCATTCGCGCAACTGTTCGGTGTCGTGCTTGTTTTCAACGGTTTCAGCGGCCTGTTCCCGGTCATCCTCTAACGCGTCGATCCATTCGCGCCCGTCTTCATCCGTGGATTGCACAGCGTTCAACGAGAAATCCGACCCTGCCAGCCGGCCTTGCATCATCTCAACGTCGCGCAACGGAACACCGATCTCGGCTGCTATCATCTGGTGCAACTGGTGACGGTCCAGCGCCATCCCATCAGTGGCCGCTTCGCGTTCAAGCCGGGCCTGGACGCGACGCATGTTGAAAAACAGGGATTTCTGGGCAGAGGTGGACCCGGTCCGAACCATCGACCAGTTTCGCATTACATAGTCCTGGATACTCGCCTTGATCCACCAGACGGCATAGGTCGAGAACCGAACCCCGCGATCCGGGTCAAATTTGTCAGCGGCCTTCATCAGACCCAATCCGGCCTCTTGGATCAGATCATTCATCGGCGCGCCGTAACGTTTGAACTTGGCCGCCATCGAAATTGCCAACCGCATATAAGCCGTGATCAACCGGTGCAGCGCCTTTTCATCGCGCTGGTCACGCCAGGCATAGGCCAGCTTCAACTCGGTTTCTGCATCCAGTAACTCGGCCTTCATCGCCCTGCGCGACATCGAGAAATCGTTTGCGCTGTCCAGTGCCATGGAAATCTCCCTTTTTCGCTGGCGCGGCCCGGGCTTGCCTTGCCGACCCATGGTCGATACGCAGAACAACACCAGGTGGATCACTTAAAAGGTAATGATCGTGGGTTCGGATTTAACCTTTGTGCTGGGCGGAGCAGCCTCAGGCAAGTCGGCATTCGCCGAGCAACTTGTTGTTTTATCAGGGAAAAGCCGCGTTTATCTGGCCACATCACAAGTGTTTGATGATGAGATGCGCGATAAGGTTAAGCGCCATGTTTCACAGCGCGGCAGCGGTTGGGAAACGATCGAGGCCCCCCTGGACCTTGGCGCAACGCTGGCCGAGCGGACCCCGGATCAGATCTGTCTGATAGATTGTGCCACCATGTGGCTAACCAATCACCTGCTGGCGGAACACGACCTGCAGCAGGCCCAAACGGCACTGCTTGATGCGTTACGAGACTGTCCTGCCCCGGTCGTCATCGTCTCGAACGAGGTTGGCCACGGGATCGTCCCGGGCAACGCCCTGTCTCGTCAGTTCCGCGAGGCGCAAGGCCGCCTGAACATCGCGCTCGCCGCGCAGGCTGATCTGGTGGTTCAGGTCACTGCCGGGCTTCCTGTGGTGTTGAAAGGGCAACTGCCATGACGCGTCTGCATCTAGTCAGGCACGGTCCGACCCATGCCAAAACCATGGTCGGCTGGTCCGATCTGCCTGCTGACCTAAGCGACCACGCCGCCATTGGTCGGCTACAAAGCTACCTGCCAACCAACGGGTTGTTGATCTCATCCGACCTGTGCCGTGCCGCTGACACGGCTTCGGCGGTACAGGGCACCCGGCACCGCCTGCCCCACCACCCCGACCTGCGAGAGATCAATTTTGGCAGTTGGGAATTGCGCGGGTTCGAGGAAATCGAGGCCGAAGACCCCGAACTAACCTTCGCCTACTGGGACAATCCCGGTGAAGTTCGCCCGCCAAACGGCGAAAGCTGGAATGAAGTCCGAGCCCGCGTCAACGCGGTTATTGACAGGTTGATTGGCGATCACACCGGCCAGGACCTGATCATTGTTGCCCATTTCGGCGTCATCCTGACACAGGTCCAGCGTGCCATGGATGTGGACGCGCAAGAGGCTTTCGGCCACCGGATCGACAATCTTTCCGTGACGGAGATCACCCATCACGGCGACCGTTGGTCGGTCGGTCGGATCAATCACTGCCCGTGATCAGGCCGCGCACAAATCTCTGTTTTACGGATTGAATAGCCTGAGTCATCCTAGACCCATGACCTATGATTTGTTTATCGGAGACCGCCTGTTTTCCAGTTGGTCCTTGCGTGGTTGGTTGATGCTGGAGAAGTTCGACCTGCCCTATCGAAACCACATGATCGGCCTTTATTCAGGCACTATGGCCGAGGATATGAAACCCCTGTTCCCGGCGCGTCTGGTGCCTGCTCTGCGCCTGCCAGACGGAACAGTGGTTGGTGAAAGCCTTGCCATGGCCGAGACCTTGGCTGAACGCCACCCACAGGCCGGATTGTGGCCCTCTGACGCGGCTGCCCGCGCCACTGCACGGTGGCTTTGCACCGAGATGGTGGCCGGGTTTTCAGCCCTGCGCGGGGAATGCGCGATGCAGCTGCTTCATAGTTGGAAGGGGTTCGAACCGGCGGCCGAAACGCTTGCTGACCTGCGCCGGATCGAAACCCTTTGGGATCATGCGCGCCAAGTGTCTGGGGCGAACACCGGCCCTTTGTTCGGTACATATTCTTTGGTGGATGTGTTTTACACGCCCGTTGCCGCGCGGATCATCGGTTATGGGCTGCCTGTTTCGGACGCCAACCGGGACTATTGCCTGACCCTCCTGTCGGATCCGGTTGTCAGGCAGTGGCGTGCGATGGGTCTGACAGTCCAGTACGACCCTTTCCCGTATTCGCTGGACCTTCAATCGGATCCCTGGCCAATCGGCGGGGCATCGTCTGCTGTGGCCGCCCAGAGCGGTCCCTCGGTCAACCAGACCTGCCCCTATTCCGGAGAGCCCGTCACAGATTTTCTGGACCTGGACGGTCAGCGCTGGGGATTCTGCAATGGGTTCTGCCGCGACAAAACCCTCGCCGATCCGGAGGCATGGCCGAAATTCACTCAGATGGTCAGCGCCGTTAACGATTCCTAAACCGGCGGCGTGCCAGTAACGACCTGTTAACCAAGCAGGTCGTTCATGGTCGCTCGTTCTCATACAGTCGCCTTTCAAGGTGTCGACGCCCGCCCGGTCGAGGTGCAATGCGCGGTTTCACCGGGGTTGCCTGCCTTTTCCATCGTCGGCCTGCCCGACAAAGCAGTTTCAGAGGCCCGCGATCGCGTCCGAAGCGCGCTAAGCTCGATGGCCATTGCCCTACCGTCAAAGCGTATCACCATCAACCTATCCCCCGCTGACCTGCCCAAAGAAGGCAGCCATTTCGACCTGCCCATTGCGGTGGCTCTGCTGTCAGCCCTGGAAATCATTCCCAAGGACGCGGCTGAAGGGGCCGTTTCACTGGGGGAATTGTCACTGGACGGGTCTCTTGTGCCTGTTGTCGGGGCGCTTCCTGCCGCGATGACCGCCGCGGCCGAGGACCGAACCCTGCTGTGCCCTCGGGCCTCCAGCGCCGAGGCGGCTTGGGTTGACGCTACTCAGGTGATCGGCGCTGAATCTTTGGGCGATGTTGTCCGCCACTTCTCGGGCCAAGCCCCTTTGCCCGCTGCCCTGCCCGGCGAGGTCAACCTTTCCCCCAGCACCCGCGACCTGCGCGATGTCAAAGGGCAAGAGCGGGCGAAACGCGCGTTGGAGATTGCCGCCGCAGGGCGGCACCACCTGATGATGATCGGCACGCCGGGGTCCGGGAAATCCATGTTGGCCGCGCGCCTGCCGGGGATCTTACCGCCCCTGACACCGGCCGAGGCGCTTGAAACCTCGATGATCCAATCCCTGTGCGGCCTGCTTGACGAAGGCGGCATCAGCCGCACCAGACCATTTCGCGAACCGCATCATACGGCATCGATGGCGGCCATTGTTGGTGGAGGGAAAGGAGCCAAACCAGGAGAAATCTCATTGGCCCATAACGGGGTTTTGTTCATGGATGAATTTCCCGAATTCCCACGAACCGTTCTGGAAACCCTGCGCCAACCCATCGAAACCGGAGAGGTCATGATTGCACGTGCCAATGCGCATGTGAAATATCCCTGCCGCTTTATGCTGGTTGCCGCCGCCAACCCCTGCAAATGTGGCTACCTGACGGACCCGGCGCGAGCCTGTTCGCGTGCGCCGGTCTGCGGCGAGGATTATCTGGGACGCATTTCAGGCCCGCTGATAGATCGGTTCGACCTGAGGATCGAGGTGCCTCCGGTCGGGTTCACCGACCTTGACCTGCCTCCATCCGGGGACAGTTCGGCCACGGTAGCCGCGCGTGTCGAGCAGGCGCGTGCGGTTCAAGCGCAAAGATACACTGGAACGTCCGCGCGCCAGAATGCGGATGTTGAGGGCAATGTGCTGGAAGAAATCGCCGCGCCGGATGCCGAAGGAAAAGAGCTGCTGTTGAAAGCGGCTGAGAAATTTGGTTTGTCAGCGCGCGCCTTTCACCGCATCTTGCGGGTCGCGCGCACAATTGCCGATCTGGACGGCGCATCAGATGTCCGAAGACCCCATGTGGCCGAGGCGCTGAGCTTTCGCATCAGCGCCAATATTGCATCTTAAAGCCTGGCTTCGATGGCCTGCCAAATCTTTTCTGCGATGTTCACGCCATCAAACCGTTCCAATTCCTGAATTCCGGTTGGCGAAGTCACGTTAATCTCGGTCAGGTAATCGCCGATTACATCGATACCAACAAAAACCTGCCCTTTTTCCTTCAACAAAGGTCCAATGGCTGCGCAAATCTCAAGATCGCGATCCGTCAGACCAACCTTTTCGGGCCGTCCCCCCACATGCATGTTGGATCGTGTTTCACCTTTGGCGGGAACACGGTTGATTGCACCCACAGCCTGACCGTCCACCAGAATGACCCGTTTGTCGCCATTGCTGACATCGGGCAGGAATTTCTGAACGATCAGAGGTTCGCGCGAAAACCCGGTGAACAATTCGTGCAAAGATGTCAGGTTCCGGTCGTTGCCATCCAACCGGAACACCCCCGCACCGCCATTTCCATAAAGCGGTTTCAGGATAATATCGCCGTGCTTTTCTTTGAACGCCTTAATCGTCTGCAGATCGCGGGCGATGGTTGTCGGTGGCGTCAGATCAGGGAAATCCAGCACCAGGAGTTTTTCGGGATAGTTCCGAACCCAGAATGGATCATTTACCACCAGCGCCTGTCCCTTAAGCCGGTCCAGCAGGTGGGTAGAAGTGATATAGTGCATGTCAAACGGGGGATCCTGACGCAGCCAGACCACGTCGAACTCGGCCAGATCAACCTCGCGCTCGGGCCCCAATTCCGCCGGGTTTCCAGCCACGCGCTGCACCGTCATATCGTGGCCGCGGGCCGTGATCCGGCCCTCCTGATAAGCCAGTTTGTCAGGGCTGTAGAAGAACAGCGTATGCCCGCGCGCCTGTGCCTCTTCGGCCAGACGGAATGAGCTGTCGGCATTGATATCCACGGCCCCGATCGGGTCCATCTGAAAGGCAATTTTCATGGCGTGTCCCTCAGTTTCACGCCAGATACATGGCCCAGCCAGGCCGGGGGTTCAATGGGGTCAGACCTGATCAAAGGCGTTTTCGATGATTTGCACCGCGCCGAATGCATCCACCAAAGCCGCATCAAACCGAACATTTGTCAGCTGGCCGTTGGGTTCCCCTTCCAGAAATTGGGCGGCCGAGGCACAGATACGGTCCATCTGGCGCCGTTTGATCCGGGCAGCAGCCATCTCAAAGCTTGTGCTTTTCTTGACCTCGACGAAAACCAATCCGTCACCGTTGCGGACGATCAGATCAATCTCGCCCCCTGCCCCGCGCCAACGGCGATGTGCTATGGAATATCCCCGCCGCTCGTAATCTGCCGCAACTTGCTGTTCCGCCGCCTGACCCGCATGATAAGAAACCGAACTTCGGACAGTGCGTGAGGTCATCTTACCCTTTCCCGAGTTTCAGCGCCTTCTGATAGATCGGTCGACGCGGCAGTTTATACATCTGCGACACCAAATCCGCCGCATCGCGTACTGAATGAGTTTCCAGGGCGCGTATCAAAGCCTCTTCTATGTCTGAATCGTTAACAGTTTCCGAAGCCCCACGGTCTACCAGCAGAACAATTTCGCCTTTGACCGTCTGACTCGCCAATTCTTCTGCCAGCTCTGCCAGCGACCCGCGCCGAACTTCTTCGAATTTCTTGGTTAATTCGCGGCACATCGCGGCCTGCCTGTTTTCCCCTAGAACCTCGGCCAGATCCGACAGACAGGACGCCACACGTTTCGGAGATTCATAAAATACCAACGTTCCAGGCACATCTCGCAGCGTCTCGATCCGCGTCCGGCGCGCGCCTGAGGCATTGGGCAAAAACCCCGCAAAGAAAAAGGCATCCGTCGGCAAACCGGCCAGCGTCAGCGCCATCAGCGCGGCGGACGGCCCCGGCGCGCAGGTGACAGTGTGCCCCGCCTCGGCCGCCTGTCGTCCCAGATCGTATCCCGGGTCCGCGATCAACGGCATCCCGGCCTCAGACGCATAGGCCACCGATTTCCCCTCAGCCAGCGCGTCCAGGATTTTGCCGCGGGCGCCTGCACCGCTGTGATCGTGATAGGCAAGAATGCGGCGCCCCTCGAGCGGAACGCCGTGAATCTCCATCAACCGGCGCAGGCTGCGCGTGTCTTCGGCGGCGATCATGTCCGCCGACGCCAACACGTCTAGCGCCCTGAGCGTAATGTCGCGCGCCGCCCCGATCGGAGTGGCAACAAAATACAGGCCCGTGCCCAATTTGACTTTTTGAAAATTCAAAGCTGGACCCTCACAGCGTGACGTCTATTATCGCGGCGCAAATAATGGCAGCATCCCAAGCCGCCGGATCAGGGAGTTTTCATTTAGATGTTTACCGTTTGCAAGCCCGTTCGCAAGTTGGCGCGTGCAGCCGCCGTCTTGGCCACCGCGACCATTCTGGCGGCGTGTGACGTCAGCAGTATCGGCGGAGGCCCGTCGATCAACACCTCAAAACCTGTACCGGTTGCTTTGCTGGTTCCGGCCGGATCTGGAAATTCCGGGGATGCTGAACTGGCGCGTAGCCTTGAAAACGCAGCCCGCCTGGCGATGTCCGATCTGCAGAATGTACAGATTGATTTGCGGGTCTACGACACCCGGGGCAATTCGGGTACCGCCGCAACAGTCGCGCAGCAAGCCGTGGCAGACGGTGCAAAGATAATCATCGGTCCGGTCTACGCCCAGGCGGCAAACTCAGCTGGTCTTGCGGTACTGAACAACAAGGTCAATCTGCTGTCGTTTTCGAACAATACCAGCATCGCAGGCGGCAATGTCTTCGTGCTCGGCCCTACTTTTGAAAACACCGCCAACCGGTTGGTCAACTATGCCGGTTCGCGCGGCAAGACCGGAACGGTCATCGTGCATAGCAACGATGCTGCCGGGCGGCTTGGACAATCGGCTATTGCAACCGCGCTGAGCAACAGCCGAGTGGGTAACGCAGGCACGGTCGGCTATGACCGCTCTCAGCAGGGGGTCATCAACTCGGTGCCGACAATCAAAGCTACTGTGGCGTCCTCGGGGGCGGATTCGATCTTTCTGACTTCGACCACTGCAGGGGCGTTGCCGCTGTATTCCCAGCTTCTACCAGAAGCGGGCGTCTCCCCGGCAACCACGCAATATATGGGTCTGACTCGCTGGGACATCCCGGCCCAGACACTGGAACTGCCAGGCGTTCAGGGTGGCTGGTTCGCATTGCCGGACCCATCCAAGGCACAGGCTTATCGTCAGCGGTACAACAACACCTATGGCGAGGCACCACATCCGATCAGTGGCCTAGCCTATGATGGCATAGCCGCGATTGCTGCCTTGGTCAGCCAGGGCAAATCCGACGCTCTGACCGCATCTGCCCTAACTCAGAACGCCGGTTTTCAGGGCGTTGGCGGTATCTTCCGTCTGCGACCCAACGGTACGAATGAACGCGGTCTGGCCATTGCCACGATCCAGAACAAACAGGTGGTTGTGATTGACCCTGCCCCACAAAGCTTCTCTGGCGCCGGATTCTGATCGGCTGGCTCTGACACTCATCCCAAGGGGTGACCTGATTTGCCAGCCCGAAGAAATCTTTGACAGCGCAGCCGTTATGGCACAGCTGTCAGAGGCCTTCGACAAGACATCTGATAACGCCGAAAGGCGCGGCGAAACCGTGCGGATTTTGCGCAACATCCAGAAATCCGGTCGTCAGGCAATCGCCGATGCCTTTGTCCGCGATCCATTTGACGCGCGGCGGCTGACCCATTCCTATACCTACCTGACCGACGGGCTGGTCTGCACCGCGATGCAAGTGGCCAGTCGCGAGCTTCACCCGCTGGCCACGCCGACACAGGGTGAAAAAATGGCCGTGCTGGCAGTGGGCGGCTATGGGCGCGGGGAAATGGCCCCGTCCTCGGATGTCGATCTGCTGTTTCTGACCCCCTACAAAATCACTGCCTGGGCAGAGAGTGTGATCGAGTCCATGTTGTATATCCTGTGGGATCTGCGGCTGAAGGTCGGGCATTCTTCGCGCACCATCAAGGATTGCCTGCGCCTGGGATCCGAGGATTTCACCATTCGCACCGCGATGTTGGAACAGCGCTATTTGGCTGGCGACGCCGATCTGGCAAATGAGTTGGAAACGCGCCTGAAAGACGATCTGTTCAAAGGCACTGAGCGCCAGTTCATCGAGGCCAAGCTGCAGGAACGCGACGCGCGCCATCTGAAACAGGGCGAGCGGTATATGGTCGAGCCCAACGTAAAAGAGGGCAAAGGCGGATTGCGCGACCTGCAATCGCTCTACTGGATTGCCAAATATATCTACAGCGTTCAGGACGTGGCCGAGTTGGTACCGCTGGGTCTGTTCACCCCCGAGGAATTCAGCACTTTTGTGGAAGCCGAAGATTTCCTGTGGGCCGTTCGCTCACATTTGCATCTGGTGACCGGGCGCGCAACCGAACAACTGTCTTTTGACATGCAGGTCGAGGTTGCTTCCCGAATGGGATACGAAGACCGGGCGGGTCGTCGGGCGGTCGAAGTGTTTATGCAGCGCTATTTCCGCGAGGCCACGAAGGTTGGCGAGCTGACGCGCATCTTCCTGACCAAACTCGAGGCGACGCATATGAAAGGCGCGCCTCTGCTAGAGCGTATTTTCCGCCGCCGCCCCAGGATCAAAGCCGGATACAAAGTCGTCCATGGACGTCTGGACGTAGCCGACCCGAACAAGTTTCTGGCGGACAAGCTGAACCTTCTGCGCCTGTTCGAGGAAGGTCTGCGCACCGGCATGCTGATCCACCCGGACGCGATGCGGCTGGTCAGCGCCAACCTGAACCTGATTGATGACGACATGCGCGAAGACAAAGAGGCGCGGCGCATCTTTCTCGACCTGATGCTGAAACACGGCAACCCGGAACGCGCCCTGCGCCGCATGAACGAACTGGGGGTGCTGTCGGCCTTTCTGCCCGAGTTCGAACACATCGTGGCGATGATGCAGTTCAACATGTACCACAGCTATACGGTGGATGAGCACACCATTCAGTGCATCGTCAATCTGGCCCAGATTGAACGCGGAGAGTTGGGGGAATCCCTGCCGCTTGCGTCTTCAATCCTGGAAGGAGGGGTCAATCGCAAGGTTCTGTATGTTGCTCTGCTGATCCATGACATTGCTAAGGGGCGACCCGAGGATCATTCGATTTTGGGCGCACAGATGGCCCGAAAGATTGCACCTCGGCTGGGTCTGAACAAATCGGATTCAGAAACCGTGGAATGGCTGGTGCGGTATCACTTGTTGATGTCGGACATGGCGCAGAAACGCGATATTTCCGACCCGCGCACGGTGCGCGACTTTGCCAAGGCCGTGAAGACAGTCAAAAGGTTGGACCTACTGACCGTGTTGACCGTCTGCGACATTCGCGGCGTTGGACCCAACACCTGGAACAACTGGAAAGCCACCCTGCTACGCGCGCTGCATGCAGAAACCAAGCGCGCGCTTGAGACCGGGATGGAAGACCTCAACCGTGCCAATCGCGGTGCCGGTGCCAAAAAGGCGTTGCGGGCCGAGCTGGCGGAATGGACCAAAGCCGCCCTCAAAACCGAGACGGGTCGGCACTATGACCCCTATTGGCAGGGCCTGAACCTTTCGACCCATGTAGAATTTGCCGAGATGCTGAAAGAGCTGGACCGCAGCGGTGATGCTGGCGCGATGGAAATCCGTCTGCACCCGGATGAAGACCGCGACGCGACGCGGGCCTGCTTTGCCATGGGTGATCACCCCGGCATTTTTGCCCGTATCGCAGGCGCTTTGGCGCTGGTCGGGGCCAATGTGGTTGATGCCCGCAGTTATACCACCAAAGACGGCTATGTGACCGATGCGTTCTGGATTCAGGACGCCGATGGACACCCGTTCGAGGCCAGCCGTTTGCCGCGCCTGACACAGATGATCCACAAGACCATGAAAGGCGAGGTCGTGGCGCGGGATGCCCTTAAATCGCGCGACAAGATCAAGAAACGCGAACGGGCCTTTAACGTGCCGACCCATATCATCTTCGACAATGACGGGTCCGAGATCTACACAATCATCGAGGTCGATACCCGGGACAGGCCCGGTCTGCTTTATGATCTGACACGAACGCTTGCTGCAGCCAATGTCTATATCGCCAATGCGGTGATCGCGACCTATGGCGAACAGGTGGTGGACACCTTTTACGTCAAGGATATGTTTGGGTTGAAATATCACTCGGAAAGCAAGCAGCGCGGGCTTGAGGCCAAGCTGCGCAAGGCCATCTCCGAAGGCGCCGAGCGCGCGGTCTCATGAAACAGATCCGGCTGTTTTCAGGCCTGTTCACTGTCGGGTTCTGGACCCTGGCCAGCCGTATTCTGGGCTTTCTGCGGGAAATCCTGCTGACCGCATACATCGGGCCCGGGCCAGTAATGGATGCATTCGTCGCCGCCTTTCGCCTGCCCAACATGTTCCGCCGCTTCTTTGCCGAAGGTGCGTTTAACGCAGCCTTTGTGCCGATGTTTTCCAAACGGCTGGAAGGCGGGGAAAACGCGCAAGGCTTTGCACAGGACGCGTTCAACCTGCTGGCCGTGGCGGTGTTGGCGCTGGTCGGGCTGGCGATGGTTTTTATGCCTGGTCTGGTCTGGCTGACGGCTGAGGGCTTTTACGGTGACGACCGCTTCGACCTTGCCGTTGATTATGGATATGTGGTCTTTCCCTACATCTTTTTCATGTCGCTTGCGGCGCTGTTCTCGGGCGTGCTGAACGCAACCGGCCGTTTCGCGGCTGCAGCAGCCGCCCCGATTTTACTGAACATCTTTGCCTGCACAGCACTGATCGCCGGCGCTATATCAGGCGGAGAGGTCATCCGTTGGCTGATCGCCGTCATCCCCATCGCTGGAGTTGCGCAGCTAGCGCTGGTCTGGGTTGCAACCGAACGTGCGGGCATCCGTATCCGCCCGGGCCTGCCGAAACTCAGCCCTGAAATGCGCAACATGGTCCGCATTGCGGTTCCGGCCGCCTTGGCCATGGGAGTTACACAGGTCAATCTGGTGGTGGGCCAGCTGGTTGCTTCGAAAACCGAAAAGGCCGTCAGCTGGTTGTTTGCAGCGGATCGCTTGTACCAGTTGCCATTGGGCGTCGTGGGCATCGCCGTCGGCATCGTCCTGTTACCCGATCTATCTCGCCGCCTGCGCGCTGGGGACAAATCGGGCGCCCGCGATGCGTTTTCTCGCGCAGGTGAGTTTACGTTGCTGTTGACCATCCCGTCGACCGTTGCCTTTGTGCTCATCCCCACCCAGCTGGTCTCGGTTCTGTTCGAGCGCGGACAGTTCACCCCCGAAGACACCGCCGCCACCGCACTTGCCGTGGCGATCTATGGCATCGGCCTGCCCGCGTTCATGCTGCAGAAATTGTTGCAGCCTTTGTATTTCGCGCGTGAAGATACACGCTCGCCTTTTCACTATGCAGTGTTTGCGATGGTCGTGAACGCTGCACTGGCTTTCGGGCTGTATCCGTTGGTGGGATGGTTCGCACCTGCGATTGCCGCCTCGGTGGCCGGATGGGCCATGGTTGGACTGCTGGCCTTGGGCGCGCGAAAAATGGGGGAAGAAGCGCAGTTTGACAACCGGTTCAAGAACAGGGCATGGCGGATCATTGCGGCGTCCCTAGGGATGGGAGCTGTCCTGTATGCCGCTATTGAGCTGTTTGGGTGGGCCTTTGCCCTGGAAGGCTGGCGTTACCTGGCACTGCTCGGTTTGATCATCGTTGCTGCAGTCACGTATTTCCTGCTCGGCCACCTGATTGGTGCATTCAAACTTTCCGAGTTCAGAAAGGCTCTGCGTCGATCCTGATCAGTCGCGCCGAATACGCCTGACGATCCGCGCCCATCCACCCGGAGCAACCAGGAAAGACAGGGCAAAACCAGTGGCGAAACCGCCCAGATCAGCCACCCAGTCCAGCGTTCCGCCAAACAGCAGGCCGAACAACAACTGAATGCCCATCAAAACGGCGATCAGGCTGAAGGCGCGGGATTGGTTTGCGCCCACCAGCGACAGCTTGCGCCATAATATCCACGTAAACGCTCCGATCAGCCCATAGACCGGAGGGAACCCACCCACCAGCGGAAAGCGCGGATCCAGCAACAGTGCATAAGCCAGCGCACCACCCACGCCCGACAGCACAAAGATCACCAGCATCTGAACGCTGCCAAAAACCTCGGCCACCATTTTACCCATGGCCAGCACAAAGACGCAGACAAAGATGGCCTGTGTGAACGTACCGGATACAAACGGATAGGTGACAAAGCGGATCAGATGCTCGAACGGCCAGCGCCCGTTTTCCACCATCCAGTCGAAGATATCCGGCGAAAACGAATAGTGCTGCAAAGCGTCCAGGCGCCAGCCTACAGCAGTTGGCCCCCCAATGATCCCGCGCGTACCTAGAGTAAATGCCAGTTCAACCCCCATGATGAACACACACAAAGCCACCACCACGGGCGGCAGAGGGTTCACGGCGGGTGTATAATGCTCACTGCTCATTGGGCGGGCCTTTCGCGGCTGTTGACGTCCCTTTGCCTCATGGGTAAGCGACGGGGGCTGATTTTTCCAGACGGGAGTTCCCTTCGATGACCGATTCCAAGTTCACGCCGCGCGTGTTTTCCGGTGCACAGCCATCCGGTAACCTGCACCTTGGCAACTATTTGGGCGCATTGCGGAACTGGGTCCGGATGCAAGGGTCCGACTATCAGACAATCTACTGTATGGTCGATTTGCACGCGATCACCGTTTGGCAGGACCCCAAAGAGTTGCAGCACGCAACGCGTGAGCTGTGCGCGGGGTATATCGCATCAGGATTAGATCCCGAAAAATCGATCCTGTTTAACCAAAGCCAGGTTCCAGAGCACGCGCAACTAGCATGGATTTTTAACTGCGTTGCCCGGCTTGGCTGGATGCAGCGCATGACACAGTTCAAAGATAAGGCTGGCAAGAACGCGCAGAATGCATCGTTGGGCCTATTCGCCTATCCGGCGCTCATGGCCGCAGATATCCTTGTATATCACGCGACACATGTTCCCGTCGGAGATGATCAAAAGCAACACCTGGAACTAACCCGAGACATCGCAACTAAGTTCAATCATGACTATGGCGTCGATTTTTTTCCGTTGACAGAACCCGTCATCAAAGGTGCGGCAACTCGGGTCATGAGCTTGCGTGATGGGTCAAAAAAGATGTCCAAATCCGACCCCTCTGACATGACCCGGATCAACATGACCGATGATGCCGACACGATCGCCAAGAAAATCCGAAAGGCCAAGACCGACCCGGACGCTCTGCCTTCGGAAGTCGATGGCTTGGACAACCGCCCCGAGGCCCGCAATCTGGTGAATATCTACGCTGCCCTCAGCGATCAGACGGCGGATCAGGTTCTGGCCGACGTTGGCGGCAAGCAATTTGGCGAGTTCAAACCGATGCTGGCCGATCTGGCGGTTGCCAAACTGTCTCCGATCTCGACCGAAATGGCCCGCCTGATGGGTGAAGAGGCCGAGATTGATCGCATTCTGGCCAATGGCGCAGAAAAGGCGCGGGCGATTGCAGCCCCGATCCTGCAGCAGACCTATGACATTGTCGGCATGGTTGGTGCGAAACGGGGCTGATTGGCTCTGGACGTTGCCTTAACGCCTTCCTAGGTTTGCCTCAAAGCTTGGGAGGGCGTCATGGCAGTCGGCAAGAACATCCGCACCTATTTCAACGGGCAATGGCATGATGGGGATGCACCGATCATGCGCGCTGCGGATCATGGCGCGTGGCTGGGATCATCCGTCTTTGACGGCGCGCGGTTCTTCAACGGGCTGACCCCGGATCTGGAGGCCCATTGCGCCCGCGTGAACCGCTCTGCCGAGGCGCTGATGCTGACCCCGACCGTCACCAAAGACCAGATGGTCGAGATCGTGCTGGAAGGGCTTGAAGCCTATGCGCCCGACGCGGCCGTGTATATCCGCCCGATGTATTGGGGCATCGACGGAGATGCGACAGCGATCGTACCGCAAGAAAACAGCACCGGGTTTGCTGTCTGCCTGGAAGAGATTCCGATGGCCCCTGAGACCGCCTCGGACACGCTGGGACTGACCCGATTCCGCCGTCCGGTACTGGAATCAGCAGTGGTGAATGCCAAGGCGGGGTGTCTGTATCCCAACAATGCACGGATGCTGAACGAGGTACGTGCAAACGGGTTTTCGAATGCTTTGGTGGCTGACGCATTGGGCAACGTAGCAGAAACCGCAACCGCCAATATCTTTATGGTCCGCGACGGCGAGGTCTTTACCCCCGTCCCCAACGGCACCTTCCTTGCCGGCATCACCCGTGCACGACATATCAAAAACCTGCGGGCCGACGGCGTGGCTGTGCATGAGGCGGTTCTGAGTTTCGAGGATTTCTACGGGGCCGACGAGGTATTCATGACTGGCAACATGAGCAAGATCACCCCGGTGACTGCGCTGGAGGACATCCGGTTTCAGGTCGGTCCCATCGCCCGGCGTGCACGCGACCTGTATTGGGACTGGGCCGCCAGTGGGCGTTAGGCTCTGGTTGCCAGCACGCACCTAGTCGGGCATGATCCCCGGAAATGAATGAGGACACCCATGCGCAAGTTCCTAGTGGTTCTGGATGACAGTCGCGAATGCCTGAATGCGATGCGATTCGCGGCTATGCGCGCGGCCCATACCGGCGGCGGCGTAACAATCCTGTCGGTAATCCCACCGGACGAATTCAACCATTGGATCGGCGTTGCCACCGTCATGCGTGAAGAAGCGCGCGAGCGTATCCATGCGCATTTTGAAGTTTTCGCAAAATGGATGCGCGACAAGCAAGACGTTGATCCTGAACTGGCCATCCGCGAAGGCGAGCCCGTTGCCCAGATCATCGAGCATGTGCAATCCGATCCTGATATCGGCGTTCTGGTTCTGGGTGCAGGCACCGACAAAAAGGGACCTGGCCCATTGGTGACTCAACTGACCAAAAACTCAGGCAGCCTGCCCATCCCAATCACTATTGTTCCCGGTGATCTAAGCAAAGAAAAACTCGAAGCGATTACCTGAGGTCACACCGATGCAACGCAGCATTCAATTCTGGTTCGAATTCGCCTCGACCTATTCTTATCTTAGCGCGATGCGTATCGAAGAGGTCGCCGCCCGCCATGGTGTATCGGTCGAATGGCAGCCCTTTTTGTTGGGCCCGATCTTTGCCGCCCAAGGGTGGGATAATTCTCCGTTCAATCTGTATCCGGCGAAAGGCCGGTACATGTGGCGCGATATGGAACGCCTAACCGCCCAGCGCGGCCTGCCCTTGATCCGGCCCAATCCTTTTCCGCAGAACGGCCTGAAAGCGGCAAGGTTAACGCTGGCGATTGACGACCGAGTGCAAAAAGCCGCCTTTGTGCGCGCCGTCTATTCCGCCGAATTTGCCCAGGTGCAGAATATCGCGGATGAGGCTGTTCTGGCCGGATGCCTGAACTCAGCCGGGCTTGCCCCAGATTTGCTGTCCCAGACCCAGAATCCGGCGATCAAAGCAGCGCTTATCGCGCAGACAGAAACCGCTCAGGCCAAAGGGCTTTTTGGCGCGCCCAGCTTTCTGGTCGGGGATGAGCTGTTCTGGGGCGATGATCGGTTGGACGACGCTATAAGCTTGGCTGCCTAAATTTAGAATCGTTCCAATTCTTGACTTCCAGCTCGCGGACCCGCATATCAGAGACAACAGATACGGAGCCGCGCCATGTTCATCCAGACCGAATCCACACCGAACCCTGCAACCCTGAAATTCCTGCCCGGCCAGACCGTGCTGGAAGCGGGCACTGCAGATTTCCCATCGGCTGAGGCTGCGGAAAAGTCGCCGCTGGCCAACCGCATTTTCGCTGTGAGTGGCGTGACCGGGGTATTTTTCGGCAATGACTTCGTGACCGTGACCAAAGCGGACGACGTCCAGTGGGATCACATCAAACCCGCCATTCTGGGCGCGGTGATGGAGCATTACCAGTCCGGCCAGCCGATCATGGGTGCGGATGCCAATGCGGGCTCGGGCCATGCTGAACACAGCGGCGAGGACGCCGAAGTGGTCAATCAGATTAAAGACCTGCTGGACAGCCGGGTGCGCCCTGCTGTTGCACAGGACGGCGGCGACATCACGTTCCACGGCTTTGACCGCGGCGTTGTCTACCTGCACATGCAAGGGGCCTGCGCAGGCTGCCCATCCTCGACCCTGACGTTGAAGATGGGGATCGAAAACCTGCTGCGTCACTACATTCCCGAAGTGACCGAGGTGCGCCCTGTTGCCGTCTGAACCACTCATTCTGGCGTTTGACACATCGGCCGCGCATTGCGCGGCCGCTTTGTTGCGCGGTGACCGGATTGTGGCGTCTTGTGTCGAGCCCATGTCGCGGGGACAAGCCGAACGTCTGATGCCGCTGCTCGAAGAGGTGCTGTCATCAGAACAATGCTCATGGCGCGACCTGTCAGCGATCGGCGTTGGAATAGGCCCCGGTAATTTCACCGGAATACGCATCTCGGTCTCGGCCGCGCGGGGTCTGGCCTTAGGTCTGGGGATACCGGCCATTGGCGTATCGGGCTTTGACGCGCTTGCTGTCCTGGACAGCGATGCGTTGCCAGCGATCCGAGCGCCCAGAGATCAGGTCTATGTTTCGCGGCCTGATATGGAACCGGCACTGATCCAGCTTGATCAGGCAAAATCGCTGGGCACACTGATGTTCAACGACAACCCCAGCGCTCAGGTCTGCGCTATTGCCCGAGTGGCTGCAAAAAGAAGGCTGACCAAGGCCGAGGCTCCCGCCCCTCTTTACATACGCCCCGCTGATGCGGCGCCCTCCAAGGACCAACCGCCGATGTTGCTGGACGGATGACACCCGAAGAACTGGCAAATACTCACGCCGCAGCATTCACACAATCGCGCCCCTGGACCGCCACAGAGTTTGCAGAGCTGCTGCAGAATCGCTTTACCCATATCGTGGGTGACACCCAGTCCTTTGCCCTTTTCCAGGCAATCGCAGACGAAGCCGAACTGCTGACGATTGCCACCCATCCCACAGTTCAGCGGCAGGGACTGGCTAGGGAACGTATGGTCGAATGGCACGCGGCTGCCAAAAAACTGGGCGCTATCCGGGCGATTCTGGATGTTTCCATCGCCAACCAGCCCGCGATTACACTTTACAAGCATTGCGGGTATCGTGTGTGCGGCACGCGCAAGAATTACTATACGGTTGAAAATAATCAGAAAATTGATGCCATCGTCATGGAATGCAATTTAACCTGAGACAGGCCGCGAATTTTCTTGGACCAAATGGTCAAAAATCTGTTGACCGCGGCGGTTGCAAACGGCCTTAATTCCCGCCATCACAACGGTTATGCTCGCTAACAGTGGGTAAACGGGGCTATCTTGGCTCCGACCGAAAAAAAACAAACGGGAGTAACAAATGACCCTGATGAAATCCTTGATGGGCGCCGCAGCGGCGGTTGCACTGACAGCGGGTGCCGCACTGGCCGAACCGGCACTGATCTTTGATCTGGGCGGCAAGTTCGACAAATCGTTCAACGAAGCCGCGCACAACGGCGCCTCACGCTGGGCGGAAGAAACGGGCGGAACCTACCGCGAGATCGAAATGCAGTCCGAAGCGCAGCGCGAACAGGCCCTGCGCCGCTTTGCCGAAGCAGGCTCGAACCCGATCATCACCATGGGTTTCGGTATGGCTGACCCGCTCAGCGCGGTTGTTGCCGACTATCCGGACACGAAATTCGTTGTTGTCGACGTAACCTGGCTGGACGCGCCCAACCTGCGTCAGGTTGGTTTCGCTGAACACGAAGGCTCGTATCTGGTTGGTATGATGGCTGCGATGGCGTCCGAATCCGGAACCGTTGGCTTCATCGGCGGCATGGATGTTCCGCTGATCCGTCACTTTGGCTGCGGCTATGCTCAGGGTGCCAAGGCGGTGAACCCCGATATCAACGTGGTTGCCAACATGACCGGCACAACGCCTGCGGCATGGAACGACCCGGTTAAGGGCTCGGAACTGACAAAGGCACAAATCAGCCAGGGTGCCGACGTGGTCTATGCCGCAGCTGGCGGCACCGGTGTTGGTGTTCTGCAAACCGCTGCTGACGAAGGCATCCTGTCAATCGGTGTCGACAGCAACCAGAACCACCTGCACCCGGGCAAAGTTCTGACCTCGATGCTAAAGCGCGTGGACGTCGCTGTTTATGAGGCGATGAGCGCAGGCGAGAACGTTGAGACCGGCGTATATATCATGGGTCTGGCCGAAGACGGCGTTGGCTATGCGATCGACGACAACAACGCTCCGCTGGTTTCGGATGATATGAAAGCAGCAGTCGACAAAGCCCGTCAGGACATCATCGACGGCAATGTTTCAGTTGTCAGCTATTACGAGAACGACAGCTGCCCAGCACTGCAGTTCTGATATCGCGCGGGTCGGGGGTGATGCTCCCGGCCCGATTCCACTTTGCTGCACCGGGATGACCGGGCAGTCCTTTCGGCAACTGAGGACAAGACATGACCGTCCCCGCCATTGAGCTCAAAGGGATATCCAAATCCTTTGGGCCGGTTCAGGCCAACAAAGACATTTCCATCAGCGTCGCCCCCGGTACGATCCATGGGATCATCGGTGAAAACGGTGCGGGCAAATCCACGCTGATGAGCATTCTCTACGGCTTTTACAAAGCCGACAAAGGTGAGATTTGGATCAACGGTCAAAAGACCGAAATCCCTGACAGCCAGGCCGCGATCGCCTCGGGCATCGGGATGGTGTTTCAGCATTTCAAACTGGTCGAGAATTTCACCGTTCTGGAAAACATCGTGCTGGGCGCCGAGGATGGCGGGCTATTGGCCCCGTCCCTGACCAAGGCCCGCAAAGAGTTGAAAGAGCTGGAAGAAGAATACGAGCTGTTCGTGGATCCCGACAAACGGATCGACGAGATCGGTGTGGGGATGCAGCAGCGGGTCGAGATCCTCAAGGCGCTGTATCGCAAGGCCGAGATCCTGATTCTGGACGAACCAACCGGCGTGCTGACCCCATCTGAGGCGGATCAGCTGTTCCGCATCCTCGACCGGCTGCGGGCTGAGGGGAAGACGATCATCGTGATCACCCACAAACTGCGCGAGATCATGGAAAACACCGACACCGTGTCGGTCATGCGCCGCGGGCAAATGACGGCCACCGTGAAAACCGCCGAGACCAGCCCCGAAGAACTGGCCGAGCTGATGGTGGGCCGCAAGGTTCTGCTGCAGGTCGACAAGGTTCCGGCGCAACCCGGTAAGCCCATCCTCGAGATTGAAAACCTGCGTGTTTTCGACAGCGCAGGCGTCGAGCGTGTCAAAGGCATCGACTTGAACGTGCGCGCTGGTGAGATCGTGGGCATCGCAGGCGTCGCCGGCAATGGCCAATCCGAACTGCTAGAGGTTCTGGGCGGGATGCGCCCGGGCCAGGGCCAGATCAAACTGAACGGTACGCCGCTTGCGCTCAGCGGGGCGGGGTCAGATGGCCAGGCGCGGCGCGCGCAGCACATTGCGCATGTGCCCGAAGACCGCCAGCGCGAAGGCCTGATCATGGATTTCCACGCCTGGGAGAACGTGGCCTTCGGATATCACCGTGACCCGGCCTATCAACGCGGCATCTTCATGGATAATGCGGCGCTGCGCGCTGATACCGAAGCCAAGATCGAAAAATTCGATGTGCGCCCGCCGAACCCCTGGCTGTCGGCTAAAAGCTTTTCGGGCGGCAATCAGCAGAAGATCGTCGTCGCGCGTGAAATCGAACGTAACCCAGACCTGCTGTTGGTCGGTCAGCCGACCCGAGGCGTGGATATCGGGGCGATCGAATTCATTCACAAACAGATCGTCGATCTGCGCGACCAGGGCAAGGCGATCCTGCTGGTCTCGGTCGAGCTGGAAGAGATATTCTCGCTGTCGGATCGAATCGCGGTCATGTTTGACGGACATATCATGGGCGAACGCCTGCCCCATGAAACTGATGAAAAAGAACTTGGCCTGTTGATGGCCGGTGTTGCGGGAGAGGCAGCGTAACATGGAAAAAATGCCCAAATGGGCCGATGTCGTTCTGATCCCGGTGATCAGTCTGCTTCTGGCCGCAATCCTGTCGGCGCTGGTCATCCTCGCCATTGGCGAAAACCCGATCGAAGCGGTGAACCTGATGGTCACCGGCGCGCTGGGATCGACCTATGGCTGGGGCTATACGCTGTATTACGCCACGAATTTCATGTTCACCGGACTCGCTGTGGCGGTCGCCTTTCATGCACGGCTGTTCAACATCGGTGGCGAAGGTCAGGCGATGCTGGGCGGGCTTGGCGTGGCCGTGGTGTGCCTTTACATCGACTGGCCGCATTGGAGCATCGCCTTGCTGGCCGCCTGTGCCGCATCGATGGTGTTCGGGGCCGCTTGGGCGGCCATTCCGGCCTATCTGCAGGCCAAACGCGGCAGCCATATCGTGATCACCACGATCATGTTCAACTTCATCGCTGCTGCCTTGCTGAACTATATGCTGGTCAACGTCATGCGCCCGCAGGGCTCGCAAGACCCGGCAACTGCACGCTTCCCCGAGGCGGTGCATCTGCCGACGTTCCAGTCGATGTTCTCGACCGCTGAAAATGTCGTGTTCCGTGGCGCGCCTGCCAATATCTCATTCTTTGTTGCGGTCCTGGCCTGCGTGATCGTCTGGGCGCTGATCTGG
This sequence comes from Ruegeria sp. CDSC079, assembly GCF_059610505.1. Lineage (NCBI taxonomy): Bacteria > Pseudomonadati > Pseudomonadota > Alphaproteobacteria > Rhodobacterales > Roseobacteraceae > Ruegeria > Ruegeria sp. CDSC079. The sequence continues at coordinate 238,006 of NZ_JBXWNT010000005.1, forward strand.
CGTACCCGTCTGGGTTATGAGATCCGCGCCTATGGGCATTCGGAAACCGGTGCCGTCTATGCCGGTATTTCTCCGGTTCGGATCACCATCATCGCCATGCTGATCTCGGGCGCGCTGGCTGGTCTGATGGCCACCAACAACGTGATGGGTGAGGCAGAGCGGCTGGTTCTGAACTCGACAGAGGGCGCGGGCTTTATCGGTATCGCCGTGGCGCTGATGGGCCGGTCCCATCCGTTTGGCGTGTTCCTTGCGGCGCTGCTGTTTGGTTTCCTCTATCAGGGCGGGGCCGAGCTGGCGCTATGGACGTCTATCCCCCGAGAGCTGATCGTAGTCATACAGGCCCTGGTGATCCTGTTCACCGGCGCCTTGGACAACATGGTCCGCATGCCGCTGGAAAAGCTGTTCCTTGCCATGCGGAAGGAGGGCTAAACGATGGATACTTTCGTTACCCTCATCCAGGTCCTCGATTCGACTGTCCGCCTGGCCACGCCGCTGTTGCTGGCCTGCCTGGCCGGTCTGTATTCCGAACGCGCCGGTATTTTCGACATCGGGCTTGAGGGCAAGATGCTGATCGCGGCGTTCTTTTCTGCTGCCGTTGCCGCCGTGACTGGATCGGTCTGGCTGGGATTGCTGGCCGGGATCGCGGCCTCGCTTGTTCTGTCCGCCCTGCATGGGGTGGCCTCGATCACCTTTCGGGGCAACCAGCTGATTTCAGGCGTCGCCATCAACTTTCTGGCCTCTGGGCTGACGGTCCTGATCGCGCAAAGCTGGTTCAAACAGGGCGGGCGTACCCCCTCGCTGTTCGGCGGAGGGCGCTTTGAACCGATCACCTTCCCTTTTGCGGATGCGGTGAGTGATGTCCCATTTCTTGGGCCAATCTATTCCGAGCTGCTGTCCGGCCATTCGATCCTGGTCTATGTGTCTTTCCTTCTGGTCCCGACAACCTGGTGGGTTTTGTACCGCACCCGCTTTGGCCTGCGCCTGCGCGCGGTGGGTGAAAACCCAGCCGCTGTGGATACGGCCGGGGTTTCTGTCGTTGGGCTGCGTTTTGCGGCTGTAGCGATCTGTGGCGTGCTGTGCGGCATTGCCGGTGCCTATCTGGCCACGGCCCTGCAAGCTGGATTCGTCAAGGAAATGACTGCCGGTCGCGGGTTCATCGCGCTGGCGGCGCTGATCTTTGCAAAATGGCGGCCATGGCACGCGATGTGGGCTTGCCTGCTGTTCGGACTGTTGCAAGCCGTTGCGTTGCGGTTCCAAAATATTGACCTGGGTGGCGTGGTGATTCCTGTGCAGGTCATGGATGCGCTGCCATATATCCTGACCGTCGTCATTTTGGCCGGCTTTGTCGGCAAGGCCGTTCCACCGAAAGCCGGTGGCGAACCCTATGTAAAAGAGCGGTAATAGGTCCAGTTTGAAACACACGTCAGTCCTGTTCGCTGCATGGCGGCATGTAGAGTTGATTTTACATGCCGCAACGGCTCTAAAGGGGCATGGATGTGTTTCCAGTGACAGCTGATTTGAGAGAGTTTCTCGCCGGGGTGCCGGATGCTAGGTCTTGCGCTTGGTCTAAGGGGATACTCCCTGTCAAAACGCCTTCTGCGGATGCACAGTTTCAGACTGGTCCAAGCCGCCAGCCCTGCTCTACCCTGCCTCGCCAAGGGCGTGATTCTGCGCGTCAGATACGAACCCTTTCACAAATTCCAGAAGTCGAATGTGTCACATTGCGCGACGCAGCTGGCCCTAATTACTAGTACCTCATGCAAATTTACCTTCCTATCGCTGAAGTTTCCGTAAACGCCTTTCTGCTGCTTGGGTTGGGCGGCATGGTCGGCATCCTGTCAGGGATGTTCGGGGTCGGCGGCGGGTTTCTGATGACCCCGCTGTTGTTTTTCATTGGCATCCCACCAGCAGTTGCCGTAGCCACCGAAGCGAACCAGATTGTCGCCTCGTCCTTTTCTGGGGTTCTGGCCCATTTCCGCCGAAAGACGGTCGACCTGAAGATGGGCACGGTATTGCTGGTCGGGGGACTGATCGGTGCTGCGTTCGGGGTGGTGATCTTCAACTATCTCAAAAGCCTCGGACAAGTCGATTTGCTCGTAACCCTGTGTTACGTGGTCTTTCTGGGCGTCGTCGGCAGCTTGATGTTCATCGAAAGCCTGAACGCGCTGCGTAAATCCAAAAAGGGCACCGCCGCCCCTGTTGCACGTCGTCAGCGCGGCTGGATTCACGCGATGCCGTTCAAAATGCGGTTCCGTACATCGGGCCTCTATATCTCGGTCATCCCCCCCGTCCTGGTCGGGCTTAGCGTAGGTATCCTTTCTGCGATCATGGGTGTCGGAGGCGGCTTTATCATGGTTCCTGCCATGATTTACCTGCTGGGAATGCCCACCAAAGTCGTTGTCGGCACCTCCCTGTTCCAGATTATTTTCGTAACAGCGTTCACCACGATGCTGCACGCGACAACCAACTACACAGTCGACATTGTTCTGGCTGTGTTGTTGCTGGTCGGCGGCGTGATCGGGGCGCAGATCGGAACGGTGATCGGCGCACGAATGCCTGCCGAGCAGCTGCGCGTATTGCTGGCTGCACTGGTCTTGGTGGTTTGTGGCAAGCTGGCGCTGGATCTGCTTCTGGAACCCTCCGAGCTCTACTCGCTCGGCGTTGCAGGGGGGCACTGATCATGCTGAGACGGTTGATCCTGCTACTCGCCCTTTGTGTCACCCCGGCCATCGCCGAGGAGGAACAGGTCGTGCTTGGCCTAAGTCAGGACCGGGTTGCCATCACGGCGAATTTCGATGGCTCGGAAATTCTTATTTTCGGTGCCGTGAAACGTGAAACGCCGATCCCTTCCGGCCCACCGCTTCAAGTTATCGTGGCCGTTGCAGGCCCCTCGAGCCCAGTGACGGTCCGGCGAAAAGAACGCAGGCTGGGTATCTGGGTCAACACCGACAGCGTCCTGGTCGACCTTGCGCCCAGTTTTTATGCGGTTGCCACCAGCGCTCCGCTTACAGAAATCCTGTCAGATACAGAAGACTTGCGGTACAGGATCTCGATTGAACGGGCCATTCGGTCAGTGGGTGCCGCGATGAATATCCGGGGCGCGCAGAATTTTGCCGAGGCCGTCGTTCGCATCCGTGAGGATGAGGGCCTGTATTCTATCCGCGAAAACACGGTTGCGGTGGACGAGCAGACATTGTTCCGAACCTCAATCGACATGCCAGCCGATTTGACCGAAGGCGCCTATTTCGCGCGCATATACCTGACCCGCGGCCGAGAGGTTGTTTCCCAGTTCGAGACCACAATCGACGTGCGGAAGGTCGGGCTGGAACGGTTCCTCTACAACATGTCCCGTCAGCAGCCGGTCTGGTATGGCCTGATGTCTTTGGTCATTGCCATCGCGGCGGGTTGGGGAGCGTCCACAGCCTTCCGACTATTGCGCGAGAACTAAAGCCCTATCCACGCCCGATATAGGGCATCGTAGTGGCCATGACGGTCATGAACTGGACGTTTGCCTCTGCAGGCAAAGACGCCATGTGCAGTACAGAACGTGCGGCATCGTCAACAGCCATCGTCGGGTCGGGCTGCTGCCCTCCCGCGATGGCGTTTTCAACCAGGTTTTGCACCATCTGTGTTCGCGCGTTGCCAATATCGATTTGACCACATGCGATACCAAAGGCGCGCCCGTCCAGTGATAGGCTGCGTGTCAGGCCTGTTATCGCGTGTTTCGTAGCGGTGTAATGGACCGAATTCGGACGCGGTACATGCGCGGCGATCGAACCGTTATTGATGATCCTTCCCCCTTGAGGGGCCTGATGCCGCATAATGCGAAAGGCTTCGCGCGCGCTTAGGAACATCCCGTTCAGGTTCACGCTAACGCTCTGGTACCAATCCTCCAACTGGATTTCGTCTATCGTGCCGCCGGGGGCAAAGATTCCGGCATTATTGAATAATACGTCAAGACGTCCCGCCTCATTCTGGAATGTCTCGAAAGCACCCGAAACAGCGGTGGGGTCGGTAACATCGGTCACCAGGGGGATCGCATTCTTGTGCCTTTCAGCCAATTCGTTCAGCACATCCGCGCTGCGCGCCAGCAGCCCAACCGCCCAGCCCTCGGCCAAAAACAGCTCGGCAGTTGCCCGTCCGATGCCTGAACTGGCGCCTGTGATGATGATGGATTTCATATCTCTTCCGCCTCCAGGGTCAGCGTCGCCGCCGGAGCCGCGCGCAAATCATCCACGCGCAACGAATAGGTAGGCTTGGCCAGCCGGTTGCGCACCACCCAGATCAGCCGTTCCTGCGCACGGGTGATCGCGACATAGGCCAGACGTTTCCACAGGGGTTGCCCAGCCTCGGTCCGCCCCATCCGGGCAGCCGCGTAGATGTCCGGGGCAAACACCTGCACCGTGTCCCATTGTGACCCCTGTGCCTTGTGGATCGTCACTGCCGCGCCATGCAAAAAGGTTGCCCCCATGCGCGCGGCAAATGGAATAAACGGTTCTTCCTCATCAGGCATTTCGATTTTGACAATCGAAGCCGCACTGACCTGAGGATCCTCGGCCCCCATCACATGCAGGCGCGAAAACCCCGGTTTTCGTCCTGGCCCCAGATAGATGACCTGAGCACCCTTGATTAGCCCGCGCGCCTCAAGATCCAGCCTTTTCTTGCGGTGCTTCAGCGGCAGTTCGATTCCATCGCAAATCAGCGGCTCTCCCGCCAGAAGCTCGGTGTCGGGTGCCGCGTGAACATTGCGGAAGGCCTGAATCAAGCGAATTCGGGTGGCATTTCGCCAGACCAGAACCGGGCTGCGGGCCATCAGGTCAACTTCAACACGCTGCCCCCAAACAACACGGTGATCCTGTCGGGCGGTCTGTTCGACGAGCCGTTCAAAATCCTCAAACCCCATCTGAGGGTCGGCCAGCGCATGCGCGAGGTCCAGGATCGGGTTGTCTGCCGTCTGCCTGTGGACCCTGTGCAATACCTGCTTTCGCGGCTCGGGCAGCGTCTCAAATACCATGCTGCCGGACTGATTGACCGGGGCGAGCTGCGCCGGATCGCCAAAAAGCAACAGGGTCGGAAAGATCTCTTTCAGGTCTTCGAACTGCCGGTCATCCAGCATCGAGGCCTCATCTACAAAGCCTATGTCCAGCGGTTCCTCCCGACGCTTCCAGCCGGTGATAAAGTCGGACCCACGCAGGCCCGCAGCGGCCAGCGCGCCGGGGATCGACTTGTTGTTCTGATAAAAAGCGGCCGCCCGGTCCAGCGCTTCGTCAGTCAACCCTTCAACCTCGGGGCGTTCATCGTTGCCCGCCAGCCACTCGGCAATGCGTTCATATTCCGGGTCATATACCGGCGTATAGAGGATGCGGTGGATCGTGGTCGCAGGCACACCCCGCAGGCGCAAAACACTGGCGGCCTTGTTCGTTGGCGCAAGAATGGCCAAGCTGCGTTTCTCGCGCGCTTTGCGGCTTTCGAAATCACCGGAAACAATCTGAAGACCCGCGTCAGCCAATGCTTTGTAAAGCTCTGCCAGCAGTAGCGTTTTCCCTGAACCCGCCTTACCGATCACGGCCATCACCCCGGATTCGCCATTGCCGGGCATTTTCAGCAGGGCGTCATCATCCAAGTCCACACCAGCAGATTTCAGCATCTCGGAAATGCTGTCATAGGCGGCGGCTTGATCGTCAGAAAAGGTTACTGTGGGTATAGACATGGCGCGACCCTACAGGGCCACGCCAGCTATCGCCAGATACGGAATTGGCTTTCACACCCCGTCAGGCGGACATGGCAAACCGGTGTTGCCGGGCGGTGCCAAACGCGGTTCTGAACCACATCCTGGACAGCTCACGCGGGATGCCCGCCCGTTCAGCCACGCGATAGCAATCTTGGGCCGAATAGGGCCACAGCCCGACGGAAATCTTGTCACGACCCGTCCCCTCGGACCCCAAAACGACCGGAGACGATCCGATCAGCCGGTAAATCCGAATCATCCGCGCATCAAAGACGCCCGCAATATGGGTCAGCCCGAAGCCTTCCATGATTTCGCCCCCGCTCAGCATGATGGCACCAGCGGTATGGGCGCTGGCCGTTCGGGACAGGCAAAACCGCGTCACCTCCCAGATCAGCGGGCTGTGGACGGGCTTACCCCCTGTCAGGTGCCCGAACACTTCATTCACCATGACAGGTCCTGTCGTCGGCAAAACCCGCATCGACCCCCCATGGCTGCCATCCTCTTCTTCCCAGATGACATAGAGCGGATTCAGATCATCATATTGATCCCGCTCTTCCCCATTTTCATCAACGTGGACATCCCAGCCCAGCCGGGTTTTGAACTGATCGGCGCGATCCCGGAACATCCCCTCGGCCAGATTCGGAAATTTATGTAGTTCGTCCGCAAACAAATAGCGCAACATGACTTTTCCCCTCGTCTTGTGCAAGAACGAAGGGAGTACAAAGTCGTGGTTAATTTCCCGTTTTTAGAGCGTGCGCTTGTTAAACCACTATTAATCCACGGCTGAGTGCTGTTGCGATGGCATGGGTTGTGTTTTGCGCCCCAAGCTTGGCACGCGCACTTTCAATATAGACACGCAGCGTATGTTCCGAGATTGACAATGAGTGCGCGACTTGTGCCCGGCTGTATCCAAGCGCCAGCAAGGTCATGGCATCCGTCTCACGAGGCGACAGGCCCCGGGTCGTATCCGGCTGCCTGTCGGTTTCGAACTCCAGAGCCTTTCGGTTAAAGTAATGCGCGATCAAAATCAGCTCGCGGCCATGGGCCTCGATGAAGGACTTCCATTTCTCATCATCACATGAGTGATTCACTGTGAATAAGGCAAACTGGCCGTTCGGCCCCCGGATGGGGATCGAATAACCCTGATTGCCAACTCCATGTTCAAGGGCATCTTGCAAAAAGGCTTTCGCCACTTTTCCAGACCAGTCCAGCAATTTCCAGTCAACCGGGTGGAACCGTTGGAAACACCCCAGGATCACCGGATCTATGCGGTGATAATTCCGCTCACGGTATCGCTCGGCCCAAGCGTCCGGGTAAGTTGTATAGCCGTATTGATCCCCGGCACCATCAACCCAATGATAGATAAGATGTTCAACCTGCAGCCGGTCGCGCAATCGAACGGCTACATCGCCCAACTCGTCAAGCGTGTTGGTGCTTTCCAAGTCCTCTAGGACCTGACTCATGTCGAGTTGTGTTCCCATTCGCGGGCGCCTGTGCCTTATCCTGCATGGACGCAATCTCGGCCGCTGCGATCAACTTGGTATCATCAAGCTGCTCGGCAAGTACGGTCAAACCGTTTTCAACAGCGAAGGCGTTGAGGTCCGACAAAACGTCCAGTATCCACTCATTATGCGCCATCTAAAGTCTCTCCGAAACGGTTAACGAAGGGTTAACACAACCATAACATGTGAGATGCTTTTAAGCCTATTCACTGGTTTCTACTCCCCAAAACTAGCGGGTCACGATTTCGCAACCCACTGTAATTATTGCCTAATGCCTAGAAATAGATACACCCGCGCTCGCTCGATGCGATTCGCGGGTGCTAATATTCTTTTTTTTTGGGGGCTCAGCCTTTTGCGTCTAGAACCTCTTCAAGCGTGCGCAAGCCCGTCTGCGGCGCCTGAACCAGAACCGACATGTTGCCTGGTTTATGCTCATTCCGCATCATCTTCATATGCGCGTCGGGCAATTCACCCCAGGCGAACACTTCGGACATGCAGGGATCCAGACGGCGTTCGACCATCAGTTGGTTCGCGGCAGCAGCCTGCTTGAGATGCGCAAAATGCGAACCTTGCAGGCGTTTCTGATGCATCCACATATAGCGAACGTCGAAAGTCAGGTTATAGCCGGTGGTACCGGCGCAGATCACAACCATACCACCTTTTTTCACGACAAAGGTCGACACCGGAAATGTGCTTTCGCCGGGATGTTCAAACACCATGTCGACATTTTTGCCTTTCCCGGTGATTTCCCAGATCGCCTTGCCGAATTTGCGCGCCTCTTTGAACCAGTCCGCATATTCCGGTGTGTTTACTGTGGGCAACTGACCCCAGCAGTTAAAGTCTTTGCGATTCAGCACGCCCTTGGCGCCCAGCCCCATAACAAAGTCACGCTTGCTTTCGTCCGAGATCACGCCGATTGCGTTGGCGCCTGCGGTATTGATCAGCTGGATCGCATAAGAGCCCAGGCCGCCCGAGGCACCCCAGACCAGAACGTTCTGGCCCGGCTTCAGATCATGCGGCTCGTGCCCGAACAGCATCCGATACGCGGTCGCCAGCGTCAGAGTATAGCAAGCGCTTTCTTCCCAGGTCAGGTGCTTGGGGCGCGGCATCAACTGCTGGGCTTGAACATTGGTGAACTGTGCAAAAGACCCATCCGGCGTTTCATAACCCCAGATCCGCTGGCTGTCCGAATACATCGGATCGCCACCATTACAATGTTCGTCGTCGCCATCGTCCTGGTTGCAGTGAATGACAACCTCGTCGCCCACTTTCCAGCGCGTTACTTTCGAACCCACGGCCCATACGATCCCCGAAGCGTCAGAACCGGCGATATGATACGGGGCCTTGTGGCCGTCAAAGGGCGAGATCGGCTTGCCCAGGGATGCCCAGACGCCGTTATAGTTAACGCCCGCCGCCATCACCAGAACCAACACCTCGTGGCTGTCCAGCTCTGGTACGTCCACGACTTCCTGGACCATCGCAGTATCCGGTTCCCCGTGGCGTTCCTTACGGATTGCCCATGCATACATTTTCTTAGGCACAAACCCCATCGGAGGGATTTCACCCATTTCATAGAGGTCTTTTTCCGGCGCGTCGTAAGTTGCGATACCGCTGTCGGTGTCCAGAGCCATGTTGGCCTCCTTATTTCTCATTCCTGTTTGCCGCGATGCAGAAGCGCTTGCGTTGGATGATGAGATATTGGCCTGAAGGAAATAATGCAATAGATTTTGCATCATTTTTGTAATTTTATGACCCAGCGCCTGCAGAAACTTCTTTCGCTGCCGCAGCATCAGGCCAGCCGTCGCCAATCGGGGCTGAGGCTGCATAGTAATCGAGCAGATCAACCCTTTGCCCGGATTGAGATATTTTCCCACCTTCTCGTTTCAGAATTTTGCGTTCGACCAGCTGATCCAAGGCAGCTGAAACCGCAGACTCATCCTGATCACCCAAAGTTCCGTCACGTTGCAAAAACCCGGTGATCAAGCTTTTAAGCTCGTCTTCGGGCATTTCTCCTTTGGTGCGAACCAGCCAGCACGCTGCCGGAACAGGCGCCTGCGGAATCGCTTCTTTGATCCGTTGCATGAGTTCGCGCGCGAGATCAGTCATCACATCGTCATGGGCGGTGCGAAATTCCTTCAATGAGATAGGGTGACCATATCGCACCCCAGCAAATCCAAACCGCTGGTAGCGACCGGTCAGACGCCTACCTATCTGTTTCAATATCCACCCAGTTATGACCCCGATCCGGGCACGAAATTGCCTTTGATTGCCAAGTGCGGCCTTGGTCAGGATCGTATCTTCAAGAACCCGGTCATAGTTTAGCGCAACGGGAACAAACACCACATCCGCCCCATCCACCCTGGCACCATCGATTATGTATTTCAAAAGCCCCAGCTTGGGGCGTGCCATGGCCCCCGTCAGGCTCAGCCCGCCTTCAGGGAACATGGCCTGTGTAACACCGGCATCGGTGGCATGCCGGACATAGCAGGCCAATACCTGACGATAGAGTTCGCTGCCGGACTTGCGACGAATAAAATAGGCCCCCATCGCACGAATCAACCGACTGAGCGGCCAAACACGCGCCCATTCGCCAACAGCATAAGACAAAGCCGATTGCTGGGCCGCCAGATAGGTGACCAGCACATAATCCATGTTGCTGCGGTGGTTCATCACAAAAACAACTGTCGCATTTGGATCAATATCTTTCAGGGCATCTTCATCCTGATAACTAAGCCGTACATCATAAAAGGCGTTGCTCAGAATCCGCGCCAACCGGATGGCGATACTGAAATAGGCAACGGCGGAAAAAGAAGGCACGATCTCGCGCGCATACCGCTGGGCCTGTTCAAAGGCGACCGCTTCGGGGATGCCTTCTTCACGTGCGTGCTGCTGCACGGCCTGCCCTACTTGAGGATCATAGATCAGGCGTTGAATCATATCGTGGCGTCGGGCCAGCTTGAACGGCTGTATCGGGCGCTGCAGGCGGGTGTTCAGGCGTTTGACCGCACGCTCCAACCTACGGCGAAAAAACCACCGCACTGACGGAAACAGAAAATGCGAGGCCAGTGTGACCGCGGCGAATACCAGGATCAACAAAAACAGCCAAAGCGGAAGTTCCACGGTCTGTGTCATAAATGCACCCTGCCACCAATCGCTGCATCCCACAATCGGCACAACCGGAAATGCCGCGACGCAGCGAATTGACATGTCCCGAAAATTGCGCTTTAGAACCCATGAACGTAATTTTCTTGCCCACCCGCAATACGAGGCCCAGTTATGACGCAGACGCAGAAAGATCGCCCCTGGCTCATCCGAACCTATGCCGGTCATTCCACCGCCAAAGCGTCCAACGCGCTGTATCGCGGGAATCTGGCCAAGGGTCAGACGGGTCTGTCAGTGGCCTTCGATCTGCCGACGCAAACCGGCTATGACAGCGATCACACGCTGGCACGCGGCGAGGTTGGTAAAGTGGGTGTACCGATCAGCCATCTGGGCGACATGCGGGTTTTGTTCGACCAGATCCCGTTGGAACAGATGAACACGTCGATGACGATAAACGCCACGGCTCCTTGGTTGCTGGCGCTCTATATAGCGGTTGCCGAGGAACAGGGCGCCGATGTCTCTAAACTGCAGGGCACGGTTCAGAACGATCTGATCAAGGAATACCTGAGCCGCGGCACTTATGTCTGTCCGCCGAAACCGTCGCTCAAGATGATCGCGGATGTGGCCGAGTATTGCTATTCCAATGTGCCGAAATGGAACCCGATGAACGTCTGTTCCTATCACCTGCAAGAGGCCGGCGCGACGCCGGAACAAGAGCTGGCCTATGCGCTGGCCACAGCCATCGCCGTGTTGGATGAGCTGCGCCCGCGCGTCCCAGCCGAGGATTTCCCAGCATTGTGCGGACGGATTTCGTTCTTTGTGAATGCCGGCATCCGCTTTGTCACCGAGATGTGCAAAATGCGCGCCTTTGTGGATCTTTGGGATGAAATCTTGCAACAACGTTATGACGTAGAAAACCCGAAATTCCGCCGCTTCCGTTATGGGGTGCAGGTGAACTCACTGGGACTGACCGAGCAGCAGCCGGAAAACAACGTCTACCGTATCCTGATCGAAATGCTGGCGGTTACTTTGTCGAAAAAGGCCCGTGCCCGTGCGGTACAACTGCCAGCATGGAACGAGGCCCTTGGCCTGCCCCGCCCGTGGGATCAGCAGTGGTCGATGCGGATGCAACAGATTCTGGCCTATGAAACCGACCTGCTGGAATATGGCGATCTGTTCGACGGCAACCCGGCCGTAGACGCCAAAGTCGAAGAATTGAAACAGGGCGCGCGGGCCGAACTGGCGAACCTGGATTCGATGGGGGGTGCTGTCGCTTCGATCGAATACATGAAGTCCCGTTTAGTCGATTCCAACGCAGAGCGCCTCAACCGGATCGAGCGCAACGAGACCATTGTGGTCGGCGTGAACAAATGGGTCGAGGGCGAGCCCTCACCCCTGGAAACCGAAGACGGCGGCATCATGGTCGTTGATCCGGCAGTAGAGCAGGAACAGATCAACCGCCTGAACGAATGGCGCACCGAACGGGATGGCGCGGCAGTTGCAGCAGCGCTGGCCGCTTTGCGTGAGGCCGCACAATCCGGTGCGAATGTAATGGAGCCGTCAATCGTCGCCGCCAAGGCTGGCGTCACCACCGGCGAATGGGCCGAAGAGATGCGCAAAGTCTATGGCACATATCGCGGCCCGACCGGCGTTTCCGGCTCGGTCTCAAACAAAACCGAAGGGCTGGAGGACTTGCGCTCGGCCGTTGACGCGGTCAGCGACAAGCTTGGACGTCGCCTGAAATTCCTGGTCGGTAAGCCCGGCCTGGACGGTCATTCAAACGGCGCCGAACAGATCGCCTTCCGCGCCCGCGATTGCGGCATGGACATCAGCTATGACGGCATCCGTCTGACACCCGAGGAAATTGTGGCCGCCGCAATCGAGGACAAAGCCCATGTGATCGGCCTGTCGATTCTGTCCGGCAGTCACATACCGTTGGTTCAGGACGTTCTGAACCGTCTGCGCGAGGCGGGCCTGAACGATGTTCCTGTTGTTGTCGGTGGCATTATCCCTGATGACGATGCTGAAAAGCTCAAAGCGATGGGTGTGGCCAAAATCTACACGCCAAAAAACTTCGAGTTGAATGCAATCATGGGCGACATAGTTTCCTTGGTTGATCCGCAAAACCTGGCCGCTGAATAACCGCCGATTTGCCACCCATTTTCCCCGTATCTATCGCCTTCGCGAAAGGGATAGATAATGGATGCTTTTAGAACTACGGTGACTCTTCGGGGACATTGTAATTCGGTAACATCAGGGGAATGTAAATGGGAATGAATCTCGAAAAGATGACGCGCAATGAACTGTTGGAATTGCGTGCCAATGTAGATGTGGCGCTGAAAGCAGCCGAAAGACGTGATAGGAAAGAGGCTTTGAAAGCTGCTCAGAAAGCCGCAGCGGAATTTGGGTTTTCCCTTTCCGAACTTTCTGATGGGTCCTCGAAATCTCTTAAGATTTCGAAAACAAAAGCAAAATACCGAAATCCATCCAACCACGATCAAACCTGGTCGGGACGCGGTCGCAAGCCGCATTGGGTACACGAAGCTTTGAAAGCCGGAGCGGATATTTCGGATATGGAAATCTGAATGGAATTGATAACGAAATGACGATTCATATAGGCGCCGAAAAAGGCGAAATCGCTGAAACAGTTCTTTTACCCGGTGATCCTTACCGGGCAAAATGGGCGGCAGAAACTTTTCTGGATAACGCCAAACTGGTGAATGACGTGCGTGGCATGTTGGGCTTCACCGGAACTTGGAAAGGTAATCCGGTCACGATTCAAGGCAGCGGTATGGGAATGCCCTCGCTGTCAATTTACGTGAATGAATTGATCCGCGATTTTGGCGCCAGAACTTTGATCCGTATAGGGTCATGTGGCGGGATGCAGGACAGTGTGAACATTCGTGATGTCATTTTGGCTATGACTTCGACCACGCTCAGCACTCCATCTCGGGGGATCATGAAAGAGCTCAACTTTGCACCTTGCGCGGATTGGAGCCTGTTGCAGGCCGCCTTTCAGGCTGCGGCAAACAAAGGAACACCAACTCATGTTGGCGGGATTTATTCCTCGGATGTATTCTACGATGAACGTCCCGATCTGAACGAACAGATGGTGCGTCACGGCATTCTGGGCGTCGAAATGGAAGCCGCCGAACTTTACATCCTGGCCGCGCGCCACAAGTGCCGGGCCCTTGCCGTGCTGACCGTTTCCGACCACTTGCTGACAGGAGAAGCTCTGCCATCGTCCGAACGTGAAAGCAGCTTTGGCGACATGGTTGAGATCGCACTTCAGGCGGCGTTTCCAAAAGCTTAGCAAACGGGTTGGGGCAGGGTCGACCCTGTCCCGCATCGGCTATCTACCGGTCGATCCCTTTAAACACTGCTTGGGGCTTTCCGCCCCATCGGTCTGAGCACCGCAAAACGAACAGACCCATTGCCCTTCTTTTCGGTGCTGGCGCCAGCGGCATTCACGCGTCAGTGACGAAGTGCGGGCGCGCCACAGAAAATAGGCGAATACGGCGGCAGCAAGAAGCAGAAGAATAACAGGCATTCTCCTGCTTTGCTGATCAGTCGGTTGTTTTCAAGCCCTGCAATCGCAGGTCAGGCAGCATTTGCGTATTCGAACAGCTCTGGCATCCGCTCTGAAGTGGGGATTACCGTTTCTGGCGTATAATAGGCCCATGCCAGTTCCAGCAATTCCAGGGCTTCGGCGGCATCAGCGGAGTTGGTTTTGGTTCTCATCGGAGTGATCCCATTGTGACATAATCACTCCTCCCTGAGCCAAACATAGGACAGGCTGCAGGCGTTCACACCACATATTCTTGCAAATGGGAATTGCACCTGCCGCAACACAGCAGACACATGGATCAAGTCCGCCTCACACCGTGCGTTCGACCATCAACTTTTTGATCTCGGCGATTGCCTTTGCAGGGTTCAGACCCTTCGGGCAGGTTTTGGCGCAGTTCATGATCGTGTGGCAACGATACAGCTTGAACGGATCTTCCAACTCATCCAGGCGCTCACCAGTTGCCTCATCTCGGCTGTCAATGATCCAACGATATGCATGCAGTAGAGCCGCCGGGCCAAGATAGCGGTCGCCATTCCACCAATAACTTGGGCACGAAGTCGAGCAGCTGGCGCACATCACACATTCATAAAGACCATCCAGCTTTTTGCGGTCTTCAATGGATTGCTTCCACTCTTTCGCAGGCCGGTTAGTCTTGGTTTCTAGCCAGGGCATGATGCTGGCGTGCTGGGCATAGAAATGGGTCAGGTCCGGAATCAGGTCCTTGACCACAGGCATATGGGGCAAAGGATAGATTTTCACATCGCCCTTGATCTCATCCATGCCATAGATACAGGCCAGCGTGTTGATCCCGTCGATATTCATCGCACAGGACCCACAAATGCCCTCGCGACAAGACCGGCGGAAGGTCAAGGTTGGGTCGACCTCATTCTTGATCTTGATCAGCGCATCCAAAATCATCGGACCGCAGCTGTCCATATCGACGAAATAGGTATCCACCCGGGGATTTTGACCGTCGTCAGGATTCCAGCGATAGATCTGGAACTTGCGCACATTCGTCGCGCTCTCTGGCTTGGGCCATGTCTTTCCGGTGGTAATCCGAGAATTTTTTGGCAGGGTGAGTTGTACCATTTCCGACCTCGCTAAATTCCCGTGTATAGATACACGCTGCAAGTGCGAAAGCCAACCATTTAGCCTTGAAAACAGTCAATAAAGATGGGTGATTTCACCTTTACATTGAGCTTATGTGCATGGAGTCTGCACCCGAGAAAGCAAAAGCTGAGTGCCGTATGCAGACACGAGTATTGAATATTCCCTACGGCACCAAAAACCCCTATCAAAACATGATGTACAGCGCATGCGAGCCAGAGTTTTCTCTAGCTGCAATGAAACAGCTGAACTTTGCAGAGATTGCGAAACCAGAGTTTCAGACCGAACACGGAATCCTGCATATCCAATGGGATGACAGGCTGTTTCCGATCAAGGATGGTGAAGATCCCGCGAACAACGCTCTGTTTCAAGATGCCGTGTCGGGACTTGAGCTGTATAAATCAAACGGTGGTCGCGTCATCTGGACCATTCACAATCGCGCCGCGCATTCAGCGCGTGAGGGCAACGATGGATTTCACGCGGCGCGACGCAAGTTGGCAGAGCTGGTCGATATGATCCATGTCCATACCCCAAATGCGCGACAACATATGATCGCCCAATATGACGCGGAGCCGAATAAGATTTGCCTGATCCCTCACCCAAGCTATCTAGGCGTTTATGAAAGCGCTGAAATCACGCTTGCGCGCCTGATGCAACCACGCGATCAGACCCATTTTTTGACCTTTGGCGCGATGCGCGGAAACCGCGAGTTGGACCGGCTTCATTTCGCCATCCGGAAGCTAACCAACAGGGGTTTCGACTTTCATATGTCAGTGGTAGGCCGAGTCTTTCGGCCCAGTCGGCGATTGGTACGACGGCTGGACGCCATTTCAAACGTAACCGTGATAGGCGAACGCGTAGAAGATGAGGCTATTCCGAGTGTTTTTTCCCAAGCTCACGCCTATGTTTTGCCATCTACACAAACCTTCACCTCTGGAACCGCAATGCTTGCCATGACCTTCGGCTTGCCAGTTGTCGCCCCGGACATTGAACCCCACCGGCAGACAACCCCGGAAACCTGTCACGATCTACTATATCCGGCACAAAACCCACGAGGCCTGATCCGCATGATGATGAAGGTGATGGAAATGTCCGATTCAGAACTGGCTGAAAAACGTAGGGCTTGCTTCGAGTTCGCTCAGGAACGCGCGCCAGAGCGGATCAGCGGCATGCTGGCCGAAGCGCTTACGGAGCTCAGAAATGGATAAGCCCTTCCACGCCCGCATTTCCGCTTTGTACGATCTTCTGGACTTGACCAGTTTTGCGCGCATTGCGGATATTGGCGCCAATCCAATGCGCCATGACGCCCCTTACCGTGATTTGCTAAAGAACGACCTCTGCAATGTCGTCGGTTTTGAACCTCAGGAAGACACGATGAAAGAGGTCATCCGTAACAAGGGGGCAAATGAAGAGTATTTCAACTTTGCAGTCGGAGACGGCAAACCGGCCTTGTTGAATATCTACAAGGGCTCGGGTTTGACATCCTTGCTGAAAATAAGGGAAAAAACACTTTTTTACCTGCGCGGCCTACGCAAAGCTGCAAGGCAAATTGGCAGTATGGAGATGCAAACCCAGCGGCTGGATGATATCGCAGGTTTGGGTCCAGTGGATTTTCTGAAAATTGACATTCAGGGCGCCGAACTTTCGGTGTTTACCTCGGCGGAAAACACGCTGAAAAATGTCGCCGCCATACAGACCGAAGTATCGTTTTTTCCATTGTACGAGAATCAGCCAGGTTTTGGCGAGGTTGACACATTTCTCAGAAAGTTGGGGTTTTTGCCCCATAGTTTTGCGCATATCGAGAACAGGCTGGTCATATCGAAATGGTCGGGAGTTCTTTCGGACTTTGAATCGACACAAATGCTGGACGGGGACATTATCTATCTCAGGGACTTGTCTGATCCTGCAGAGCTGAACAGCCAGATGCTAAAGCGACTGGCAATTCTAACCGAAGGTGTTTTTGGGTTCACAGATGTCAGCCTGAAAATTCTCGATATATTGGCACAGCGTCAGGAAATCTCTGAAGCCGATGTGAATGAGTACATTGAAACATTCATCTCGCCATAGCCGGTTGGCTAAGTACAGATATTACTTACCCATAGAATTTGAGCAGTCCGGTGGTTGGTCGCGGACTGCCCAATCACATCAGAAAGTCCGCGCCTTGGGCGCGATTTTCTTCAGGCTGATTCCGCCTTCTGCTTCGGTGCTCAGCGGATCGACGATCACCGGGCGATAGCTGAGGTTCACCTTATTACCGTCTACGCGGGACACCGTGTGAACGCGCCAGTTTTTGTCGTCGCGTTCGCTGAAATCCTCATGCGCATGGGCACCACGGCTTTCCTTGCGCGCTTCGGCACCGACGATGGTGGCCAGCGCACTTGGCATCAGGTTGGTCAGTTCCAGCGTTTCCATCAGATCGCTGTTCCAGACCAGCGAGCGGTCGGTGACTTTCAGGTCGTCCATTTTGGCGGCAATCGCCGTCATCTTTTCAACGCCTTCGGCCATGGTTTTGGCGGTGCGGAATACGGCCGCGTCAGCCTGCATGGTCTTTTGCATCTCAAGCCGCAGATCGGCGGTCGGAATCGCTCCGCTGGCGTTACGGACGTCGTCAAAACGATCAAAGGCGCCATCGACAGAGGCCTGATTCAGAACCGGATTGGCGCTATCTGCATCCACAACCTTACCAGCCCGGATCGCCGCCGCGCGGCCAAAGACCACAAGGTCGATCAGCGAGTTCGAGCCCAGACGGTTCGCGCCGTGGACCGAGGCACAACCCGCCTCACCTACAGCCATCAGGCCGGGCACGACAGCGGTTGGATCATCGGCGGTGGGGTTCAGAACTTCACCCCAATAGTTGGTCGGGATACCGCCCATGTTGTAATGCACGGTCGGCAGAACCGGGATCGGTTCTTTGGTCACGTCCACACCGGCAAAGATCTTGGCGCTTTCGGAAATACCCGGCAGACGCTCGGCCAAAGCCTCGGCAGGCAAGTGGCTAAGGTTCAGGTGGATGTGGTCGCCCTCTGCACCCACACCGCGCCCTTCGCGGATTTCCATAGTCATTGAGCGCGAGACATAGTCGCGCGGTGCCAGGTCTTTGTACTGAGGCGCATAGCGCTCCATGAACCGTTCGCCTTCGGAATTGGTCAGGTACCCGCCCTCACCCCGCGCACCTTCGGTGATCAGACAGCCCGAGCCGTAGATGCCGGTCGGGTGAAATTGAACGAACTCCATATCCTGCAGCGCCAGACCCGCGCGGGCCACCATACCGCCACCGTCACCGGTGCAGGTATGGGCCGAAGTGGCGCTGAAATACGCCCGGCCATAGCCGCCGGTCGCCAGCACCACCATCTTGGCGTTGAAGACATGCATGGTGCCATCGTCCAGCTTCCAGCAGACGACACCCTGACACTGTCCGTCGTCGGACATGATCAGGTCGATGGCGAAATATTCGATGTAGAACTCAGCATTGTTTTTCAACGACTGACCATAGAGCGTGTGCAGGATTGCGTGGCCGGTCCGGTCAGCAGCGGCACAGGTCCGCTGAACCGCGGGGCCTTCACCAAATTCGGTGGTGTGGCCGCCAAAGGGACGCTGATAAATCTTGCCTTCCTCGGTCCGGCTGAAGGGCACACCGTAATGCTCTAGCTCATAGACCGCCTTGGGTGCCTCACGTGCGAGGTATTCCATCGCGTCGGTGTCGCCCAGCCAGTCCGAGCCCTTGACCGTGTCGTACATATGCCACTGCCAGTGGTCAGGACCCATATTCGACAGCGACGCCGCGATGCCGCCCTGCGCGGCAACCGTGTGCGAGCGGGTCGGGAACACCTTGGTCACGCATGCCGTACGCAGACCCTGTTCCGCCATACCCAGCGTTGCGCGAAGACCTGCACCACCTGCGCCTACGACAACAACGTCGTATTCGTGGGTTTCATATTCATATGCTGCTGTCATTGTTCTTATTCCTTACCGCGCATCATCACAGGGCGAGTTTCACCAGGGCGAACAGCCCCGCGACCATCAGCGTGTAGCCAAAGGCCCACATCGCAACCAGCGTCACTTTCTCGGCAACGCCATGGATATAGTCCTCGATGGCCTCTTGCGCTTCGTACATCAGCTGCAACAGGCCAACGATCAGCGCCAGCGCGCATACGATCGCCGGGAATGGCCGGCTGAAATAGGCCAGAACCTCTTCGTAGGTTCCACCCAGACCGGCCCCAAATGTGAAGATGAAGAGAGGCACCAGAACGGTCAGGATCATCGCCCGAACCATTGTGTTCCAATGTGCTTGGGTTCCGGATTTGCCCGCTCCCAGACCCTCGGCGCGTTTACGGTCAGTCAGGTATCGCATCGAACGTCTCCTTAAACCATAAGAACGGTGATGATGGTCAGGATCGTGGCACCAACGAACATGCCCCATCCCAGCTTTTCAGAGAGATCAACATCCAGGCAGTAGCCGAAATCCCAAAAGACATGACGCAACCGGCCCAATGTGTGGTACCACAAACCCCAGGCCGCTCCGGTCATGACAAGATCACCGAACCAGCTGCGCAGAAACCCGTCTATGCCTGCAAAGGCCGCCTCAGAGGTTGCCGCCGCCAACAGCCACCACACCACAAGTGCTGCGATTGCGAACACGGCCAATCCAGTCATCCGAACCATGATCGACGACAGAGACGTCATCTGTGGGCGGTAGATGCGGATATGCGGTGAGAGCGGGCGGTTGCCCCGATTTACATCGCTCATGGCGGCTCCTTTTCGGTTGGCTTCCGAAGGTTTTACTGGTTTTTGCGACACTGTCACGTGCTGCAGCTGCAAAAAAGCTCAGAATTCGCGCAAAATGACAGATTAAGCGATAAAGTGATCACACAAAATATT
Organism: Ruegeria sp. CDSC079; assembly: GCF_059610505.1. NCBI lineage: Bacteria > Pseudomonadati > Pseudomonadota > Alphaproteobacteria > Rhodobacterales > Roseobacteraceae > Ruegeria > Ruegeria sp. CDSC079. The sequence continues at coordinate 257,891 of NZ_JBXWNT010000005.1, forward strand.
CTTGTGATCACAAATCAAATAAGACGAAACAGATGTTAGCGCCTGCAGCTCCGAATCCCTGCCACACTTATTTCAGACCGGCCGTTTGCTGGGTCACCTCCCGCAACAGTTTCTTTCGGATGCGGGCCGGATAATCCTCGAACCCGGCCGCCGAAACGACAAACGCTCCCTCACCTACAATGACGTTCTCGAAGAAATAGGCCGTCAAGTCGGGTTCGCTTTCCTCGATGGCGATGGCATTTACCGTGACACCTTTCCCACGCAACACATCGTGAATCTCGGACGGTTCAACCCCTTCGTTGGAAACCCCATCACCCGAGATATCAATCAGGTGCCGTTTGCATTCGGTTACCTCGCTGAAACTGGACATTGTGGTCTCAAGCGCCTCACCGATTGCAGTCGAAAAATTGCGCCAGACTCTAGCATCCGCAGCCACCTGTCTGGCGAAACTATCTATGGCTTCAAAGCTATCCATATGTGTCCAGGGGATCGTCACCTTCTGACGAGAGGTTCCGGTCCATTGGACCAGCATTAACCGCGCATTCCCGCGCACCAGCGCCTCAGAGACGATGGGGTCACGCAATCCAGCGGCCAGGCCGTCCATTTGTATGCGGTATTCGTTCGAATCCACCGATCCCGAGACATCAACGGCCAGAGCCAAAGCAAGATCACACGCCTCGGCGGTCGGGGCCAGAAAGAAACAGGCGACGAAAGAGCGAAGCAGAGACATGGTCGCAGCCTAGCACGAATATTGCAGGCTGCGTTCAAATGAATGTGGGGTCAGACTGGCATCAAAGCCCAGTAGTCGAGGTCCAACAGAACGTTGGGCAGATATCGACCATCGTCATTTTTCAACTCGAATGGCTCTCCACCCTTCGTGGCGACCAGCCGCAACCGGACCGCCCCAACGCCGGGGATGCCGGTTTCGGCTTTGTCCAGCACCTCAGACCAGGCCTTAATGGTATCGCCTGAGAAGCAAGGGTTAGCATGGGCGCCACCGTTCAACCCGACGATCATCTGCGCATTTGCCAATCCATTGAACGACAGGGTCCGCGCCATCGAGATCACGTGCCCGCCATAGATAAGACGGCCTTCGGGACGGAAGGTCAGATCGAAATGAACCTTGGCGGTGTTCTGCCAAAGCCGCGTGGCCAGCATATGCTCGGCTTCTTCCACGGTGACGCCGTCCACATGGTCAATCTTTTCACCAATCGCGTATTCGCCCCACCGATGCGCCTCACCGGCCTGAACAAATTCATAGGAGGAAAAGTTCAGCCCTTGTGGCACAACCAGATCCTGAGGCTCCAGCGCCTGTTTCAACTCGGGCACCACCGTGTCCGGGGCGGGCGCGTCAGGGTTCGATTTGCGCACCATCACCCAGCGGACATACTCAATAACCACCTCATCGCGCTGGTTCAGGCCACGGGTTCGCACCCACACCACACCGGTTTTTCCGTTCGAGTTCTGCTTGACCCCAATCACTTCGGATTCCGACCGCAGCGTATCGCCGGGATAAACCGGCTTCAACCAACGCCCCTCAGCATAGCCCAGATTGGCCACTGCATTCAGCGATACATCAGGGACAGTCTTGCCAAACACCACGTGAAACGCCGCCAGATCATCGATCGGGCTTTGCGGCAGGCCACACTTCCGGGCGAACTCATCCGAGGAATACAGAGCATGACGCGCCGGATAGAGCGCATGATACAACGCCCGTTCGCCATCGGTCACGGTGCGAGGCACCGCGTGGTGCAGCACTTGCCCTACAGAATAATCCTCGAAGAAACGGCCCGGATTGGTCTTTGCCATTATTGCTGTCCCAGTTTCATTTCAGGGGAATAGTCGGTCGCAACCTCTTTGGTCACGGCCTGCGCACAACGCATCACGTTGTTTGCAGTGTCAAAGGCATAGGACGGGTCGCCATACAGCTCCCACCCTTTTGCCAGCGCGTCCGACACTTTGTGACAGAAGGCTGCGGTGTCTTCCTCGGTCAGCAGACGATAGAGTGTTGCCATGTTGTCAAACCTTTATGAACCAAACGGCGACGGGCCGACCAACCCGTGAATATAGCCGATAATGCCCAGCAGAACGATCGACGCGACAAAGAACATCGCATCCTTGCCGTAAGTGCCCGGCTCGCCCGGTGTCCAGTCCGGCTCGGATTTGTTGATCACGATCACTTCGACCACCGCCCAGGCCAGCAAGCCGCCGAACAGGACGATTGAGGCCAGATCACCATTGACCAGCAAATGCGCAAAGGCCCAGAGCTTCATGCCGCCCAGCATCGGGTGACGCAGCTTGTTCAGCAGACGACCCTTTTGGCCTGCGGGGCTCATCATATAGATGGCGATCAGCACCAACAGGTTGTTGACGTGGATCAGAAAGGTCGGCGGCGACCAGATTGGGATGAAATCGGTCATGCGATAACCGAAGATCATCAACAGGATTGACGCCAGCAGTGCCAGCGCCACCGCGCCGGCACCGCCTTTGCCCATCGCCGCGCGCTGGTCCGGCATCACGCGTTTGAACAGATGTGCGGCCCACCAGAGCGCCACACCAAGAATCAGAAGAACAAAGCCCATGCTGGCTTACCCCGCTTGCAAAGCTGAAATCGCCTCTGCTTTTGCCAGAATTTCACGGGCGGTTGCAACGTGCAGGTTTTCCACGATCTTGCCATCGACGACCGCGACGCCCTGCCCTTGTGCTTCGGTCTCTTCAAACGCGGTGATCTGGCGGCGGGCCAGATCGATTTCCTCATCCGATGGGGCGAAGGCGTCGTTAGTGACATCGACCTGTGCGGGATGGATCAGGGTCTTGCCGTCAAAGCCCATATCGCGGCCCTGCGCGCATTCGGCCGCCAGGCCTTCGCTGTCCTTGAAGGCGTTATAGACGCCATCTACGATGATCAGCCCCTCGGCCTTGGCGGCTAACAGGCACAGGCCCAGCGACGTCTGCAACGGCAGGCGGTCTGGGCGGAACCGTGTTTGCAATTCCTTAGCCAGATCGTTGGTGCCCATGACGAAGCCCGCCATCTGCGGATGCGCGGCAATTTCGGCGGCGTTCAGCATCCCGCGCGGCGTCTCCATCATGGCCCAAATCGGCAGATTACCGGTTATTGCGGCCAACGCATCCACATCTGCGGCAGAATTCACTTTGGGCAGCAGAACCACATCCACGTCCATGTCCCGCACGGCTTGGGCATCGGCCCGGCCCCATTCGGTATCTAGGCCATTGATTCGTACGATCTTGACCCGCGCCCCATAACCGCCAGCAGCCAAGGCAGCCCCGAGCGTTTCACGCGCGTTGTTTTTTTCGTCCGCCGTGACCGCATCTTCGAGGTCAAAAATAACCGCATCAACAGGCAGGTTGCGGGCCTTGTCCAACGCCCGGTCTTTGGAACCAGGAATGTACAATACGGAACGGTAGGGTCGCTGACGGGGGTCCATTGGCTTCGGCCTCTTGAAATAATGTTGCGCAGAATGGGGCATTTTCTGCAGGAAAGTTCAAGCGCAAACTTGCCGCACCGCAGCATTAACGACGCAACGTGCGTTCCTTTAACCGTATTTCGGTCTGCACCGGTCACCGTCTTGGCAGATCGCAATCAAAAGGGTTCACCGATGAGCAAGACGCTGTTCAATATGACAATGGGGCTGGGTATCATGGTTCTGGCCGCCCAGCAGATGCAGGCTCGAAGCTATGCCCCCCGCGACGAGGTCATAACTCGACTGGCCGAGACTTATGGCGAAACGCGTAAGAGCATTGGCATCGCCCGACAAGGTGCGGTGATGGAAGTCTTTGCCTCTGATCAAAGCGGAAGCTGGACTATTACTGTGACATTACCGGATGGAATGACCTGCCTTGTGGCTTCGGGCCAGTCCTACGAAGATATGGCCGAAGCACTGCCGCCCAATGTCTAGCTCAGGGCCTCCCAGATCAGTTTTGTTCCGGTCAGCATCAGCAAAACGTAGGCAATACCGAAGAACAGGCGTTCGGATATCATGAAATGCGCGCGCACACCCAGCCATGCACCAAGCACGGCAAATGGAGCCAGCAACAAGTCGGCCAGCGCAGTGTGCCATGTGAACAGACCCAGATAGGCATACGGAATGAATTTAGCGACATTGATGACCCAGAAGACCAGCACAGTGCTCGCCTGAAACTCGGTTTTCGACAGACGCTGCGAGATCAGATAGACGGCGGCGGGTGGACCGCCCGCATGACTGACAAAGCTGGTGAATCCGGCGACCAACCCCGCAAAAATTCCCGCATATGGCGGCAGACGATTGGCAAAGCCGCGGATCCAGCCCTTTCTCTGGGCCACATGCCAGATCACGAACCCCACTGAAATTCCTCCGATCAGCAGGCGCAGAAGGTCGTCATTCGTGGCGCGATACAGCCAGGCGCCCACTGCCACACCCGGCACTGCCCCCACGATCAGCAGGCGTGAATCCGGCCAGCTCCAGCGTTTCCAATAGGGGCCCAGCGTAGCGACGTCGATTACCATCAGAATTGGCAACATCAGTGCAAGCGCCTGTCCCGGTGTCAGGATCAGTGCCAGAATCGATGATGCGGCAAACGCCACCCCCGAGCCAAACCCACCCTTCGAGATGCCGGCGAAGATCACAGCAGGGATCGCCACGGCAAAAAACATCAGGTCCATCTCGAACATGCGGTGTCCCGTAAATATGCATGAGTCACAGGCGGTTTAGCGCAATCGGTAGGAGACATGCAAACGGTATGCGGTGGCATGCCGCGCCGCAGAAGGCTTGCGCAGCGCCGGTTTTAGGACTAGCAAAACCGCGATTTCAATACCGACCGGAGATTTTCCAAATGGCCAGACCCAAGATCGCGCTGATCGGCGCAGGTCAGATCGGCGGCACGCTCGCCCACCTCGCAGCAATGAAGGAACTCGGTGACGTCGTGCTGTTCGACATCGCCGAAGGCACTCCGGAAGGCAAGGCGCTGGATATCGCAGAATCCGGCCCTTCCGAAGGGTTCGACGCCAAGCTGAAAGGCACCCAGTCCTATGAGGACATCGCAGGCGCCGACGTTTGCATCGTCACCGCCGGTGTCCCGCGCAAGCCAGGCATGAGCCGTGATGACCTGCTGGGCATCAACCTGAAAGTCATGAAGTCGGTCGGTGAAGGCATCGCCGCCAACGCGCCCGATGCTTTTGTCATCTGCATCACCAACCCGCTGGACGCGATGGTCTGGGCTCTGCGTGAATTCTCGGGCATGCCGCACAACAAGGTCTGCGGCATGGCGGGCGTTCTGGACTCGGGCCGTTTTGCCCATTTCCTGTCAGAAGAGTTCAACGTGTCCATGCGCGACGTCACTGCCTTTGTTCTAGGTGGCCACGGCGACACCATGGTTCCTTCGGTTCGTTATTCTACGGTTGCGGGCATCCCGCTTCCCGATCTGGTCGAGATGGGCTGGACCACACAAGAGAAACTGGACGCAATCGTGCAGCGTACCCGAGACGGCGGGGCTGAAATCGTTGGCCTGCTGAAAACAGGTTCGGCTTTCTATGCGCCTGCCACATCGGCAATCGAAATGGCCGAAGCCTATCTGAAAGACCAGAAACGCGTCCTGCCCTGCGCCGCTTATTGCGACGGAGAGCTGGGTGTCGAAGGCATGTATGTCGGCGTACCCACCGTGATCGGCGCAGGCGGTATCGAGCGTATCGTCAACATCAAGCTCAACGAAGAAGAGCAGGCCGGTTTCGACAACTCGGTCAACGCCGTGAAGGGTTTGATCGAAGCGTGTAAAGGCATTGACAGCTCTCTGGCCTGATCCGCCTAATACCGTTAAACAGTGCCCGGCTCACCTTTGGTGGGCCGGGTCATTTTTTGGAAGATTGCCATGTCGCCCCAGGGATTTGTGATTGCCGCAAGCGGTAAGGATTACATCGAAACAGCAGTGGCAGCGGCTCGGTCGTTAAAGGTCGCCATGCCGGATGTACCGGTCGACCTGTTCACCGACCTCGAAAACATCCCGGGAACAGAAGTGTTTGACCAAATCCACATGCTGGACAAAAGCTGGTTCCGACCCAAGTTCGAAAGCCTTGTGCGGTCCCGGTTCGAAAAGACGGTCTATTTGGATGCCGATGTGCGCTGTCTGGCAGATATGTCGGATATCTTCACCGTCCTGGAGCAGTTTGATATCGCGATGGTCCATGACCCTTTGCGCAACTCGGCCCATGCGCAACGTATTTGGAAAACTCCCCTGCCCAACGCATTTCCCCATCTCAATGGTGGGCTGGTTGGCATTCGCACTTCGGACGCAGTGCTGGATTTCCTGCGAGATGTACAAGAGACTATCATCTCGGAAAACCTGACCTCAGATCAGGCGCTGATCCGCGAAAAGCTGTTTGCCAGCGCGTTGCGACTGGCAGTTCTGCCACCCGAGTACAACTTCCTCGATTATCGTCAGGCCGAGATGTTTGGTTTTCTGCACAGCGCCCCGCGCCTGCTGCATCACTACAAATTTCACAGCCGTCATGACAAGCGGCTGGACAGCGCTAGAACTGTCGCCGGTTTGGTAGGGCCCGATCTCGAACGTCATATCAACAGCCTTATCGAAGCCGACGCACAGCTCACGCCCGGCGCGTCGAAAAAAGTCCGACCACTGGTTGACAAAGGCTTGTTGGGCAAACTGCGCAAACTGGTGATGTCTGTGAAAAAGGGTATCGTCCGCCTCAGACGCGGATAGGTTAGCGCTAGCTTGAAAACGTCATATTCTATTGGGTGAATTTCCCGACGAATCAACGCTCAATACCGACTCAAGTTTTGTGATCACACCCTGAAATGCTGTGATCACAAATAATGAAAATCTTCGTGAAAAACCTACTCAACATCAAAAAAGCCTTTAAACTTACCTCTTAGACACGCCTATATCGGTCAATCGTAGTCAGACGGGACAGTTTCGATGAACATTCACGAATATCAGGCCAAAGCGCTTCTTCGCAGCTATGGCGCCCCGGTTTCCGACGGTCGCGCGGTCCTGCGCGCCGAGGAAGCTAAAACCGCAGCCGGTGAGTTGGACGGACCTCTTTGGGTCGTCAAAGCGCAGATCCACGCGGGCGGCCGCGGCAAGGGGTCTTTCAAGGAATCCGATGCCGGGGAAAAAGGCGGCGTCCGTCTGACCAAATCGGTTGAAGAGGCCGCCGAGGAAGCCAAGAAGATGCTGGGGCGCACGTTGGTCACCCATCAAACCGGCCCCGCAGGCAAACAGGTCAACCGCATCTATATCGAAGCAGGGTCCGGCATCGAAACGGAATTGTACCTGGCCCTGTTGGTAGACCGCCAGACCAGCCGCATCTCATTCGTCTGCTCGACCGAAGGCGGCATGGATATCGAAGAGGTGGCCGCAGCCACGCCTGAGAAAATCTTGTCCTTCTCGGTTGACCCAGCCACCGGTTATCAGGCCTATCACGGCCGCCGCATCGCATTCTCACTGGGTCTGCAGGGCGCACAGGTCAAACAATGCGTCAAACTGATGAGCCAGCTCTATGCCGCCTTCGTCGAGAAGGACATGGAGATGCTCGAGATCAACCCGCTGATCGTCTCCGACAGCGGCGACCTCAAGGTGCTGGACGCCAAGGTCGGCTTTGACGGCAACGCGGTCTACCGCCACCCCGATATCGCCGAGTTGCGCGACACCACCGAGGAAGACCCCAAGGAACTGGAAGCCTCGAAATACGACCTGAACTACATCGCACTGGATGGTGAGATTGGGTGCATGGTCAACGGTGCCGGTCTGGCCATGGCGACGATGGACATCATCAAGCTGTATGGGGCCGAACCTGCCAACTTCCTCGACGTCGGCGGCGGCGCCACCAAAGAGAAAGTCACCGAAGCGTTCAAGATCATCACCTCGGACCCGCAAGTCAAAGGCATTCTGGTCAACATCTTCGGCGGTATCATGCGCTGTGACGTCATCGCCGAGGGCGTTGTCGCCGCGGTGAAAGAGGTCGGTCTGCAGGTTCCGCTAGTCGTGCGTCTGGAAGGTACGAACGTTGAGAAGGGCAAAGAGATCATCAACACCTCTGGCCTGGACGTGATCGCAGCGGACAACCTGAAAGACGGTGCCGAGAAGATCGTGAAGGCGGTTAAGGGTTGAGGCTTAGTTTGAAGGGTGCGCACGAACTTTATGCTCCCCTTCAGTCCGCGAAGAATACACGATTTCTCTAAGGCCAAATGAATGAAACTTGTTACTTACTCTGTAATAGCTCTTGGATGTTTAGCAGGTTGTACCACCTCTTCTGCTACGCAACCCAACGCGTTCGAAGAAGTCAGTATGCTGTTCGAAACAGTTTGCATGGCTGGTTTGGGAAACCCCGGAAAATCAGCCAGCATACTGCAAAGCTCTGACCTCGAGCGAATCTCGGATACTTCCGAGGGCGGAACGCGGTACTTCAGTGAACCAAACTGGATATATGCTGTTACTGGTATCCGAACATCCGAGTTTAATTCACGAGGCAAGGCCACCTATGACTACTGCTACGTAACTTCGGCAAATGTCTCAGTTGCTGAAGTCGAAGAAATTCAAAACCAGATGGCTGCAAAGTACATCAAAAAGAGTTCTGAATACCAAGTAAGCAGAACGTCTTCGAGAAATACGTTGCGTGTAGAGAAACCAATCGCGGGACGGCAAGTTTACGTTGTCTCCGGGCAACCTCCCAAACAACCCGCTGGGCAAAAATACTCGTCCATCGAACTCCAACAGATTAGATAGCTAACGAAGGAGCCACGAAAATGGCAGTCCTCATCGACGAAAATACCAAAGTGATCTGTCAGGGCTTTACCGGCTCGCAGGGCACATTCCACTCTGAACAGGCCATCGCCTATGGCACCAAGATGGTTGGCGGCGTGACCCCCGGCAAAGGCGGGATGACCCACCTTGACCTGCCCGTGTTCAACTCGGTCCACGAGGCCAAGCACGTGACCGAAGCCAACGCATCGGTGATCTATGTGCCGCCGCCGTTTGCGGCGGACTCGATCCTCGAAGCGATTGATGCCGAGATGGAAGTGATCGTCTGCATCACCGAAGGCATCCCGGTTCTGGACATGATGAAGGTCAAGCGCGCTCTGGAAGGCTCAAGCTCGCGCCTGATCGGTCCGAACTGCCCCGGTGTGATCACGCCTGACGCCTGCAAGATCGGCATCATGCCCGGCCACATCCACAAGCGCGGCTCGGTCGGCGTTGTGTCGCGGTCTGGCACCCTGACCTATGAGGCCGTCAAGCAGACCACCGATGTGGGTCTGGGCCAGTCCACCTGTGTGGGCATCGGCGGCGACCCGATCAAAGGGACCGAGCATATCGACGTGCTGGAATGGTTCCTGGCCGATGACGAAACCGAATCGATCATCATGATCGGTGAGATCGGTGGCTCGGCCGAGGAAGAAGCCGCGCAGTTCCTGGCGGATGAGGCCAAGAAGGGCCGCAAGAAGCCCACGGCGGGTTTCATCGCAGGCCGCACGGCCCCTCCGGGCCGCCGCATGGGCCACGCGGGCGCGATTGTCGCCGGCGGCAAAGGCGGTGCTGAGGACAAGATCGAAGCCATGCGCGCCGCCGGTATCGTCGTGGCCGAAAGCCCGGCGCAGCTGGGTGAGGCTGTGCTGGAAGCGATTGGGTAAGTGATTGCTCTCCGGGCATACGCTCTGAGGGCTACGCCCGAAAAGAGGGTGGGCGAAAAACGCCCGCCCTTCTCGCCTTTGGCGTATTTTTGGTCTCTGCTTTTAGCAGTAACTTTAGCATTCTCTGCATCAGAGCAAGCCGAAGCAAAAGTTTGTAGCGTTCTTATCGGCTGGACAAGCGAGGGACAATTCATCCGGGACGAGGCTTGCGAGACTCACTACATCGCCAAAGAAAGAGGGTTTTCCGAACTCAAATTGTCCGGAAGCCAGAAGTACCAGTTTCGCTTTCGAGCAAGTAAAGACTCCACCAAGGATGTGATCGTGAAACGCGTTGGTTATGTTTGCGGATTGGTTGGCAGCGACAGCGCTGTTTTCACTGCCAATCGAGGTACGCGGAACGCTCTTATCGTATCTTTTTCCTGTAATGGAATAGTTGGGTGATTGACCAGATATGACCTTCTCCGACGCCATCCGCACCTGCTTCGCCAAGTTCTTCACCTTCTCGGGTCGCGCCTCGCGGTCTGAATATTGGTTCTTTTTCCTGTTCATCATGATCTGGAGCATCATCGCCGGGATTATCGACGCGCAGTTCTTCACGCAAGTCGCTGTGACTGAAACCGAGACGTCCAGATCCGTGTCCGTCACGTCTTCGCAGCCTGTGCAGGGTATTGTTGGTCTAATCGTGTTCTTCCCGCATCTGGCCGTCGCATGGCGGCGGATGCATGATACCGGGCGCAGCGGGCTGTATGCGCTGCTGCCAATCCTGCTGTTCTTTGGCGCCGGGGCCGTACTGGTCTTTGGCATCGGTCTCGCCTCGCATTTCCAGCATGGTGGCAATCTGGACATCCTGTTCACCCGCGCCACACTGCTGATCGTCGTTCCTACATTTATAGTCCTGTTTGTTTCTCCCCTTCTGGTGCTGTGGTGGCTGGCCCGACCCAGCCAGCCTGGCACCAACCAATACGGTCCCAATCCTTCAGAGGTCCCTCAATGAACCTGCTGAGCGTAAACTCTCTACAAGCGGCCCCTGTAGCCAGAGGGGCCATCTGACATGGTTTTGGTTTGCCATGAGCATAAGTTTGTCTACCTCAAGACGACAAAGACAGCGGGAACCTCTACCGAGATAGCGCTTCAGCCTTTATGCGAAGAACCCGGTCTTCCGCGGCTTGAAAATGGGCAAATCCGCGTATCGAAATACGGTATTGTCGGTGCTCGTGGGAAAACTGCAAGTTTGGTCCGGCCAAAATGGCAGTTCTGGCGCAAATACGCATGGCGCAACCATATGCCTGCGAAACAGGTTCGAGCCAATCTTGGGGCAAAGACCTTTGATTCCTATACAAAGATCGCCAACGTACGAAATCCATTCGATCGTGCTGTATCCGACTACCACTTTCGGAAACATCAGCAAGGATTGCCCTCGGAAGACCCGCAGACCGAAATTGCTCAGTTCAAAGAGTTCATTCGGTCAAAGGCCTGGGGCAATAACTGGGACATAGTCTCGATCAACAACAAGCTGATCGTGGACAAGTTCGTCCGCAAGGAAAACCTGCAGTCAGATCTGAATGAGATTTATCGATCCTTTGGGCTGCCGGAAGACAGCTTTGAATTGCCGCACGAAAAGTCGATGGCCGAACGACGAAAAGGCATTCCGGTGCCCGATTATTTCGACGCAGATACGATAGACATCGTTCGACGAAGAATGACCTGGGTATTCGAGGCCGGAAACTACCCCGAAGATCCACAAAACTAAATCCTACCAAATCCGAAATCGCATTTGAGGTCCTACAATGACCGAACATTCGCCCAACTCTGCCTTCCACGCCTCAAGCTTTATGCAGGGGCATAATGCCGAATATCTGGAGCAGCTCTACGCCCAGTATTCCAAGAACCCCGGCGCGGTGGATGCCGCCTGGGCCGAGTTCTTCAAGGCCATGGGCGACGCCTCGCCTGATGTCCAGCGCGAGGCCGAAGGGCCTTCGTGGGCGCGGTCCGACTGGCCGCCGATGCCGACGGATGATCTGACCGGTGCGTTGACTGGCGAATGGGCCGAGATCGACGCCAAGGCGGCGGGCAAGAAGATCAAGGAAAAAGCCGCCGACAAAGGTGTTGCCGTCAGCGAAGACCAGATTAAGCGCGCAGTTCTGGACAGTCTGCGGGCGCTGATGCTGATCCGGGCCTATCGTATTCGGGGTCATCTGGCCGCCGATCTGGACCCGTTGGGCATGCGGGCTGCCAGCACGCATCCGGAATTGGACCCCAAGACTTATGGGTTTACCGATGCCGATATGGATCGCCCGATCTTTATCGACAACGTGCTGGGCTTGCAGATGGCCAGCATGCGCCAGATCGTCGAGATCGTGAAACGCACCTATTGCGGCACCTTCGCGCTGCAATACATGCATATTTCGAACCCGGAAGAGGCTGCCTGGCTGAAGGAACGGATCGAAGGCTATGGCAAGGAAATCGCGTTCACCAAAGAGGGCCGCAAGGCCATCCTGAACAAGATGGTCGAGGCCGAAGGGTTCGAAAAGTTCCTGCACGTGAAATACATGGGCACCAAGCGCTTTGGTCTGGACGGCGGCGAAGCACTGATCCCCGCGATGGAACAGATCATCAAACGCGGCGGGGCCCTAGGCCTGAGCGATATTGTCATCGGCATGCCACACCGCGGACGTCTGAACATTCTAGCGAATGTAATGGCCAAGCCATACCGCGCCATCTTTAACGAATTCCAGGGGGGCAGCTTCAAGCCTGAGGACGTGGATGGCTCGGGCGATGTAAAATACCACCTGGGCGCCTCAAGCGACCGCGAATTTGACGGCAACAGCGTACACCTGTCATTGACCGCTAACCCAAGCCACCTTGAGGCGGTGAACCCTGTTGTTCTGGGCAAGGTCCGCGCCAAGCAGGATCAGTTGAACGACACCGACCGGACCAGAGTCATGGCCATTCTACTGCATGGCGATGCGGCCTTTGCCGGTCAGGGTGTCGTTGCCGAAGGATTCGGCCTGTCCGGCCTGCGCGGTCACAGGACCGGCGGCACCATGCATATCGTGGTGAACAACCAGATCGGCTTTACCACTGCACCGCATTTCTCGCGCTCCAGCCCTTATCCCACGGATATCGCACTGATGGTTGAAGCCCCGATCTTCCACGTGAATGGCGACGACCCCGAGGCGGTGGTACACGCAGCCAAGGTTGCGACCGAGTTTCGCCAGAAGTTCCACAAGGACGTGGTTCTGGATATATTCTGCTATCGCCGGTTCGGGCATAACGAGGGCGACGAGCCCATGTTCACCAACCCGATCATGTACAAGAAGATCAAGACCCATAAGACCACGCTGTCACTGTACACGGAGCGGCTGGTCAAGGACGGGTTGATCCCCGAAGGCGAGATCGAAGATATGAAAGCCGCCTTTCAGGCCCATCTGAATGATGAGTTCGAAGCCGGCAAAGACTATAAGCCCAACAAGGCCGACTGGCTGGACGGGCGTTGGGCGCATCTGGATAAGAACAAAGACGAATATGTTCGCGGCGATACTGCGATTGCACCAGAAACCCTGGCCGAGGTTGGCGCATCGCTAACCCGGGCCCCCGAGGGATTTGCACTCCATAAAACTGTCGGCCGCCTGCTGGACCACAAAAAGCAAATGTTCGAAACCGGCAAAGGCTTTGACTGGGCCACGGGTGAGGCGCTTGCCTTTGGATCATTGCTGACCGAAGGCTATCCAGTTCGCCTGTCGGGACAGGACGCGACGCGCGGTACGTTCAGCCAGCGCCATTCCGGCTTTATCAATCAGGAAACTGAAGAGCGGTACTATCCACTGAACAACATCCGGGCTGGTCAATCACAATATGAGGTGATCGACTCGATGCTGTCGGAATACGCGGTTCTGGGCTTTGAATACGGCTTTTCTCTGGCTGAACCCAACGCTCTGACCCTGTGGGAGGCGCAGTTCGGCGATTTCGCCAACGGTGCGCAGATCATGTTCGATCAGTTCATCAGCTCGGGCGAAAGCAAATGGCTGCGCATGTCCGGTCTGGTGACCCTGCTGCCGCACGGGTTCGAAGGGCAAGGGCCTGAACACTCGTCCTCGCGTCTGGAACGCTTTCTGCAGATGTGTGGTCAGGACAACTGGATCGTAGCCAACTGCACGACGCCTGCGAACTACTTCCACATCCTGCGCCGTCAGCTGCACAGAACCTTCCGCAAGCCTCTGATCCTGGTGACACCGAAATCTCTGCTGCGCCACAAGCTGGCGATCAGCACGGCCGAGGATTTCACCACCGGCTCCAGCTTCCACCGGGTGCTGTGGGACGACGCGCAAAAGGGTAACTCGGACACAACCCTGGTCAAGGATGACAAAATCAAACGGGTCGTGATGTGTTCCGGCAAGGTCTATTTCGACCTGCTGGAAGAGCGTGACGCGCGCGGCATCGACGATGTCTATCTGATGCGGATCGAACAGTACTATCCGTTCCCCGCGCATTCGCTGATCAATGAACTGGAACGGTTCAAGGGAGCCGAAATCATCTGGTGTCAGGAAGAGCCCAAGAACCAGGGTGCATGGTCTTTTATCGAACCCAATATCGAATGGGTCCTGACCCGGATCGGCGCCAAACATACCCGCCCGGTCTATGTCGGCCGCGCCACCTCGGCCTCACCTGCGACAGGTCTGGCCAGCCAACATAAAGCCCAACAAGAAGCGCTGGTGAACGAAGCGCTGAGCATTGAAGGAAAGTAATGATGTCCATTGAAGTTCGTGTTCCCACGCTGGGCGAATCCGTTACCGAAGCCACCGTTGCCACCTGGTTCAAGAAACCCGGTGATGCAGTCGCGGTCGATGAAATGCTGTGCGAGCTTGAAACCGACAAGGTCACGGTCGAGGTCCCCTCGCCCGCCGCTGGCGTGATGGGTGAGGTTGTCGCCGCCGAAGGCGAAACCGTTGGTGTTGATGCCCTGCTGGCGACAATCGTCGCCGGAGAAGGTGCCGCCCCGGCCCCAGCCGCCGCACCTGCGCCTGCCGCAGCACCGGCAGCCTCGGGCGGCAGCATTGATGTGATGGTGCCCACGCTGGGCGAATCCGTGACCGAAGCGACGGTCTCGACCTGGTTCAAACAGGTCGGCGACAGCGTCGCTCAGGACGAGATGCTGTGTGAGCTGGAGACCGACAAGGTCTCGGTTGAGGTTCCCGCCCCTGTGGCGGGTGTTCTGGCAGAAATCGTTGCCCCTGAAGGCGCAACTGTAGACGCCGCAGCCAAGCTGGCGGTGATCTCGGGTTCAGCAGCAGGGGCAGTAGCCGCTCCGGCAGCACCCGCTGCGGGCAGCAGCGATGGTGGTGGCAAAGACATAGCCAACGCGCCTTCGGCTGAGAAAGCCATGGCCCAGGCTGGCCTGTCCGCCGATCAGGTCACGGGAACCGGACGCGACGGACGTATCATGAAGGAAGATGTGGCCAAGGCAGTCGCGGCCCCAGCGCCCGCTGTCGCGGCACCCGCACCTGCGACCCAGGCACCACGCGCACCCGTTGCTGCACAGGATGCCAGCCGCGAGGAACGTGTGCGCATGACACGCCTGCGCCAGACCATCGCCAAACGCCTGAAAGACAGCCAGAACACCGCCGCCATGCTGACCACCTATAACGAGGTGGACATGACAGAGGTGATGGCCCTGCGCAACCAGTACAAGGACCAGTTCGAGAAGAAACACGGCGTCCGTCTGGGCTTTATGTCCTTCTTCACCAAGGCCTGCTGTCATGCACTGAAAGAAGTGCCCGAAGTGAATGCCGAGATTGATGGCACCGACATTGTCTATAAGAACTTTGTGCATATGGGTGTCGCCGCAGGCACGCCGACCGGTCTTGTTGTTCCGGTCATCCGTGATGCAGATTCGATGTCATTTGCCGCGATCGAAAAGGCAATCGCCGAAAAGGGCAGGCGCGCCCGTGACGGCAAGCTGAGCATGGAAGAGATGCAGGGCGGCACCTTCACCATTTCGAACGGCGGCGTCTATGGCTCGCTGATGTCCTCGCCGATTCTGAACCCGCCGCAGTCGGGTATTCTTGGTATGCACAAGATTCAGGACCGTCCGATGGCCATCAACGGTGAGGTCAAGATCCGCCCGATGATGTATCTGGCTCTGTCCTATGACCACCGGATCGTGGACGGCAAAGGTGCTGTGACCTTCCTAGTGCGCGTGAAAGAGGCACTGGAAGACCCACGCCGCCTGCTGATGGATCTATGACCATGGCAACTCATGTACTCTGGCAGGCTGACGTTGCTGATTTTGATGTCTGGCTGAAAGTGTTTCGCGAAGACAAGCCAATGCGGGAGGCCGCGGGTATCCGCGACCTCCACATCTGGAAAGACCCCGATCAGCGTGATCATGCGGTTGCAATGTTTGAGGTGGTTGATCTTGAAAAGGCCCTGAGTTTCTTTGATTCTGAGGAATTGGCCATGCATCACGAACGCGGCGGGATCGCGCATATTCAGGTGAAGCTTCTGACGCCAGTTTAAACCGATTTATCGCATCCGTTCCTAGTGCGAGGAAACAAGCTGAATGACCACGGAATTGACCGTCTTGTCGCTGGCAGCCCTTCTTTGGGTCGCTCAATTTGTCGCCTATTTGATCTCTGGCCACGGCAAGGTCGATGTGCTGCACGCGTTGGGACCTCGTGATACCCCGTTTGACAAACCTGCTGCAATGGGACGTCTGCACCGGGCGCTTAGCAACCATTCCGAAGGGTTGGTTTTGTTCGCTATCGCATCTTTGGTCATTACGACCTCGGGGCAATCCAGCGCTTTTACTGCCGCATGTAGTTGGGTCTACCTGATCGCACGCGCTTCCTATGTTCCGGCCTATGCATTTGGCTGGACACCATGGCGTACGGTGATCTGGATGATCGGGCTGCTGGCGACCACTGCAATGCTGTTGGCAGCTGTGTTTTGATTCGAGCTGCCGCATAGATTATTCAATGGGGGTGCATTGCGCAGACAAGCGTATCCGACCCCACCAAATACAAGGACCGGACAAATGGCAAACTATGACGTCATCGTAATCGGAGCAGGCCCCGGCGGCTATGTCTGCGCCATCCGCTGCGCGCAGCTGGGGTTGAAAACCGCCGTGGTCGAAGGGCGTGAGACGCTGGGCGGCACCTGCCTGAACGTGGGCTGCATCCCGTCTAAGGCGTTGCTGCATGCCAGCCATCAGCTGCACGAGGCCGAGCATAACTTTGCCAAGATGGGCCTCAAGGGCAAAAGCCCTTCAGTCGATTGGAAGCAGATGCAGGCCTATAAGGACGAAGTCATTGACGGCAACACCAAGGGCATCGAATTCCTGTTCAAGAAGAACAAGATCGACTGGCTGAAAGGCTGGGGTTCGATCCCGGCCGCTGGGCAGGTCAAGGTCGGTGATGAGGTTCACGAGGCCAAGAACATCATCATCGCGTCCGGGTCCGAGCCATCCGCACTGCCTGGTGTCGAAGTGGACGAAAAGGTTGTCGTGACCTCGACCGGTGCGTTGGCGCTGGGAAAAATCCCGAAAAAGATGGTCGTCATCGGCGCAGGTGTGATCGGGCTTGAACTGGGCTCGGTCTACAGCCGTCTGGGTTCCGAAGTCACGGTGATCGAATTCCTCAAGGAAATCACCCCGGGCATGGACCCTGAGGTTCAGAAAACCTTCCAGCGCATCCTCAAGAAACAGGGCCTGAACTTTGTCATGGGTGCTGCGGTGCAAAAGACCGAAGCCACCAAGACCAAGGCCAAGGTGACTTATAAGCTGCTGAAGGATGACAGCGAGCATGTGATTGAC
Source organism: Ruegeria sp. CDSC079 (assembly GCF_059610505.1). NCBI lineage: Bacteria > Pseudomonadati > Pseudomonadota > Alphaproteobacteria > Rhodobacterales > Roseobacteraceae > Ruegeria > Ruegeria sp. CDSC079. The sequence goes on from NZ_JBXWNT010000005.1 coordinate 275,339, forward strand.
GCCGATACCGTCCTTGTCGCTACTGGGCGCAAACCGTTCTCGGATGGTTTGGGGCTGGACGCTTTGGGTGTTGAAATGACACCCCGCGGTCAGATCAAGGTAGGCGCCGATTGGCAGACTAACGTGCCGGGCGTCTATGCCATCGGCGACGTGACTGAAGGCCCGATGCTGGCGCATAAGGCCGAAGACGAGGGCATGGCCGCCGCCGAACAGGTTGCGGGCAAGCATGGGCATGTGAACTATGGCGTCATTCCGGGCGTGATCTACACCTGGCCCGAGGTCGCCAATGTCGGCGAGACCGAGGCGACACTCAAAGAACAGGGCCGTGCCTATAAGGTCGGAAAGTTCATGTTCATGGGCAATGGCCGCGCCAAGGCGAACTTTGCCTCGGATGGATTCGTCAAGATTCTGGCAGACAAGGAAACCGACCGCATTCTGGGCGCGCATATCATTGGCCCGGCTGCGGGTGATTTGATTCACGAAGTCTGCGTGGCGATGGAATTCGGCGCCTCGGCCGAAGATCTGGCGCTGACCTGTCACGCGCATCCGACATATTCCGAAGCGGTGCGTGAGGCGGCCCTGGCCTGCGGTGACGGGCCAATTCACAGCTAACAAAAGGACCCCGGTGACTAGGTCGCCGGGGTCAACCATGCATCCAGATAGACCCTCAACCGGTCGGTAAAACCGGTCGAGGCGTGCAAGGCGCAGAACTTCAGGGACATGGCCTGAATGGCAAAGGCCTGAACACCTTCGGCCAACAGCTCGGTCGGAATGTCCTGTCGGACATCCGCAGCGTCAAGCCACATCATCACCACACGAAAGTAGCGCTCAAAGCAATATGCGATCGGTCCGATATCGGCGATAGCCGTCGCCCCCGAATATCTTATCAACAAGTCAAAGACATACCGTTCGGATGTCATGAAGCTGTGAACCGGCTGCAGGGCGGTCATGATATCATTCACCGATTTGGGCGCGGTCCCAGCCTCGGCCTGATCGAGGCAGGCATTCAGCCGATCTGCGATCAGAAGCTCCATCAAGGCATCCTTGTCGCGAAAATGCGCGAAGAACGTCCCTTTGGCGACGCCAGCGCTCTGGACGACCTCTTCTACCCTCAGCGCTTCGTATCCGCTGTTTTCAATGAGCGCCTCGGCAGCCGCCAAAAGCCGGGCCCGAGTTTTGAGAGTTCGTTTCTGGGGTGGTTTTTGCATATGGTTAGCTCGCATGTTTTTTGACCATGGTCAAATTTTTATTGACCGTGGTCACTTTCCGATTCTATAAGTGACCACGGTCATTTTCAGGAGAGCCCCATGCAACCGAAGAAAATACTTGTCCTCGACGGACACCCCGCCGATAGTAGCCTGTCGCGGACCTTTGCCGAAACTTATGCCGACGCCGCCCGAGGCAAGGGACATGACGTGCGTCTGGTCCATCTAAGCGAGATGCAGTTCGACTTTGATTTTGGCCAGGGCAATTATCACGATTTCAAACCGCTAGAACCGGTTCTTGAGCAGGTATTGCAAGATTTCGAATGGAGCGAGCACCTGGTCTTGACCACGCCAATGTGGTGGGGCGGATTGCCCGCAAAGCTCAAAGGTCTGATCGACCGGATGTTCATCCCCGGACGCACCTTTGACACGCGAAACACCACTAAGATTGGATTGCCCGCCCCAATGCTGAGCGGACGCACCGCGCGCGTCATTCTGACATCAGATACGCCGGGTTGGTTCATGCGCCTGATCTATCGCCAAGCCTTGATCCGCCAGGTACGCGATCAGATATTGGGATTTGTTGGCTTCAAGCCGACCCGGTTCACCTATTTTGCCGGGGCAAGTTATCCCAAACCGGGTCACGTGGACCGCTGGGTCAGCAAGATCGCCAAGATCGGAGCCGCCGCGGCTTGAGGGCGTTTGCGTCACTATGCCCAGCCGAAACCACCGCCAAGGCGTTGCCGGGCACAGGCGATCAGCGGATCACGTCAGGCCGGCAACCACCGCAGATGCTCGCTATTTGACCGAATGGCGACTGGCGGCATCTGCATCGGGCGCTTGGTAAGACGATGGCCGCCGTTTCTTGTTCAGAATACGCCACGCATCTCTGAACGGCAGGAAATAGAGCTTCATGCAGGTGTCCATCTCGTGCCCCTTGTCCTTCTCGGTCACGCCGAATTTCACGTCCCTGTTATCCTCGGGCATGATGTAGGTGCCGAACAACACATCCCAGAACGGAAACATGAAGGCGAAGTTTTTGTCCAGATGGTCCGGGTGGCAACTGTGATGCACGTGGTGATGCGCAGGCGAGGGAAAAACTTTCGACCACACACCCGGCCAACGCAACCAGATATGGGAATGTCGCAGATTATAGCCTCCGACATTGAACAAGAACATCAGCACCGGAACGCCCAGCAATGCCGGCATGTTCGGCTGGTACCCTAACAGTCGAAACGCAAACCCGGTTACTGCGCCGGCACCAAACCCAATCGCAACATTGTAGAGGATATTGTCTATGGGATGTTCGCGAAAATTCGACAACGGGTGCATCACCTCGGCGCTGTGATGAACTTTGTGAAATTGCCACAACAGCGGGACCTTGTGCTGCAGGTAATGGGCTGCGTAGCCGATGAAATCCATAATCAGGAATAGAATGAGCATGTAGGTGAAGGTAGCCAAAGCCCCCAACCAGCCAACCAAGGGCTCTGCCCGGGGTGAGTTATTGGGGTCAAGCCCACCGCTTGCCCATTGATAGGACAAGGCGGCTGATCCGGCCAGCAGACCCAATATCAGGAAATGCCCGATCAGTTTGTGGAAAAAGAAATAGCGGATATCGAGCCATGCCGAAGGGTGGTCCCAGACCTTGCGGGGAAACAGAAACCCGAGAAAGCTACTCTCTCCGTCTACATGTGACGCGTTTCTGCGCTTCACGGCATAGATGGTGAAGGCAATCAGCAGAGAACTGCCAACATAGACATAGAAAATCCGGTTCGTGGGATCCAAAGGAGACGTAAACACATAGCGGGCGTGGTTCAGGAAAGAATCCCAAACTGAACTAAGCTGCTCCATTGACGGCTCCTGTATTCTGTATTTGCCTCACGGTTATCTACTTACTTACCCGTGTGACGATTCTTTGACCAAACCTTGATAAGTAAACAGGCTACCACATCGTTTTTGCGGCGCGTTGCCCCCAGGCCTCATCATATTGCGTGCCACCTTCCTCGCCGTCTGACGCTTCGGCCAGGATTTCACCCATTGTCGGCAATATGGCGGCTTCATCCCCGCTGCTCCAAGTCCGCGCACGCATCAGCGCACGGGCACACTGAGTGTAGACCTCGGTAATGTCGATGACGATCACGGTGGCCGGAAGCCTGCCTTGTTTTTCGAACCGGGTTCGAAGGTCTTGGTCCGCCGTCAGTCGGGCCGACCCGTTGACGCGCACAACATTGTTCGACCCGGGGACCATGAACATCAAGGACACACGCGGATCGCGCACGATATTGCGCAAGCTGTCCAGCCGGTTGTTTCCGCGCCAGTCGGGCATCGCCAATGTCTTTGGATCCAGTTCCAGAACCACCGGACCATCATCGCCACGTGGGCTGCCATCGACCCCTTCGGGCCCTACCGTACTGAGGACGCATAGCCGCGAAGCCATGACCCATTGCCGGTACAGAGGCGTCAACCGGTGCGCTACTTTACGCAATGATGGGGCGCCCGGTGCGCCGTAATGTCCCTCAAGCGTTTCGATATCGTCAATGAACTGCATCAGGATCAAACCCCACTTCTGTCATCAAAGCGTTCGAGCGCGTCTCGATCACATCTTCCAATCGGTCCAGAAAGCGCGCACGTTCGACGCCGGGTTCGATCGGATCAAGGAAGTCGACGATCGCAAGGCCGGGTTTGCGCATCACGCCGCTGCGGGGCCAGAACACTCCGGCATTTGTTGCAACAGGTACGCAAGGGATTCCCAAGCCTTCGTACAGGACGGCAGTTCCAACCTTATACGGTTTGTGAACGCCGGGCGCGACACGGGTGCCCTGCGGATAGATCACCAACTGGCCAGGTTCTGTAAATTCCTTTGCCACATCCTGGACCATCTTGGCCACAGCAGCGCCCTTCTTGCCGCGATTGACCGGGATGCACCCCAGGCGGCTGGCGTAAAGCCCAATGACTGGCGTCCACAGTAATTCGCGCTTCATAATGAACTTGCCATGAGGAATCGCGCTAAAGATCATGATGATATCGAGGAAAGACTGGTGTTTGGCCCCGATGACCACCTCGTCCACTGGCACAGTCCCGCGAACTTCGCATCGAATACCAACCATCCAACGCGCCAACCACATGGTTGTGCGCGCATAGGTCTTGCATGCATGTAACGCTCCGCGCTTTGCAAACATGGCGTAAGGAGCAAACACGAGGCCAAGGACCAGCATCCACATGTAGATCACGATCATGAAGACCAGTGAGCGGATCCATTGAATTGGAGTGGCCATTACGAAAGCTCCTTCAATTTGCGGTTTGCCGCAGTCCATGTGGCTAGAAAGGCCACCGCAGCACCCAGTACCGGGATGAGGGCTGGCAACAGCCACCCTGCCCCCTGAAAGCCCAGGCCCGTCAGAAAGCCGCCCTCGTCCGACGATGCCTCGGGCAGCAACAACACACCTGTCATTCCGAACAGCACACCAACCATCGCGCCAAAAAATGCGCGGTAGGTGAAGCGGCGAACAAACGCATTGGCAATAAATCGATCCCGGGCCCCGACAAGACGCAGCACTTCGATAATCTGCGCGTTGGCTGCCAGCGACGCATTGGCCGCCAATGTGATCATGGCGGCGGTCGCTCCGCCAATCAGAAGGATTGAGACCCAGCCAAGCCTCCAGAGCGAGCGGGCCGCATCAACCAAAGGTTCGCGCCAGCGCGAGTGGTCGTCCAGTACGGCTCCGGGCACCTCGGCCCCAAGACGCAGGCGCAATCCTGCTGCATCCAGACCTGGCTCACCTTCGAAAATTTCGATCAACTGCGGCACGGGCAGCGTGTCCAGTGGCAAATCCGGGCCAAACCAAGGCGACAACAGCGCAATCTGCTCCTCGATGGTCAACGCCCGGGCAGAGGCGACACCGGGTGTTTGCGACAACACCGTCAGCGCGGTTTCAGTCTGGGCGGCCATCTGGTCGGCCGGGGCATTGATCCGCACCGTGGCAGCGCCGGCAAGTTCGCTTGCCCAGCGGTCTGCCACTCGCCCCGACGCCAATGACAGAGCCAGCGCGAACACCGCAAGAAAGCCCATCGCACCGGACACGAACAGTGTGAGATGTGCAGTATAGCCAGTGGGCGGAACAACTCGGTCGGCACGACCATCACGTTTCAACAGGTTGCGGAAAGTTTCCACGTTCATAGATCCGCCCCCGCCAGTTGAATTTGGCGCTGCGAGATGCGCAAAACACGCGCCTGCACCTGGCTTTTCGCCGCACGGATCAGGCTAAGATCATGGGTCGCAATCAAGACTGTCTTGCCCATCTTGTTCAACTCGACCAGCAGGCGCAAAAGTCGCTGAGACATTTCCCAATCCACATTGCCCGTCGGCTCATCGGCCAGCACGACATCCGGCGACAGCATCACCGCACGGGCCAGCGCCGCACGCTGGCGTTCACCGCCTGACAGCTCTGGTGGCAGCGCGTCAAGACGCGCACCCAGCCCGACCCAGTTTAACAGATCTGACAGATCTGTTTGCTCGGCAATTTCCGCCTTACCGGATACCATCAACGGCAAAGCGACATTCTCGGCCAAAGTCATGTGATCCAGAAACCGGCAATCCTGATGCACCACACCTATCCGGCGGCGCATCAGGGCCATCTGATCGCGGTTAAGGCGGGCGATATCCTGATCGAACACGCTCAGCCTTCCCGATGTGGGCAGCAATGCGCCATAGCAGAGCTTTAACAGGGTTGTTTTGCCAGCACCGGACGGCCCGGTCAGGAAATGAAACGACCCCGGTTGAAGCTTAAGCGATACGTCGCTCAGCAATTCACCTCCACCATAGGTGTAGCTGACATGGTCCAGCTCGATCACGGGGGCCCCCAATTTTTGTGCCGCTCTTCTTGCCCCAGCGCGGTTCAGGTTTCAATGCCCGTACCGGGTCCAAATGGTGACACTTGGCCCGCGAAACCGAAAACGCGCTTTGCTGTTTGGTTCTAACGGAATATCATTCTTAAAAAAACTATTATCAGGCCAACCCCCGGCCCGGAGGCAGCATGCGTCTTACTTGTCCCAACTGCAGTGCCCAATACGAGGTGCCAGACGAGGTCATTCCAGAGGAAGGCCGCGATGTTCAGTGTTCGAATTGCGAGAAAACGTGGTTCCAGGCCAAACATCCGGCGGATCCAACCGTTGAGCAACCTGCAGATGAAACGACTGCCGAGGATAAGGCTGTTCCACCGGCGGAGCCAGAAACCGCCGACCAGACCGAGCCCGAGCCCGAAGCCACACCAAAGGATGGTGCGCCGGTCAGCAATGTGGATCCTTCGGTCGCCGATATACTGAAGGAAGAAGCCGCACGCGAAGCCGAATTGCGGGCCCAGGAAGGCAGCAGTCTTGAAAGCCAGCCTGATCTTGCTCTTGATCCACCTTCCGAGCCGGAACCAGACCCCGAACAGGCGGTCAAGGAACTGACAGCTACAGAAACCGCTAAAGATTCCGGGCAAGGTGACGCCCTGCCCGATGTCGAAACGATCAATTCCGGATTCCGCGGCGACGCCTCTGCAGATGCGCCTGAGGCATCAGCGCCTGCGCCCCCCAAATCCGGCGGCTTTCTGCGTGGGTTCGCTCTGATCTTGATACTTGGTGTGATCCTGTTCCTGATCTACGGCAATGCTCCGCAAATCAGTGAGGCTGTTCCTCAGGCGGATGCAGTTCTCAAACCTTATGTGTCTTTGGTGGATCAAGCCCGGCTTTGGCTGGATACCCAGGCTGGCGCTTCTCAGAACTGATCAGAACCGTTCAAGCAGGCGCTTGAGATATTCCAATTCAATCTCGGGGCGTTCGGATTCACCGGTCCGGCGGCGAATTTCGTCCAGCAACTCGCGCGCACGGCGATAAACGTCCTCACCCTGCAGCAGGCTCTCATCGGTTGACATCGACCCGTTTGCCCCAGGGTTGCGGCCCAGTGGATCGCGGTTGTTGGCCTGCATGTCGCCTTCCTGGCTGCCTTGACCTGGTTGATTCTGCTGGTTCTGGGCCAAGGCCTCACCTAACGAGCGCATCCCTTCCCGCAGCGCATCCATCGCTTCGGACTGGTTGTCGATAGCATCGGCCAGCTCGTCATTCCGCAGAGCCTGCTCAGCCTCATCCATGGCGCGGCCAGCGCGCCCAAGCGCATCACGGGCGGCTTCGCCTTCCGGAGTACCGGCACCGGGCAGGTTTTGTTGCTGGCGGCCCAGCTCATCGCGCAGGGCCTGTTGACGATCGGCCAGCGAACCCTGACCCTGCTGACCTTCATCAGCCTGGTCCGAACCCTGCCCCTGTCCGCCCTGGCCTTCGTGGCTCTGACCACGGCCCTGACCGCCATTGCGGCCCTGATTGCCCTGGTTTTCACCAGTCTGCGCACCGGGATTGAACTGCTCTTGCAGATCGCGGAAAGCCTGATCGCTCAGCCCCTGTTGATCGCGCAATGTCTCTGCCAAACCCTCCATCGCCTGTTGGCCTTCGGATTGCTGACCTTGACCCTGACCTTGCGTGACGCGCATGTTCTCCATCATCTGCTGGAATTCTTCCAGCGCCTGCTGCGCCTCGGCCATACGGCCCTGCTCCATCAGATCCTGAATTCGATCCATCATCCGTTGCAGATCATCCTGCGTCATCTGCAAGGATTCTCCGTCTTGCCCCTGCTGACCTTCTTCACCGTTCTGCTCTGCCAACCGCTGTAACTGTTGCAGGTAGTCCTGGGTGGCCTCGCGCAGCTCTTGCATCAGCTCAGCGATCTCTTCGTCGCTTGCCCCGTTCTGCATCGCCTCCGTCAGGCGCTCCTGCGCCCGGCGCATCCGCTCAAGAGCGTCGGCAAGCGTACCGTCCTCGATCAATACGGCCAGCTTCCATAGTGAGGCCGCGATTTCTTCCTGCTGCGTCGGCTTCAACCCGTATTCGGTAAATGTCTCAAGCCGCCGAAGTGTCACCCGCAGGCGTAAATAGGCCGTATCCGAGCGGAACAGGTCCTCGGGCAGATACGATACCGCCCGCAGAATCTGAGATACCCGTTTCGCGTTGTCCCGTGACCACAGCAGATCGCGCCGCTGTTCAACGATCGCAGCCGCCAGCGGATCAAAGAACCGACGCGCCGGAAGTGCTGTTGTATAGGGTTCAGACTGCCCTTGCTGATCGGCAGCATCACGCGCCATCAAAGTGATCTTTACTGGCAGATGCGCCCAGGGATGTTGTGAGAAATCCTCGATCAGATTCTCGGTGAAATCGGCCCGGTCGCCTGTAATGGGCATCGGTAACTCAACCTCGATCACCTCACGCGGTTCTGGAATCGCCATCAGACCATAGCGGCGATCAATTGCATCCAGATCTAGTTCGATCAGGGCAGAGCCTGCTATCACACCGTAATCATCTTTGGCCGCAAAGGGCAGTTTCATCTGGCCGCCTGCTTCGGATTTGGCAACGTCCGACACGGTGATCAGTGGAGACGTATCTGCGATCACTTCCAACGCCCAATCGCGCCCGGAAGGCCCGTCTATCGTCATTTGGCCCGAACGTTCGACGACAAATTCCTGTTCAGGGTCGGTGACCGCTTCCGTGCCCAGCGGTGTCGAGGTTTCGGTCAAGCTGTGCGCACCGACCTCGCCGTAGAATCGCAATGTGATGCGGCTGCCTTGCGGGACCGAAAGTGTCGGGTCGGATTGATCCGCCAGATAGAGCGTTGGCAAGCCGGTATAGCGTGGCGGCTCGACCCAGCCTTCCCAACTTGGTCCCTGCCCGGCAACAGCTGCACCCGGTGTCATCTCTGTCACGGATCCTATGCGCCAAAATGAGCCGAAAAGCACGGCAATCACCAGCGCCAGCAAAGCTATGAACCGCAGAGCATAGGGGTCGCGGTCGGCCAGTCGGAGATCGGGCTTTGCCGGCGCAGCCTGTGCGGCACGTTCCGCCATACGCGCCTGATGAGCCCGCCACAGGGCCACAGAATCAGCATCCATCGCGCCGATGGCCTGTTCATCCATCAGAGCCTGGATAGGACGCCCTGGCAGGGTCTCATCCATCCGGATCAACGCTTCGTTTCGTGTCGGGATACGGAACCGCCGCGCGCCGAGGATCAGTGCAACCAACAGCCCAATCAACGCCGCCGACCCCGCGACCCAAACGGTTTCCACCCCGACATGGTCCTGCAGTCCGAGCATCAGCGCAGCCAACAGCGCCATGGAAATTGAGAAAAACGGCCAGAAAGACCGCCAAACCTGCTCGCTTAGCATCCCCACCTGCGTTAGCAGCAAAGACAATCTGGGGATCGGCAAGGTTTCTCTTGCGGTCAAGTCGGGCCTCCGTTCACCGGCCCGCGCGTCTATTGCGTCAGAGCCACTCGGGTATGGTATCGCGGTTTATGATTTCGTCAAAGCTCGGACGTTCACGAATTACGGCAAATTGATCTCCGTGCACCAGAACTTCGGGTATCAGGGGCCGCGTGTTGTATTCGCTGGACATGACCGCGCCATAGGCCCCTGCGCTGCGAAAGGCGACCAGATCACCAGCACCCAGTGGCGGCATCTGCCGTTGCTTGGCAAATGTATCGCCGCTTTCGCAAACCGGACCGACGATATCATAAGGTTGCTGTTCCGTGCCCGGCACGGGTTCGATCACCGGTACGATATCGTGATAGGCTTCGTACATGGCCGGGCGGATCAGGTCGTTCATGGCACCGTCGAGGATCAGGAAATCCCGGCCCTCGCCGGATTTCACATAAATCACTTTGCTGACCATCAAACCAGCATTACCGGCAATTAGGCGGCCCGGCTCTATTTCGATTTCGCATCCCAGATGACCCAGAGTGTCTTTGATCAGCGCACCGTATTCCAAAGGCAGCGGCGGCGCGTCGTTCGAACGCGCATAAGGAATGCCCAACCCCCCACCCAGATCAAGGCGGCGAATATTGTGACCCTCATTGCGCAGCGTCTCGGTCAGCTCGGCCACCTTCTGATAGGCCAGTGCAAAAGGCTCCAGCTCGGTCAGTTGCGAGCCGATATGGACGTCGATGCCAATGACCTCCAGCCCGGGCAGGCTGGCAGCGTGGGCATAAACTTCTGACGCACGGGCGATCGGAATGCCGAATTTATTCTCGGATTTTCCGGTGGCGATTTTGGCATGGGTCTTGGCGTCCACATCCGGATTTACCCTAACGGTGATCGGAGCAACGACGCCCAAATCAAGCGCAACGGCGTTGATCACCTCCATCTCGGGTTCGGATTCCACGTTGAACTGACGAATGCCACCGGTCAGAGCGGTGCGAATTTCTTCGGCTGTTTTGCCAACGCCCGAAAACACGATCTTATCGCCGGGCACTCCGGCAGCTTTGGCCCGCAAGTATTCCCCACCCGAAACAACGTCCATCCCCGCGCCTGCCTCGGCAAGCGTCTTCAGGATCGCCTGATTGCTGGCGGCCTTCATCGCATAACATACGAGGTGGTCGATCCCGTCCAACGCCTCATCGAACAGCTGGAAATGACGCAGCAGCGTCGCCGTCGAATAGACGTAAAAGGGTGTCCCAACCGCAGCTGCGATTTCGGAGATCGGGACATCCTCGGCGTAAAGCGCGCCGTCGCGGTAAAGAAAGTGATCCATAAAGACGCGCTTAGACCAAAATGCCCCGGCGGATCAATGGATTCTACGCAAACAGGGGTGTCGCGTCATTCAATATGCGAAACGCCGACCCGCCCATAACCGGATATCGAAATTCCAGATCCGCCGGATTGGGGTTCGGGATCGGGTCGCGGTTTATAGGATGGGTCGCAAGCCGCAAGAATGGCGAGGCCAAAGAACAGGCCTAAAATCTTCATATTCATTTCTTTTTCCAAGGTTTACGGCCGAGCGCCATTGATCGGTCTGAAATGGGAACTGAGTGCTGAAACTGCAACTCGGGAAACACTACCGCCCGAGAAAAACGCTCAGAGGGCCGCGTTGCAGGCCAACGCCACCCCCGACATAGGCGCCGCTGGTGCCGACGCCGATATTGGCGCTCATCGTTGGTTGGATCGGTTCGCCATCCGCACCGCATCCGGCTAGGGTTACCCCTGCCAGCACCAACAGAGCCGCAGTCAGAATTCGCATTACACCAACGCCTTCCATCGCTTGACCTGAGCCCTCACCTGATCCGGTGCCGTGCCGCCGTAAGACTGGCGCGAGTTTACCGAATTTTGCACCGTAAGGATAGAAAAGACGTCATCGGTGATATCCGCATGCACCGTTTGCATGTCCGCAAGCGTCAGGTCCGGCAGATCGCAGCCCTTGCTCTCGGCCATCGCAACCAGCGATCCGGTGACGTGATGGGCATCGCGGAACGGCAGGCCCAGAACGCGCACCAGCCAGTCGGCCAGATCTGTCGCGGTCGAAAAACCCGACCCTGCAGCCGCAGCCAGGCTTTCGCGGTTGGCGGTCATGTCCTTGACCATGCCTTCCATCGCTGCCAGCGCTAGCATCCAGTTATCGGCAGCGTCAAAGACCTGTTCCTTGTCTTCCTGCATGTCCTTGGAATAGGCCAGCGGCAAGCCCTTCATCACCATCATCAGCGCGGTGTTCGCACCATAAATGCGCCCTACCTTGGCACGGATCAGTTCTGCCGCATCCGGGTTCTTCTTTTGCGGCATGATAGACGAGCCAGTCGAAAAACGGTCAGACAGGGTGACAAAGCGGAACTGGGCAGAAGACCAGATCACCAGTTCTTCGGCAAAGCGCGACAGGTGCATTGCACAGATAGAAGCAGCTGACAGGAATTCCAGTGCAAAGTCGCGGTCGCTGACGGCATCCAGCGAGTTGGCGGCCGGGCGGTCAAAGCCCAGCGCCTCGGCGGTCATGACCCGATCAATAGGGAACGAGGTTCCAGCCAGCGCGGCAGCCCCCAGTGGGGATTCGTTCATCCGCGCGCGGGCATCGCGGACGCGGGACAGATCACGCCCGAACATTTCGACATAAGCCATCATGTGATGACCCCAGGTCACAGGCTGGGCGGTTTGCAGATGCGTAAAGCCCGGCATGACCCAGTCCGCCCCGGCCTCTGCCTGCGCCAAAAGCGCGCGGATTAGGGCCAGCAGACCGGTATCGGCGGCATCGAACTGATCACGCACCCACAGTTTAAAATCGGTTGCCACCTGATCATTGCGCGACCGGCCTGTGTGCAAACGGCCCGCAGGTTCGCCAATGACCTCTTTCAGCCGTGCCTCGACATTCATGTGGATGTCTTCCAGCGCGGTCGAGAACTGGAACGCCCCGCTCTGAATTTCTGACAATACGGTGAGCAGCCCTTCCCGAATAGCTTCAGCATCACTATCAGTTATAACGCCTGTGGCAGCCAACATGGCGGCATGGGCGCGCGAGCCTGCAATGTCCTGGGCTGCCATCCGCTGATCGAACCCGATCGAGGCATTGATTGCCTCCATGATCGCGTCTGGACCGGCGGCAAAGCGGCCGCCCCACATCTGGTTCGAAGATTGATCGGTCATGTAAGAAAACCCGGAGTTGATATGCGCCTATTTCGTCTGATCCCCCTTTATATGGCCCTTGCGCTAGGTGCAAACGCGGCTTTGGCCACAGATGCGGAAACTCTGGGTCCGCTGCGCGAAGGCACCCTGAAGCGGTTGATCCTGCACAAAGAGCCCAAACCGCACACCTTGGTCGAATTTCAGTTGGAAGATGACGGTGGCACCGCAACGCTTGCCGACTATCAGGGCAAATACGTTCTGCTGAACTTTTGGGCCACATGGTGCGCACCGTGCCGCAAGGAAATGCCTCAGATCGCCGAGTTGCAGGCGGAATTCGGGGGTGACAAATTCGAAGTCCTGACATTGGCCACCGGGCGCAACTCACCCGCGGGGATCAAGAAGTTTTTCGAGGAAAACAACATCGAGAACCTGCCGCGCCATCAAGATCCGGGCTCGGCCGTGGCACGTGAGTTCGGTGTCATTGCCCTGCCAATCACGGTCATTCTTGACCCCGATGGCAATGAAGTCGCCCGCCTGATCGGGGATGCCGAGTGGAATTCAGACAGTGCCAAGGCGATCATTGCGGCACTGGTCGCAGAAGAAAGCTAAGGTCGTTTTCCTGAAGTCCTGAATTTATGATAGCCTCCCCGTCATTGTAACGAGGAGGCTTTCTTTATGAAGAACGTATTCACTCTGGCCATTGCTGCCTGTCTGATTTTGGGCTCGGCATTGGTCGCGGAGGCCAAAGACATCAGGAAAGAACAAGATTTTCAGAATGCTGTCGCTGGTAAAAAACTGGTAGATGGCGGCACTTGGGTGCTTATTTCACCCGACGGGAAGATTTCCGGACAAACCAGCGACAAGGTCAAATTCTCGGGCGCATGGGCCTGGAACAAAAGGTTTTGGTGCCGAACGCTTGTTGTTGGCGGAAATCAGATCCCGCAGGATTGCCAGAAAGTAACGATAGAAGGGAACCAGGTGACCTTTACCCGCAACAAGGGCAAGGGCGATTCCGGGGGGACCTATACGATTACCAACTGACCTCTTTACAAGGTCGCCGTGATTCCCAACCGGTGCCACAGGTCCAATTCCAGCTTACGCGACGCTACCTTTGACAGCCGCGCATCTGCTTTGCAGTTTGTCGGTCAGGAGGATGTCATGCCGCTGGAGATATTGTTGGTTCTGGTCGTTGGGGGGATCGGCGGAATTACTATTCTGCTGCATCTGACGGGCCGTTCGCGGCAGTTCGCCCTGACGCCTGATCTGGCCCGCGCGCAATGGTCGCGCCATTTCCCCGATGACGTGATCGCAGATGTAACCGTAGCGCACGACCAACGTTCCGCGCTGATCCGAACCACAACCGGTTCGGGCCTTTTGTGGTCGTTCGGCGCGGATACCGTGGCCCGCCACCTGCAGGATTATGACTGGATCGAGCATCCGGACGGATTCGAAGTTCAGTTTCATGATTTCGGAACTCCCTCAACCCGCATCCACCTCGATGACATCGAACGCGCCCACTGGCGACACCTGATGGAGCCCGCATGACCGACCAGATTTCCTTTCCCGATGCCGTGCAATGGGCAGTCCCGTTCTTTATTGCCGCAATTCTGGCCGAGTTCGTCTGGATCGCTTTCAAAGGCCGGGGCGGGCGCTATGAAACGCGGGATGCGGTCACCTCGCTGATCATGGGCGCGGGCAATATTGCCTCGGGGTTTCTGCTCGGTTTCATCGCCTACGGGTTCTTTATGTGGTTGTGGCAGATTACGCCGCTGAACCTGGGCACCTCGATCCCGGTGATTATCCTGTGCTTTTTTCTGGACGATTTGCGGTACTATTGGGTGCATCGGTTCGGGCACCGCATCCGTTGGGTCTGGGCCAGCCATGTGAACCATCATAGCTCTCAGCATTACAACCTGACCACGGCGTTGCGTCAGACCTGGACTTATACATTCACCTTCATGATGGTCGTGCGCGCGCCGCTGATCCTGCTGGGGTTTCATCCGGCAATGGTTCTGTTTGTCGGCGGTCTGAACCTGATCTATCAGTTCTGGATTCACACCGAGGCCATCGGCAAGATGCCCCGCTGGTTCGAGGCGGTTATGAACACCCCCAGCCACCACCGCGCCCATCATGGCCGCAACGCGCGCTATCTGGATTGCAACTATGCCGGCGTGTTCATCATCTGGGACAAGATGTTCGGCACCTTTGTGCCAGAGCAGATCGATGACAAAGTCGACTATGGGTTGGTTCACAATATCGGAACCTTCAACCCGTTGCGCGTCGCCTTTCACGAATGGGTCGGAATCTGGCAGGATGCCACGCAATCGGGGCTAACTTTGCGCCAGCGGTTGGCCTATTGCTTTGCCCCACCCGGTTACAGCCATGACGGCAGCCGGGATAGCTCGGAGCAGATCAAAGCCAAGCATATCTCGCGCAACCCCAGGGATCGAGGGACGCCCGGATTTGAGCATTTTGAGACCGAAACGCACAAATCCGAAGCAAAACAAGCTTGAATCCGCCGGTCACGTGCTGATTTTCTTGAAAATTAGCTCAGCCTGCACATATCCAAACGATGTGCATTACGAGTGACCGGAGATTATCATGACCCGTTGGACAACATTTTCCACAGTTTTAGGTCTGATAGGCCTGCTTCTCGCAATGCTGACAGCGCTGGCCGCCGGGACCGCAACGCTGATCGCGTTTGGACTGGCCATGATGGTGCTGGGATTTACAGGCGCAGTTATTGGTGCCGCGAGATCTCTGGGACGTGTTCTGGACGCAGCCCGCTGACATTTTCATTTCCATTAACCGCAGATTCACATCTTTGCCCTGAAATTGGATCCTGACCGACGACGGTAGGGAAGCGATTTCGATCATGCGGGACAGGAAACTGGCAGATTTACCCGAAGGATCAGACAGCCCGTTAAACGCGGCTGTGCTGTCGCGCGACAACTCAACGATCCAGATGGCTACGGATGCTGTCAAACACAAACAGTGCAAACTGGCCTTTCAACCGGTCATGCAGGCTAACGCGCCACATGGTATCGCCTTCTATGAGGGCTTCATCCGGGTGCTGGACGAAACCGGTCGTGTCATCCCGGCACGCGAGTTTATGCCTCAGCTTGAAAACACCCCGATTGGCCGCGAATTGGACTGCATCGCGCTTGAAATGGGCCTGCGCACATTGGCGCGCACCCCGGACATCCGCATGTCGATCAACATGTCCGCACGGTCGATCGGATATGGACGTTGGTCGCGTGTTCTTGACCGGTTCATGAAAAAAGATGCCAGTATCGGTGAAAGGCTGATCCTTGAAATATCCGAAAGTTCGGCCATGACCGTGCCGGAACTCGTGGTCGATTTCATGGACCGATTGCAACCACGTGGCGTTGCATTTGCGCTGGATGATTTTGGGGCCAGCAATTTCTGCTTCCGCCATTTCCGCGAGTTTCTTTTTGATGCCGCCAAGATTGATGGCCAGTTCATCCGCGGCATCAGTGAAAACCCGGATAATCAGGCGCTGGTTCGTGCCCTGATCGCAGTTGCAAGGGAATTTGAGATTCTGGTCACGGCCGAATCGGTCGAAACCAAGGCAGATGCTGAGTTTTTGGTGGCCAATGGCGTCGATTGTCTGCAAGGATTTCTGTTCGGCGCACCTACGGTTTCTGCGCCCTGGAAAACGGAAAACGAACAGAAATCGGCGGGTTAACCCCAAAAAACCAGGGACCTTGGGTCCTGAGACAAGCTGCCCGTTGCTGCAAATGCAGCATTGCGCTATTGCAGTGATACTTGAGCGGGGGATTACGGGGCGCTCTTGTTGCGGGGGGAACCTCTCGACCTGCGCCGTCAGACATTCCGCCGGACCATGTCGGTAAAGGACTGATCATAATGACCAATGTAGTTATCGCATCCGCCGCACGTACAGGCGTCGGCAGCTTTGGTGGTTCGTTTGCGAACACCGCAGCCCATGATTTGGGCACAGCCGTTCTTGAAGCCGTTGTAGAACGCGCCGGAATCGAAAAAGGCGAAGTCAGCGAGACAATTTTGGGTCAGGTTCTGACCGCAGCCCAGGGTCAGAACCCGGCGCGTCAGGCGCATATCAACGCCGGTCTGCCGCAGGAAAGCGCGGCCTGGGGCATCAACCAGGTCTGCGGATCCGGCCTGCGCGCCGTGGCACTGGGCGCACAGCATATCCAACTGGGCGATGCTGATATCGTCGCTGCTGGCGGACAAGAGAACATGACCCTGTCGCCCCATGCCGCCGCTCTGCGCGCCGGCCAAAAGATGGGCGACATGAAGTATATCGACACAATGATCCGCGATGGACTGTGGGATGCGTTCAACGGGTATCACATGGGTCAAACCGCCGAAAACGTTGCTGAAAAGTGGCAGATCAGCCGCGATATGCAGGATGAATTCGCCGTCGCAAGCCAGAACAAGGCCGAAGCTGCGCAGAAGGCAGGCAAATTCGCCGATGAGATCACCCCCTTTACCATCAAGACCCGCAAGGGTGACATCGTGATGGACAAAGACGAATACATCCGCCACGGCGCAACCATGGAAGCCATGGCCAAACTGCGCCCGGCTTTTGCTAAGGACGGATCGGTCACCGCCGCCAATGCCTCGGGCCTGAACGACGGCGCGGCTGCGACCCTGCTGATGTCGGCGGCAAATGCCGAAAAGCGCGGGATTGAGCCTCTGGCGCGGATTGCATCTTATGCTACCGCTGGTCTGGACCCGTCGATTATGGGCGTCGGCCCGATCTATGCCTCGCGCAAGGCGCTGGAAAAGGCGGGCTGGTCGGTTGACGATCTGGATCTGATCGAAGCCAACGAAGCCTTTGCCGCACAAGCTTGTGCCGTGAACAAAGACATGGGCTGGGACCCGTCCATCGTGAACGTCAATGGCGGCGCCATTGCCATCGGTCACCCGATCGGCGCCTCGGGCTGCCGCGTTCTGAACACTCTGTTGTTCGAAATGAAGCGGCGGGACGCGAAAAAAGGTCTGGCGACTCTGTGCATCGGTGGCGGCATGGGCGTTGCCCTATGTGTCGAGCGCGACTGATCTAACAATGCCTTCTCGGCCCACTCTTATTTCGGCCCTTGTGATTTGCTTTGCAGGGGCCGCAGACGCACAGAACCGTCAACCGCTTTCGACCAGCCTGACGGAGTGCAGCGTCATCTTTACAGAGCAGGCCGAGCTGAGAGCACGCCGGAACAAGGACCAAACAACCACAGACGCCGTGCTTGCCAGCGCGGCGTTATTCGTTGTGGAAGCTCGTGATCAGGCCGCAATGGAAGGCATTAAGAACCCCTACAAACACATCCAGTCCGCGCAGGTTCGATTGTCCGAGACATGGCACGTTCGCTTTGGCAATTTGGCTCTGCTGAACGAAAATAAGGACTGGATCGACTATTGCCGTGCATTGGGTAAAGATCGTGGCCTCACACTACCCTGAGGCGAAACCAAAAAACCCAGCGCTGCGGCAACTTGCCTGCGCAATATTGTTGCGCTGGTTGGTTCGGAATAGTAACAGCATTACCAAGACGACTTAAATTGGAGGATTCCTAAATGGCACGAACAGCACTCGTCACCGGCGGTTCCCGCGGCATTGGCGCAGCAATTTCCAAGGCGCTTAAGGCCGAAGGGTACAATGTTGCAGCCACCTACGCGGGGAACGACGAAGCCGCCGCGAATTTCACCGACGAGACCGGAATCGCCACCTACAAATGGAACGTTGCGGATTATGACGAATCCAAAGCGGGCATCGAAAAGGTCGAAGCCGAGATTGGCCCGATCGACATCGTTGTTGCCAATGCCGGCATCACCAAGGACGCCCCATTCCACAAAATGACACCCGAGCAGTGGCATCAGGTGATCGACACCAACCTGACCGGCGTATTCAACACCGTTCACCCGGTTTGGCCTGGCATGCGTGAGCGCAAGTTTGGCCGTGTCATCGTCATCAGCTCGATCAACGGTCAAAAGGGTCAGTTCGCTCAGGTGAACTATGCCGCAACGAAGGCGGGCGATCTGGGAATCGTGAAGTCGCTGGCGCAGGAAGGCGCGCGCGCGGGCATCACCGCCAACGCTATCTGCCCTGGCTATATCGCAACCGAAATGGTCATGGCTGTCCCCGAGAAGGTTCGTGATTCCATTATCAGCCAGATTCCGGCGGGCCGACTGGGCGAACCGGAAGAGATCGCACGCTGCGTTGCTTTCCTGGCCTCTGAAGACTCGCAATTCATCAACGGATCGACCATCTCGGCCAATGGTGCTCAGTTCTTCGCCTAAGTTGGCTGCCAAAATGCAAGCGGGCCGGTTCTAAGCAGAACCGGCCCTTCTTTTATCCCGTAAGACCGCGCGCGCTGCGATCAGCGGGAACCGAAAATCCACTTCAACACAGTCAGAACCGCTTTGCCCCGCGCCTCATGCGCGCGCAGAATCGCCGATTGTGCAGCTGGATTTGTTGTCATCTCAATCATGGCAGCCTCTCAGTTCAAAACAGTTTTCCTTGACTTATGAGCAATATGAACTCTAGTTGACAAAGCCGCAAACGAGCTTTTTTGAACATTCAGTTAAGAATTTCTATACTATGAGCGACTACCTGCCGCCCTTGACCGCTTTGCGTGCCTTTGATGCCGCCGCCCGGCACATGTCTTTTGCCAAAGCCGCGGCAGAGCTGCATGTAACGCCTGCGGCCCTGTCCTTTCAGATCAAATCCCTTGAGGAGCATTTGGGCCGCCCTCTGTTTCACCGCCTGAACCGCGCGGTGGAGCTGACAGAGGCTGGGCGCACCCTGGCCCCGGGCGCCGCGGATGGATTTGCCACGTTACAAGCCGCATGGCGCGCCGTGAGCAGACAGGGTGACGACACTAGCCTGACCGTCACAGCGGGCCCTGCCCTGACGGCCAAATGGCTGGCGCCCCGCCTATACGAATTTGCCCGCGCACATCCCGAAATAGATCTGAAATTCTCGGCCACGTTACGCATCATCGACCTTGAACGGGATGATGTGGATGTGGCCATCCGATTTGGCGAAGGTGCGGATAAGGGGCTGTATTCCGTGCCAGTGCGCCGGGAATGGCTGACGCCGGTCATGACGCCCGAGCTCGCCCGCCAGTTCACCACGCCGGAAAGCCTGCGGGATGCACCGTTGATCCATGACGCCTCGATCCGCTTTCTGACCCCACCCAGTGATTGGCCCGCCTGGTTCAGGGCCGTGGGCATCGCACATACCCCGACCCATGGTGCCGAGTTTTCGAACGCCGATCACGCAATTGACGCGGCTGTTGCGGGCGTTGGCGTCGCGCTTGGCCGCCGGGCCATGATCCTGAAAGATCTGACCGAAGGCACGCTGGTCGCACCTTTCAAGACCGCCATCGAAACAAAGGGGCGCTTTCGCTTCCTGTGCCTCTCGGGGGCCGAGAACCGCCCTCAGATTGCGGCGTTTCGGGATTGGTTTCTGGCCGAGATTGAAAAGACCGCACATATATCCGATGAGTTCGACATCATTCCAGTCGAGGACCTGTCAGCCGCATGACCCGGAACCGCGCCACTACTATCGGTTTTGTCGCCGTTTTACTCTGGTCCCTTCTGGCCCTGTTCACCGTCGGCTCAGCCCCCGTTCCTGCGCTTTTGCTGAATACGATCTGTTTCTCGATCGGGGGGACGCTGGGGCTGATCTGGACCTGGGCCAATGGCGGGCTGGGGCAGCTGCGGACCGTGCGTTGGACCACCTATCTGTTCGGCACCATCGGGTTGTTTGGCTATCACGCGCTCTATTTCTCGGCTCTGCGCATGGCCCCTGCGGCCGAGGCCGGGCTGATCGCCTATCTCTGGCCGCTGCTGATTGTGCTGTTCTCCGGCCTCCTGCCGGGCGAGAATCTGCGCGCTGGGCATCTGATCGGGGCCTGTCTGGGTTTTGCCGGGGCCGCTGTGATCATCACCGGGGGTGGTGGCGCAGGATTTCAGGCCAGCCACCTGCCCGGTTACGGGCTGGCGCTGCTGTGCGCTCTGACATGGTCGGGCTATTCCGTTTTGTCCCGCCGTCTGGGGGATACGCCCACAAGCTCTGTCGCTGTGTTCTGCATCTTTACCGCCATCGCCTCGGGTGGTCTGCATCTAGCCATCGAAGAAACTGTTTGGCCGGGCACGGCCTTTAGCTGGGCTTCGATCGCGGCACTTGGGCTGGGGCCTGTTGGTCTGGCGTTCTATGTCTGGGACATCGGGGTCAAACAAGGCGACATTCAGATTCTTGGCACCGCCTCTTATGCAGCGCCCCTGTTGTCTACCGTCGTTTTGGTGGTTGCCGGGATCGCAGCCCCATCCTGGGGTCTGGCAATCGCAGCCATCCTGGTCACCGGCGGCGCGGCCATAGCCGCGCGCGCCAGCCTTAAAAGTTAACTGGAAAGTCGCTCTATCTCTTCCTTAAGCCTTAGCTTCTGTTTCTTGAGTTGAGCGATATGGAGATCGTCGATGCCTGGCGCGCGCTGGGCTTGTTCTACTTCGAGACCGAGAGTTTCGTGCTTCTTCTTCAGTTCCGTCAGATGTGCGCTCACGCTCATGGCGATACTCCTTCATTGGTGTCTCTGAATAACGTAGGAAGTTGAGCACATCGTTTCCAGCCTGTCACGCTGCAGACGCACAGATTCTATAATAAATCTGACAAATTCGGCTGGTTGGCGCCTATTGATCCGAAAACCCGTTCAGCGCAGCACCGTCGCGCAAAACGGACGATATCTGAGAGGTATAGCTTTCGCCGTCTTTTTCGTGACGCACACCCTTGTGCAAAATCAGCGGGGCATGCAGTTGAAACGCAGACCGACCGCCTTTTCTGGCCCTAAGGACCACCAATTCAGCCTTCCGACCTGCCCGCGCGGCCAGAGGCAGAACCTCGACTGAGCCAAGCCGCCCCGCACAGGCTGACAGCATGTCTGGTAACCGATCGGCCTTTTGGATCATGTGCAGATAGCCGCGCGGTGCAAGGCGCTTTGCCGCGGAATCGAACCAATCGCGCAACGGTGTATCCTCGCCCAAGGCAATTCCGCGACCCGAGTCCGCCGCAGGGCTGTGGGCACCGGCCAAGTAATAGGGCGGATTCGCAATCACATGATCGAACTGCTGTTGTTTCAGCTCAGTTGGCAGTTTGCTCAGATCGGCCTGCACCACTGTCAGCGCCTGCGCATTCTGATCCGCGTTGCGGGTGGCCAGATCGGCATAGGGCGATTGCAGCTCAACACCCGTGGCGTTCAATCCCGGCACGCGCGCCATCAGGCACAAGATGGCGGCACCAGCGCCACATCCCAGCTCCAGCACGGATTGCCCAGCCTTGGCCGGTACCGCTGCCGCCAGCAAGACAGGATCGACCCCGGCGCGATAGCCGGACAGGGGCTGCCAAAGCCGAACGCGCCCATTCAGAAAGTCGTTCAAACTTAGCTCTGGGTCAGTGAATTGCGTCATCGGCCCAGCGGGATCTCGTTGTCGCGCATCACCCGTTCAGCGCGGATCAAATCATCTGCCCGCACCATAAGGCGACGCGGGAAAATACCGATGCCGCCTTCTAGGATGCTCATATTTACGTCCATCTGAAAGCAGTCTATATCCTCGCCCTGAAGTAGGGCGGATGCAAAGGCCAGGATCGTCGGATCAGTGCTGCGCAAAAGTTCTTTCATGGGGATGGATGTAAGGGCAAGGTGAGGCGGAAGTCGAGCCTTGTATCAGGAGTGTGATGAACATCAGCACAGTCTCAAAACCGCATGAGCGGCTGGCCGAGATTCTTTCGGGTGAAATGGACGCGGTCAATGACCTGATACGCACGCGCATGGCCTCAGAACACGCGCCCCGCATTCCCGAAGTCACCGCACATTTGGTCGAAGCGGGTGGCAAGCGCCTGCGTCCGATGCTGACACTGGCCGCGGCGCGGCTGTTCGACTATGCCGGGGACCATCATTTGCGTCTGGCGGCAACGGTTGAGTTCATCCACACCGCGACCCTGTTGCATGACGATGTTGTCGACGAAAGCGCACAAAGGCGCGGACGGCCAACAGCGAATCTGCTTTGGGACAACAAATCCAGCGTTCTGGTTGGGGATTACCTGTTCTCACGCAGCTTCCAGCTTATGGTCGAGACCGGGTCTCTTAGGGTTCTGGACATCCTTGCCAATGCGTCTGCAACAATCGCCGAGGGCGAAGTGCTACAGATGACTGCTGCATCCGATCTGGGCACGGATGAGGCCATCTATCTTCAGGTTGTGCGCGGCAAGACCGCAGCCTTGTTCTCAGCCGCAACCGAGGTGGGCGGGGTCATCGCCCAAGCGTCAGAGGCCCAGGTCAAGGCGCTCTTCGATTATGGCGATGCGCTGGGGATTGCCTTCCAGATCGCTGATGACCTGCTGGATTATCAGGGTGACAGCAAAGCGACCGGCAAGAATGTCGGCGACGACTTTCGCGAGCGTAAGCTGACGCTGCCAGTGATCAAGGCGGTGGCGCAGGCCACCCCCGAAGAACGCGCCTTCTGGCAGCGCACCATCGGTAAGGGTCGTCAGGAAAGCGGTGATCTCGAAACCGCTCTTGGCCTTATGGGCAAATACGGCACGCTTGCGGCGACGCGAAAAGATGCGCTTGGCTGGGCCAACAAGGCTAAGGCGTCGCTAGGCATCCTGCCCGACCATGAGATCCGCACCCTGCTGAGCGATTTGGCAGACTTCGTTGTCGCGCGCCTTAGTTAAGCTGAACCGCACGGCACCACCAGTCGGGATGGGCTGCTCCAATCTCATAGGCGGCGAAATGGGCAGCTTTCATCGTCGGATACAGCGCGAAACAGGTCGATCCTGACCCCGACATGCGCGCCAACAACGCCGCTTTTGTATCGCTCAGCGCATCCAGCACCTGCGCGACTTCGGGGGCCAGCAATGTGGTTGGACCTTCCAGGTCGTTTCGCTGTTTCCCCAGCCATTCGGCACAATCCTGAGGCCCCTCAAATACCGGGATATCCTCTGCCATGGGCGGGTTTTCCCTGCATTCCAAAGCCGCGAATATCGCAGGCGTTGGAACCTCTACACCCGGGTTGACCAGCAAGGCTGGTAGATGTGGGAGGGTGACCGGGTTCAGACACTCTCCGATCCCGCGCATACGGCTTGATCTGGCTGCCAAGCAGGCAGGGACATCCGCACCCAGGCGCAGTGCTGTTTCTGGCGGGACGTGCCCACCCTCATCTTCTATCATCCGCAAGGTTGCGGCGGCATCGGAAGAACCGCCGCCGATCCCGCCCCCATGCGGCAGCACTTTGTTCAGGTCAATATGCCCAGTCCAGCCTGCAGCCTCGGCGGCTTTCCACACCAGATTGCGACTATCGCTTGGCACACCCGCCGCATGTTCGCCGGTGACAGAGATCGACAGCGCCTCACCTGCGGTGAAATGCAGCGTATCGCCCAGATCGGCAAACACCACGAGCGAATCCAACAGGTGATAGCCGTCCACGCGCTGGCCGGTGACGTGCAAGGTAAGGTTGATCTTGGCGGGCGCGAAAGCCTTAGCCTTCATTGGCGACCTTCAGCGGCGCGGCACCTTCTTCGATCAGAACCTCGTCCAGCCCGACCTCGATCTTGCGGCGAATACGCTCGGGGTCGGCCTCACCATCGGCGTCTTCGAGGTCAATGAAAGACAATGCCCGCTTCCACTGGAACTCGGCTTCGCGTGCGCGGCCCACGGCCCAGTAAACGTCACCCAGGTGATCATTCACCACTGGGTCTACCGGCATCAACTCGACGGCACGCTCCATATGCTCGACCGCCTCTTCATAGCGGCCCAGTCGAAACAGAACCCATCCCAAGCTGTCGACGATATAGCCGCTACCAGGGCGTGCGGCGACGGCGCGTTCGATCATGCCAAGCGCTTCGTCCAGATTTTCGCGCCGTTCTACAAGCGAATAACCCAGATAATTCAGGACCTGCGGTTGGTCGGGGTTAAGTTCTAGCGCACGGCGGAAATCGGCCTCAGCATTGTCCCACTGCTTTAGTCGCTCGTACGAGATACCACGGGCGTAGTGCAGGAACCAGTTGCCGCCACCATCAGCATCAATCAATTCAATCGCTGTGCTATAGGTTTCGACAGCCGCAGCATAGTTTTCTTCACGTCTTTGCAAATCAGCCAGCGCCACGTGAACACTTGGCAGATCCGGTCTCTGCGTCGCAAGGGTCTGCAAGACTTCTTCCGCCGCATCGGTTTTGCCTGCCGTGACAAGCACCTCGGCCCGGCCCAGTTCAGCAGCGTGATAGTCACTGCTGCTCGCGGGCACTTTGCGATAGGCCTCGACGGCAAGATCGTATTGCTCCAACTCGTCCAAAAGTTCGGCACTCAACAAGATTGCGTCCACGTGATCCGGGCGCAGAAAGGCTGCGACCTGCGCATAAAGCAGGACGTAATTCTCAGCCGCCTCACTGCTGAGCGCGGCTCCCACGGAAAAGAACACTTCTGCGATACCGTCCTGCGATGTGCGGACATGAGTAAAGGGCAGCGTTTCGCCAGCGCTCAGACGCGCTTCGTACCCTTCAATCGAGGGATCAGAGCCCGACTCGAACACGTCATCCAGAAACTGCAGCGCATCCTCATTGCGGTCCAGCTGCGATAGAACCTCGGTCCGTGCCAGCGCTGCGCGGCGGGTAAATCGCGCCACAACACCGTTATCGGCCGCAAAGACTGCCTCGGCGCCTTCAAAGTCTCCGACTGAGGCCAGTGCCAAAGCTTTGTGGTAAAGCGCGAACTCGCGCAGACCTTCCTGCGCTGCAACTTGGTCAAACTGCTCCAGCGCGCTGGTCATCGCGCCCTGGCCCATATGGGCCCAGCCCAATATTAACCCGTCAACCAGCGGCCCGACGCCTTGCGTTTCGGGGTCGCGGGCCAGCAGTTCATCCAGCTTGCCTTCAGCCACCAGATTAGCGGCAATCGCCATTTTCGCGGGCTGGTTGGGCAGGCCCAACTCTTCGATGGTTTGGGCAATCGGCAAAGCGCGCTTAACCTCGCCCAACGACAAGCGCGCAACGACGACATTCTCCAGCAACCGGTCGTTTTGAGGATCTGCGCGCAATGCTTGCGCAAAGTATTTCTCAGCCGCCGTATAGTCGTCCTGAAAAATCGCCTGACGCCCGGCAAGATACGCACCGAACCCAGTGTCGGCATAAGCCGGAATGGCGAATGACGTGGTAAACAGCACAGCTAGCGCTGTGCGACGAATGAGAAAAGTCACCAAATTCCTGCCTTGCGATTGTCGGTTGCGCAATAAGCTAGGGCTTTGACCAGAAAGAGGCAATGGCAGAGCCTTCACGACGCCGCCATTGCCCATTTTTCGCTTACATATTGGGATAGTTCGGACCATCCCCTCCCTGTGGCGTGGTCCAGGTGATATTCTGGCTGGGATCTTTGATGTCGCAGGTCTTGCAGTGAACGCAGTTCTGAAAGTTGATCACGAATCGCGGACCATTTTCATCCTCGACCATCTCATACACGCCCGCCGGGCAATAGCGCTGCGCCGGTTCGTCGAATTCGGGCAGATTGACACTGACCGGAATCGCCGGGTCCGACAGTTTTAGATGGCAAGGCTGACTTTCCTCGTGGTTCGTCATCGCGAACGAGACGTTGGTCAGGCGGTCGAAGGACAGCGTGCCATCCGGCTTTGGATAGTCGATCGGTTTATGTTTACTGGCTTCTTCAGTCGATTCCGCGTCGTTCGTGCCGTGGCCCAGAGTGCCAAACAGCGAAAAGCCTAGAGTGTTTGTCCACATGTCCAAACCGCCCAGCGCCAGCGAGGGCATCAGACCCCATTTTGACCACATCGGTTTGACGTTGCGCACTTTCTTGAGGTCTTTGCCGATGGCACCTTCGCGAACATCTGCTTCATAGACAGTCAATTCATCGCCCGAACGCTCGGCTTTGATGGCATCAAATGCCGCCTCGGCCGCAGCTTTGCCAGACAGCATCGCGTTGTGGTTGCCCTTGATGCGCGGCACATTGACCATGCCCGCCGAACAGCCCAGCAGCGCCACGCCTGGCGCGACCAGCTTGGGCATCGATTGATATCCACCCTCAGTAATAGCACGAGCGCCATAAGCCACGCGCTTGCCGCCTTTCAGCAGCTCGGCCACCATCGGATGATGCTTAAAGCGCTGGAATTCCATATAGGGGTACAGGTGCGGGTTCTTGTAATTCAGGTGAACCACAAACCCGACATAGACCTGATTGTTTTCCAGGTGATAGATGAACGACCCGCCGCCCGCGTTGCTGCCCAGGGGCCAGCCCATCGTATGGGTGACGGTGCCTTCCTTGTGCTTGGCCGGGTCGATCTCCCAGATCTCTTTCATGCCGACGCCGTATTTCTGGACTTCTTTTCCGGCTTGCAGATCGTATTTCGCGATCACTTCCTTGGACAGCGACCCGCGCACACCTTCGGACAAGAAGACATATTTGCCGTGCAGCTCCATGCCCGGCTCGGTGTTCGGGCCGTAGGAGCCATCGGCCTCAAGGCCGAAGACACCGGCAACAACGCCTTTGACTTCGCCATTGTCGCCATAGACCAGCTCGGAACAGGCCATGCCGGGGAAGATTTCCACGCCCAGCTCTTCGGCCTGTTCAGCCATCCAGCGGCAGACATTGCCCATCGACACGATATAGTTGCCGTGGTTGTTCATCAGCGGCGGCATCGGGAAGTTCGGAATGCGGATTTTTCCGGCCTCACCCAGCATATAGAAGTTATCTTCGGTAACCGGCGTGTTCAGCGGCGCACCTTTTTCCTTCCAGTCCGGTATCAGCGCATCCAGGCCGCACGGGTCCAGCACCGCACCTGACAAGATATGCGCACCCACCTCTGAGCCCTTTTCCAGAACGACGACGTTCAGATCGGCATCCAGCTGTTTCAGACGGATGGCCGCCGACAGTCCTGCGGGGCCAGCGCCCACGATCACCACGTCATATTCCATCGCTTCGCGTTCAATCTCGGCCATTGCGGGCTCCTTCGCTAACTTTCCGAATTGGCGCATCTAACGCACGGTCGGCGCAATTTTGTTTCACGGCTGATTACATGCTGGGAAAGCCACAGGTCAATCGAAACACGGCGTAACTATGCCGCTATGCGGCAGATCACGTGTCCGGAGTGTCACCCATCAGGTATCTGGGGCCACTTCCCTTGGATTTGGCACGGTCATCAGGATTGTAAAGAGCACATTTGGGCAAACTAAGGCACCCACAGCCAATGCATCCGTCCAGATTGTCACGCAGGCGCATCAACGTATCGATTCGCTGATCCAGATGCGACCGCAGATCCTTGCTGATGTTTTTCCAATCCTGCGGCGTTGGTGTACGATTTCCGGGCAAGCCGGACAGGACTTCTCGGATTTCGGGCAGGGTTAATCCGAATTGCTGCGCTATCATCACAAAACTCAACCGTCTTATGTCGGCGCGCTGATATCGCCGCTGCCCACCCGCATTGCGCCATGGGGCGATCAGACCCTGCGCCTCGTAATATCGGATCGCTGAAACCGCCAGCCCTGTGCGCTGGGCCAAAGCGCCTATTGCCAGCCCC
This sequence comes from Ruegeria sp. CDSC079, assembly GCF_059610505.1. Classification (NCBI taxonomy): domain Bacteria; kingdom Pseudomonadati; phylum Pseudomonadota; class Alphaproteobacteria; order Rhodobacterales; family Roseobacteraceae; genus Ruegeria; species Ruegeria sp. CDSC079. The sequence continues at coordinate 303,579 of NZ_JBXWNT010000005.1, forward strand.
TCTGAAATCGCCATCTCGCCCTCAAAAAATTCCTTGACCTAAAGTTAGGTTTAGAAATTACGGTGAGTCGGGACAAGCCTCAAATTGAATAGGAGATCCCATGATGGCGACACTTGAACACACCAATTTCACCGTCCGCGACCCGCAGGCTTCAGCCAAATGGATGCAGGACGTCTTCGGTTGGAAAACCCGCTGGGAAGGCCCTGCAATCGCGGGTGGCTATACCGTGCATGTCGGTAGCGCACATACCTACCTGGCGCTTTATGCACCCAGCGATCCCAAACCCTCGGGTGAAAGCAGCTATGACATCATCGGGGGGCTGAATCATGTCGGCGTTCTGGTCGAAGACATCGACGCAACCGAAGACAAGGTGGTCAAAGCAGGTTTCACCCCCAAGTCGCATGCAGATTACGAGCCCGGCAGGCGGTTCTATTTCGATGATGAGAACGGCATCGAGTTTGAGGTGGTGCAATATGCTTGAAACACTCTTGATGGCCTCAACCACCTGGAAATGGCAGCGCGGTCAGCTGTTTGGACAGCGTAACAGGTGCCCACGGCGCCCAATTCAACGGCGTTAAGTCGCAAATCCAGCTTGCTGTCTTCTTTGACCTCTTGCATTTCACGCATCATTTGGGTCAGGTATTTGCCAACCCATCAAATCGCCCCGACGCTGGTTCCATGCGGCGGGGCGTTACAATTTCAGCGTGGACGACAAGAATATGGAAAAAATTCCCATGACGCCTGCGGGCAATGCTGCGCTTCAGGCCGAACTCAAGAACCTAAAATCCGTCGAGCGGCCAGCTATTATCGAAGCCATCGCCTCGGCCAGGGAACTGGGTGACCTGAAAGAAAACGCCGAATATCATTCGGCCCGGGAAAAGCAGGGTTTTATCGAAGGTCGCATCAAAGAGTTGGAAGGCATCCTTTCACTGACCGATGTGATCGACCCTGCCAAACTGTCCGGTGCTATCAAATTTGGCGCCAAGGTCACGCTTGTTGACGAAGACACTGACGAGGAAAAGACCTGGCAGATTGTAGGGGAATATGAGGCCAATATCGAAGCCGGCCTGCTGAACATCAAATCCCCTATTGCCCGCGCCCTGATTGGAAAGGACGAAGGCGACAGTGTCGAGGTACGCACACCTGGCGGCGTACGTTCTTATGAAGTCCTGAGCATCACCTACGCCTGAGCCCCGGAGCGTTCCCAATGTCCGAGCCCACGCCAGAGCAGGAAGCCAATCGGCCAACCTCACTGGGCATATATGATAGGCCAACCAAGCCTTCGATAACCGAGATCGAAATTGCAGCCGTCGCCCTCAGCGTGATCTGGCTGATCGTCTCGGTTGTTTTTCTGGTGCTGCCCGACGAGGTCGACGGCGGAGGCTTTGTCGTGACCTTGCTGGCGGTCTTTATGCCGGTGGCGATGATCTGGGTCGCAGCAATGGCCATGCGCGCCAGCCGGATCATGCGCGAGGAAAGCGCACGACTACAAACCTCGATTGACGCCATCCGAAACGCATATATCGCTCAGCAACAGCGATCTTCCAGCACCTATGAGCCAGCCGTATCCAAAAAGCTGGATCAGATCGCGGAAACGGCCAAGAAAGCCGAAAGCGCGCTGGCCACGTTTTCAACCAAGCGCAGGGAACCCGCACAGCAACCGACAGCCGTGGGGAACGGCGATCAGACTTCGCTGGAACTGGGTACACAAGCTGGGGATATCGTGCCCCCGCTTGGCACCGACATCTTTATCCGTGCGCTGAATTTTCCGGAAACACAGGAAGATACCGAAGGCTTTGATGCCCTACGGCTGGCGCTCAAGGACCGCAAGACAGCCAAGCTTGTACAGGCCTCTCAGGACGTGCTGACTCTGCTTAGCCAAGAGGGCATCTATATGGATGACCTGCGCCCTGACATGGCCCGCCCCGAGATCTGGCGGCAATTTGCGCAGGGTGGGCGCGGACGGGCTGTCGCGGCCTTGGGCGGCATTCGCGACCGCTCCTCGCTGGCGCTGACTTCGGCCCGGATGAAGCAGGATCCCATTTTCCGGGACGCCGCCCATCACTTTCTACGCCGGTTCGATCACATGATCATCGAGTTTGAACCCCGTGCCAGCGATGCAGAGCTGACCGCTTTGGGTGATACAAGAACCGCGCGGGCCTTCATGTTGCTGGGGCGTGTGGCCGGAACCTTCGACTAGATTCCGAAACTTCCATAGGGGATGAACCGGACAAGATCACCCGGTTGGATGTGGCGCGCGCCGTCTTCGATCTCGACCAGCCCTTCGGCCCAGCTTAGCCCGCTGATCCGCCCGGACCCTTCCGAGTTGAAAACTTCGGCTTTTCCGTCTCGGATACGGGCCCGCAGATATTCCCGCCGCCCGGGTTTCTTGCGCTTATCAAAGGCGGCAGGCAGATCGAACCCCCGCGGGTCCCGCCAGCCCTCGCCAGCCATCAGGCCCAGCGCCGGGCGGGCAAAGATTAGGGTGCAGACCAATGCCGCTACTGGATTGCCGGGCAGTCCGAAAACCGGCACTCCATCCCAAATCCCCAAAGCCAGAGGTCGCCCCGGTTTCAGGGCAATACGCCATTCCTGCATCGCTCCGGCCTGCCGCAACAGAGCGGAGACATGATCTTCGTCCCCTGCCGACGCGCCGCCGCTAGTCAGAACAACATCCGCCTCTTTCGCAGCTTCGTTCAGCCGCTCGCGCAGGGTTTCATGATCATCGGCAACGCGGCCCATATCCAGTGGCTGGAATCCCATCCGCTGGATCAGAGCCACCAACATTGGGCGATTGGCATCGTAGATTTGCCCTGGCTCAGCAACCTCACCGGCCTCGACTAGCTCATCCCCCGTTGACAGGACGGCTACCCGCAGAGCTTTGCGAACCAGCAGATCACCAGCACCCGTCGCGGAGAGAAGGGCCAGATCGGCAGGTGTCAACCGGCGTCCAGCGGGCAAAGCCAGTTCACCTCCAACCACATCTTCGCCCGCATTGCGGGTATTGGCACCCTGTTTCAGGGGGCCGCGAAAGGCGATATACCCATCCTGAACTGTCACGTCCTCTTCCAGAATAACGGTGTCCACCCCATCGGGCAGGGCCGCACCAGTCAGAATCCGTATGGCGTGGCCGGGCGCAAGCTGACCATCAAAGGGAACACCAGCCGCCGCACGCCCGTCTTGCAGCGGCATCACCTGCGGCCCATCCGGAACCGGACCGGCAAAGCCATAGCCATCTACCGCCGTATTTGCCTGCGGCGGGTTCGAACGTTGGGCATATACATCGGCGGCCAAAATCCGACCTGCGGCTTGTGTCAACGGAACGGTTTCAGCCCCCATCACGACCGAAAGGCGGTCGCGCAGCAGGGCCAACGCTTCGTCAACCGGCGTCCAGCTCACGCCCGCAGGCAAGGCAAAACAATCGTTGCGCAAGGGCGGTGGGGCAATGTCCGGTTTGCTCATAATCCTACCTCTTGCAGAATGAACCCTGCGATGGCTGCGGTGTCGTCCAGATCAAAAACCGGACGGTCGAAGTTCAGCTCTGTGTCACTGGCAACCGCGCGCACAGTTTCGTTCTCGGCCGCAATCAACGGATTTCCTGCGGCCACCCGATACGCCTCGACCTTGGGGTGGGCTTCGCGTTTGAACCCCTCGATCAGCACAAGATCAACCGGAGCCAAGCGTGCCAGCAGATCAGAGAGAGGCGGCTCGGGTGCGCCGCGCAGTTCCTGCATCATCGCAATGCGCTTGCCGGACGCCAACAGCACCTCGGACGCACCGGCTTCTCGATGGCGGAAACTGTCCGTGCCGGGCTGGTCGACATCGGCGGCGTGATGGGCATGTTTGACGGTCGAAACCGAAAAGCCGCGCGCGGTGATCTCGGCCACCAAACGCTCCATCAGGCCGGTCTTGCCCGCGTTTTTCCAGCCGGTGACGCCATAGACCTTCATGCCTGCTCCAGCAGCTTTTGCGCCCGCGCCAGATCGTCGGGCGTGTTGACATTGAAGAAGGGATCAAACGGCTCCGCCGGAAACAACGCCTCACGCCCATCATGTTTATCGGTCCACAGCACAACCTTGCGTAGCCCGTCATTCAAGGCGTCCCGCAAATCATCTCGCAACGCGACAGGCCAGAGGCCAAATGTCGGATGCCGGTTGACCCGTTTGCCGCCGCCGGATTTCAGTGCTTCATCCCCGGTTCGAGGCGTAGTCGCCAGCACCAACGGATGGGTTTGCCCTTGAGCAGCATCCGTTAGGCGCGCCACAAGATCGCGCGGAAAAAACGGCGTGTCGGCAGCGGCGGTGACGATGCTGTCGGCGCCCTGTTCTGCTGCCCAATCGAGCCCGGCCAGCACACCCGCCAGAGGCCCTGCGAAACCTTCAATCGTGTCGGGCAGAACAGGTAGGTTCAGTTCGGCGAACCGTTCGGGATCACCATTGGCATTCAGCGCCAGACCGACCACCTGCGGGCCAAACCGGTCAATGACATGAGACAGCAGGCTCTGCCCACCGACTGTCAGCAAGCCTTTGTCGCCACCACCCATCCGAGTGGCAAGGCCTCCTGCGAGGATGATGCCGAGAGGGCGGGTCATTTGATCTCCTCAAGCGCGGGCCATTTCCTGAATTTCTGGGTGGGCAGGAAAAGCAATGGACAGACGGCCAATCCGAATGCTGTAAACCAAATAATTGCAGGCCACCCCGTCAATTCGGCCGCCTTGTAACTCAGGCTATAGTGGGCTGGCAAAAACACTAAGACCGCCCCAACAGCAAAGATAAGACCAAAACAGCACCGATACGTGCGCACCGCCTTTCTGACCTCATCTGGTATCCCGGCAAACTCAGGCAGACCGTGCATCAAAACCCGCTGAAGCACGAGTGCTTGTTTTTGAGACAACTCCCCCCATGCCTGCCAACCAAGCCGAAAGGGGGCGGCGATGTTCCAAATGCTGATGTATTCCTCTGGCGCCCACCCCAGACGGTTACGCAGGTTGACGTCCAATTGCGCCATACCCTCAATGATCGCGCGTTTCGACCGCTCAAGGAGCCAGAACACATAGACCATCAATGGCAGCAAGCCCAATGTCGCGACGAATAAAATAAATAAACCAAAGACTTCCAAAATCATTCCGCACTCTTCCGTCTATGCTTTTTATCTTCGACCGCCACTGTCGACGGGTCGACGTCGCGCACCAACCGGTCCTCGCCCGCAAGACACACGAACCGCTGCCCCCGCATGCGGCCGATCAGGGTCAGGCCAACCTCACGCGCGATTTCGACACCCCAGGCGGTGAAGCCTGATCGTGACGCCAGAACCGGGATGCCCATCATTGCAGTCTTGATGACCATTTCCGAGGTCAGACGGCCTGTAGTGTAGAGGATCTTGTCCTCGGCCCCCACATTTTCGGACAGCATCCAGCCGGCGATCTTGTCGACCGCGTTGTGACGTCCCACGTCCTCCATGTAGACCAACGGTCGGTTTTCCCGACACAGGACCGTGCCGTGAATTGCACCAGCCTCAAGATACAATGAAGGGGTTCGGTTGATCTTGGCTGCCAGATCATACAGCCATGAGGTGCGGACCTGAACCTGCGGCAGGCGCACATCCTCCAGCCCTTCCATCATGTCACCAAACACAGTGCCGACCGCGCAGCCGCTGGTTCGGGTCTTTTTCTTCAGCTTGTCCTCATATGAAGTCTCGCGCGCGGTGCGCACCACCACGGTTTCCAGATCGTCATCGTAATCCACGCCGGTAATGTCATCATCGGCCAACAGCATCCCCTGATTGCGCAGGAACCCCAGCGCCAGATATTCAGGGTAATCGCCGATTGTCATTGCAGTCACGATTTCCTGCGCGTTGAGGAAAATTGTCAGGGGGCGTTCCTCGACAACCGAGATCCGGCTGACCGCGCCATTCTGGTCGATGCCTTCGACCGCACGGGTCAAGCGGACCGCGCCAGGATCAGGGGCGATGATGTAGTCGGTGGCATCCGGTTTCGTGGCCAATTGCAACCCTTTCCCAAGATCGCTACTGCTGTTGGCGATACCATAGGAATTTGCCATGGCTTACACCACATCCAAGTCATACTTCTGGAAGGGTTTTCGTGATGGAGCGCCGTTTATCTTTGTGGCAATTCCGTTCGGCACACTTTTCGGCGTATTTGCGACCGAGGCTGGGCTGGATATTGTCCAGACAATCGCCTTTTCGGCGGCTGTCTTTGCCGGGGCGGCCCAGTTCACCGCCCTGCAGCTGTTGCAGGACAACACACCCAGCCTGATCGTTCTGGCATCGGCCCTGGCGGTTAACCTACGCGTGGCAATGTATTCGGCCTCACTGACACCTTATCTTGGGGCGGCCCCCCTGTGGCAGCGGGCCTGCGCCGCTTATCTGACGGTCGATCAGTCCTATGCCTGCTCCATTGTTCAGTTCGAAAAAGAGCCCGATATGACCGTGCCGCAGCGCATGGCCTATTTCTTTGGCTCGGTCACGCCGATCACGCCGCTTTGGATTTTGGCAACTTATCTGGGCGCAGTTTTGGGCGCACAGATTCCAGAAAGCTGGGCGCTGGATTTTGCACTTCCGATCACATTCCTGGCAATGATCGGGCCGATGATGAGGACGCTTGCCCATGTCATCGCCGCCTTAGTCGCCATAACCGTTGCTCTGTTGACCGTAGGCGTGCCGTTCAACCTGGGCCTGCTGATCGCCGGGACCGCCGGGATGATCGCAGGGGCGCAGGCCGAATTGATGTTAGAGCGGAATAGGTCATGACACAGATTGATCCGGTGACCATGTGGAGCATTATCGTTGGCTTGGCGATTGGCAGCTTTGCCCTACGCTTTACCTTTATCGGCATCGTCGGAGACCGCCCGATGCCACCCTGGTTGTTACGCCACCTGCGCTATACCGCCGTTGCCATCGTCCCGGCCCTGATTGCGCCGCTGGTGGTCTGGCCAACCGCGACGGGTGGTCAGCCCGACGTGCCGCGCATGGCCGCAGCAGCGGTTGCTTTGGCGGTTGGTGTCATCACAAAAAACGTGGTCATTGCCATCTTTGCCGGGGCGGGCACGCTCTATGGCTTGCTGTACCTATTGGGTTGAGGCCGCTTCCAACTGGTTCAGGCGCGCATTGTTCGAGGCCAAACCGGCCTGCAGGTCAGCATCGTCATTCTCGCGGTATTCGGTGGTCACGACGCCGGGGAGTTCACCGAACTGATCGGACAGCTTGACCGGGTAGAAGGTCGTATTGATCTGCTCGAAACCCGGCACCTGCTGCAATAGCTGCGAGGTTGAGTTGGCGCAAAACGCTTCGGATACAGGGCCCATCTGCTTGGCCAGTTGCAGGGCAATTTCGGCCTGCTGTGGGGTCACCTGAATCGTCTGGATACGCGCATAATGCGTTTCGCGCGCGTGGCTGCTGCGATAAGCGCGTTCGACATTCGGCGTGATGCCATACAGAACATCGTTTCGGATCGGCACTACATCGGCGCGAAACGAGCCTGCGGGGTCAAAGATCACCCTCTCGCTGCCGCTTATCATCAGCGAGGTATGCGCACCCGAACCGGTCCGGGTGCTGATCATGGTATAGAGCGTCAGTGTTGATGGCCCCGGATCACGATAGGAACGGGCCACAACTTCGGTCTGATCGGCCTGCGGACGCTGCGAACCGGCACAGCCAGCCACTGTTGCTGCCAGCAGGCAGGCAATCACAAATCTGATCACGGCGGTCAGCCTCGCCCGGGATTAAGCGGCGAAAACCGCCAGAAACAGGCAAAGGAAAGCAATCGCCACCACGCACCATGTGGTCGCTTTTACGAAACCGTTGAAGGTTTTGGTTTGAACGGTGATGTCCATTTCGCCGTGCTTATGTTCAGCCATGATTTTCAGAATCCTAATTCGCGTGTTTGATACGTTGGATAATCGAAAATCCCGGGCCTGTCACCACGTCATTCGGGCGCAGGTGACACGGAATCAAAGACCGAACACCCGCGATATCCGTACCCCCACCGCCAGGGCAGGCCCGAACAAGGCGCCCCGCCCAATCGCACCGCGCCATACATGGCCTCGGCGGTTATGGCATGGGCGGATCGTATCTGATCCGAAGTCATGTCATAGCGTTCGGCGTAAATTTCGGCGTTCTCATCCCCGTGTTGCCGCACGCAGGCTCTCAGGCTGTCATCGGCTGACAGGCGCGCGTCATAACTGTCTTCGGGGCGCAGGCCTCCGCCCGCGTGGTGATAGGCCCGATCATGGCTGACACAGCAACTCTCCCATGGGGGATGCGCCTCGAACAGGGCTTGAAAGCTGGGAAATGTGTCGGCCACAAAGCGCCAGCTGGCTGACAACCCGCCCGAGCAGCCATCCGTTTCAAACGGTGTCAATTCCGCAGCGCTCCGCTGTGCGATCAGCGCGCGATGGGCGGGCATCTCAAGACTGCGCATAAAGTCCTGCGCGCCGACTGGCGCCGCGATCAGCGCCAGAGAAACGGCCAGATTACGGGCTTTCATCGCGCATCGCATCGGTATCAACGGCCATGCCGAGCACCGTTGCCAGCCACAGCATCAGACGTTCAGCCGGCCCCATTTCAGCGCGGATACGCAAGACTTCTTTGGCCATTGCCGGTCGGTCCGTGATCAGCCCATCCACCCCCATCGAGGCCATGGCCGACATTTGCAACGGGTCATTCACCGTCCAGACATAGATATCCTTGCCCGCGGCCTGCACCGAACGTACCAGCCCCGGCGTGGCCATGGCGGCGTTGACAGCCACAAAATCCCCTTCGAGACCCGACAGATCGCCCACAGCGGTTGCCGCCAAAACCCCCGCGCGCCATTCAGGGCGCAGTGCCTTCATCTTTTGCACGGCGGGGTATTTCAGCGACATGGTAGCGATGTCATCCTGCATGCCGAATTCCTCGACCAAGGCTACCACGCGGTTTTCCAGATCGACGTCATGACCGTAATATTTCAACTCGATGATCACCTTGGCCCTGTCTTTGGCCGCAGCCAGTACGTCGCGCAGTGTTGGCGTGCGTTCATCTGCGTATTCCGGGCCATACCAACTGCCGATATCGATCTCGGCCACGTCTTCCATCGTGGCATCCCAGACCTTCAGGTTCACCCCGGCCAGCTTCATGAAATCGCTATCATGGGCGACGATTATCTCATCATCCGCCGTTTCCTGCACGTCGATTTCAACCCAGTCCGCCCCGTCCTCAATCGCCTTCAGAACCGAGGCCATGGTGTTTTCCGGCCGCAAAGCAGCGGCACCACGGTGGCCGATCACCTCGGCCCTGTCAGGGGCCTGAACGCGTTCCAGCAGGGATTGACCAAACCAGAGCCCGACCAATACCGCCACCGCCGCAATGCCAACAGCACTCAGCAGACCAATGCGCAAACTGCCTGGCGCGGGATGTGGTGGTTCAGAGGTCCGGATCTCGAAAAAACCGTCCAGCAAAACCGCCAGTGCTCCCAGCGCGGTGGCTGCCAAAACCAGCCCAGCCAACGACCAGAGCCCGGCGACCAGAAGGCTGTAGACTAGCGCCAGCCGCAGATGCTCTGCCCCCTGCAGGGGCACCAACGCGAATAATGATCCCGCGCCCCAAGCGATCAGCGCGGCAAGAACTGCCCTCAGCCCCAGCCAAAACACCAGTGCGATCTTGAGCCGCCCGCGCTTGCCCTCCATCCGATCCGCGCTGACCTGGAAAGCATCAGCCGGTGGCAGGTTTTCGAACAGAACCAGATGCAGTCCCAGCGCCCATGCGGACAGCTTGCGGATCAGCACCCATGCCATGACCAGCACCACAGCTCCGATCAGCGCAACGGCGATCCAGAAAGACGGCGGATGGAAGGTCAGGTAATAGTTGATGTCATACTCGGTCAGCGTCCACCAGGCGATCAGAGCAGCGATAGCGGCGAAAGGCAGGATCAACAGGATGATCCGCAGAACCAGGCGTGCAGCAAATCCAAACAGCGCAGGCAGGCGCGACAGGATCAACTTGATCGCCGCGCTCCCCGCGCGCCACGGATCGCTTTCGCCCATCCTCAGCGACCCGGCCATGACCGAGAAGACAAAGACCTCGGCCAGCAGGAACAGGCTGAGCATTGCGATTGCGACCGCAAACCCCAGCGGAGACAGGATGAACGCGGCAATATCCTGATCCGTCAGGGCGGTCTGGCTGGAGAGCGAAACTGCTAGGTTCACCGCAATCGCCACGCCCGGCGCAATCAGCGCAATCAGCAACAGGCGCACGGCGACATAGATCGGCACAAAGACCCGGCGGCGTGCCCACGCGCCCTTGTATGCATTTGTAACGGCAGAGAAAGTGGCCACGTTGCGCCCCCCAAATGATTGATTCATTCAAGGCTGCGCAGACGTGAATTGCAAGTCAGGCTATCAGTTTTCTTCCAGATCAGCCGCCAGTCGGAATCCGATGCGATTGGCGGGCTTATCCTCGACCGACTTGGGCAGCGCTCGCAGCATTACATTCAACTGGCTGACATGCTGCACGAGCTGGGTTCGCGCCCCGGACCCATCTGCGCCATAAAAAGTGATGATATCAGGGTCGAAATAGCCCATCCCTTCGATCCGCATTACCCCGGCATCACCGCCAGTAAATCCCATGGCGACCTCATGATCCGCATCCAGCGTATTCTCGAAATTCTGGATATACAGGATCAACCGTTCATAGGCCCATTGCGCCGAACTTTTTGTGGCTACGGGCTTTTGCAACTGGCCGGGCAGGTCCTTGGCGCCGGATTTCGTATCCGGGTTGGCATGCACCTCGTAACATCGGGGCAATGCTGCTGATTCCGCTGCCTCGGCTGACGTTTCGATCTTGTCCATGCCTTCTACCCCTTGCGCTGAAACTCCCACGCCCCGTCCGCGCGCCGCGTTCGGGTAACAGCACCAATGTGGTAGAGATGGTTCAGATGTGCAACTGCTTCGACCAGAGCAAGCCCATACTCTCCTTCACCGATCTGGCGTTTGAACAAGGGCACAAAGCACTCAGCAGCGGTTTTGGGCTGGTCCAGATAATTCTGCAGACGGTCCAGCGCGCTGTGGTGGTTGTCGATCAACTGCCTCATCCTGACCGGCAGGCCGGTAAAGGGCAGTTTGTGCCCGCCCAGCGCCATATGATCCGGGCGCGCCAGGTCTTGCAGGCGCTCGCAGGCTTCCATCCACTCCGCCACGGGATCCGCCATGGGCTCGGTAACATAGACGCCCAGATTGGGGCTGATCGAGCTGAGAACCTGGTCGCCCGTGATCACCAGATTATCGTCACGGCTCCAAAAAGTTGCATGTTCGGGAGCGTGGCCATTGCCCATATGAACATCCCAGTCGCGCCCACCCATACGAATGACGCTGCCCTGTTTGATCCGGGTAAAGCCCAGCGGCATCGGATAGACCGTGTCGCAGAAATTGAAGGGCCGTTCTGTCATCCTTTTGGCAAGGAAATCGGCATCCATCCCGGCGCTTCGGTAGTAATCCAGCGTTTCCTGCGGCCAGTTTTCCTGCACATCCAGCGTCAGCATCCGTGCAAACAGCCATGCGGTACGCGACGTGACCAGCTCGGCCCCGTGTTCAGATTGAAACCAACCAGCATTGCCAACGTGATCGGGATGGTGATGTGTCACCACCACGCGCGTCACGGGTTTGCCTCCCAGCGGTCCCGCCATCAGGTCCGCCCAAATACGGCGCGTCTTGTTCGAGGACATGCCAGTGTCGATCACCGTCCATCCGTCGCCATCATCCAGCGCATAGATATTGACGTGATCCAGCGCCATAGGCAGCGGCAACCGAATCCAAAGCACGCCTTCGGCAATTTCAACGGCCTCGCCCAGGGCCGGAGCCTCGGGCCAAGGATAGCGGATCGTCAAATGTGTATCACCGTCCATCAGGCAGCTACCATTTCCTCGGCGCTGAGAGCAAAGACGTCATCTGCACCGTTCTGCGCCTGAACCAAAAGCCCCGAAAACTCAGGCAACAACGCATTGATATAAAAGCGTGCCAGCTTGAAACGGGTGCCGTTTGGCTCGGCCAGGGCCGCCTTGAGGTGATAGTGACCGCCCAGAACGCGGGCGAATGCCTTCAGATAGGGCACGGCGCCGGCAAATCGCGTGTTCATGTCGGACTGCGATATCAGCCACTCGGTCGTTTCACGCAGGCTTTCCGTGGCCTCCCAGACAGGACCCGCCAGTTCCGGCATCGACCCACGCGCACGTTCGGCGTGATCCTCGATTTCGTCCAGCAAACGGGACGCCGCTTCACCGCCATCCATCATCTTGCGTGCGACAAGGTCCATGGCCTGAATGCCGTTGGTGCCCTCGTAAATCGCGGTCACACGGACGTCGCGATAGAACTGTGCCGCGCCGGTCTCCTCGATAAAGCCCATGCCGCCATGGACCTGCACGCCTTCTTCCGAAACCCGCATACCGGTTTCGGTACCGAAGGCCTTGTTTATCGGCGTCAACAAGGCCGCGCGCGAAACCCAGTCCGCGTCGCCTGTTGCATTGGCCATATCAATCGCGGCTGCGTTTGCAAGCATGATCGCGCGCGCAGCAAAAGTATCCGCACGCATACTCATTAGCATCCGGCGTACATCGGCGTGATCGAGGATTGTGCCCGAAGGTGTCTTGCCTTGCTTCCGCTCAAGCGCATATTCTAGGGCCTGCTGATAGGCGCCTTCGGCGGCACCGATACCTTGTCCGCCGACGCCCAGTCGCGCGTTGTTCATCATGGTGAACATCGCAGCCATTCCGCCATGTTCCTTACCCACAAGCCAACCTTTGGCGCCATCATACTGCATCACGCAAGTTGGCGAACCATGCAGGCCCATCTTGTGCTCGAGCGAAACCACTTTCAGGTCATTTGCCACACCCGGATTGCCATTCTCGTCCGGCAAGTATTTGGGCACCAGAAACAGCGATATTCCCTTGGTTCCGGGAACTGCATCGGGCAGGCGTGCCAATACCAGATGGCACACGTTTTCAGCAAAATCGTTGTCACCCCAGGAAATGAAGATCTTCTGACCAGACACCGAATAGGTGCCATCTCCATTCGGTTCTGCCTTCGACGTCAGCGCACCCACATCCGATCCGGCCTGTGGCTCGGTCAGGTTCATCGTGCCCGACCATTCACCAGCGATCATTTTGGGCAGGTACAGGTTCTTCAGCTCATCACTTGCGTGGTGCTCCAGTGCTTCGATCTGGCCCTGCGTCATGAGCGGCGCCAGTTGCAGTGACAGGCAGGCCGCAGACATCATCTCGTTGACGGCAGTGGTCAAGGTCATCGGCAGCCCCATACCGCCATACTCGGGATCGGCGCTCATGCCGATCCAGCCCCCCTCCGCAATAGCGTTCCAACCGTCGCTAAATCCTGGCGAGGTACGCAACACGCCGTTTTCCAGACGCGCGGGCTCTAGGTCTCCGTTTCGCTGAAGCGGCGCCATAACCTCTTCGCAGAGTTTTCCAGCCTCGGTCAGGATCGCGCTTACGACGTCTTCGCTTGCTTCCGCGAACTTGTCGGTCGCTGCAATACGATCAAAATCAACCGCATGACGGAACAGAAATTCGTAATCTGCAACTGGTGCGCGATAGGGCATAATATTACCTCGGGGCTGTCTTAAACGGTCCGCGACGCCGGGGTTGGAAATCCGCTGACTCGCCGTTATTCATCTGGGTTTGAACGATTACGTACCCATCCTTATGCTACAAGCAATCAAAACGCGGCGTCACTCACAATGATCTCTAACGGTACACTCGAACTGTCAGCCGACCCGGCGGGAATTGCTCAGGCTGCGGATCTTTTGAGGCAGGGACAGCTGGTCGCTTTCCCGACTGAAACGGTCTATGGGCTGGGTGGGGATGCCCGCAACGGAGAGGCTGTCGCCAGCATCTATGCCGCCAAGGGCCGACCCAGTTTCAACCCTCTGATTGCGCATGTCGCATCGGTAGAGTCCGCGCGCAAGTTTGTTGAATGGTCAGATCAGGCCGAGGCGTTGGCACAGGCGTTCTGGCCCGGCCCGCTGACTCTGGTTCTGCCGCTGCGGGAAGGGCACGGTGTATCGTCGCTTGTCACTGCCGGGCTGGATACATTGGCGGTTCGGGTCCCTGCGCATCCTTCTGCCCGGGCTATTCTCGAGATGTTCGACGGGCCGGTCGCTGCGCCCTCGGCCAACCCTTCGGGACAGATCAGCCCGACAACAGCCGCGCATGTCCGCGCCGGTCTGGACGGGCGCATCGCTGCCATTCTGGATGACGGTCCCTGTGGTGTCGGGCTGGAATCCACCATTGTCGGCCTCGCTGGAGAACCTGCACTGCTACGCCCCGGCGGGGTGGCTTTGGACCAGATCGAAGCAGCTCTCGGCTCGGCATTGCATCTACACCAATCCGGCGACACGCTAACAGCACCCGGACAGATGCTGTCGCATTACGCGCCGGACGAGGCGGTCCGGTTGCACGCGCAGACTACATATGGTGACGAGATTCTCTTGGGATTTGGGCCGGTCGAATGCGACCTGAACCTGTCCGCTGATGGCAACCTGACCGAGGCGGCGGCCAATCTGTTTGCGGCTTTGCACAAGCTCAACAGCACCGGACGCCCGATTGCCGTGTCCCCTATTCCGGACCACGGATTGGGTGCCGCTATCAACGACCGGTTGCGCCGGGCCGCAGCGCCACGTGACAGTTGATCAGGCGCGCCCTGCGCTGGCCGACAAAGTCAGAGGATCGACACCCAGCGTTGCCAGCGCCGCCTCCCATTTCTGATCATCGGGGACATCGAACACCAGCTTCGAATCCGCCTCGGTTGTGAGCCATCCGTTCATCGCGATCTCATCCTCAAGCTGCCCGGGTCCCCAGCCTGAATACCCTAGCGTCAGCATAGAATTCAGCGGCCCTTGCCCCGAGGCCAGGTCTTCAAGCACGTCCAACGTTGCAGTCATGCTGAAATCGCCCGAAATCTGCAGGGAATGGAGGTTCGCGTCATAATCGGCGCTGTGCAGGACGAATCCGCGCGACATCTCGACCGGGCCGCCGAAATGCACCAGACGCTCACCCACGATCGGGATACGGCAAGCGATATTCAACTGACCCAGCAGCGTCTTTATGCGTAAATCCGAAGGTTTGTTGATGATCAGACCCATCGCGCCATCGTCGCCATGGCTGCAAATATAGACAACCGAATGATCGAAACGCGGATCGCCCATCCCAGGCATCGCAATCAACAGTTTACCGGTCAGATCCATAAGACGACATCTCTTGCTGAGCTCCCATCAACAATGCCCCCGCAGTCCCGGTATTGGCAAGGGACGAGCGGCGATTTCGCTAGATTTCATTCGAGTGACCCGAACGTGACTTGGAATTCGCCTCGAGACCACGCATTTATAGGGTATGAACATTCACAAGACATTTCTGGCAGCCGCCCTTGCCGTGACCGTTGGCGCGATTGGTCCGGCATCTGCACAAGTGGTCGGCTCAGTGGCCGAATTGGATATCCTGGACGGCGGGCGCACAGCAAATGGAGCCTATCTTGGGGCGCTGCGGGTGACCCTGCAGGACGGCTGGAAGACCTATTGGCGGGCGCCGGGCGATGCGGGTATTCCGCCACAGTTCGACTGGAAAAGATCAACCAATGTCGGCAGCGTGTCGATCACATGGCCCGCGCCGGATGTCTTTGATCAGAATGGCCTGCAGTCGATTGGATACCAAAATCAAATGGTCCTCCCTGTCGAAATTTTGCCGAAGAATCCGACAAAACCGGTCCGGCTGAAAGGCACGGTGGACTTGGGGGTCTGCAAAGACGTCTGCATACCAGAACGTCTGGGGTTCGATCACATCCTGAACGCTGAGGCAGAGCGCAACCCGACGATTGCCGCGGCGCTGGCCAAGCGTCCATATTCCGCCAAAGAGGCCCAGGTAGCGAACTCACGTTGCCACCTGACCCCGACATCTGACGGAATGCAGATCGAGGCACGCGTCACCATGCCTTCCGCCGGTGGCCGCGAGGTTGCCGTGATCGAGCCCGGCAACCCCGAGCTGTGGGCTTCGCAGACCGACGCCAAGCGGCAGGGCAGTACTCTGGTCGCCACATCCGAGGTTATCAGCGCATCTGGTGGTCCTTTTGCGCTGGATCGGTCAAAGATCCGGATCACTGTTCTTGGGGCCAATCACGCGGTGGACATTCTCGGGTGCAGCGCAGGCTGATCCCATGGCGCAATTTCCGAAAATTGGCGCACTTGCGGTCGTCATTCATGACAGGCAAGTCCTTCTGGTTCAGCGCAGCAAGCAACCGGATAAGGGGCTATGGGGCTTTCCCGGCGGCCATGTGGAATGGGGCGAAACCGTCCTGCAGGCAGCACAGCGGGAACTGCGCGAAGAAACCTCGGTGATTGCCGAGCCGTTGCGGTATCTGGACAATCTGGACCTGTTGCGCCGCGACGCTCATGGCGCGGTTCTGTCTCATTACCTGTTGGTCGGCGTGGCTTGCCAGTATCAGACCGGACAGCCGGTTGCGGGGGATGACGCCATGGATGCGCGCTGGTTTCCACTGGACTTGATCCGACAAGGCGCACTGCCCATGAGTGACCGGGTCACAAACCTGTTGGAAACCGCACTACGTCAGGGCTAGGCGGTGCGTCCTTTGAGACGGGCGTACAACAGGCCCGACAAAACAATGCTCACCACCAGAATCACCGTGGCGCCGGCAGTAAAAGCTCCAAACCCCATCCGCAGGATTGAGGGGCCCTCTGGCCCGGCATAAAGCCCCGAAACAAGGCCCGGTGGAGACCCGGTCACCGCAGGCCAGATCATCGTCAACGCAAACCAGAGCATCAAGGCAAACCCGGTGACAACAAGCGCCCCCTGCACCACACGATCCGGCGCCCGAATTGCGCGACGCATGGCCGTCATTGGCCGCGACAGATCGTTCAGGATCCCCAGCAGGGCAGGAACGAGTAGCAATACCAGTACCATCCCAAACGCCAACCCATAGACCAGCGTGATCACAGTCGGTTTGAGGAACTGTGCCTGCTGCGATCCTTCGTACAACAGTGGGGTCAGGCCCAGAACCGTGGTCAGCGTCGTCAGCATTACTGGCCGCAATCTGTCCGATGTCCCCTCGACGATGGAGGGCATCAGCCCACGAGTCTGCTGATACTCGTCAATCGTCGTCACCAGAACAATCGAGTCGTTGATGATGATTCCGGTCATCCCAAGCAGGCCAACGACCGTGAACATGCTGAGCGGAACCTCCCAGATATAATGACCCCAAATGGTTCCGACCAAACCAAACGGAATGATCGCCATCACCACCAATGGTCGGGTCCAACTGGCAAAGACCCAGGCCAGCACCAGATAGATGCCCGTCAGGCACAGGATCAGACCGGTACGGGCTTCGGACAGAAACTCTTCTTCCTGCTCGCTCAGACCTGCCATGGTCCACTCGACCTGACGTGTGGCTGCGATATTGGGCAGAATTTCCTCGCTCATCGCACGGGCGATCTCGGCCGCGCGTGTTGGATCATCCTCGGAGATATCGCCATAGACCGAAATCACCCGCAGCCCGTTTTCACGCCGCACGGTCGAGAATCCGGATTTACGCTGAACCGAAACGATATCGGCCAACGGGACATAGACTCCATCGGGCGTGCGCATCAGTGTGCGTTCCAGGAAATCGGCGGTCAATTCCCCTTCAGGCAATTCAACCCGGATCTCGGCACTGCGCGGGCCATCCGGGAAGGTCGCGGCCTCGATCCCGTTTAGACGGTCCCGCAGCACCCGGCCCAATGTTTCGATCCGAAAGCCCAGCGCCTGCCCCTGCGCGGTCAGATCCAAAATGTACTCTTCCTTGTCATAGGCCAGATTATCTTCCAGCGCTGAAACCTCAGGGTATTTCGAAAGCGCGACCTGCAAGTCCTCGGAAGCCGTTTTAAGCGTGTTCACATCGGCGCCGTAGAGCTGCACGTCAATCGCATCTCCTCCCGGACCAGACCGCCAGCCCCTGAAGCTGAGCAGCTCAAGTTTGGGATGGCTTGGCGCCATTTCCTGCAACTCTCCGACAAACTCGAAGCTCGAATAGGGGCGCAGGTCGGCATCTATCAACTCGATCGAAATCCCGCCCAGCAAATCCGTTTCCTTGCCATCCGCTGCCGAAAGTGCACGGCCCGCGGATCCCCCGATCTCGGCCAGCACGTAATCAATGGGGTTGCGCCCGTGCCGCTCTTCATAGCGTTGGCCAAGCGCTTCTACCGAGGCCTGTAGTTGGTGCATCATGGCCAACGTATCCGCGCGGCTTGCGCCCTCGGCCATGATAAAATTGCCTGTAACTGATCCACGCTCGGGCGCATTGAAGAACCGCCAGTTCACGTCCCCGCGGATGAACAGGGAAATC
The DNA here is from genome assembly GCF_059610505.1 of Ruegeria sp. CDSC079. Lineage (NCBI taxonomy): Bacteria > Pseudomonadati > Pseudomonadota > Alphaproteobacteria > Rhodobacterales > Roseobacteraceae > Ruegeria > Ruegeria sp. CDSC079. The sequence goes on from NZ_JBXWNT010000005.1 coordinate 321,965, forward strand.
TGGCTGGCCAGAATGACGATCATCGCCGACACCACCACATAGCGTGCCCAGATTACCCAGGCGATCAGCGGTCGGAACAGCGTATCGCGCACCCAGCGAAACCCCTTGTTAACCACACGGTTCGGCAGATCATACCAATGTTCCTTGGCAGAGTGCGCAATCGCGTGGGCCATATGGTTGGGCAGGATTAGAAAGCACTCGATCAGCGAGGCGATCAACACCGCTATCACCGTGAAGGGGATGTCGCGGATTAACTCTCCGAAACGGCCACCAATCGCAGTCAGGCCAAAAAAGGCAATAACCGTGGTCAGCGTCGCAGCAAAGACCGGCATCGCCATGCGACGTGCGGCGCGTTCGGCGGCCACCATTGGTGGCTCACCCAGCCGTCGCGCGCGAAAATCGGCATGTTCACCCACAACGATGGCGTCATCCACGACGATACCCAGAGTGATAATCAAGCCGAACAACGACACCATGTTGATCGACAGGCCGCCAATATACATGAACGCAATCGCCGCCGACATTGCCACCGGGATACCCGCGGCAACCCAAAAGGCAATCCGCGCATTCAGAAACAGAAACAGCAGGCAGACCACAAGACCCAGCCCAACCAACCCGTTATCGACCAGAATATCCAGCCGGTCGGTGATCGCTTGCGCCCGTGTCCGGATCAGCTCGGCCTTTACGCCCTCGGGCAGGCTGGCTTGCATCTGCGAGACGACATCTTCGACCGTGTGTTGAATTTCAATCGCGTCCCCCAGATTTGACCGGTCCACACGGACGGACATTGCCGGGTTCTTGCCAACAAAATAGCTGCGGTTTCGGGTAACCCCCTCGATCCGGATCTGCGCCACATCACCGATCAACAGCTTTGAGCCATCGGTGAAATTGCGCAGCGTAATCCCTTCGATCTCTTCCGGGCTGCGCTTTTCGGTGCCCGTGCGAATGCGCGCATTGGCCCCTGTCACATCCCCTGCCGGATTGGCGTTGACCTCGGCAGCGATGGCTAAGGCGATCTCGGATAGGGTGATGTCGTTGGCGATCAGCTGTGCTGTGGGCACCTCGACTACAACGCGCGGCGCGGCGAGGCCCCGGATCGTGGTGCGGGTCACGCCAACAGCGAACAAACGGTTGATCAGCTCATCGGTGAACTTGGCCAGCTGTTCAGGATCGACAGGGCCGGTGACGACAACATCCGTGACGCGATCGCGCCAGGCACCGCGTCGGATGGTCGGCTCATCAGCGTCGTCTGGCAGGTTGGTGACACTGTCGACCGCTGTTCTGACCTCTTCGACCGCGCGAGACATATCCCAGTTCGGCTCGAACTCCATCCGGATCTGGGCTGTGCCCTCGCGCGAAGTCGAAGAGGTGCTGGACACGCCTTCAACGGCCAGAAGGGCCGGCTCCAACAACTGAACGATGCCATTATCGACATCTTCAGGGCCAGCTCCATCCCAGCTAACGCTGACATCCACCCGTTCAAGGATCACATCGGGAAAGAACTGCGCCCGCATATTCGGGATGGCAGCCGCGCCCAGCACCAGCATAACTAGCAGCAGCAGGTTGGCGACCGTCCTGTGGCGCGTGAAATAGCTGAGTATCCCCCCAGCCGCGCCGGGAATTTCGCGCATCATCGCGCCTAACCTCCGGCTCGGTTTTCGATGCTGCGCACCAACGACGCGGGAACCTTGGCTTCGCCCAGTTGGCCCAGCACGCGGGCTTTGACATCTTGAGGCAATGCATCACTGGCTTCGACCTGCGCCACCAGCTGGGCACGCTGTTCCTCGGACAGCTCGACCATATCCATCTGGCCCCCTGCATTGGCCTCATCCCGCAGCGGTCTGACCCGGACACCGGCCCCAAGCAGAGGCGTTCGACCAATGACAACCTCGCGACTTTCCAACCCCCGCCCGCGCAGCAGCACCTCATCACCCTGACGGCGGATTAACTGCACTGGTAGAACCTCAAGCCGGTCATCCTTGCCCAGAATCAGAACCGTCCCTGCTGAATCCAGAACCGAGGACGGCAGGCGCACCACGTTCTCAAGCGGCTGTTCCTGAACCGAGACTGTCACGAAATCACCGGGCTTGAATCCCGAAGTATCCTCGAGCAAGGCATAAAGCAGGCGACCGGTTTGCCCTTCTCCGGCCGAGCCGCTATCGCGGCTTATGCGGCCCTGTGCCGCAAGATCTGCTCCTGTGACCTCTAGCGATACAGTGACCGGGGAATTGATCAGATCCCCTTCAGCATCCAGCAGGCGCACGAATTGCGCGGTCGAGACGCGAAAGGCCACCTCAAGTGCTTTAGGATCAACCAATTCGGCCAGTTTTTCGTTGGCTGACACCAGGCGACCCTCGACCAAAGTTACGTCGGTCAATGTGCCCCCGAACCGGGCATGGATGGTCATGTCTTCCAAATCACGTTCGGCGGCGGCCAGTGCGATACGGGCACGCGACAGCAACGTCGTCGCCTGATCGACGCGCGATTCCGCCTGTGCCAGCGCGATCCTCCGGGCCAAAACAGATTGCTGTGCCGATGCCTCGGCCAGTTCCGCCTCTTCCACGGATGCCGCCGCGCCTACTCCCCGGCTTTTCAAGTCTTTTTGACGCTGTAGGGCACGGCCCCGCAATTCGGCCTGCGCCTCGGCCGAGTTCAGCTCATCCTGCGCCAGCAGCAGCGACCGTTCGGCATCGCGTTCCTCAAACTGAGCATCCAGCAGGTCCGACTTGGCGCGGTCCAGCGCCGATTGTGCATCCGCCGGATCAAGCTCGACCAGAACCTCTCCTGCAGTGACAGCACCGCCATCTTCGAAATCTTCGGACAAGGTTATCACACGGCCACCAAGCGCTGCACGCAGTTCCAGGCGGCGTCGGCTTTGCACCTCACCAAATGCTTCAAGATAAGGCGTTACGGTTTCCACTTCGGCATGCCGGACAGTAACCGCAAAAATCCGCTCCCGCGCCTGCGGAGCGGCATCCTCGCGCGTCAGAACATCCTGCACTGCACCCGCGATCATCTGAACCGCCACAAACAAGAGTGCCAACGTCAAGGACGTCAGGAAAACTCCGGCAAGGCTCTGCCTCAGAAAGCGCATTTACTATCACCCCGTTCGCATCAGGCTGGCATTTCAGAAGGTAGCTTTGCCCCGAAAAATGCCAAGCCACAAAGCGGTAATACACATTTGAACGTGTAACCATCTTACTTCCGTCGCAGATGTTCGTCCAATCTGGGCATAATTTCCACGAAATTGCAGGGCCGGTGACGATAATCGAACTGTTTTAGCAATATTCCATCCCAGGCATCCTTGCAGGCACCGGGGCTGCCGGGCAATGCAAACAGATAGGTGCCCCCGGCGACGCCACCTGTGGCGCGCGACTGGACGGCAGAGGTGCCGATCTTTTGCATCGACAGGATTGTAAAAACCGTGCCGAATGCGTCGATTTCCTTCTCGTAGACATCCCGATGCGCCTCGACTGTAACGTCGCGCCCTGTCAGGCCGGTACCCCCGGTCGAGATGACGGCATCTATTTCAGGATCTGCGATCCACACGCGCAGCTGTTCTGCAATCTGGGCGCGCTCATCCGGAAGGATCTTGCGGTCCGCGACCCAATGGCCCGCCGCCTGAATCCGATCCACCAAAGTCTGTCCCGATCTGTCCTCGGGCAGCGTCCGCGTATCCGAGACAGTGAGGACGGCGATCCGAACTGGAATGAATTCTTTGCTTTCGTCGATGCGTGACATATGACGTCAGGCCCTTTCCATAATCGCAAGCCGAATGGCGAGCGCCGTAAAAATCCCTCCGGTCACCCAGCCCATGAAACGCGACGCACGCGGGTTCGAGACCAAGACTCGGCCCGTGCCACCGGCAAACATGCCGACCATCCCGTTCACCACAAAGCCGCCCACCGCGATGATGAGGCCAAGGGTCAGGAACTGCGGCAAGATTGGCCCCAAGGTCGGGTCCACAAATTGCGGGATGAAGGCCAGCACGAACAGGATGACCTTTGGATTGGTGAGATTGACCAGCAGCCCATCACGAAACGCAAGTTTCCCGCTATGTGCCGGTGCCTCGGCCGGCACGGCACCGTTTTGGATCGAACGCCAGGCAAGATACAGCAGATAGGCCACCCCCAACCAACGGATCACATCAAACAGCCAGGGCAGCGTCGATACCACCGCGCCAAACCCAAGCCCAGCCAGCAGGACATGCACCATCGACCCTGCAGAAATACCGGCGCTGGCCGCAAGCGCGGGCCGTGCGCCTTTGCGCAGGCCCTGCCCAAAGCAGAACATCATATCAGCTCCGGGTGTGAGGTTCAGAGCGAGCGCAGCCGGGATAAACGCCAGAAGGGTCACAGTTTCGATCATCAATGCAGCTCAAACCAATTTGGTCTGGGCCCCAGATTGGCCACCTGGGTGCGCCCGATTGCCCCGCGATACCCCCAGCTGTCATGGATATGGCCATGCAGAGAAAGCTGCGGCTGCACCCGCTCGATCGCGTCGCGCACCGCGACCGAACCGACGGCGCCGCCCATTGACGTGACATCGCCATGCCCTTTGGGCGGAGAATGCGTAATCAGAATATCGGCAGCGTCGCACCGATCCAGCAACTCGGCGGCCTCGGCCTCGGTCAGATCGCAGGACCAACCGCCAAAAGGCGTCACGGGCACACCATATCCCAGACCAAACAGGCGCACCCCGTCCACAGTCATCCCGGTGCCGTGCAGCACGTGGACACCTTCGGGCACAGCCGCTGTCAGCTCTTGGACGCTTTCGGCATTGCCGGGGGTTAGGACCAGAGGGGCCGAAATGCCTGCAAGCATCTCCATCGCCTGATCCAGCCCTTGCCGCATATTGCAGAAATCACCAGCACCGATCACCAGATCCGCCTCGGCGCTGGCGGCAACCAATTCGACCGCCCGGCTGCGCGCCATATGCAGGTCGGAAAAGGCCAGGATGCGCATCACTTGCCCTCCAACCGGGCCTTCAACTCCAACAGATCTGCCCAGGCCTGCCGTTTCATTGGCTGTTGCCGCAGCAAGTAAGCAGGGTGAAACATCGGGATGACCGGCAGCCCCCAAGCCTGATCCCACTGGCCGCGCAACCGAGTTATACCGCGTTTGCCCAGCACCGCCTGACAGCTGATATTGCCCATCACGACCAGAACCTCGGGCTTGGCCAATGCGACGTGGCGCTCCAGAAACGGCTTCATCATGCCGATCTCTTCGGGCTTGGGATCCCGGTTCTGCGGGGGCCGCCAGGGCAGAACATTGGTGATATAGACGTTTTCGGCACGGTTCAGCTCAATCGCGGACAACATCCTGTCCAGCAACTGCCCGGCCCGGCCAACAAAGGGCTTGCCCTCGCGATCTTCATCCCGGCCCGGAGCTTCGCCTATAATCATCACCCGCGCACCCGGCGTCCCGTCGGCAAACACCAACTGGCGCGCGCCACGTTTCAACTCGCAATGATCAAACGCATCCATCGCAGCGCGCAACTGGTCAAGCGATCCAGCAGTCTTGGCAACTGAATCGGCAATCGCCAACGCATCGACCGGCTTGGGCTTTTCCGGCGCCGTTTGTACCGCTGTGGGCTTTTTGGATTTGGGCGCAGTGTCGGGCAACGTGTAGCGGTCCACCGGGGCATCCCCGATCGCATCCGTCGCGCCCAGTTCAATCTGCCAATCCAGCAGAGCCCGCGCTGTGTGAAAGTCCAAAGCCGATTCCATGACACTCAATCTAACCTCCTTTTGACCGAGGGAAAGCGAATTGGCCTTGATTGCGCGCTCGGTCGCACTGACCATTGGGGCAATCATGCTGATCCTGTTTCGATTCCTTTCAATTTGGGCGCTACTGGCCTTGGTCAGCGGGCCTGTCTCGGCGCAGTTGTTTGACAGAAACGATCAGTGCCGGGCGGGGCAGTTCGCCTGTGGCAGTCGGTGCTGTTCCGGTGGGCAAAGATGTAGTTTCGACAATCATTGCATCCCGCTGGGCGGCACCTATTGCGGCGGCGGCCGCAGCTGCGGCCCGTTCGAGCGCTGCGTGGCCGGCGGGTTGCGCTGCGCACCCAAAGGAGCCAACGCATGCACCACGCGTCTGGACTGCCCCGGCGATAGCTTTTGCAACGCGCGCGGGGAATGCCAGCGAAACACCCCCGAATTCGACCCGGATTCAGCCACCAGCGGCAGCCCCATCACCTGTGACGACGGCTTGACCTGTGCGGCCGGATCATCCTGCCTGCCAGGCGGAGGATGCGCGCAGCCCGGTTGGTTCTTGTGCGAGAAAACCGGATCACAATGCCGCCCCGGATTCAAATGTTCGAACCATCAAGGATGTGTGCCGGTTAAGGCGATCGACTGCGGCTATGGCAAATGGTGCAAACCCGGCGAACTGTGCTTGCCCGAAGGCGGGTGCGAGAAACTGCCCTAACGCCTTGATCCCAAGGTTGCCTTGCGCGGCGCGGCTTTCTATAAGCGGGCCGATTGTCAGACAGGAGTCCGCCCATGCGTTTCGCCCATCGTCACCTTCTTGGCATCGAGCACCTGTCCCAATCCGATATTACCGCCATTCTTGATCTGGCCGAGACCTATGTCGAGATGAACCGGCAACCGAACAAGCACTCGGATGTGCTGGCGGGGCTGACGCAAATCAACATGTTCTTTGAGAACTCGACCCGTACTCAGGCCAGTTTCGAACTGGCAGGCAAGCGGCTGGGTGCGGATGTGATGAATATGGCAATGCAGGCCAGCTCGATCAAAAAGGGTGAGACGCTGATCGACACGGCGATGACGCTGAACGCAATGCATCCCGACCTTCTGGTGGTGCGGCACCCGCATTCCGGCGCGGTTGATCTGTTGGCGCAGAAGGTGAATTGCGCCGTACTGAACGCAGGCGACGGGCGGCATGAGCACCCGACACAGGCGCTGCTGGATGCGTTGACCATTCGCCGCGCCAAGGGTCGCCTGCACCGGTTGAACATCGCGATCTGCGGCGACGTCGCCCATTCCCGCGTGGCGCGGTCGAACTTGATCCTGCTCGGCAAGATGGAAAACCGCATTCGCCTGATCGGCCCGCCAACGCTGGTCCCCAGCCAATTTGCCGAGTTTGGAGCCGAGATCTATGACGATATGAACGAAGGCCTTCAAGACGTCGATGTCGTGATGATGCTGCGCCTTCAGAGAGAGCGGATGGATGGCGGGTTCATCCCCTCGGAACGTGAATACTATCATCGCTACGGGCTGGATGCCGCCAAACTGGCGCAGGCCAAACCCGATGCCATTGTAATGCATCCCGGCCCAATGAACCGCGGGGTCGAGATTGACGGAACGCTAGCCGATGATATCAACCGCTCGGTCATTCAGGAGCAGGTTGAGATGGGTGTCGCCGTCCGCATGGCTGCGATGGAACTGCTGGCCCGCAATCTGCGCGAGGCCGCATGAGCGATCTGGCCGTCGCATCCCATGAACACGGCGTTATCCGCCTGTTCGCACTCGACATGCGCCCGGAAGAGGCCAAGTTTCTGCGCGAACCCGGAGCCGCCGATCAGATTCTAGGGGTAGCGGGGCTGGATCCCGAACAGGTTGACGTCTTTCCCGTCTCGGACCTCGAAGACCTTGGCCTCTATGGCTATCTGACCGAGGGCTGCGACGTGTCCGCAGATCAGCTGGACCACACAGCGCTGGATGCGATTGACGGCTGGGTTCTGGTGGTCCGCAGCGCCGCATTTCGCGGTCGTGCAGCCGCTTTGCGCCCCGACCGCAGGCTGCGCCTGATCGGCCTCTACACCGAAGAAGCAACAAGCTGGGCAGGTGGCCGGATTGAGACGGAAAGCGCGAAACCGTATTCGGCGCCGCAATCCGCACCGCAAAATGACAGACCGCGTCGCATGGGCTCTGCGGTTCTGGTGCTGCTGTTCCTTCTGGTTATCGGAGGTGCCCTATGGCTGATCCTGTGACTTTCCCACCCGACAAAGGGGCCTATATCCGCACCAGCACGTGGATGGCAGCCGCGGCTATGGCAGGGGCCATGATCATCCTTTGGCTGATCGGTAATCCCTATGTGTGGACCGGCGCACCAGCGGGCCTTGCTGCAATCGGCATTCGTGCGTGGTATCTGGCCTCAGAAGAGCTGACGGCCGCATGGGAAATGACAGACACTACTCTGACCGGCCCTGGCCCGCGCAAAGTGGCGCTGAACCAGATCGAGGCTGTCAAAACCATGGGTAGCTTTGTTCAAATCGTCACAAAAGGCGGGGACAAGCACCTGATCAAGTATCAGGCAGATCCTGCTGCTACCAAAACCGCTATTGAAAGGGCCATGGCATGAGCAATCTGATCTTCACCAACGCCCGCCTGATCAACCCCGAAACTGGCGCGGACGCACCGGGATGGGTGCATGTGGCTGATGGCCGTATCGTGGCCAAGGGCGAAGGTGCGGCCCCGTCGATTGACGCGCAGGTCATCGACTGCGGCGGGCATTGCCTGGCACCGGGCATAGTCGATCTCGGCGTCAAGGTTTGCGAGCCGGGCGAGCGGCACAAGGAAAGCTATAAATCCGCAGGCCTGGCGGCGGCGGCAGGGGGTGTGACCACGATCGTGACGCGCCCCGATACCTTACCCGCCGTGGACACGCCGGAAACGCTAGAATTTGCGACCCGGCGCGCACAGGCGGATGCCCCGGTCAACGTGCTGCCCATGGCGGCCCTGACCAAAGGGCGCGAGGGGCGCGAGATGACCGAGATCGGATTTCTGCTGGATGCCGGTGCCGTCGCCTTTACCGACTGTGATCATGTCATTGCAGATACCAAAGTGTTCACCCGCGCGCTGACCTATGCGAAATCCTGCGGTGCGCTGGTGATCGCCCACCCGCAGGAACCGGGGCTGAGCGCTGGCGCCGCCGCCACCAGCGGCAAATTCGCCGCCTTGCGCGGATTGCCCGCCGTTTCCCCAATGGCCGAGCGTATGGGGCTGGACCGCGACATTGCGTTGCTGGAAATGACCGGTGCGACCTATCACGCCGATCAGATTACCACCGCCCGCGCCCTGCCCGCGCTGGAACGGGCCAAGCGGAACGGGCTGGACATCACTGCTGGCACCTCGATCCACCATCTGACGCTGAATGAGCTGGACGTGGCCGACTATCGCACCTTCTTCAAGGTCAAACCTCCGCTGCGGTCGGAAGATGACCGGCAGGCTGTCATCGAAGCGGTGCGGGCAGGTCTGATCGACACGATCAGTTCCATGCACACGCCACAGGACGAAGAAAGCAAACGCCTCCCGTTTGAAGAGGCGGCCTCGGGCGCAGTGGCGCTGGAGACTTTGCTGCCTGCGGCTTTGCGCCTGTACCATTCTGATCAACTGGACTTGCCGACTCTGTTCCGCGCGATGGCTCTGAACCCAGCTAAACGACTGGGTCTGGACAGCGGTCGCTTGTCTGAGGGCGCGCCGGCCGACCTGGTTCTGTTCGACCCGGATGTGCCCTTTGTGCTGGACCGGTTCACGCTTAGATCCAAATCGCAGAATACGCCATTTGACGGCCAGAGGATGCAAGGTAAGGTCACCGCAACCTTTGTGGCAGGCCAAGAAGTATACCGGAGACCCTGATGCCCCTGATCGACAGTACGATGACCCAGCTGATCCTCTGGGCCGCGATTGGATACCTGATGGGGTCGATCCCCTTTGGCATGATCATCGCCAAGGTGATGGGACTGGGAAATCTGCGCGATATCGGGTCGGGCAATATTGGGGCGACCAATGTACTTCGCACCGGTAACAAGGCCGCCGCCGCGCTGACTCTGATCTTTGACGCCGGTAAAGGGGCCGCTGCCGTCTTGCTCGCCCGTGCCATGGCCGGAGAAGACGCCGTACAGGTCGCCGCATTGGCCGCGTTTCTGGGCCACTGTTTTCCAGTTTGGTTGGGCTTCAAAGGTGGCAAGGGTGTCGCGACCTTTCTGGGCCTCTGGCTAGCGCTTGACTGGGGCGTGGGCATTGCCTGCTGCATAACTTGGCTGGTGGCCGCTGCCATCTGGCGGATTTCGTCGCTTGGGGCCCTTGCAGCAGCGTCCCTGTCTACAACCTGGGTCATGGTTTTGAGTGACGGGTCGACGTTTATTCTGGGAATCGTCCTGACATTGCTTGTGTACTGGCGCCATGCCGCCAATATCTCGCGCATCAAAGCTGGCACCGAACCCAGGATCGGGTCCAAGACCTGATATCCGCCTGAGTTAATTGGCTCTTGATCGAATCATTTCCATCTGTAATTTCTGTCATTACAGAAATTACTGGATACAATCATGCACCTTACTGAATCCATGCGCGGCTTTATCCTCCATTGGGGGGAAATGGGTACCAAGTGGGGTGTGAGCCGCTCGGTCGCGCAAATCCACGCGCTATTGCACATCTCGCCCGAACCGATGACTGCAGATGAGATCTGTGAAACGCTCGGGCTGGCCCGCTCGAACGTCTCGACCGGGCTGAAGGAACTGCAAGGCTGGAAGCTGATCAAAGCCAGCCGAAACCTGGGTGACCGGCGCGATCACTTTCATTCGATCCGGGACATGTTTGACCTGACCAAAGCTGTGGTTGAAGGCCGCCGCGAACGTGAATATGCGCCCACTCTGGCCGCGCTGCGTATCGTTGCCCAAGAGGCTCAGAATGACGGCACCTCGCCCAAAGTGCGCCAGCGGATTGATGAGACGCTAGAGACCATGCAAATGTTCGACGACTGGTATGTCGATGTGAACCGTCTACCTCGCCGCGTTCAACTGGCAATCGTCAAACTTGGCGGACGCATCGCCCGGCTGCTGCCAAAGGGACAAGGAGACAAGTCGCCCTAAAAATTTTGCCTCCAAATTTCTCTCGATACAGAAATCTCAGAATATGATGTAAGAAGGAGCATGACATGATCCAGCCCAAACGCCCGCCCGAACGCGCCCCGAAAGGCATCCAATGGGCCGACCTGGTTCCCCTGAACCGCTGGGACAAGATCAAGGAACTGATGCTGCCGCTGCCCTGGCTGCTGCTGTCTCTGACGCTCTACAGCACTGCCCTCTGGCCACTTGGTGCTATGGCCAGCTTTCTGTTCTTTCTGTGCGCCCTGCGCCTGAACCACGAAGCGATCCATGGCAATCTCGGGCTGTCGCGGCGGCAGGATTCCTTGGTGATGCATGTGCTCAGCGCGCTTATGTTGGGTTCTAATCACGCTTTCTGCCAATGCCACCTGCTGCATCACAAACACGCCATGGGTCCGGGCGATTGCGAGGGGAATTGCGGGCACATGACCCTGGCGCAGGTCTTGGTATACGGACCCCGGTTTCCCTTCGACATCAACCGTGCGGCCTGGCGGGTCGCCAACGTCAAGGCCCGTCGCCGCATCCTGATCGACTGGGGGCTGGTGCTTGCCGTGATCGCCGCTGCTGTGCTGAGCGGATCGCAAACCTTGCTGCTGCACGTGGCTGCGATGAGCACAGCCCAATGCCTTGCCGCCCTGTTTGCGGTCTGGATAACCCATCAGGGCACGCATAACAGTGGCGTTGCCGCGCGCAGTCAGCGCGGGGTGCTGGCGCGGCTGGCCTATCTGATGTTCTACCACGGCGAACATCATCTGTTCCCGAAGGTTCCTGTCAGCCGGTTGCCCGTTCTTGCGGATCGGCTGGAACGTTCGGTTGCGGGATATGCCGCAAGTCGCAAGCCGGTCATCGGCTGGCTGGAACCCCGCCGGTTCCGGGTTGAACCCTAATCCTTGCTGGTACGCGCACCCAAGGATCCTGAGCGGAAACGCACAGGATCCGTTTGCCAGCACACAATCACCTTTAGTTGTTTTGAACGTGATCAATACGCTGCCCACTTCGGGGTCGTGGCGGCCAATTACCGACCGCACGGAACAAAACAATCAGGGTTGCCCAGACTCAATTACGGAATCCCCCGGCAGTCCGATTCACGAAAGGTGAAAACAATGAACAAGATCAAATCCCTTATCGGCGGCGTCGCGCTGTCTGTTGCCATCGCAAGCTCAACCCTGGCTGCAGGCGTCGAACTGAACGCAAGTTCGACCGGTCTGGCGCTGCAGGGCTATGACCCGGTCGCTTACTTCACCGCTGGCGAAGCCACCAAGGGCGATTACCGCATCACTGCGCTGCACAACGAAGCCTTGTACCGCTTTGCCTCGGAAGAAAACAAAGTCGCGTTTGAAGAAAACCCCGATGCCTACCTGCCTGCATATGGTGGCTATTGCGCATTCGGCACCGCGATGGGCTTCAAGTTTGACGGCGACCCGAACTACTGGAGAATCGTCGACAACAAGCTGTACCTGAATCTGTCCGCAGATATTCAGGAACGTTGGGAAGGCGACATCCCCGGCTTTAACGAGCGCGCCGACACCAACTGGAAAGATATCGCCGACAAGAGCCCTTCGGAATTGCAGGCGCAATAATCCGCCCAAGAAAAACACCGGATCGGCGGCAGTTCACCCTGCCGCCGATTACCATTTGAAACCGCCATTTTTCACCCTAGTTGTTCAAGCAGGAACGAGCCCAAAAAACGTGGGCCAGTGCCCCGAAGCGGCGGCACAGAGATCAGGTACGGAAACAGTCAAAAAACAGCGATCCGGTCGTCAGACCGGGCCCTGGCAATACCACGTACAAATGAGCAGCACAGGTTTGCTGAAGACCAATTCGAAAGAAAGGTTAACAGAATGACAGGTAGATTTTTTATTGCGGCCTTTATCGCCTCTATTGCGGCCGGAGGCGCCTCGGCGCAATCCTCGGGCAACTGGACGGGCTTTTACGGCGGCCTTCAGGTCGGCTATGCCGATATCGACACCAATGTTTCGGGCGTCGACGGTGATGGCGCGATTGGCGGTATCGTGTTGGGATATGATTATGATCTGGGGGATTGGGTTGTCGGTGGCGGTTTTGACTATGACTGGACCAGCATTGAACTGACCCCCGGCGTCGAGGTCGAAGACGTTTGGCGCCTGAAAGCACGCGCCGGATACAAAGTGACTCCGGTGGGGCTGCTATATGGTATCGGGGGCTATGCCGAGGCGAGTACGGACAATCTTGGCAGTGACGATGGTTGGTTCATCGGCGCTGGGTATGAACAAATTGTCGCCCCCAATGTCAGCGTTGGAGGCGAAATCCTGTATCACGAATTCAACGATTTCGATTCGACCGGAATTGATGTGGACGCGACCACAATCCAGGCCCGCGCCACCTACCGGTTCTAAGAAAACAGTGACGGAACCCGGCACAAACGCCGGGTTCCTTTCATTTACAGCTCAAGAACAGTGCTGCCTGTGGTTTGGCGCGCCTCAAGTGCGCGATGGGCCTCGGCCAGCTGATCCAGCGGGAACCTCTGATCAATGTGGATTTTGACCTCGCCGCCTTCGACCTTGTTGAACAGGCGCCGCGCCATGGCCTGACAGACCGCGTGGTCCGAAATATGTGTGAAGAGCGTTGGCCGCGTTATCTTGAGCGATCCTTTCTTGGCCAGAATGCCAATGTCGATCAGAGGCACCGGGCCAGAGGCATTGCCGAACGAGATCATCATGCCAAGCGGTTTCAGGCTGTCGAGCGATCCGTCAAACGTGTCCGACCCGATGGAATCCATCACCGCGTCTACGCCTTTGCCCTTGGTGATCTGCGCGACGCGCTCGGCAAAGTTCTCGGTCCGGTAATTGATGCAATGCGCGGCACCATTGAACTGCGCCAAACTGCATTTTTCATCGGTTCCGGCAGTACCGATCAACGTGATCCCCTCGGATTTGGCCCATTGGCAGGCAATCAAGCCAACACCCCCGGCAGCTGCATGAAACAGCACGGTATCCCCGCGTTTCAGCGGTGTGGTGCGATGAAACAGATATTCGACTGTCATCCCCTTGAGCATCATCGCGGCCGCCGCATCAAAAGAAATTCCATCCGGAAGCGGGCACACCTGTGCGGCGGGCATGACCCGTGCCTCGCAATAGGCTCCGGGCGGAGAGGCAGCATAGGCCGCGCGCTGCCCGGGTTCCAGATGCGTTACACCTTCCCCGACGGCTTCGATCACGCCAGCGGCCTCCATGCCCAAAGCCTGAGGCAGATCCAGCGGATACAGCCCAGTGCGCTGATATACATCAATGAAATTCAGCCCGCAGGCATGATGACGAATACGAACCTCACCGGGGCCGGGTTCACCAAGTGGGCGATCTTCGATCTTCAGAACCTCGGGGCCGCCGTGTTCATGGATGACGACGGTTCGTGCCGTTTTCTGCATGTTGTCCTCCTCTAGCCTCAGGACAAGCTAACATGCCTGTGACGCAGGGCAATCGACACGATTACGCGAGGCGCAACCCAAACGCGAAAATTTGTGCTATACTATGCCTAAGGCGTTGCTGGCTGGTCCGGCCAAAAGCAACAAGTCGCCGGATTGACCCCGCTGCGCAACATCGCAATGCAGGAGGGGACGGCAATGGACAAAACGATTGGCAATCCGATCACCTGGGCGGCACGGAACATAGGTGCAACCGGGGATCACCTAGCTGAAAATATCAGCCATATCGGCAGCGCGGATACACGACACCTGCCAGTGGTTCGTACGCTGACGATGGATGATCTTTGGGCCTGCCTGAGGGCAGGATACAGCGATTTTCTGGATACAAGGGCCGATGCGATATTCGTGGTGCTCATCTATCCGATCGCAGGTTTTCTGATGTTCGGAATTGGGCTGAACACAAACATGGTTCCACTGCTGGCACCGCTGGTTGGTGGTTTTGCGCTTGTGGGTCCGGTAGCCGCCCTTGGCCTGTACGAAATCAGCCGCAAACGAGAACAAGGTGGCGAGGCTGGATGGCTGGATGCGTTTGGCGTGTTCCGGTCCCCTTCCCTGGGTGCAATTCTGGCTTTGGCGTTTTACATGGTCATGCTGTTTCTGGTCTGGCTGATGGTCGCGCAGAGCATCTATGTTCAGACACTCGGCCCTGACCTGCCCGCGTCGCTGGGTGCCCTTCTAACCCAAGTGTTCACCACCGCCGCTGGATGGACCATGATCTTGTTCGGGAACGCTGTTGGGTTTCTGTTTGCCCTCGTCGCCCTGGCAATCAGCGTCGTCAGCTTTCCGCTGCTGCTGGACCGCAAAGTGGGCGTTCCGGTCGCCGTGGTGACATCCGTACGGGTGTTGCGTCACAATCCGGGCGTCATCCTGGGCTGGGGATTCATCGTTGCCGCGCTGCTGGTCATCGGAGCGATCCCGATGTTGCTGGGCCTGATCGTCGTGATGCCGGTACTGGGCCACGCCACCTGGCATCTCTATCGGCGCGCTGTGGCCTGAAACACAGCTTTATCCCGCAACTTTCAGAACAATCTTGCCAATATGGCCAGAGCTTTCCATGCGGGCATGGGCCGCCGCCGCATCAGCCAGATCAAACTCACTATCCATGACAGGGGCAACTTTTCCCGCCTCGAGCAATGGCCAGACTGCTTCGTGCAGATCCGAAGCGATTTTTGCCTTGGCCAGATCGCTTTGCGGGCGCAGGGTACTGCCAGTCAAGGTCAGCCGTTTGACCATCATAAGCGCAAAATTCAGCTCGACCACGGGCCCCTGAAGGAAGGCTATCTGCACCAGCCGCCCATCCTCGGCCAGCGCCTTGACGTTGCGTGGGATATAGTCGCCGCCCACCATGTCCAGTATCAGATTCGCCCCGCCCTCGGCCCGCATCGCGGCTACGAAATCCGCGTCACGGTAGTTGATCGCCTGTTCGGCACCCAGCTTTTCACAGGCCTCACATTTTTCAGCCGAGCCTGCAGTAGCAAAAACCCGCGCTCCAAAGGCGTTCGCCAGCTGAATCGCCGTTGTGCCGATACCACTGGAACCACCATGCACCAGAAACCGCTCACCGGCCTTCAGGCTGCCGCGCATAAAGACGTTGGACCAGACGGTAAAGAAGGTCTCGGGCAGGCAGGCGGCTTCTTTCAGGCCCATCCCCGCTGGCACCGGCAAACAATGTGCCGCAGGTGTGGCCACATATTCGGCATAGCCGCCGCCCGGCAGCAAAGCACAGACCTGATCGCCAACGGATAGGTCTTCGACCCCCGTCCCGACGGCCACGACCTCACCCGCGGCCTCAAGACCCGGCAGATCACTGGCACCCGGAGGTGGATTATAGGCACCGGCGCGCTGCAGAGCATCCGGGCGGTTCACCCCCGCATAGGCGACTTTGAGGACCACTTGACCGGCCAAAGCTTGGGGCATCGGGCGTTCTGTCAGTTGCAGAACATCCGGACCGCCGGGTTCGGTGATTTCAACGGCGCGCATCATCTGAGTCATGGGTAGATCTCCTTTGGCCAATGCCTAGCAGGCTGAAACGTCAAGGCCCAGTAGCAAGAGGACTACTTGCGCGGTGTCAGGAATCCGGGAAGCGTGCCGTGGGTTTTAGTCGGAGCCTTCACCTGCCCGGCCAGCCAATTCGGAACAGCAAGAAACGGTCTGAACAGAGGATTGTCCCTCACCTGCCCCTTAAGCTTTTCGAACTGCATGACATTGTCGATACGACGGTCCAGAAACTCCCACGTTTTCTGATTCCCGGGCGAATCGTCCCCCAACCAGAACAACAGGGTCGAGGAATAGACCCCCGACAATGTCGCCCGCTTGGTGTACCAGTTCACATCTTCCGAGGTATCCCCCAGCGTGTCCCAGATCAGATCACAGGTTTGCCATACTGCCCTTGCGCCATCAGCCGCGTGGCTTGGCAGCGAAAACATGGTCATACCCCGGCGCACGAGTTCCTTATCCGGCACGGCCTGCAGCCGGAACCGGACGGCAGCAGCGATCCGGTCACGGAATTTGATATCGCCCAAATCCTCAGTTTTAAGGCGACCTGCCATCACCGCGTCCCCGCGCGCATGAAATGCCAACGCCAGGTCAACGGCACCACGCGGACAAATCGCCCGCACCAGAACGTCATCCATTCCACATTCTTCAATCGCCGCGCGAAAGCTGGTTTCCGACCAGCCATCGAAGGGAACATGTGTCAGCATCGCATCCAAAAGCTGCTGCTTGGCGTCTTCATAGGTGGTGGTCATGGCGGTTCTCCGGTTATCAGGACCAGTACTAGACAAGATAGAGGCGCTTTGCTATACGGCCAATTCCTGCAATTTCCTTGCAACTCTATCTAGAAAGGTGGTGACAACCACATGCAGGTTAGTGTTCGCGACAATAACGTCGATCAGGCGCTTCGTGCCCTGAAGAAAAAGCTGCAGCGCGAAGGCGTGTTCCGCGAGATGAAGCTTAAGCAACATTTCGAGAAACCGTCCGAGAAAAAAGCGCGCGAGAAAGCTGAAGCGATCCGCCGTGCCCGTAAACTGGCACGTAAGAAAGCACAGCGCGAAGGTTTGCTCTAAGCACCTTCCTCGTCCAGTTTTGGATGACACTATTTGACGACCCCCGAGGCATCGCCCGGGGGTTTGTCGTTTTCAGGGTGACGTTGCGCGCTTTTTCGCGACTGGCTGACGCAACCCAGCGTCAATGCGCGATAAATCGCGAACTCAGATTCAACTTCCGGTGGCGATCTGCCCACCAACCGCGAGCGGCACGATTGTGTCTTCTCGTCGCCAAGATCTCGCCACTAATGTCCCGCCAAAATAACGCAATCTATTGGAGGCAGAATCATGTCAACGGCCAGCGATCTAGAACGGCAGATGCTCGCATTGATCAATGCAGAGCGGGCGAAGGCGGGCTTACAACCGGTCAAGCTTGAGCTTCGGCTGAACGCAGCGGCGGAAGATCACAGCGAGTGGATGCTGAACGTCGATAAGTTCAGCCATACCGGCGCCGGAGGTTCGCGACCATCGGACAGAATGGAAGATGCAGGCTTCGAATTCTCCGGAAGCTGGCGTGCAACTGAAAACATCGCATGGCAGAGTGTCCGCGGTGCGCCGGGGCTGTCGGATGACGTTCAGGATCTGCACAACAGCCTGATGAACAGTTCCGGCCATCGCGCGAATATTCTGGACGCCAACGTGACCGTTATCGGAATTGGGATTGAGGTCGGAAACTATGACGGCTGGAACGCCATCATGGTGACCCAGAACTTTGCACGGACTTCTGCGCCTTTGCAGCTTGATACCAGCAGTTCGGGTGGTTCCGGTGGTTCCACACCTCCACCGCCCTCGGGGCAGTTGGACGTCAGGGCTGGCAAGATCGGCACTGCTGCGGATGACTGGTTCGTTTTGAAATCCGGACAGTCTGGCCTTTTGGATGGGCGCGGCGGTGATGATACCCTGGTTGGTGGCGGCGGCCGAGATAAGCTGCTTGGCCGCTCCGGCGACGACACCCTGAACGGCGAAGGCGGAAATGACACTCTGGTTGGCGGAGCTGATAATGACGACCTGAATGGGGGGGATGGCAAAGACCTTCTGAAAGGCGGCTATGGCATTGACCAGCTGGACGGTGGCGGCGGAAAAGATGTGCTTAAAGGCGGAGGAGGCAACGACATTCTTGTCGGCGGCGCGGGCAACGACAAACTGATTGGCGGCAATGGCGCAGATGTCATGACCGGTGGCACCGGAGTGGATCAATTCTACTTCACCAAGGGCGCGGATACTGTAACGGATTTCACTGACGAGGATATCGTCAACCTCCGGCAGGCCAAGTCTATCGTTGGGTATAACGATCTGATGAAGAACCACATTTCGCAATCCGGAAATGACGTCATCATCGATGCCGGTAACGGCCACACCCTGACACTAGAAGATACCTTGTTATCAGACCTGGCAAGAGACGACTTTGTGTTCTGAAGGCCGGACAAGCGAAAACTAAAGCCACGCCCCCGGAATCCGGGGGCGTTTATCGTGATCAGTAAATCTTGGGCACGTACAGCTCGTCCGGCAAAACACGCCGTTCGTATTCCGGATTATATTTGCGATCCGGGAGGTCGACTTTTTCCTGCGGTACATCCGTATAGGGGATCTTGGTCAGAAGATGCTCAATACAGTTCAGGCGCTCACGCTTTTTGTCGTTGCCTTCGACGATGTACCAGGGCGCCTCTCGGATGTTGGTACGGAACAGCATGTCCTCTTTGGCTTTGGTATAGGCCTCCCAGCGGATACGGGATTCCAGATCCATGGGGGACAGTTTCCACTGTTTCATAGGATCGTGAATCCGCATAAGGAATCGCAGCTGCTGTTCCTCATCCGTGATCGAGAACCAGTATTTCAGCAAGATGATCCCGGATCGAACCAACATCCGTTCGAATTCGGGAACGTCCTGAAAGAACTGATCAACCTGATCTTTGCTGGCAAACCCCATCACCCTTTCGACCCCGGCACGGTTATACCAGGACCGATCGAACAGAACGATCTCACCGGCGGCGGGCAGATGCGGAACGTAACGCTGGAAATACCACTGGCTCTGCTCACGACGACTGGGCGCCGGCAGAGCTACCACCCGGGCAACACGCGGATTCAGACGCTGCGTAATCCGCTTAATCACCCCACCCTTGCCAGCACTGTCCCGGCCTTCAAACAAGATACAGACCTTGGCACCGGTATGTTGCACCCAGTCCTGCACCTTGATCAGTTCAGCCTGAAGTCGCAGCAAGTTACGGAAATAGACCTTGCGATCCAGCATGTCGGGATGCTGATCCTTGTAGATCTTCCGCACTTCCACCGACAGCATGGGCTCGCTGAATTCGATCTCAAAATCTTCGTCCAGCGCGTCTTCCAACTCGGCTTCGAGCCAGTCTTTTGGTGCATGGTTAAACTCGTCGGTCAAGGTCTGCTCCTTATCAATTGTCGGGTCAGGACCCTATCAGGCGCGTGTAACCGCCTGATGTCATCACAGAGGTAGATGAAAGCCTTTTTCTAAGCTTATCTGCCGGGGTCAGCAAGATCACTGCCCTAGGAATTCGGAAACTTGGCATTTCCGCTCGGCTGGATCATTCAATCGCCAGAGCCACTCCTACTTCAGTTTGTATGAAACCTGTTAACACGACTTGCCAGCCCGAGTGTTCTGAGGGCATCAAAGCACAGGTCATTTCAGAGAGGGGCCGTGGCGCATTTCATATCTGTTCTGCCGGTTGTTTGGCCCTGGTTTATCCTGATCGCCGCGCAGATATGCGCTGTTTCGGGGAAATGGTCTTTGGGGATCGTTCTGCTGACCTGTTTTGGCCTGATTGCCCTGACCTTGGGTCTGGTCACGCCCTTTGCCGCAGCTATTTCGTCAGCAGGTCTTGCCGGGGCGTTGATGCTACGCGGTTTGAACGGTGCGTTTTCCTTTGTTGGACATATCGCCTTGATCCTGTGGTGCTTGGCCATGGGCGCACATCTGGTTCCGGGCTTTCATAACCTTCTGGTACTGGACCGGGTTCATTCCGGTCCGGGCAGCACCGATTTCACAATGTACCTGAACCTGGACAAGCCTCTGATCCTGTTCGCCGTCCTTCTGGCGTGGCCACGCATGAATGATGGGGTAGCGTATATACGCAAATCGCCGCTGGCGGTCGGGCTGGTCGCATTGCCGGCCCTGTTTCTACTGGGCCTCTCAGTTGGTGCCATCCGGCCAGAGTTCACCCTTCCCCATTGGTGGATGATCTTTGCACTTTCCAACCTGTTTCTGACCTGCCTCACGGAAGAGGTCTTTTTCCGTGGCTATCTGCAATCAGCACTTTCCAAACGCCTGGGGGCTGCTGCGGGGATTGCTGCGGCCAGCCTGCTTTTCGGGCTTGCACATTTTGCAGGTGGACCTGCATTGGTTTTCTTTGCAGCCCTTCTTGGCGCGGCATGTGGCCTGGGATATTACGCGACAGGACGTCTTTGGGTTCCGGTTCTGATGCATTTCGCCTTTAACGCGGCGCATCTGGTGATTTTCACCTATCCCGGCCCAGCCTAGGTTAAACCGGCAACGCCGTCGTCTTGAACACAGTCCGAAGCGCGAATGAACTTTGCATCTGCGCCACGCCTGGAAGTCGAGACAGATATTGGCGGTGGATGCGGGCGAAATCCTCGGTGTTTTCGGCAACGACCTTCAGGATGTAGTCCGCAGTTCCTGCCATCAGGTGGCATTCCAAAACATCCGGGATCCGCGCAACGGCTTTCTCAAAAGCCTCCAGTACTTCCTCGGCCTGGCCCTGCAAGGTGATCTCGACAAACACCGTTGTTGGCACATTCATCTTGCGCGCGTCCAACAAGGCAACGTAGTTGCGGATATAGCCATCGGCCTCAAGCCTCTGTACCCGCCTGTGGCAGGCCGAAGGCGACAAATTCACCTGCTCGGACAATTCGGCATTCGACATACGACCATTCCGCTGCAAGGCGGCCAGAATCTTTCTATCTGTCGTATCAAGGCTCATCCACGCAATTCCTTTGCGGGTTTTACCCATTGTAGCGAAGATTTTCCCGAAGAAAAGCCGGAATGCGGGCAGAGTTTCACAGAAATTGCACCCGAAACCGCCCATTATTTAGGCAGTTTAGGAACGGAGAGACCTAATGAAAATCGGTTGCCCCAAAGAAATCAAGCCGCAGGAATTCCGTGTCGGCATGACGCCCAACGCCGCACAAGAGGCGGTGTCTCGTGGCCATGACGTGATAATCGAAAACGGAGCTGGCATTGGCGCCGGGTTTGATAACGATGATTACGTCGCCGCAGGTGCCCGCATCGTGGACAGTGCAGAAGAAGTTTTTGCCACCGCAGATATGATTGTCAAAGTCAAAGAACCCCAGGCGGGCGAACGCAAGATGCTGCGTGAAGGGCAGCTTTTGTTCACCTACCTGCATCTGGCCCCGGATCCGGATCAGACCAATGACCTGCTGGAATCGGGCTGTACGGCTATCGCCTATGAGACAGTGACCGATGCAAATGGAGGTCTGCCCCTGCTTGCACCCATGTCCGAGGTTGCGGGCCGTCTGGCACCACAGGTCGGATCTTGGACGCTGCAAAAGGCCAATGGCGGCCGCGGAGTGCTGATGGGTGGCGTCCCCGGCGTTGGTCCAGCAAAAGTTGTGGTTATCGGTGGGGGCGTCGTCGGCACCCATGCCGCCAAGATCGCCGCAGGAATGGGCGCGGATGTGACGGTACTGGACCGGTCCCTGCCCCGGCTGCGTTATCTGGACGACGTGTTCGGCGGTCAGTTCAAGAACCAGTATTCAACTGCAGGTGCGACCGCGGAGCTGATCCAGACCGCCGACATGGTGATTGGCGCTGTGCTGATCCCGGGTGCGGCAGCGCCGAAACTGGTGACGCGCACGCAGCTGTCCACCATGAAACCCGGCGCGGTTCTGGTGGATGTTGCCATCGACCAGGGCGGCTGTTTTGAAACCTCAAAGGCCACAACCCATGCGGACCCTATCTATGAAGTTGACGGCGTCATGCATTACTGCGTGGCCAACATGCCCGGCGCGGTTGCAAGAACGTCAACAATAGCACTGGGCAACGCCACAATGCCGTTCATGCTGGCACTGGCGGATAAAGGATGGAAACAGGCCTGTCAGGATGATCCGCACCTGCTGGCTGGCTTGAACGTTCACGCCGGCCAACTCACCTATTATGCGGTTGGCAAAGCGCTTGGGATTGACGTGGTATCCCCCAACGTCGTCATCAAATCCTGACGGACGCCTCCAACCCCTGAAGCGCCCTCTCCGAGGGCGTTTGCAGCGTTGGGCATAGCGCCGCCTCTTCGAAGCGGCGTGACCTGTTCACAGCGTTGAACGGGGCACCAAAAACAACGACGCCGCGCGATTAGCGCGGCGCCGGACCCAACCGGAGGAGGGTATTTCAATGCCCGAGCGACGGGCGGGAGCATCATCCCTGTTTCTGGATCTCGACCGAATGCGGGTATGGAATCGAAACGCCTTTTGCATCAAACGCTTCTTTGACTGCTTTGGTCATTTCAAATTTGACATCCCAATAATCGACAGCGGCACACCACAAGCGCGCCGTCAGATCGACCGAGCTGTCCCCCAGATTTGTGACCCGCACCCAGGGCTCGGGATCGCCGTGGATGCGCCCGTCAGCCATTGCGAGGTCCAGAATGATTTTCATCGCCTCATCCGCGCTATCGCCATAGTCGATACCAAACACCAAATCTACACGACGCGTCTCGTGTGCCGAGTAGTTGGTGATAACTGACCCCCAAGCCTGGCCATTGGGTACAATGATCTGCACATTGTCGGGGGTCACGAGTTCGGTCGTGAACAGATTCAGATCTTTGACAGTTCCGGCTGTTCCGCCGATGTCGACATATTGACCAAGCTTATACGGCCGGAAGACAACCAACATCACGCCTGCCGCCAGATCACTAAGTGTACCCTGCAGCGCCAGGCCTATGGCCAGCGAAGCAGCGCCCAAAATGGCAACGATACTGGTTGCTTCGATCCCGAAGATGCCCAGAACAGCCACAATTACCATGGCCAGAATGACCCATTTGATCATGCTGGCGGCAAAATTGCCCAGCGTCGGATCAATATGGGGCGTTTTGTTGATACGGCGGCGAACAACCCCAGCGACCATACCTGCCGCAATCCAGCCCAATATCAGAACAATCAGAGCCTTGCCCGCACTCATCAAGATTGGCACATAGCCGTTTGCCATATCCATGGCTTGATTTGCCATTTCCATCGTCTGCTCCAATTCGGGTTTCCTTCTGCTTTCAGATCGTTAATTGAATCCCACCTATCTGGTGGGCTCCTCTTCTGCCGTAACTGCAGGAGTCACTTTTTCAGTGCGTCGCGGATTTCCATCAGGATGTCCAGCTCGCTTGGCCCGGCTGGCGCTTCTTCTTCCGCCGGTGCTTCCTCTTCTGCCGCCTCTTTGACTCGGTTCACCATTTTGACCAGCATGAAAACCACCCAGGCGATGATCAGAAAGTTGATGAACGCCATGATGAACGCACCATATGCAAAAACAGAAGCACCGGTTTCCCGCGCCGCTTCCAAGCTCGCCCCTTCGGCGACATCACCGGCCAGAACGGAGTAGTTGTTGGTGAAATCAACCCCACCCGTGAACAGACCAATCAATGGATTGATCAGATCGCCAACAAGCGACGTAACAATTGCGGTAAATGCGGCTCCAATGATGATACCCACCGCCATATCCATAACATTGCCTTTGGCAATGAATGTCTTGAACTCCTGGAACATAACTTCCCTCTTTCCCTGTTGTCATTTTTATGCGCCTAAACGCACGGCAACTGTGCGCTAATTGCACTATAAAATGTATGTTTTTATGGGAAATCGTGACTATTTTTCCCCAATCGGCTTATTCAGGAGACCCCATGACACATTTTGCGTCTTATTCCATTACAGACAAATGGCCCGCCAAAGACCCTTCGGTCATTCAGCTCTATTCTTATCCGACGCCTAATGGCGTCAAAGCCTCGATCATGCTTGAGGAAACCGGCCTGCCCTACGAGGCGCATCTGGTCACGCTTGCGGATGCGGATGTCAAAAGCTCCGAGTTCCTGTCGCTGAACCCAAACAACAAAATCCCTGCAATCATTGACCCGAACGGTCCTGATGGACATCCCCTGGGCCTGTTCGAAAGCGGTGCGATCCTGTTGTATCTGGCCGAGAAGTCAGGGAAATTCATGGGCCAGACACAAAGCGACAGACATCGCATTACCCAATGGCTCATGTTCCAGATGGGTGGAATTGGTCCCATGCTTGGGCAACTTGGCTTTTTCCACAAATTCGCCGGGAAAGAGATCGAAGATCCGCGCCCCCGTGAGCGTTATCTCAACGAGGCAAAGCGGCTTTTGAATGTCGTGAACAATCAACTTGATGGCCAGGAATGGATCTCCGGGGATTACTCGATCGCCGACATTGCAATCGTCCCCTGGCTGCGCGGGTTGGATTTTTATGGTGCCCGAGACATTGTTGGCTGGGATGAGTACGCAAATCTCCAACCTTATCTTGATCGGTTTCTTGCGCGTCCCGCCGTTCAGCGCGGGCTGCAGATTCCTTCCCCGGGTTAACACGCGTGGGGTGAGGCAATACCTCACCCCATCCATTTAGCTTGGAAGCTTACCCGTCAGAACATACCGCAGCACATCCACCACCTGCGAGGGATGTTCAGCAACAGCCAGGGCGGCTGCATCAACCTCTTTCAACGCGTGCTGATGATCTGGCCCGTGCACTACGATGATCGACTTGCCCAAAGCCGCCGCATATCCCGCGTCAAAGGCTGCGTTCCATTGCTTGTATTGATCGCCAAAGCGGACGACCACGACATCCGCGTCTGAAATGCCCTTTCGGGTTCGGATCGCATTGACCATCGCACCCTTGTGGTCATGCCAATACTTGTTTGGCTCGGACCCCAAAATTACAACGCCGCAATCGTCGCTGGCTTCGTGAACCGTGACAGGGCTGTTGAACGAAATGTCCAACCCTTTCGCCCCGTCAATGATCTGCTCGCGCCAGTCGGTGTGTATCTCTCCGGACAGGTAGACGTTCAGGCCCATTGATTTCTCCTTTGATTTTATTGGCGACCCTAAAGACAAAATGGACCTGACCCAAGGGGGGGCTCAGAAAGCTAACCGCCAAAACACCGGCTGCCCGTTGGGAACTGCCCTACGGGCCGCGCTGCGCTGCTTGCTTCCCAGAAACCCCGGCATCTCGGATGTTGGCTCGAACCCGAAACTGCGGGGCAAACGGGTATAGATCGACCGAGGCGGCAACCGCCCCCAGGTGATCCCTTTCAGCTGCGCGCCCGGTTCTGGCTGGTGCATCCAGACTTCGCGAATGGCGAATTCGTCGCGCAGCAGCACCAACACTGCCAACATCATGACCTCGGCCCATATTTTCGCGTATTTCTGCTGCAGCGCCTGCTCGTATTCACGCGTCAAACGCAACTCACGCGACCGGGGCGCCCGGCATTGCAGTCGACGCCGGGCATGGCCGACAAAGCGCAACCAGTCGGACTGAATTTCTTCGATCAGACAATAGCCACTTGTTAAATCTATATCCAAGCGGCACCAGGCCAGAGTCGGACGGCCATGCGTGCGTACCGGGTGCCAACAGCTTTGGAACGCACCCACCGCCGCGCGCTGTTCGAATTTCCACAACAGCTCGGCATGCTCGGTCGGGAAGCCCAACTGCACCACAAGATTATGCGCCTTGCGCGTGGTTTGTTCACCAGACCAGCGCTCAAAGCTCAGGCAGAAATCCAGCCATTCGGACTGATAGACCGCTTCTAAACCATGGAACGCCGCAGGGCTTAGCCCCTTCAGACGCACGGCGCGATCCGCATGGGCCACGGCCAGCACATCGTGCCGCCGCAAAACCCCGCCGCACCGCGCGATCATGGGTTTCAGCAAAGGACGCGCCAGCAAACAGGACAGCCCCGATTGCTTTAGATCCGAAACCGACATTTCGGCCTCCATCGACTGGCACAGCAACCAGGGGCTTTGCCGGTCGGTATAATAGTAGAATGGCATCTCTTCCGGCAGAATCTGCCGGATAATCGAGATGTCTTGGCGTTTCATGACAACTCTCCAACGGGAAACAGGCCCGCCGGTCAGTTGGCGGGCAATCAGGGTTTGGGCATTGCTTTTGCGAGGCTGGGATCTGGCATTGGGCCGACTCCGGATTGTGATTGCATCAGGGGGCTGGGCTTACGGCCAGGGGGTGATTCCACTCAACCCCTGGATTTTCAGGACGCAGGGACGTTGCAGCACGGCAACACTGGCGTCTGAGAAACGAGAAAAGCGCGCCGAAGGGCGCGCTTTGCATTTGGATTACTATGGCGTTAGCCGCGCAAAACGCCGCCTGTTGCCTTGGACACCTTGGCGATGATCTTTTCAGCCACCGCTTCGATATCTTTTTCCTTCAGCGTCGCATCTGTCGGCTGCAGCCGAACGGTGATGGCCAGAGATTTCTTGCCCTCACCCAGGCTGCCGCCAATGAATTCATCAAAGACGCGCACATCTTCGATCAGCGCCTTGTCGGCCCCGGCAGCGGCATTCACCAGCGTCAGTGCCTCGACGCCTTCATCGACGACAAAGGCAAAGTCACGCTCGACCGCCTGCAGATCGCGCAGTTCCAGCGCCGCGCGGGTCGCCCCGGATTTACGCGGCAGAGGCACCTCATCCGGCCAGATAGTGAAAGCCACCGCCGGGCCCTTGATGTCCATCGCCTGCAACACACGCGGATGCAACTCGCCGAAAACGCCCAGTACCTTTTTCGGACCCAGACAAATTTTGCCGTGCCGACCCGGATGCCACCAGGCGTCGCCCTCGCGTAGGATCTGAACCTTGGCGGGTGCGCCGATGGCGGCCAAAACGGCCTCGGCATCTGCCTTGGCGTCGAACACATCCGCCGGGCGTGTGGCGCTATGCACATCCTTGGGGCCGTCGCGACCGACCAGCAGGCCGGTAATCTGGATTTTCTGATCGCCTGGCTCGCCGTCGTGAAAAACTGGGCCAACTTCAAACAGCGCCACATCCGCATAGCCGCGCGCCTGATTGCGGGCCGCCGCTTGCAACAGCCCCGGCAGCAGATCGGGGCGCATATGGCTCATCTCGGACGAAATCGGGTTTTCCAACTGCGTCGCTTCATCGCCACCGCCAAACAGCGCTGCGGATGTCTGATCAATGAAGGTATAGCTGACGCATTCGTTATAACCCAATGCGGCACAGGTGCGGCGCGCCATCGACTGGCGGCGCTGAGTGGCTGTCATAACCGGTTTCGGAATGCCATCAGTGACCCTCGGCAGCGGCTTGCCCTGAAGCTTGGTCAGGGAGGCAATTCGTGCGACCTCTTCCACCAGATCAGCCTCGCCCATGACATCGGGGCGCCAGCTGGGGACATGGGCCATCTCGCCTTCAAGGCGGAAACCCAGACGGGTCAGGGTCTGGCGCTGCTCGCTTTCGGGAATGACCATCCCGACCAGCGATTGCACCCGGGCCGAGTCCAACTTGTAGGATCGCGCGTGGTTTGGTGCTTTGCCTGCCTCAACCACTTTAGAGACCTCGCCACCGCAGATATCCAGGATCATCTGCGTTGCATGTTCCAATCCTTCCAGCGTGTATTCCGGGTCGACGCCGCGCTCGAATCGGTACCGCGCATCCGAGTTGATTTTCAATGCCCGGCCTGTCAGTGCAATTTGCACATGATCCCAGAACGCGCTTTCGAGGAAGACGTTCACGGTACCCTCGGTACAGCCGGTTTCTTCGCCGCCCATGATCCCTGCAATGGATTCCGGGCCGTTGTCGTCCGAAATCACCATCATGCCCGGTTGCAGCGTGTATTCCTTTTCGTCCAACGCCACCAGCTTTTCGCCGCCCTTGGCCCTATGTACGCGCAGGTTGCCCTGAACCTTGTCCGCATCAAAGACATGCAGCGGACGGTTCTGGTCGAAGGTCATATAGTTGGTGATATCCACCAAGGCCGAGATCGGACGCAGGCCGATCGCCTTCAACTGATCCTGCAGCCACTGCGGGCTGGGGCCGTTCTTGACACCCTTGATCAGACGCCCGGTGAAATGAGGTGCTCCGTCCAGCGTGTCATCATCAATCGTCACCTTGATCGGGCTGACGAAATCGCCCGGCACCGGCACATAGTCGCGCTCTTTCAGCGTGCCGACCCCGCGTGCCGCCAGATCGCGCGCGATCCCGGCGACGCCCAGCGCATCGGGACGGTTCGGGGTGATCGCAATCTCGATCATCGGATCGACCTTTGCGGGATCATTCTCGGCCAGCCAGTCAACGAACTGATCGCCGACCTCACCCGAGGGCAGCTCGATGATGCCGTCATGCTCTTCCGACAGCTCCAGCTCGCGCTCCGAGGCCATCATGCCAAAGCTCTCGACACCGCGGATCTTGCCGACGCTGATGGTGATGTCCAGGCCCGGAATATACATGCCCGGTTTGCAGACCACGACAGTGATACCTTCGCGCGCATTGGGCGCGCCGCAGATGATCTGCAGATCACCCTCATCCGTCGCAACCGTACAGACCCGCAGCTTGTCGGCATCAGGGTGCTGTTCGGCATGGGTCACTTTTCCCAGCGTAAAGCCCGCCAGTCGGTCCGCCGGATTGACGATCTCTTCGACTTCGAGCCCCAGATCGGTCAGCGTTTCGGCGATCTCATCGACCGACGCGTCAGTGTCCAGGTGATCCTTGAGCCAGGAAAGGGTGAATTTCATCGGTCGTATTCCGCATAATCTTGGGTCAGCCCGCGTGTAACGGATATTCAGACAAGGGGAAAGAGGCCGTGTGCCACATGATCACCTACTGTTCGGCAACTGTGTTGGCGACGCTATCCGATCCGGCAAACACCGCCAAAATCCGCGCGATGTTTTCGCCTGTATTCGCCCCCACATGCGGGGATCGGAACGCTTCGACAAAGGCATCACCGGTTTTGTAGGTCTTTACCCCCGCCGCGCCGTAATCGACAGTGATTTCCCCTTCCAGCACATAGGCCATCAGCGGAGCATTATGC
Source organism: Ruegeria sp. CDSC079 (assembly GCF_059610505.1). Lineage (NCBI taxonomy): Bacteria > Pseudomonadati > Pseudomonadota > Alphaproteobacteria > Rhodobacterales > Roseobacteraceae > Ruegeria > Ruegeria sp. CDSC079. The sequence continues at coordinate 351,368 of NZ_JBXWNT010000005.1, forward strand.
CGGTGACTACCGGTCACCTGACCCGGCTGCATGGTGATGATGGCCATGGTGATCTGCGGCGTCCCGTCCGGGTATTCCAGTGGCTCTCCGATCACGGACTTGTCCGTTTGCACCAACACATCAACAGGCGGATAGGCGTCGCGCGCCAGGGCAGAGGTTGCGGTCAGGATCGCGGCGGTCACCAGCAGGGGTTTCATCGGGCAAGGCTCCTTGGTCAGATGGCCTGCGCAGATGACCCCGGATGTAGGGGGCTGTCAAACGGGTCAGGGATAGACCGGCGCTCGTCCGGCCAGCTCATCCAACTGCCAGCCGATCCAGCCATGCGGGATGAAATGCCCGCCCGGATGCGTGTCCAGCGTGACGCGGCCCTGCGCGCAATCGGTCCATTCCACACGGCTGAGGGTCAGGAAAGGCTTCACGCTCCAATCGCCACGCGGAGTTGCACCGTTGCAATCGAACTTCGCCTTCCACAACGCCACCGGATAGGTCGTGTCCCCGCCCGGACCCAAGGGAAAATCCATCACCGTGTCGTCCAACCCATGCACATGGCGCACCTGGCGCGGGGCTTGCGAGCAATCCTCGGTCTGGCGAATGCTACCAGCCACCGCCAGCAGGGCCGCAATATCATCGCCGGATTGACAGACAAAGCGCCACGCCATCGCACCGCCATAGGAATAGCCCGAGACATAGATGCGATCCGGGTCGATCGGATAGCGCGTCGCCACATCCTCTAGCACCCGATCGGCAAAGGGGACGTCATCAGTGTCGGACGTCCAGAAATCCCAGCTTTTGCCGCGCCCGTTCGGGGCCACCAGCAGCACGCCGCGCAGTTTGGTGGCCCCTGCAATCCTTTCGTGGTTGACCACCACATCCCCCTGCCGCGCCCAGCCGTGGAAATGCAGCAATACCGGCAGAGGGCTTTCGCCATCCCAGCCGTCGGGTTCAAGCACATGATAGGAACGGTCGCCCAGCGGGCAGGCTGTGTCGCCGTGGCAGCCATTTGCTACAGCTTGGAGCGGGAGAAGGAAAAACAGGCAGGTCAGAATCCGAAACATAACTCGGAGCCTACCCGGCCCGCGCACGAAGTCACGTCACAACCCCGTGGGAATTCAGCGAAAGCAGCGCTATCGCCAGATTAGTTTAGCGTACCAAAGCACATACTGCGCCGCAGTTTATTGCACGTCATACCGGGCTATTGGTAGCAGAGCTTCTTCGATCTTTTTTGTCGCTCGGGCCTGCCTTAACCACAAAGTATCATCCTCGCCGTATCTGTCCATACGACGTTGGCAATCCATTCTCAATTGGTTGTTTTCTGGAGTGCTATCGTCATTCAAAAGCTCCAGTGTTTCGATCGCCCAAAGTACTTCATTGCGAATGCGGAACAACTCGTCGATTCCCCTTGAAACTTCTTCGATCCCTATGAAGACCTTTTGTTGAATTTCAGCGTTATTAAGTGAGTCAAAGTACTTCTCACTTTGAAAAATTCTTTGCTTACGATGTGAAAGGAAATCTGTTCGTTCCCTACTGACTTCATTTGGAAGTCGATAAGGATCCCTAATGAATTGTAGAGCCCGATCAACACCCAGCACTGCCGATAGACAAGCTGCGGCCGCCTCTGCCCTCGAGCGCAATTTTGCCTCTTTTTTCCAAACTTTCAATTGATAGAAGGCAGCAATCACCCCGAAGCCAACAATGAATGTACCAAGATCCGCGAGAATCGATGCAAGGGGAGCAATCCAAGAATAATCACGGCACACGTTTTCGCATGCCGTGATCACTTCTACTTCGCTCACCGGCTCAAACCACCATGCAGGTTCGGCATATCCAGCGCTGCAAACCCGTAATGCCGCAGCCACCGAAGATCGCTATCAAAGAACGCCCGCAGATCAGGAATGCCGTATTTCAGCATCGCCAGACGGTCGATGCCGATGCCAAAGGCAAAGCCCTGATAGACGTCCGGATCAATCCCACCGGCGGCGATCACCTTGGGGTGAACCATGCCGGAGCCAAGGATCTCCATCCAGTCGTCGCCCTCACCGATCTTCAGCTGACCGTTATCCCACGAACAGCGGATATCGACCTCTGCCGACGGTTCGGTAAAGGGGAAGTGCGAGGCGCGGAAACGAAGTTCGACGTCATCAACCTCGAAGAAGGCCTTCACGAACTCTTCCAGAACCCATTTCAGGTTCGCCATCGAGATGTCCTTGTCGATGGCAAGACCTTCGACCTGATGGAACATCGGCGTGTGGGTCTGATCATAATCAGCGCGATAAACGCCGCCCGGACAAATGATGCGGATCGGCGCGCCCTGCAGCTCCATCGAGCGGATCTGGACCGGCGACGTATGGGTGCGCAGCACGTGCGGCGGACGCTCGTCGCCCTCGGCACGGTGCATATAAAACGTGTCCATCTCGGCCCGCGCGGGGTGGTGGCCGGGGATGTTCAGCGCGTCGAAATTGTGCCAATCAGTCTCAATCCGCGGCCCTTCAGCCACCGAGAAACCCAGTTCGGCAAAGATCGCGGTCAGCTCCTCGGTCGCCTGACTGACCGGGTGGATCGAGCCTTGGCGGCGCGCGCGGGTCGGCAGGGTAACGTCCAGCCATTCGGTCCGTAGACGTTCGTCCAGCGCGGCATCGGCAAGACCGGCTTTCTTGGCGGCCAGCGCCGAGTTGATCTCATCCTTCAGGGCGTTCAGCGCGGGGCCTGCGACCTGACGTTCCTCGGGGGTCATCTTGCCCAACTCGCGCATCTTCAGCGCGACCTCGCCCTTTTTGCCCACGGCGGCGACGCGGATCGCCTCAAGCGCGTTCTCATCGCCCGCCTCGGCGATTTGCCCCAGATATTTTGCCTTAAGATCGTCCATGACGCCCTCTGAATTTGGTCGCCAACCTGCTATCGGCCCCGCCCCGCGAATGCAAGCGGGACGCGGTGGGTCAATAGCTGTATTCGGGATAAATTCGGGTCAGATCGCCGTTCCAGTCGCCATTGTAGTGTTCCAGCAACTCATCCGCCGGAACCTTGCCGGTATCGAGGCTTTCCTTCAGCGCGTTCAGGAAATGCGTCTCATCGGGAACCAGACCACCTGCGCCGGGATAGGCCCGGGCCTTGAGACCACTTTCCGAGATCGCAACCACTTCGCGGGCAAGATCATGCATGTTGATGTCGCCAACCTGCGCCTGCAGGCCATTGACGGCTGCCTGAACGCGCAGTTCCTCGCGCGTTTCGGCATCCCAGCCCTTGACCAGATCCCAGGCCGCATCCAGCGCGCCCTGATCATAGGTCAGGCCAACCCAGAAGGCAGGCAGCGCACACAGACGTCGCCATGGGCCACCATCCGCGCCGCGCATCTCCATGAATTTCTTGATCCGCGCCTCGGGGAAGGCGGTGGTCAGGTGATCGGCCCAATCGGACAGAGTAGGTGTTTCACCCGGCAGCGCGGGCAGTTTGCCCTGCAGGAAATCGCGGAAGGACATGCCCAGCGCGTTGATATACTGGCCATCGCGATAGACAAAGTACATCGGCACATCCAACGCGTATTGCACGTAGCGCTCGAACCCAAAGCCTTCTTCGAACACAAAGGGCAACATACCGGTGCGTGCATCGTCCAGATGCCGCCAGATATGGCTGCGCCAGCTTTTCTGGCCGTTGACCTGTCCTTCGAAGAAGGGTGAATTGGCAAACAGCGCCGTCGCCACCGGCTGCAAAGCCAGCGCCACGCGCAGTTTCTGCACCATGTCTGCCTCGGACCCAAAGTCGATATTGACCTGAACCGTGCAAGTGCGCCGCATCATGGCACGACCCATCGAGCCGACTTTCTCCATGTAATCGTTCATCAGCCGATAACGGCCTTTGGGCATCAGAGGCATCTGCTCATGGGTCCAGATCGGGGCCGCGCCCAGACCGATAAAGCCCACGCCGATTTCATCAGCGATATCCTTAACCTCGCGCAGGTGGGTGTTCACCTCGTCGCAGGTCTCGTGGATCGTCTCCAACGGCGCACCCGACAGCTCTAGTGCACCGCCCGGTTCAAGGCTGACATTGGCCCCGTCTTTTTCCAGACCGATCAGGTGGCCCGCTTCGCGCACCTCGGCCCAGCCGTGCCTGTCACGCAGCCCTTCAAGCACCGCCACAATCGACCGCGTGCCTTCGAATGGCAGCGGTTTCAGTGAGTCTTTACAATAGCCGAACTTTTCATGTTCGGTTCCGATGCGCCAATCGGCTTTGGGCTTGCAGCCCGCTTCCAGATATTCGGCAAGTTGCTCGTGGCGTTCGATCGGTCCGCCGCCGGACTGGGGGATGGACATGAACCGTGCTCCGATCCTGATGTGTCTGTCTTGTTGGTCAGTCGTGGTCGCAAACGACGGCGGTGTCAATGCAACCGCATATGCGCAGGGCGCATCGGCTGACGCTCCCAAATTACTACGGGATGGACGGCCCCACCGTTCAATTCCGACAACATATGTTCTGTTTTCAACCCCGGCAGCGCCGAGAACACGTCAAACAGCGCTTCGGCCCCTTCAGCATTCACAGGAATGTGAAGTGTCGGCTGGCCAGGCTGTTCCAACACCCAATGCGCCGGATTCGAGGATGGGTCCAACGCCAACCGCTCGATTTCCCGCGTCGCGACCATGCCACCGTCCAGCGGGCCAAAATAGGATATCTGGCCTTCGTCGATGGTCACAACTCCGGGGCCACCGACGCCGGTGCGAAACCTGGCGCGCTGAACCCCGATCACGGCCAGTGCAAGCGACACCGCCACCAAAACCCAGCCCAACCAGCCCAGCAACCCACCCGGGCCGCTGATCCAGCTGAGGCCAACCAACAGAATGACACCGGCAACCAGCACTTCGCGCCAGCGCCACAGGGCCAGTTTCGCTTCGGGTCGGATGAAACTCATGCGGTATCCTCTGGGTTTATGAACAGGATGAGCGAGTACTGCCCCGCGGATTGAAAACCGATACCGATATAAGCACGCGCAGCGGAATCGGAAGCCGCAAACAAAACCGCGCGTTTCGCACCCGTACGGCGCGCCTCCTCCAGATGCAGCGCGACGGCCAGACGCGCATATCCACGGCCGCGCATTTCACGAGGTGTAAAGACCCCACCAATCTGCACGACTTCTTGCAAGCGCGCGTTAAAACCAGTCATGGCGACAGGCCGATCGTCGACCAGCAACACACGATGAGAATCGCGTTCGATATAGGCGTCGTAATCCAAGCCAGCCTGTTTTTGCGCTCGTGACGAATTGAATTCCATTGCTTCGATCAGGTAGTCAGACCGCCACCTTACGACGATTTCACGATCAAACGCACCCAAAGGCACCAATTTTGCGCTTGTAGCATCCGGAATAGCAAGTTGTTCCAAATCCAGCGTGAAACCCGGTTCATCGCTGTTCAGCGTTGCCGGCCGATCCTCCCACCCCGCAAGACGCATGATCCGGCGGGCCTGTGTTGCCTCAGCCGCCATTCCAAACAAGGCACGCCCCCGGATCAGATCAATCGCAGCGGCCAGTTCTTCATCTGTGCAATCGGGACATTGCGGTAAAACCATGCCCTCATTCGTGATGGAGAAAACAGCCCGGGGGTCATCGCCCAACACCCAGATATTAACGGCACGTCGGTCCGTGCCCCGCAATCCAAAATCACGCAGATTGGCCAAAGGGAACATCGACGTCTGAATGTGGCGCATTAGAAACTGGTCGATCTTCGGTACATCCGCCTCCTGCGCGAGACGCCAAATCATGACCAGTCCCCCAGCGCCTGCTGCCACATGGTCAGAGCCGCAACCGCTGCTGTATCCGCGCGCAGGATACGCGGGCCAAGACTGACGACATGGGCATAGGGTAAGGCGGTCAGCCGGGCGCGTTCACGTTGGGAAAAGCCGCCCTCGGGTCCGATAAGGATCGCCCATGGCAACCCCTTTTCATTCGCCGCCAGGCGCAGGGCCGAGCCGACCTCGGCCTCGTTACAGAACATCAGTTGACGCCCCTCGGGCCAGCTATCCAGAACTCGGTCCAGCCGCTGCAGATCGGCGACCTCGGGCACAAAGGTACCGCCGCATTGCTCGGCGGCCTCTACCGCGTGGGCTTGCAAGCGGTCCTGACGGATACGTTCGGAATTGGTGAATTCTGTCTGCACCGGCATGATCCGCGCCGCACCCATTTCCGCCGCCTTTTCAACGATGAAATCGGTGCGTGCCTTTTTGATCGGGGCGAACAGGAACCACAGGTCAGGTGGCCGTTGCAGCGGTTTGGTCTGTTCGACACAGGTCAGTACACCGCCACGCTTTCTCGCTTCGGCCACTTCGGCCTGCCATTCTCCGTCCTGTCCGTTAAACAAGGCAACCTGCCCCCCCACAGCCAGGCGCATGACACCGAACAGGTAATGTGCCTGCTCGCGCGTCAATTCTACCGATTGCCCCGGACCCAAAGGGTGCTCTACATACAGTCTGATCTTTGCACTCATGAGACCTTACATATGCAAGGCAATGCGCCAACACCAGACGGTCAGGTCGCTGATGCGGTCAGCGGCAACTGGGTCGACACCTATGCGCCGGAATTCTCGCGCCCTTACCTGCGGCTGAGCCGGGCTGATCGGCCTATCGGCACATGGCTGCTGCTGATCCCCTGCTGGTGGGGGCTGGCGCTGGCCATCCTCAGCGACGGCACCCCGCGGTGGGAGGACCTCTGGATCGCCATCGGTTGTGCCATCGGTGCCTTTTTGATGCGCGGCGCGGGCTGCACTTGGAATGACATTTCGGACCGCGACTTTGATGCAAAGGTGGAACGGACCCGGTCGCGCCCGATCCCTTCTGGGCAGGTCAGTGTTCGGCAGGCCGCGATCTGGATGGTGCTGCAATGCCTGCTGGCATTGTTGGTTCTGCTGAGCTTCAACCAGGCCGCCATCGCCATGGGCGTGCTGTCCCTGTTGCCCGTCGCTGTCTACCCCTTCGCCAAAAGGTTCACCTGGTGGCCACAGGTATTTCTAGGACTGGCCTTCAACTGGGGCATCCTGCTGACCTGGGCCGCGCATACTGGAACGGTCGGCGGCCCGGCTATCACTCTGTACCTGGCCGGCATCGCCTGGACGCTGTTCTACGACACGATCTATGCGCATCAGGACGCCGAGGATGACGAGCTGATCGGTATCAAATCCACCGCCCGCCTGTTCGGGACAAATACTGCGCATTGGTTAAAGTATTTCCTGGTCGCCACTGTATCCCTAATGGCGCTGGCCATTATCGACGCCATGACAGGGCAGGAGCCGGTTACAGCCATGTTCGTGGCACTTGCCGGACCTTGGGCGATGGGATGGCACATGACGTGGCAACTGCGTGGGCTGGACACTGAAGACAACGCCAAATTACTGCAACTTTTCCGCGCCAATCGTGACACCGGCCTTATTCCGCTGATCTTCCTTTGCATTGCTGTGCTGCTCTGATTGCACCTCGGCGCGGGCCTCTGTAAGAGTCCTGCTCAATAACTTCAGGAGTCGTCTGCCCGCACATGCGCCTGCCCTATTTCCTAGCTGCCTCCCTGATATTCCTCGTTTCGGCCAGCCTTTCGCTCGTGGCCGCAGGATATGCGGTAACCAAAGTCGAAGAAGCGTCGGAACTCGCCGTGCGGCGTGCGCTTGACCTAAAAGGGCATGACTGGGCCGAAGTCGAATCCGATGGCCTGCGCGTTGTCCTGACCGGCACAGCCATTGACGAAGCAACGCGGTTCAATGCGCTGACCGCAGCCGGGACCGAGGTTGATACCTCACGCGTTATTGATGACATGCAGGTCGCCCCCACCCGGCAACTGGCAGCACCGCGCTTTTCCGCTGAAATTTTGCGAAACGACAGCGGTATTTCGATTATTGGTCTGATACCCGCAAGCCAAGACCGCAGCGAGCTGATCGAAAGGTTGCGCCGGATGGACGGCGACACCGTTTCGGACCTGATGGAAACGGCGGATTACCCTATACCCGAAGGCTGGGACGACGCGTTGAACTATGCGCTCGAAGCGTTGACCCGCCTGCCGCGCGCCAAAATATCGGCCAGCCCCGGTTTGGTGAAAATCACCGCCATTGCAGACAGCCTGCGGGAAAAAGAACGACTGGAACAGAGCCTGACCCGCGCAGCACCTCCCAGTTTGCGAATCGGGTTGTCGATCTCGGCTCCGCGCCCCGTAATCACCCCCTTTACACTGCGCTACCTGATTGATGCCAACGGCGGCCAGTTCGATGCCTGCTCGGCCCAGAATGAAAAAGCGCGGGATGCCATCGTCGCTGCTGCCAAAGAGGCAGGCCTTGCCGGCCCGTTTAGCTGTACAATCGGTTTGGGCGTGCCCTCACCCCGTTGGCCCGAAGCGGCAACGCTCAGCATTCGTGCCCTGTCCGAGATTGGTCAGGGTTCGGTCACGATTTCGGATGCGGATATCACGCTGGTGGCGGCGCAAGGAACAGAGGCTGGGGTCTTTGACCGTGTGGTGGGCGAGCTGGAAAATGCGCTGCCCGAGGTTTTCGCCCTGCACGCCGTCCTGCCCGAACCCGAAACCACCGACTCCACCGGCCCCCCCGAGTTCTCGACCACGCGCAGCCCCGAAGGGCTGGTCCAAATGCGCGGTCGTCTGAGCAATGAGACATCGCGCGACATGGCCGACAGTTTTGCCCGCGCGGCATTTGGATCGGAACAGGTTTATACCGCCACCCGCATCGCCTCCGACTTACCCGCAGACTGGCCGGTGCGCGTTCTGGCGGGGCTGGAAGCGTTGTCTCTGCTGCATAACGGCGCTCTGACTGTTACCCCTGACGACGTTTCTCTCAGCGGGGTCAGCTACGACCCGGACGCCAAAGCCCGTATCGCCGGATTGCTGTCGGAAAAGCTTGGGGATGCCAAAGGTTTCACCCTTTCGATCACCTATCAAGAGCCGCCGAAACCCGCAGACAGCCTGCCCGACCCAGAGCTGTGCGAAGACCAGCTTGCTGAGGTTCAGGCCAGCAGCAAAATCGCATTCGAACCGGGATCGGCCACGGTTGCAGCGGATTCGCGCGATACCGTCAATCAGATCGCCGAGATTCTGCGCGAATGCGGCCCCATCCGGATTGAAATTCAGGGCCATACAGATAGTCAGGGCCGCGAAGAGATGAACCAGCAACTCAGCCAGGCGCGGGCTCAGTCGATCCTGAATGAGTTGCGCGGACGCCGCATCCCAACGTCAAGCTACTCGGCCGTGGGATATGGTGAAACGCAACCGATCGCAGACAACGATACCGAGGCAGGCCGAGAAGAAAACCGTCGCATTGAATTCCGCCTGATCCGGCCCGAGCCCATTGCCAATTCCGAGACCGGGCTTGAGGCGCTGGAGGCCGAGACAGAGACGCCAGAAGACGCCGTAGATACCGGCGCAGAGGATCAGTAAGTTGAACAGAATAGAATTCATCATTGCCACCGCCATCATCCTGTTCGCAGCCTTCTGCATGGGGTGGTTCGCCAACTGGCTGGCCCATCGTCTGTCTCGTGTTCGCCAAAGCGACGTCGCCGATCTGGATCGCATGAGCCAGGAATTGCATGAGGCCGAAGAAACCCGCGATCAGGCCATCACCTATCTGCAACAGCGTGAGGCCGAGCTAACCAATCAGCTCACCCAGACCGAGGCGGAACTGGGCGCTGCCATGGACGGGTTGCGCGCCGCGCGGCAGGAGGCCGAAGAATTACGCGGCCGGATCAACAACGCGGACTAAGAGAACTAGAGGAATCGGCAACTTGCGACACCCGCAAATATAGGGCGCCGTTGTGTGTTTCAGACACCTGCCAAACCGGGCCCGAAAATCCCCTCAGCTTGATGAAGCTTGGGCACAGCTCAATTCATGATCATGTCTCAGAGGTTGTCTCTGCCTCGTCCAGAACCTTGCGCGCGACACGAAAGCATTCCAGCGCCTGCGGCACGCCACAATAGATGCCGATCACGTGAATAATGGCCCGGATTTCTTCTTTGCTGACGCCGTTGCTGATGGCGCCGCGACAGTGGAGTTCCCATTCGTGCATCTTGCCCAGCGCGCCGATCATGGACAGGTTCATCATTGACCGGGTCTTGGCGTCAATCACATCGTCGCCCCAGCCGAAACCCCAGCACCAAGCGGTCATTGCCTCTTGAAACGGCCGGGTAAAATCGTCGGCGGCAGCCAGGTTTTTCTCAACATATTCCGCGCCCAGGGTGCTTTTGCGTTGCTCCAGCCCTCTGAGGAACAGATCTTCGTCGAAAGTCTCGGCCATTTTGGTCTCCGGTAATCGTCACAATGAAGCGGTGCGCTGATGCACTCTACGCCTCTTACAGGTACTATCAACGCTTGCACTTTACGCCGGATAAGAAAATGCGACGGATTTTCTAGCCCCTTGGCACGAGGATCATTCCACTGCCCCGCGCATCCAGTCTTGAAGACAGGCAATTATATGTACTGACATCGCTTCACCAGCGGGCTGCGATTGTGCAAGCGGTTCAAGACGTCGCGGCTATTTGAGACACCCAAAAGTAAACGGGCCGCCGTCTTAATGAGACAGCGGCCCTTACTGACTGAATGTCGGGGTTTGGTCTCGCCCCCTCGAATACCACTTAAAAATGGACAGACTAACAAAAACTTTCGACTTCTTCGAGACCAACCCGATTTCTCAATCGGTGTGCATCCTTAATGCCTGATCTTTGAGAGCGCGACAGTGAACTAGTTCACATTAAATAAATTTATCTTCAATTCATCCAATCAAAGAACCCGGGGCCGGCCTTTGTCAGTAGTTTTTCGGCCATTGCGCGCGCCATTTCTGCACCATCACCAATCACGCCAGTGGCGTCTTCGGCGATAGAATCAGACCCGTCCGGGCGCAGGACTTCTCCGCGCAGGCGCAGAATGCCACCGCTGATATCAGCCAGCCCGGCAATCGGAGTCTCGCAGGACCCGTCAAGCGCGGCCAGCAAGGCGCGCTCGGCCAAAAGTCGATACCCGGTTTCGCTATGATGAATTGCCTCCAACATCCCTGCAGCACGGGGATCGTCACTGCGACGTTCGATACCGATTGTACCTTGTGCAATGGCGGGCAGCATATCCTCGGGCGAGATAGCAGTTGCGGGAACGTCGTCCATATTCAGGCGCCGGATACCTGCCATCGCCAGAAACGTGCAATCCGCTACGCCATCGGTCAGTTTCTTCAGGCGCGTTTGCACGTTGCCACGGAACTCGACCACATTCAGGTCAGGGCGCCGGTTCAACAGCTGAGCCCGGCGGCGCAAAGACGAGGTGCCGACCACTGCGCCATACGGCAGGTCATGAATAGAATTCAGGCTGGGCGAAATAAAAGCGTCGCGCACATCTTCGCGCGGCAGGAACGTGTCCAACACAAGACCCGCGGGCTGTTCGACCGGCATGTCCTTGGTCGAATGCACAGCGATGTCGATATCACCTCGCAGCATCGCTTCTTCGATTTCCTTGGTGAACAGGCCTTTGTTGCCGATCTCTTTCAGCGGGCGGTCCGCGTCGATCATCGCGCGATTGTCGCCGGTGGTCTTGATCACCACGATTTCGAATGCATCTTCGGGCAGATCAAAGGCTGTGCCTAACCGCTGCCGGGTTTCATAGGCTTGCGCCAGCGCCAGGGGCGAACCACGGGTGCCGATTTTCAGCGGTGAGGCGGGTGAAGGCAGGGTCAATGTCATGGACACAGCTTTAGTCGCGTCACATTGCCCTGACAATGGGGGCAGAGCTTGACAAATTGCCGCCGAAGGAAGACCCGTTGCCACAAACCAGACGATTGGGGGCACAGATGGCCGAAACAAAGAAACTGCTGCGGGCATTGGCAGGACAGGTGCAGGATGTGCCTCCGATCTGGATGATGCGCCAGGCCGGGCGGTATCTGCCAGAATATCGTGCAACGCGCGCGCAGGCCGGGGATTTCCTGTCGCTGTGCTACAATCCCGAGCTTGCGGCCGAGGTCACATTGCAGCCGATCCGTCGCTATGGGTTCGATGCAGCTATCCTGTTTGCGGATATCCTGCTGGTACCACAGGCGCTGGGTGCGGATCTTTGGTTTGTCACCGGTGAAGGCCCGCGTTTGTCGACCATCACGCAGCAATCCGAGTTTGATGCGCTGAAATCAGTCGAGGATATCCACGAAACACTCTCGCCAGTCTATGAGACAGTGCGCATCCTGTCACGGGAGTTGCCATCCGAGACGACCTTGATCGGTTTTGCTGGCGCGCCGTGGACAGTGGCGACCTACATGATCGCCGGACGCGGCACCCCGGATCAAGGCCCCGCCCATGCGCTGCGCGAGGGGAATACTGCGCTGTTCGAAGCGCTGCTGGACCGGATCACGCTGGCCACGATCGAATATCTTTCAGCCCAGATCGAGGCCGGCGCCGAGGTAGTCAAGATATTCGACAGCTGGGCCGGATCGCTGAAGGGTGAGGCGTTCCGCAAATATGCGGTCGAGCCGTGCCGCCTAATCACCCAGGCCATCAAGGAACGTCACCCCGGCATCCCGGTGATCGGATTCCCGCGAGAGGCCGGAGATGGCTATATCGGGTTCGCCAAAACCACGGGGGTTGATTGCGTCGCGCTGGACAATTCGGTCTCGCCGGAATGGGGCGCCGAGCATGTCCAGGTGGATGGTTGCGTACAGGGCAATCTGGCGTCGTCGCATATGGTGACCGGCGGTCAAGCGCTGGTGGACGAGACCCGGCGGATTGTCGATGCATTCTCCAAAGGGCCGCATATCTTCAATCTGGGTCATGGCATCACGCCCGATGCCGATCCCGACAACGTTCAGCGTATGATCGACGCAGTGCGCAACCGCTAGGCTTTGGGTCGGGCGTCCAGCTCGGCCAGTATGTCTTGTGTATGATCTCCGCGGCGCGGGCTGGGTCTGGGCTTCCACTCCCGCTCGGAAAACCGCGGCGCGGCGGCGGCCTGTAGCATACCGTCGGGGGCAAGCCAGGTCTGGCGTGCTGTGTTCATGGCATGGTTCTGCGCCTCGGACGGGTTGAGCACCGGTGCAACACAGGCGTCACTTGCTGCAAACAGCGCCGCCCAATGATCACGTGGTTTGCCAGCAAAGATTTCAGCCAGCCGCCGGGTCAGCGCGGGCCAGGTGGAAGCATCATATTGCTGCCGAAATTCGGGATCGCCAGACAGGTCCAATATCTGCAGGAACTCGGCATAAAATTTCGGCTCCAGGCACTGCACCGCCACAAATCCACCATCAGAGCAGGCATAGGTTCGGCTCCAATGGGGACCGTCCAGAAGGCTGTGTCCGCGAGTATCTGACAGGTTTCCGGTTTGGCGCAGGCTCATCAGCAGGTTCATCATATGGGCCGAGCCATCATAGATGGCGGCGTCCACGACCGAGCCCTTTCCTGTGCGTGCCGCATTCAGCAATCCGGCCAGAATGCCCGCGACCAGATACATGGCACCGCCACCGATATCACCCACCAAAGTGGCCGGGGTTTGCGGCGGTTGGTCCGGTTGCGACGCATACCAAAGCGCCCCGGACAGTGCGATGTAGTTCAGATCGTGCCCGGCATTCTTGGACAAGGGGCTGTTCTGTCCCCAACCCGTCATACGGCCATAAATCAGCTTTGGGTTCAGATCGCGACAGATATCAGGGCCAAGGCCCAGCTTTTCCATCACACCGGGTCGAAACCCTTCGATCAGTGCATCAGCCGTGGCGATCAGGCGCCGGGCCACATCCAGATCGGCCGGGTCTTTGAGGTTCAGGCTGATCGACCGCTTGCCCCGATCCAGAACTGACTGTTCGGGCATGCCCGGAGTCGCGGCCTGACCCTTGCGGTGGATGGTGATCACATCTGCACCAAGATCGGCCAACAGCATGGCGGCAAAGGGACCGGGGCCCAAGCCCTCGATTTCGATGATCCGAATTCCACTTAACATACCAGTCCTCCTGCCCGCGCAGGGTTTCGGGGCCAGCCAGGAAATGCAAGCCCGGACTGGAAAGGCCAATTGGAAAGCTGAGCAAAATGTGTGAATTGGGCCTGTTCTGTGGCTAACTCGCAGGGTAGTGTCGCCGCCAGAACGGGGGAGGCGCATGACAACAATTCTGTCCATCAGGGATTTGCGAAAGTCCTATGCCGGAGGTTTTGAGGCGCTAAAGGGCGTGTCTCTGGACATCGAGCAGGGAGAAATCCTGGCTCTTCTGGGTCCCAACGGTGCAGGCAAGACCACGCTGATTTCGACGGTGTGTGGAATAACGACGCCAACCTCAGGAAGCGTGACCGTCGGCGGCCACGATATCCAGACTGATTTTCGCGCAGCACGCCGGATGATCGGTTTGGTTCCGCAGGAGATCGCGCTCGAACCCTTTGAAAAGGTCTGGAACACTGTGCGATTGTCGCGCGGGCTGTTCGGGCTTGGGCAGAACAACGCACGTATCGAAGAAATTCTGCGAAAATTGTCTTTGTGGGAAAAACGCAAAAACGCAATCAAAGAACTATCGGGCGGTATGAAACGTCGGGTTCTGATCGCAAAAGCGCTGGCACACGAGCCACGTGTTCTGTTTCTGGACGAGCCGACCGCAGGTGTTGATGTCGAACTGCGCAAAGACATGTGGGAAATCGTGGCCGAGTTGAAGCAGGCCGGTGTCACCATCATTCTAACCACCCACTACATCGAAGAGGCCGAGGCCATTGCCGACCGTGTCGGTGTCATCGACAAGGGTGAACTGCTACTGGTTCAGGACAAGGACACTTTGATGGCGCAGATGGGAAAGAAGCAGATCGAAGTCATGCTGACCCAGCCCATTCAAACCGTCCCCGACAGTCTGGCCGCACACAATCTCAAACTGAATGGCAAGGGTGACGCGCTGGTTTATACCTACGACACAAACGCCGACCGCACTGGCATCACCACCCTGTTGAACGATGTGGCCGAGGCCGGACTGATTTTACGCGATGTACAAACGCGTCAGTCCAGCCTTGAAGAGATCTTTGTCAATATGGTGTCGGGAGAAGCCACATGAACTGGTCCGCCATTACTGCCATCTACCGGTTCGAAATGGCCCGGTTCTTCCGCACCCTTGCGCAAAGCTTCATATCTCCGGTCCTGTCGACATCGCTGTATTTCGTTGTCTTTGGCACGGCGATTGGCAGCCGCATACAAGAGGTCGAAGGCGTATCCTATGGGGCGTTCATCGTTCCGGGGCTGGTCATGTTATCTGTTGTGACGCTGTCGATCTCGAACGCCTCTTTCGGGATCTATTTCCCAAAGTTTCTGGGAACGATATATGAGCTTCTTTCGGCGCCGGTGAATTTCATCGAGATCGTCATCGGCTATGTCGGAGCGGCAGCGACAAAATCGCTGTTTGTGGGTGTCGTGATCCTTGTGACCTCTGCATTCTTTGTGGATTTGCGTATTGAACACCCGCTTGCCATGGCGACATTTCTAGTCCTGACCTGCCTCAGCTTTTCCTTGCTGGGCTTCATCATCGGCATCTGGGCCAGCAATTTCGAGCAGATGTCTTTGGTTCCGCAACTCGTGGTGACACCGCTGATCTTTCTGGGCGGTACCTTTTATTCGATTTCGATGCTGCCCCCGCTGTGGCAGACCATCACCCTGTTCAACCCGGTCGTCTATCTGATCTCAGGCTTTCGCTGGTCGTTTTACGGCCTGGCCGATGTGCCGATCATGTTCAGCCTTTTGGCCATACTGGCGTTTACCGGCGTGTGTCTGGGCATCATCGGATGGATCTTCAAAACTGGCTGGCGCATCCGGAGTTAGGCCATGGACGGCGTTGCATTTTTGCCCATCACCTTCAGTAAATACGTTCACGCGACCGATAACGGTCAGCCGCTCCCTTGTTTACCGCGTGGGCGCACTCTACATCGGCACCCATGAAGGTCAGCCTGCCGTTTCTCAAAAAACAGCCAACCGTTTCGGTCGTGCGCTTGTCGGGTGCAATCGGCATGTCCGGGCGCGGGTCGATGTCTGACACAACTCTGGCACCGGTTCTCGAAAAAGCATTTCGCAAAGGCAAACCTGCCGCCGTCGCGCTTGAGGTCAACTCGCCCGGCGGATCCCCGGTCCAAAGTTCATTGATCGGTGCGCGCATTCAGCGTCTTTCGAAAGAACTGGATGTTCCCGTCTTCGCATTTGTCGAGGATGTGGCAGCTTCGGGTGGCTATTGGTTGGCAGCGGCAGCTGATGAGATTTACGCCGATGACAGTTCGGTACTGGGTTCGATTGGCGTGATCTCTTCGGGGTTCGGCGCACATCTTTTCCTTGAGAGGCAAGGTTTCGAACGGCGAGTGCACACGGCGGGTCATTCGAAATCCATGTTGGATCCCTTTGCCCCGGAAAAACCCGAAGATGTCGCAAGGCTTGAAGGCCTGCTACGCGATATCCACGAAAACTTCACTGCTCATGTCAAAGCACGACGCGGGGCAAAGCTTGAAACGGGTGCTGATCTGTTCACTGGCGAAGTCTGGCTGGCACGCCGCGCGCATGAACTTGGCCTGATCGACGGCATCGCGCATCTCAAACCCAAAATGCAGGACCGGTTTGGCGATAAAGTAAAATTCCGCCGTTACGGGCTGCGCAAGCCATTCTGGTCACGGTTCGGCGCCTCCTTGGCACAGGACGCGGTTGCCGGACTTGAGGAGCGTGCCGCATACGCACGTTTCGGTTTGTAACGTGATTATCAAGATCGTGACCCTCTTTTTGATTGCCATGGGCGTCCTGGCAATGTTCGGCAAACTGCGGTTCCCGGGGCAGAAAAAACTGCAATCCGCAAGATGCCCGCGCTGTCATCGGTTCAGGATCGGTAAAGGTCCCTGTGCCTGCGAAAAAGGAGGCCGCGCATGACGGCATGGCTGTTATCCGGTCTCGGTTTGTTGATCCTGTTGCTGGCGGGTGATGCGCTGGTACGCGGTGCCGTGAACCTCAGCCTGCGGATTGGAGTACCGGCGTTGATCGTTAGTTTGACGATCGTGGCATTCGGCACCTCGGCGCCAGAACTTCTGATTGCAATCAGTGCAATTAAGGAAAACGCACCAGGCATCGCCCTGGGTAACGTTGTGGGGTCGAACACGGCCAATATTCTGCTGGTGCTGGGCCTGCCTGCGCTGCTTGCCACGCTGCACACCAGCGAATGCGACAGCCGCAAGAACTATGTGTTCATGTTGCTGGCAACCGTTCTGTTCATCGGCCTTGCCTTCTGCGGCGTGTTCAACCTGTTCAGCGGCGCGATTTTGCTGGCTGCTCTCAGCTTTGTTCTATGGACCGCTTTCCGAGAAGCCCATGCCCATCGTAAGGCCTGTGGCAAAGCCTGCGCTGAGGATGACGATTTTGATGGCCTCGAAGAAGCCGATCCAGACATGCCCTATTGGAAGATTTCAGTCTACCTGGTGCTCGGACTGATAGGCCTGCCGATGGGCGCACATCTTCTGGTCGACAACGCTACAATCATTGCCCGCACTTACGGCGTCAGCGAGACTGTAATCGGACTGACACTTATAGCGGTGGGAACTTCCCTGCCGGAACTGGCGACCACAGTTATGGCAGCACTGCGCCGACAAGCCGATGTCGCATTGGGCAATGTTATCGGGTCCAACATGTTCAATCTGTTGGCCATCGTCGGCATTGCAACCCTGTTTGGGCGCATTCCTGTTGATCCAGAATTCCTGCGATTTGATCTTTGGGTCATGCTGGGCGCATCACTCCTTTTGGTCCCCTTTGTATTTTTCAAACGGGATATCACCCGCGGATGGGGAATTCTGTTGACAAGCCTATACGCGGTTTACGTTATTTCCTTGTTGGTGTGACACAAAGAGAGGCCGCATGACCCGAGCCCTAGTTACCGGTGCCGGAATTCGCCTTGGTAGGGCAATGGCCCTTTATCTGGCCGGGCGTGGCTACGACGTGGCGGTCCATTACGCCTCCTCTGAACAAGAGGCATCTAAGGTTGTCGCTGAAATCAGGGCCCTAGGCCGCAATGCGGTAGCTCTGCAGGCCGACCTGTTAGAAGAAGCAAGCGTGGCTGCCCTGCTGCCACGCGCATCCGAGGCGCTGGGCGGACCCATTACCTGCCTGGTCAACAACGCTTCGATATTTGAATACGACAACATCCACACGGTCACCCGGCAAAGCTGGGACCGCCACATGAACAGCAACCTGCGGGCGCCATTCGTTTTGACTCAGGCGATGGCTGAACAGGGTCTGGAACCTGAAACCGATGATGCGGGCGAGCCGCTGGCAACGGGCCTGATCGTAAATATGGTCGACATGCGAGTCCGCAAACTGACGCCCGAATTCATGTCCTACACCGTCGCCAAAATGGGGCTATGGGCGTTGACCCGTACTGCAGCTCAGGCGCTAACCCCGGCGATCCGCGTCAATGCCATCGGACCGGGACCGACGATGCAGGGTCACAGGCAATCCGAAGATCACTTCAAAGCACAGCGCGCCAACACCATTCTGGAACGTGGGTCAAACCCCTCTGACATCACCGCTGCACTTGGGTATTTCCTGGATGCTCATGCGGTCACCGGTCAGATTCTCTGCGTGGATGGCGGACAGCATTTGGGATGGCAGACACCGGATGTTCTGGGCGTGGAATAACGTTTGGTGCTGGAAGTTTTGCACCGCTCTCATTTCTGTTATCAATCCGTTACAAAAATGTCTTTTTTTTCATACACTTGCCATGTGTAGAAATTTTTACTGTTTAAATTCAATAGATTACATATGTGCCTATTTTTTAAGCAAATCAAGGAATCCTTAATGAAACAAGGGAAAATTCAAGCCCCACAAAAGTTATCTGCACAGTTATCCACAGAATACGTGGATTTGTTTTCCCTTGATCTGAAGCGCTCAAGATTGCAGCCATGGTCAAAGAATCACATATTTTGGCCATGACCTCTCAAGACGACACCAACAGCTCTCAGAATGACGCCCAGTCGACAGGATACGCCTGCATCCAGCGATATGCGAAAACGCTCGACAGTTCACCTGGCGTGTACAGGATGCTGGATGCGGACAGCCGAGTTCTTTACGTCGGCAAGGCGCGCAATCTGAAGGCACGGGTGTCGAACTATACAAGACCGGGACACTCTGGCCGGATCGAGCGGATGATTGCGGCCACGGCCTCGATGATGTTCCTGACGACCCGGACCGAGACCGAGGCGCTGCTGCTTGAACAGAACCTGATCAAGCAGCTCAAACCGAAATACAACGTGCTGCTGCGCGACGACAAAAGCTTTCCCAATATTCTGGTGGCAAAGGACCATGTCTTTCCACAGATCAAAAAGCATCGGGGAGCAAAAAAGGAAAAGGGCGCGTATTTCGGCCCCTTCGCCAGCGCGGGTGCCGTGAACCGAACCCTGAACCAGCTGCAAAAGGCCTTCCTGCTGCGCAACTGTTCTGACTCGATGTTCGAAAGCCGCACCCGTCCCTGCCTGCTCTATCAGATCAAGCGGTGTTCTGGGCCTTGTGTCGGGTTGATCTCGGATCAGGATTACCGTGAAAGCGTCAAGGATGCGGAAAGATTCCTGTCAGGCCGGTCGACCAAAGTGCAAGAGGAGCTGGCCGAACAGATGATGGCCGCGTCTGAGGCGATGGAGTTTGAACGCGCCGCTGGCCTACGCGATCGCATCCGGGCGCTGACGCAGGTGCAGACCTCGCAAGGCATTAACCCGCGCGGTGTGGCCGAGGCGGATGTGATCGGCCTGTATATGGACAGTGGGCAGGCTTGCGTTCAGGTGTTCTTCATCCGCGCCAACCAGAACTGGGGCAACAAGGACTTCTATCCCCGCGTCGGGGCAGATGTGTCAGCCGCCGAGGTGATGGAGGCGTTTCTGGGTCAGTTCTATGACAACAAGGAACCACCCCGTCAGTTGATCCTGTCAGATGCCATTGAAAACGCCGATCTGATGCAAGAGGCGCTGACCGAAAAAGCCGGTCGCAAGGTAGAAATCCTTGTGCCCCAGCGTGGTGAGAAACAAGAACTTGTCGCAGGGGCCATACGCAACGCGCGTGAATCCCTGGCCCGGCGGATGTCGGAAAGTGCCACCCAGGCCAAACTGTTGCGCGGGATCGCCGAGGCATTTGATCTGGATGCCCCGCCAAACCGGATCGAAGTCTACGACAACTCCCATATTCAAGGAACAAATGCCGTGGGCGGCATGATCGTGGCCGGCCCCGAAGGTTTCATGAAAAATGCCTATCGCAAGTTCAACATTCGTGGAGATGACCTGACCCCCGGTGACGACTTTGGCATGATGAAAGAGGTGCTGACCCGCCGCTTTACCCGCCTGCAAAAAGAAGATCCCGACCGTGACAAGGGAATGTGGCCCGATCTGCTGCTGATTGACGGTGGCGCCGGGCAAGTGAGTGCCGTCCATGAGATTATGGCGCAGCACGGGGTCGAGGAGATCCCCATGATAGGTGTCGCCAAAGGCGTTGACCGCGACCATGGTAAGGAAGAATTTCACCGCACCGGCCAAAGGCCCTTTGCGCTGAAACGCAACGACCCGGTGCTCTATTTCATTCAGCGCCTAAGAGACGAGGCCCACCGGTTTGCCATCGGCACCCATCGAGCCAAGCGTGCCAAGGCCGTGGGAGCCACACCGCTGGATGAAATCCCCGGCGTGGGGGCCGCGCGCAAACGTGCCCTGTTGGCTCATTTCGGCAGCGCCAAGGCAGTTGGCCGGGCCAACCTAGCCGATCTGAAAGCGGTCGAGGGGATTTCGGCCGGCTTGGCGCAAAAGGTCTATGATTTCTTCCACGACAAGGGCTAGGCCCGCCGCCCGCGCCACAGGATGTACAGCCCCGAGGCCACAATCAGCGCGCTGCCGATCCACATGGTCTGGTCTAGTTGCTCGCCGAACAGGAACACGCCCAGACCGATACCGAACAGCAGACGCGTATAGCGGAACGGCGTCACGGCCGAGACCTCTCCGATCCGCATCGCCTTCATAAGCGAGGCATAGGCCATCACACCCATAAGCACCGCACCGGTCAGAAACAGACCGTTGTACAGATCGAGCGGGACGATTGGCACGTCCTCCCACAGGCGATAGGCCAAACCGGCAACGATGATGCTGAGGAAGCCGTAAAAGCCCAAAACCTCAGTCCCCAGTGTCGCCGGGGCTGCGCGGCTGGCCAGATCGCGACCGGCAAAGCCCAACATTCCCAGCACCGCCAGAATGGACAGCGCCGAAAAGCTGTCTCCGGTCGGTTGCAGGATGACTACAACGCCAATCAGACCGATCAGAATCGCGCTCCACCGTCGCCAGCCAACTGTCTCGCCAAAGATCAGCGCAGCGCCAGCGACCACGACCAACGGAGTGGCCTGCAAAATCACAGTAGCTGAAGACAAAGGCGTCAACACAATGGCTAAGACATAGAATAACCGTCCGAATACCTCGAAGAGCACGCGCACTTTCATCGGGCGCGACAGGACATCCGGCTGAAACAGTTGCGTGCCGCGCGCCAGTGCAACCGCCGCAAAGACCAGCGCCCCACCCACCCCGAACA
The DNA here is from genome assembly GCF_059610505.1 of Ruegeria sp. CDSC079. Taxonomy (NCBI): domain Bacteria; kingdom Pseudomonadati; phylum Pseudomonadota; class Alphaproteobacteria; order Rhodobacterales; family Roseobacteraceae; genus Ruegeria; species Ruegeria sp. CDSC079. The sequence goes on from NZ_JBXWNT010000005.1 coordinate 372,880, forward strand.
GAACCATCACCTGCCAGATCGGTACGACACCCGAAGCCGCTTTCAACAGCGCGTCTTCCAGCGCAAACCCCGCCATTGCGGCGATCATCCACAGGCTGCCGGTCAGATTTGACCGGGCATCGGTTTGTATATGAGCTGTCATGAGGTGCCTTCTGTCCCGGATACGTGCGGTGAACCTGACCGCAAAAAGAACAAACTCCAAGGGGCATGGACGCACCACGCCCTGCCTGCGGCGCTTTGACCAAGTTCATGGGACAAGTACGGTTTTTTGACTGTCTATCTTTTCTGTTGGATTTTAGCGATGTAGGGTCCGCTGCATGAAGTGGAACCTACCCAATATTCTGACCGTCCTGCGTCTGCTGGCAGCCCCGGGGCTGGCCGTGATGTTTTTGTATTTCACCCGGCCCTATGCCGACTGGTTCGCGTTGATCCTGTTCCTGACAGCCGCCTTAACCGACTGGTTCGATGGCTATCTGGCACGAGCGTGGAAGCAGGAAACAAAAATTGGCGCCATGCTGGACCCGATTGCCGACAAGGCGATGGTGGTGATCGCGCTGATGATCTTGGTCGGGTATTCGGCCGAACACTGGACGCCGTGGCTGGTCCTGCCTGCCACTGTGATCCTGTTCCGAGAGGTCTTTGTGTCAGGCCTGCGCGAATATCTGGGTGATACGGCTGGAACGCTGAAAGTTACCAAACTTGCCAAATGGAAAACCACGGCTCAGATGGTGGCGATAGCCGTCTTGTTTTCACAGGGCATCTTCGAGCATTACTTTGTGATGGCCAGCTTCGGCATGGACCCAACGCTGATCGACCAGATTCTGACCGGGCAGGAAGACGACCTGAACGGCCTGCGCTGGCATCTTGAAGGGATGTTCTGGTCCAGTCGGATCGGCCTGTGGCTGCTGTGGATCGCAGCAGCGCTGACATTGATCACCGGCTGTGACTACCTACGTAAAGCCATGCCACACCTGAAGGAGAACTAAGGGATGGATGTGCTGTATTTCGCATGGGTCCGCGAACGGATTGGCCTGCCGAAAGAACGGGTTGAAACCGAGGCCGCCACCGTATCCGATCTGGTCGCAGAACTTAGCGCGCGCGAGGATCGCTATGCAGCGGCCTTTGCGGATCTGTCGGCCTTACGTGTTGCGCTGGATCAGGAGCTGTCGGATTTTGACGCCCCGTTGGCGGGCGTTCGTGAGGTTGCCTTTTTCCCACCAATGACAGGTGGCTGAGGTCATGCGCATCGTGGTGCAGGAAGACCCGTTTGACCTAGGTACCGAGGCAAATGACTTTGCGGCGGGCGATGCTGCAAATGGCGCAATCGTGACCTTTACCGGTGTTGTGCGTGATCTGGCCACGGGCGATTTGGACGTGATGGAGATTGAGCATTATCCGGGCATGACGGAACGGGCCTTGACCCAGATTGCGCAAGAAGCAATAGACCGCTGGTCGCTGGGCAATGTGCTGGTGATCCATCGGCATGGCAGGCTCGCTCCGGGGGATCGGATCATGATGGTGGCCACTGCCGCACCGCATCGTAAGGATGCGTTCGAGGCGGCCGAATATCTGATGGACTACCTAAAATCCCGCGCCCCCTTCTGGAAGAAAGAAATCACCACCGCTGGTGCGGTGTGGGTTTCGGCCAAGGACGAAGACGAAGATGCGCTGACCCGGTGGTAAACACGGGTCCCTGGATATAAGCCTTTGCACCATGCTGTTCGTATTCGGCGCTCACATGCTTATCATCGCTTGCTGCATATTTGGATCCGCCAATACTATGCTGGATAAAGGTGTTGGTTTCAGGCAGCCGCTCAGCTTCGGTCAACTCTAGAACCGTAAGCAAAACATCCCGCATGTGGGCAAAGATGTTGAGACAATCTTCCTCCGCCGAAGCCGCAAAAGAAATGACTATCGACAGGAAAGCGGTAATTAGCTCTGTCAGAATGCCGGTTCCAATTAGATAGTCGTTGAACGGATTTTTGACATCGTAGAAGCCCCTAAAGGTTAGAGTTTCCCATTCGATTTCAACCTTAAGTACAGACGGAAGATGCCGACTGGAACTTGACGGCATATCACCTCAGCTGCGTGGACCCAGCAAGCACCAAAACCAGCTTGTTTTGAAGTTCTGGATTACCTGACGTTGCACAAGGCCCTTATCCGCAAACAAGGAATCGTGTTCACGGGATCGATGCGCATGTCCTAGCCTGAATAAAGAAGCACGTTCTCGGGGCTCTTTGGCGCACCCGGCAAAGCACCGGCCAATAAATTCGGTCACTTTTCGGAGGGGTCACTTTCTGCATAGTCTCTCAGTACTTGAATGTCCGAGAGCAGGGCATGTGTCCGGTCAATTTTAACGCCAAACGGCTTTAGCCGGGAAAAAGCGCGGCTCAGGCTTTCGGGCTTCATGCCCAGCCGCCCGGCAATCAACATCTTGTCATAGGGCAGCTCGACAACGCAGTCCCCCATCTCGGCTTCGCAGAGAGTCAGAAGAAATTCTGCCACCCGCTGTGCGCCGGTCTGGGCCTTAAGCTGCTCAAGCTGGGCGACCAGAGAATGCAGATGGGTAAAGGTAGCTGCCAGAATTGACACCCCAATTTCCGGGTCCTCTCGCATAAGGGACAAAAGGACCGGACTTGGAATGTGCATGATCTCACAGGCCGAAACTGCCTCGGCCGAAACCGGATAGGGAACGTTACGCAAGGCGACCGCTTCGCCAAAGCTTTCGCCGCGGGTGAAAACGCTGACAACTGCTTCGGCACCGGTAGGGGACATGCGAAACAGCTTTACCCAGCCCGACAGAACCACATGAATGGCCTGGGCTTTTTCTTCCTGTAGAAAAATCGTCTCTCCGCGATCATATTTCCGCCAGATCGCGTGACTTAACAGCGTGTCGATATGATGCTCGGGAAAGCTCTTGAGCAATAGTGACTGCTTGGCGATCGCTTTAAGTGCCTCATGCGCCACGAAGCTTTCCCCTCTTTTCTAGTTGCGTACCCGATCAGTACGTCCGTCCTCTTAAGGCTATGCCAAACCTTCGGCTTCCAAGCCAGCCTTTCCTTTCTGCGGCTTGACATTTGTCATGTTGCGTAGCGGGCCCGGCACATAGTCTTGCTGGAAAGCCAGTATTCCCGGGAGTGTTCGAGATGGACTACGAGCGTTTTTTCAGCCAAAGCCTTGAGCATCTGCGCGACGAAGGCAACTACCGCATCTTCATTGATCTACAGCGCCGCTGTGGCGCGTTCCCGAATGCACGCCAGACGGACGGCGCTTTACAGCGCGACGTACGAATTTGGTGTTCCAACGACTATCTGGGAATGGGCCAGCATCCTGATGTAGTCGGGGCAATACACAAGGCACTCGACCGTTGCGGCGCGGGCGCAGGGGGCACACGCAATATCTCGGGCACGACACATGACCACGTTTTGCTGGAACAGGAACTGGCCGACCTCCACGGGAAAGAAGCCGCCCTTCTGTTCACCTCTGGCTATGTGTCGAACTGGGCGGCACTCGGGACGCTGGCTGCGAAGATCCCAGGTCTGATCGTATTCTCGGACGCTTTGAACCATGCCTCCATGATTGAAGGCATCCGCCATTCGCGGGCACAAAAAGTGATCTGGAAGCACAATGATCTGGCGGACCTCGAGGCAAAGCTGGCCGCAGCCGATCCAGATGCGCCCAAGATGATCGCCTTCGAATCTGTCTATTCGATGGATGGGGATATCGCTCCGATCAAAGAGATTTGCGACCTGGCGGATAGATATGGTGCGATGACCTATCTGGACGAGGTCCACGCCGTTGGCCTTTATGGCTCGCGCGGTGGTGGCATCGCCGAACGCGAAGGGTTGATGGATCGCCTGACTGTCATCGAAGGGACGCTGGGCAAGGCCTTCGGCGTGGTTGGCGGTTACATCGCGGCATCCGCTGCCTTGTGTGACTTTGTCCGCAGCTTTGCCAGCGGGTTCATATTTACCACCGCCCTCCCGCCCGCAATAGCAGCAGGCGCTGCCGCCTCGATCCGACACCTCAAGCAATCCAATACCGAGCGCGATCTGCAGAAAACCCGCGTTGCGCAGGTGCGCGCCAAACTGGACGCCGAAGGCATCCCGCATTTGCCCAATCCCAGCCACATCATCCCGGTGATGGTAGGTGACCCGGTGAAATGCAAATTCATCTCGGATACGCTGCTGGAAGAATTCGGGATCTATATTCAGCCGATCAACTATCCGACCGTTCCCAAAGGCACCGAACGCCTGAGAATTACCCCCTCTCCGGTTCATACGAACGAAGATATCGACCATCTGGTCGGTGCCTTATCGGCCCTGTGGCAACGGTGTCAGATCGCGCGAATGCCGATGGCCGCACAATAACTGAGGCGTCCCTGCGCTTGGAGAACTGCCGCCCCACGGGGGCGGCTTTTTTCATGTCAAAACAGTGAGAGGCCGAAGATCACCATCGCAAATCCGGTCAGTACATTGGTGAAACCGCTAAGCCAGGCCGGGCTGTGCGTCAGGTCCAGATATCGTGCAAGGATAATGCGGGCTTTGGACAGGGCCAGGATCAAAATGCCTGCGCTCAACACCGGTGAGGACAGGGGGAGTATCGTCAGCAGGGCCGAAGCGGTGCTCAGAACCAACAGGCTGAGCCATGCGCGGGTGAGCGGGTTTGAGAGCATCCAGCGGGAGCTTTTTGGATCCGATGAGGTTTGGGTCATGTCCGTCATCCCAACAGGTAGATCACGGGGAACAGCATGATCCAGACGAGATCGACCATGTGCCAAAACTGGGCGCCGGCCTCGATGTTGCGGGGATTGTCCCGCCAGGCGACCAGCAGCAGGATAACAACCCCAGCCAACACATGTGCCGCGTGGAAGCCGGTGAGCAGATAGTAGAACAGGAAGAACGGATGGGTCTCGTAGGTAATTCCTTGTGCAGCCTTGTCCGCGTATTCCATGCCTTTGATAATCAGGAATACAACGCCCAGCGCGGCAGCTGCGATTAACGCCAGGCGGGCAGCAGTCCGACGCGCAATCTGCCGCCAATGCAAGGCTTGCGCGGCCAGATAGCCGGAGGTGACCAGAACCGCAGTGTTCAGCGCGGCTCCGGTGCGGTGCAGATGCGATTGCGCCTCGGCAAAGCCCGCCGGATCGGTCAGGCGCACGCCCATGAAAGCGATCAGGCCCGCACCAAAGACCAGCAGCTCCGAAATGATCAGAACCCACATCAGTAATTCGCCGGGCAACTCGTCGATAAGGGACGCGTCGCTCATGCGCCGACCAGTTGGCGGTAGATTTGCGGCAGCGCCATAGTCAGGCGATGCGGGTCCGGGATGACGGCAAAGCCGCCCTGCCCGAACATCCGCGGGAACCAGCTTTTACCTGTCTTGTCGATGGTGACGCCAAAGACCGATTGCCCGGCTCGGCGCGCCTCGCGCACGGCCATGTGGGTGTCTTCGATTCCGTGGCGGCCTTCGTAGTGGTCAAGATCATTGGGTTTGCCATCGGTGATCGCCAGTAACAACCGGCGCTTACGCGTTTGGGTGGCCAGATCGGCCGAGCAATGGCGGATCGCGGCACCCAGCCTTGTATAGTGCCCCGGGCGTAACGATGCGATGCGCTGTTCAACCTGGCTGCCCATCACCTCATCAAACCGTTTGCAGCGTTGCACATAGACCCGCTGTCGTTTCAGTGAACTGAAGGCGTGAATGGCGAAATCATCACCACAGGCGTTCAGGCCCCAGGCCAGCGCTGCCAGCGCCTCGCGTTCGATGTCGATCACGGCGCGTCCAGTCACGGCACTTTCGGTCGAGCGGCTGACATCCAGCAGGATAGAAACCGCCAGATCGCGTGCCTCGGGGCGGGATTGTTGCCAGATGCGTTCGGTACCTTCACCGTTGGCACAGCGGTCAACCTGCGCCCGAACGGCGGCCTCGATATCCAGCTGATCGCCGTCCAGATGGCCTCGGGTCATCACGCGGCCCGGGCGCAGCGCTTCGAACTGGCGTTTGACGGCGCGGATACGGCGGGCGGTGGCGGGGTCTTTTCCAAACTCGGCGGCATCCTCACGAGTATCGGCGTCCGAGGTTAGAACGTTGACGTGATCGGGCAGGTATTGCCCGGTGCGCACGTCCCATTCCGGATAGAGAATACGGCCCGACAGACGTTCGCGATTCACATCCTCGGGTGCCAGGTCCAGATGCAATTTCAGCTTGGTCGGCGGCGCCTTGGAAATCTGGCCCAAACCGATCTCATCCTGATCATCGGCGGCCTTTTTGGCATTGTCGGGATCATCGTCATCAATGCGACGGTTGATGTTCAGAAACTCGGCCCAGCTGAGGATCGCTTCGAATTTATGAAGGATGAAACTGTCACTGCGTTCAGCCTGGTCGGATTTGCGCCGCCGGGCACGGTGGGTTTTCTCACCCGATTCCTCGGGCGGGCCTTCAGTATCGGGGTTTTCGACATCGTTATGCTCTGAAAAACCAACAGCGCGCAATTCCGGCCACAGAGGGACAGGGCGGAAAGATTGATATCCGCGTGGGGCAGTCAAGTCATCGTCAAATGACATGAATTGCCTGGCCTTCGGGGATAAAGGCGCGGGGTCGCCCAGCCGATGGCGGATCAGTTCTTCAACCGCTGTTTCCACAGGCGGGAGGCCGGATTTGTTGCGTTCATGCAGAACACCTTTGCAAAGCTCGGTGTAAAGCGGTCGCAAGCCGGGGGCGTTGTCCAAGGTTGCATTAACCATGGTTTGTGCAGCGCTCAGCGCGTGCAGATCGGCGCGCAACGGATCACCTTCGACGATCCGGGTTCCCGCATGGGCCGCTGCGGCGGCCAGCCAAACATACAGCGCTCCGTTCGCCTCGCGCGCGGGAAACACCGCCAGACGGTCCGGGAGGCGCAGCACTTCGCCATCGAACGAAGCGCGCGGCATCAGTTCAACTTCGGTACCCAACCGACGGCGCCAGCTTAGGCGATGGTGTGAAACCTCGGGCGAGACCGGGCGCAATTCAACGCCCGGGCTGCCCCCAAGCCCGCGAAAAAGGACTGCCAGCCGCCCCGCGACCTCAGAAAGGTCGACCGCGGCTCCAACATGCACCTGGGGTGCATCGAGACGGCTGGCAAGGGAGTGCCACAGTTTCCCGATCGTTTCTTCGGGTTCCCATGGCTCAAAATCGATCCTGACCATCGGCCGGCCTCACCCAAAGACAGCCGTGACAAGATCGAGGAGCCCGCGTTTGATGTCCTCGTCATCTGTCAGAGGTTCGATCATGGCGGCAAGGATCGCGCGGTCGGTGGACATGCCCTGCGCGATCAGCGTGGCGGCATAGACGACCAGACGGGTGGAAACGCCCTCTTCAAGATCCTGCCCCCTGAGCCCGCGCAGTTTACCTGCCAAGCGGATCAGCGGCTTGCAGCGTTCCAGCGCCAGCCCGCTTTCCTTAGCGACGACCTTTGCCTCCATCTCGGGCGACGGAAAGTCGAACTCCAGTGAGATGAACCGCTGCCGGGTCGAGGGTTTCAGGGTTTTCAGGATATTCTGATATCCCGGGTTATATGAGGCGACCAGCATGAAACCGGGCGCGGCCACAAGCTCCTCACCGGTGCGGTCGATCGGCAGGATGCGCCTGTCGTCAGTCAGCGGGTGCAGCACGACGGTCACGTCCTTGCGCGCCTCGACCACTTCATCCAGATAGCAGATCGCGCCTTCGCGCACCGCGCGGGTCAGGGGGCCATCGACCCAGATCGTTTCCCCGCCTTTCAGCAGGTAGCGCCCGATCAGGTCCGCAGCGGCAAGGTCATCGTGACAGGCCACCGTGTAAAGCGGGCGGCCAAGGCTGGCGGCCATATGCGCCACAAACCGGGTCTTGCCGCAACCTGTCGGGCCTTTCAGCAGGACCGGCAGGTTGTTGGTATAGGCAGCAGCGAACACGTCACATTCATCACCCTGTGGCAGGTAGAAGGGGGCGTCAGCCGCCCCCGTTCTCAGTTTCATGGAGCCATCCATATCCATCACTCCGCTGGGGTTTCGGCCGCGCCGGCTTCAATGATCTCTTTCCGGGGAACCCAGATCGAGTAGATGAACAGCAGCGCACCCAAGACCACGACGATGCCAGAGCCAAGGCGCATCCAATAGAAGATCGCGACCTGATCCTGCACATCCATGAAGTAGTCTCCGACCACCCGCTGCATGTGCGTCTGCACTGTTCCAGCAAAGGTCAGCACAAAGGTCATGAAAACCATACCGCTGGACATCAGCCAGAAGCTGCCCATGTTCAGAACCTGATTATAAGGATCGCGGTTCTTCAGGATCGGCATTGCATAGCTGAAGATTGCCAGGTTGAGGCAGACATACGCTCCATAGAACGCCAGGTGTCCGTGAGCCGCAGTGATCTGCGTACCGTGGGTATAGTAGTTCACCCCATGCAGCGTGTGCAGGAAGCCCCAGACACCGGCACCGAAAAAGGCCAATGTGGCACAGCCCAGCGACCACAGCAGCGCCGCTTTGTTCGGGTGGTCCCGACGGCCCTTCCAGACCATCACAAAGGCAAAGGCCATCATCGCAAAGAAGGGGATCACTTCGAGGCTTGAGAAGATCGAGCCGATCCACTGCCAGTACCCTGGTGTGCCTATCCAATAGTAGTGGTGACCTGTACCAAGGATACCCGAAAACAACGCGGCGGCGACAATGACATAGAGCCATTTCTCGACAACCTCACGGTCTACCCCGGTCAGCTTCAGCATCAGATAGGCCAGGATCGAGGCCATGATCAGTTCCCAGACACCTTCGACCCACAGGTGGACAACATACCACCAGTATTGCTTGTCCAAGGACAAGTTGCCCGGGTTGTAGAAGGCAAACAGGAACAGCAGCGCCAGACCCCAAAGACCCAGCAACAAGATGTTGGTGATCGCGGTCTTCTTGCCCTTCAGAACGGTCATCGACACGTTGTACAGGAAGATCAGTGCGGCCACGACGATGCCGGCCTTGACCCATTTGGGTTGCTCTAGGAACTCGCGCCCTTCTTTACCCAGCAGCCAGTTTCCTTCAAACAGGTTGAACGTATAGGTCAAGACCACGCCCAGTGTACCGACCACCAGAATGATCAGCTGCAGATAGGCCAGCATGGGCGAATGGATCTCACGCTCGGCCTCTTCCGGGATCAGAAAATAGGCCGCACCAAAGAACCCGAGGATCAGCCACACGATCAGCGAGTTGGTGTGCAGCATCCGCACGATGTTGAACGGCAAAAGCTCGCTCAGGAAATTGGGTGATACATAGATAAAGCCGGCCAGAAGGCCGCCTAGAACCTGTATCGCGAACAGGGCCATTGCCACCGCAAAGTAGGCATAGGCGATTTTTTGGGATTCGTATTTCATTGCTCCGTTCCCTTCTCAGCCCGCCTCGTTGGGCGGCCAGTCCTGAGCGTCGATATTGTCCGTCCAGATCAAAAAGTTGGTCAGATCACGGATGTCTTCGTCGCTGAGGTTGAAATTGGGCATCTGACGACGACCGGGAATGTCTGTCGGCTGCGCCTCCATCCAGCCTTTGAGGGCTTCAAAGGCCGATTCCGGGTCGTCCAGCACGCCCCAACGTGTCATCACATTGCCAACCTCGGGTGCAAAGTATGCACCTTCGCCAAGGATGGTATGACAGTTGATGCAGGCGTGTTTTTCCCAGACGTGCTTGCCCCTGATCACACTTTCATCGAGCTTTGCTGCGTTCTCAGAGTTCACGATATACCAGTGAGAATGGGCCGACAGAGCCAGAAAGATGAGGATAAAGAACAGTGACCCGCCATAGAATATATTGCGTGCCATGCTCTTGGTCATGACTTCTCGCATTGCGCTCTCCTTTGCGCAGATTAGCTAGTCTGGCTAAAATGACGGGATGGGCACGGTATATCCTTAACGAAAGTCAAGACTTGCAAAAGGAAATCAAATCACGCTGACCGTTGCACCTTGGGACCCGTCAGCGCGGGCCACATCGCGATCAGGAAAAGCGCAAATGCGCTGACCCACAACCCGTCCGACAGCAGCATCGCAACCATGTAACCTGCATTCAGATCTGCCCCAATCCACCGCGACAGGGCCGCCACCGCCATCAGACCATAGGCCACCGCCATTGGGCCGGGTGCCACCAGCGCGCGACCACTGTGGCCAAGCGCGGCGCGGCTCATGACCGCTAGGGTCATGCCGCCGACGCATCCGATGCCCAGGATGTGTAGGGCTGCGATCTCGTTTCCGAAACCCAGCACTGACAGCCCCCAGAGGATCAGTCCCAGCGCCAGCATTGCAAGCCCAAGATACAGTGCCAATAGGATCGGCTCCCGCGCAGCCCAGCCCGCGCGCCAGCGGGCCATGCGCGAAACCTGCGCCACCCCTAGAACCAGCGCCATCGATCCAGCCACAGCACCTGACCCCAGCACCAGAACGATTGGTGGCAGGGTCAGGGCAACCGCCATCGCTGATTTGTCCAGAATTGGCACAGATATTGGCCAGTTCGCCTCGGGAACGCCCGCGCGTCTCATGGCGTTTCGGGTAAAGGCCGGGGTGATCCGTCCGCCAAGAATGGCAATCATCGCGCAGAGCGCCAGCAACCCCGCGCGCAGCCCGGTATGCAATGTGTCATCTGTTATCCCCGTCCATTCAAGATGCGTGAACAGATCAGCAATCCAGATAAAGCTGAGCAACAGCAGAAAGAGCATGTTCTGAGGTTTCGGCCTCCGGATGAGCTGGGTTGCAATCTTGGCCGCCAGAATCGGTACAAAGGCCAGGTCGACCACCGCCACAAGCGCCGCAGGCAGCATCCCCGAAAACCACATCGCCATCCGACCAGCCAACCACAATCCGGCGGCCAACGTTATGAACTGCGCACGCGCATCTGGTGCGCCGGTCCAATTTGGCACCGCGGTCAGAAAGAACCCGCCCAGCGCGGCTGTTGCATAGCCGAAGATCATCTCATGCGCGTGCCACATGGGCGGGGCCATGCCATAATCCGGCACTGCATATGGCACCGTCAGCCACAGCCCCCAAACCACTCCGACAAAGAGGCCATAGAGGCCGGCGGACAGAAAGAATACACGAAACCCTTCACCAAACACGCGGGTGATGATTGCGGGCATGGCTGCTCTCCTTGGTGTTTTCCAAGCCCTAGCAAGCCGCCCGGCTGCGCGACTTAACAAAAATCAAACCGGCCGAAAAAGTGTGCCAAAGATACAGATTTTCCCAGCCGGAAAATTGACGTTTTTCCCTGCCCGCCACCTGAATTGCGCGACTGGTGTTGACTTTCGTCAAGGAGCACCCTTGCGCGATGCCCCACGCTTGGACCGCCTCACCAGCAAATGGAGAGTGATCATGTCACTTGGAATCAGCTATACCAAAACGGGCCGCGTCTTCGGGGTCGGTTTGGCGATGTTGCTGGGCAGTGTCGCTGCACCAGCTTTCGCCGAAGAGCCAACTTTGAACGAAGAAGCGTTTGAAGCGTCCAAACAACTTTACTTTGAACAATGCGCGGGGTGCCACGGTGTCTTGCGTAAAGGCGCCACTGGCAAGAACCTTGAACCGCATTGGAAGAAAACCGCAGCTGACGGCGCCGTGACCGAAGGCGGTACACTTGCGCTTGGGCAAGAGCGGCTTGAGAAGATCATCGCCTGGGGCACCGAAGGCGGGATGAACAACTTCTCGGACATCATGTCCGAGCAGGAAATCAAAGACATGGCGACTTACATCATGATGGAGCCGCCCAAACCACCTGAAATGTCGCTGGACCAGATGATGGCGACCCGCAAGATATATGTTGAAGAAGAGGACTACCCAACCGAGCCGATGCATGGCCGCAACTGGGAAAACTTCTTTGTTGTTATCGAGCGCGACGTCGGCAAAGTCGCTGTTATCGATGGCGACACCAAAGAGGTGCTGACACATATTCCGACTGGCTATGCGGTGCACGTTCTGAAAGCATCCGAACACCATTCGCTGGAAGAGCCGGAACAGCCCGGTCGCTTCTGGTACACCATGGGCCGCGACGGCAAGATGACCAAGATCGACCTCTGGCAGACGCCGGACAAGATGTTGGTTTCCGAAGTCAAGATTGCCTATGACGCCCGCGACGTTGCTGTTTCCGGCGATGGCAAATACGTCATCGGTGGGGGCTATTGGCCGCCGCACTTTGCAATCGTTGACGCCCAAACGATGGAGCCGGTCAAGGTTGTATCGACCCGCGGCGTGAACGTGGACGGGGACTATGTGGAAGAGGCTCGCGTGGCCGCTATCTACACAACTCCGAATGAGCCGACCTGGATCGTTGCCGTCAAAGAGCTGGGGCAACTGTGGCAAGTAGATTATACTGATCTAGACAATCTGCGGATCGACAAGATCGACAGCGCCAAATTCCTGCATGACGGATTCTTCGATCCGACGGGCCGGTATTTCCAGATCGCTGCAAACGCATCGAACAAGATGGTGGTTGTAGATACCGAGACCCACAAGCTTGAGGCGATGATCGACACGGCCGCGTTGCCGCATCCCGGTCCGGGCGCAAACTGGATTGACCCGAATTGCGGGCCGGTAGCTGGCACAACCCACCTCGGGGTTGGCACCGTGACGGTCTGGGGCAACGACCCCGAAAACCGACCCGATGACGCCTGGAAGATCTGCTACGAAGTGGAAACAGACGGCCCGGGCCTGTTCGTCCGTACGCATCCGGAATCGGACTATATTTGGGCTGACCAGACCAAACACCCGGAACCGGAAGTGCAGCAATCTGTGCAGGTCATCTCGAAAGAGACCGGCGAGATCGTGAAAACCATCCAGATCACCGAAGACGAAGGCAGCGCCGCTGTTCACTTTGAATTCAACGCGGATGGAACCGAGGTCTGGGTGTCCAAGTGGAACCTGTCGGATTCAAAAGAACCCAACGGTCAGATCGTGATCTTTGACGCCAAGACTTTGGAAGAGATCGGTCGCATCGAAGGGCTGTACGCCCCGACCGGCAAGTTCAACGTCTACAACCGGTCGAACCACGTCACCTGACGGGTTTCGATCAACTCGGAGCAGGGCGGGCCCCTCGCCCGCCCTGTCCTTGTTTCATCCATCAGCCGAATGCGCAGGCCTGACACGCCGCGCCAGTCAACACAGCCAAAACGGAGCCCGGACATGACCTCCGATCCAGATAAGAAACCACCGATCTGGCGTCGGTATTTCCTGTGGGGAATGCCTGTGGCCGGTATTGCCGCTGCCTTTGCCGCCGGGATCGTCTTTTGGGGTGGGTTCAACACCGCCATGGAAGCCACCAACACCAAAGAGTTCTGTATCTCGTGCCATGAGATGCGCGATTTCGTCTATGAAGAATACACCGGGACCATCCACGATGTGAACCGATCAGGGGTCGGGGCGGTCTGTTCCGACTGTCACGTACCCAAGGACTGGACCCACAAGATGATCCGCAAGATCAAGGCGTCCAAAGAACTGTATGGCAAGGTGGTTGGCTCGATCAGTACACCCGAGAAGTTCGAAGCTAAGCGTATCCATCTGGCGATGAATGAATGGGAAAGGATGAAGGCCACAGATTCGCGCGAGTGCCGCAACTGCCACGACTTTGAATCGATGATGCCCGAGTTCCAGCGCCCCCGCGCGCGCCAGCAACATTTGAACGCAATGGAGACAGGCCAGACCTGTATCGACTGCCACAAAGGGATTGCGCATTCGAACATCCGCGACAGGGCCACAGATGAATATCTGGAACAGATTGAAGCCCCGAATCCTGATTTCATCCGTGCAATTCCGCCAGAATACCTGGCCAGTCTCGACCGTGTAGAAGCCAAGGAGGCGGCTGAGGCCGAAGCCGAAAAATCGGCCAAGACAGCACAACAAGAGGCGGTGCAAGCCCAGATCGCAGCCGCTGTGGACGCTGCAGTCGCCGAAGAGCGCGCCAAATCAAGCGGTGAAGAATCTACAGCCCCGGCAGGCGGTGGCAGCGATATCGGAGGCGATATCGACTGGACCAGCATCGCAAGCGCGGATCTGAAGTTGTTTTATCCCGGTCAGGCTTCGTTTGAATGGGTTCAGAATGGCAAGTTCCACGGCGGCGCCCGGCCACTGACAAAAGGTGGCGACCAATGTTCGACTTGTCATGCCAAGGAATTGGACATGATTGGAAACAAGATCGTCGCAGGCGGCGAGCTGGAACCAACCCCGATCCCTGGAAAACGTGGTGTGATCGACGCAACTGTTCAGGCGGCCCATGATGCCGAAAACCTCTATATCCGCTTGCAATGGCCGGATGCAGGCCACAATCCTGCACCATTTGTGGATGGCGGTAAGATGGACCCGGACAACCAGATCAAGGTCGCCATGATGATCACCGGAACCGGGATCGAAATGGGGGATCAGGTGGGCTGCTGGGCCTCGTGCCACGCGGACAACACCTATATGCCGTTTGATCCGGGTGCAGATGCGATTGTCGCCAATGGCGATGTTGCAGGCCGCCTGGCCGCTCAGGACACTGTGACCAAATATATCAGCGAAAGCCGCACCGAGGTCGAAGTCAAAGGCCGGCGTGGGAAAGCTCTGGGTGGCTGGGACAAATTGCAGGCCGAAGCGCAGATCGCGCAATATCTGGATGACGGCACCTATCTGGATCTGATGCGCGTCTATGCCGATGGCAGCGCCAGCAACGGCTATCTTCTGGAACAGCGCATAGTCAATGATGGCGAAATCGCCGCCTCGGCCAACTTGTCGGGTGGTATTTGGACCGTCACGTTCTCGCGGCCCTTAAACTCGGGCGCACCGGGTGATGTGCCATTGGAACCGGGCAAGACCTATACGGTCGGCTTTGCAATCCACGATGACTTTGCCGCGGCACGATTCCACCACGTGACGCTGAACACAAGCTTCGCGCTGGACGACGACAGTGCCAATATCAACGTGGTCGGACAATGACTGATGGGGCCGGGTAAACCGGCCCCAATGTATTTGGTATGGAGACTTGGACGATGAAGATCCGCCTACTTCTTCCTGCATTTCTGGCTTTGGCGTCACCTGCGGTGGCCGCTGACGAAGACACAGCTGAGATCTGCGCTGAGGCAGAAACCCGCTACGTGGATCTGTTCGGTCAGCCGTCTTCAGATGTGGAAGATGCAGAGGTTGTGCTGATGTACAAATACAATTTCTGCCCAGCCCAACTGACGGTCAAAGCGGGGACCACAGTGCGTTGGGTGAACGTAGACAAACGCACCAGCCATAGCGTCCTGCTGAAAGATGGCAGCAAAGCCGAGAGTGACCGCCTGTTCCCCGAGGAATTTGTTGATCTGACATTTCTTGTTCCCGGCGCCCAGGATTACCTGTGCGGACCACATTGGGAGACACAGAACATGTTCGGAATGGTCACCGTAGAGCCCTGATAAGCGGCAGGCTGAAAGATGCGCGGGCGCAATTCCCGTGCTCCTTAACTTAAGTCAAGGAGGTCGGTTTACCTGTGCGCCAACTTGTTTCCATGACACGCCCGGTTCCCCAGCAACGTCCCATATTCGCGCATGGAAACGACCAAAACACCGGGTTCCGAAGACATTCAGAACAAGCGAGTTTGCACATGAGCGGTAAGGTTTTTCTGATTGGTGCCGGCCCTGGTGATCCCGAACTGATCACCATGCGCGCCCTGCGTATGCTGCAGGAGGCGGACGTGGTGGTCTATGACCGCCTTGTTTCGGATGAAATTCTGGCCATGCACACCGAGGGCGCGCGGCTGATCGCCGTCGGCAAGGCCCCCAAGTGCCACACTGTTCCTCAGGATCGCATCAACGAAATCCTGCTGGAACACGCACGCGCAGGTCACGTTGTGGCCCGGCTGAAAGGCGGGGATCCGATGATCTTTGGTCGCGGCTCGGAAGAGGCCGCTTTTCTGATGGCACACGGTGTTACGGTCGAATACGCACCGGGCATCACGGCGGCACAAGGCGCATCCTGTTCGACCGGCGTGCCCCTGACCCATCGCGGACTGGCGACCTCGGTTCAATATGTCACCGGGCACAGGCAGTCCGACAAGGTTCTTGATCTGGATTGGAAACGGCTGGCGGACCCGGATACAACGCTGGTCGTCTATATGGGCGTGGCCAATATCGGCCAGATCGCCATCGGCTTGATGACCGAGAACCTACCCGGATCCACCCCGGTCCTGGCTGTTGGGCAGGCCACCAGTGCCTCTGAACGCCGCCTTGTATCCCGACTGGACCAGATTGCCGCGGATGTGCGCAAGGCGGATCTGAAGGCCCCTACCTTATTCATTATCGGAAAGGTCGTTTCGCTTTATGCCAATCAGGCCCTGACCGAGATTTTGGAGCGGGCGCATGGGTAGCCTGGCGAATATGGACCGCAAGCAGCCGGGCTGGGCCGCGCATACTGTTCTGACTGCCGTCGTTCTGGTTGCCACTTCCGCTCTGGCAGCTGACGCCATCGACCCAACCGCCCTGAAACGGTTGGTCCACCAGGATTGCGGCTCGTGCCACGGATTGTCCCTGAAAGGCGGGCTTGGTCCTGATCTGCGACCGGAAACTCTGGAACATTACGAGGCAGACGTCCTGACGGGGGTCATACTAGACGGCATCCCCGACACGGCTATGCCCCCCTGGCGCCCCCTGATCAGCGAAGAAGAGGCCGAATGGATCGCCCGATACCTGCTGGAACAGGAGGCAAAATGAAACAACTTGCCCTTGGCATCGTTGCCCTAATGATGATGACACCTGCCAATGCAGACCCCACCGCCACCGGAGATCTGGGCCTTGTGATCGAACGGGCAAAAGGGTCGGTCTTATTGGTGGACCAGTCGGACCGGGCCGCATTGGCACGGATCGAAGGGTTGGGCGATCTGTCCCACGCCTCCCTGGTCTATTCACCCGACGAACGCTTTGCCTATGTTTTTGGCCGCGATGGCGGGCTGACCAAGGTTGATATAGTGACCCGTCAGATTGCAAATCGGGTCGTGCAGGCTGGCAATTCCATTGGCGGCGCAATTTCGGATGACGGCCAACTGGTTGCGGTGTCGAACTATGAGCCGGGTGGCGTACGCGTGTTCGACGCGGATACGCTGGAACTGGTTGCCGACATTCCCACCGACAGCAAAACCATAGGTCTTGTCGATGCGCCGGGCCGTCGGTTCGTGTTTTCCATGTGGGACACGGGCGAGACCTGGATTGCTGATTTCGCAAATGGCGCGCCCGAGATCACCAAGATCACCGATATGGGTAAGAACCCCTATGACGCGCTGATCACCGCCAATGGTCGCACTTATATCACCGGTCTGTTTGGCGAGGACGGGCTGACCGCGCTGGACCTATGGGCAGACAATCCAAAACCGATCCGCGTGCTGCCGGGCTATGGGCGCGGACAGGAAGAGATGCCGGTATACAAGATGCCTCATCTTGAGGGCTGGGCACTGACGGATCGCGAATTTGTCCTGCCCGCGGTCGGCCACCATGAGGTTCTTTGGATTGACGCCGAAACCTTGACAGAAACAGGCCGCACCCAAACCCATGGTCAGCCGGTCTTTGCCATGGCGCGCCCGGATGGGCGACAGGTCTGGGTGAATTTTGCCCATCCATTGAACGATACAATTCAGGTCATCGACAGCGTCAGCAAACAGGTCATCCACGAATTCTCTCCGGGCCCTGCCGTCCTGCATATGGAGTTCACGGCACGCGGGCATGAGGTCTGGATCAGTGTCCGCGACGCCAACAAGGTCGTGGTCTACGACACGCATAGCTTTGAAAAGCTGCGCGAGATCGCGGCGGACAGCCCCTCGGGTATCTTTTTCACCGCCCGCGCGCACAGAACAGGGTTGTAACCCATGCAACATATCACTGACCCGATCGACCGTCGCTTGCTGGACGATTTTCAGCGCGAATTTCCGATTGTCGACCGCCCGTTTCAGCCAGTGGCCAAGGCGCTGGGGCTGGACGAAGCTGAAGTGCTGAACCGCCTGGCGCGAATGCGTTCGACCGGCCGGATCACCCGGGTCGGGGCCACGATCACTCCGGGCGCGGTGACGGCCAGTACTCTGGCCGCGGTGGCCGCACCCGAGGAGCATCTGGAGGACATTGCCGCCCTGATCGACGCAGAGCCTGGTGTGAACCACAATTATCAACGTGAGGACAAATGGAACCTCTGGTTTGTAGCGACCGGCCCTGATCGCGCGCATGTGGACGCCACTCTGGCCCGGATTGGCCTGCAAACCGGTTTGCAGGTTTTGGACTTGCGTCTGGTTCGGCCGTTCAATGTTGATTTGGGCTTTCGAATGACAGGCAAGCAACGCAACGTACCGGCACCGCGCAAGGTGGACTGTTCCGTTTTGCAAAAGGGTGATCGCTCGTTGATGCAGGCGCTTAGTTCCGGCTTACCGCTGGTTTGCGAACCTTACGCAGCACTGGCCACCTCTTTGGACCGTAAACCAGAGGACGCCATGACGCGGATCCGGATCTTACACGAGGCTGGAATTGTCTCGCGTCTTGGCGTGATCGTAAGACACCGGGCACTGGGCTGGTCGGCCAATGCGATGGTGGTCTGGGATATGCCAACTGATCAGGTCGATCGTGCCGGACCTGCGCTGGCAAAATACCCTGGCGTGACACTGTGTTATGAGCGTCGACCCGTTGAAAACATCTGGCCCTACCGCCTGTATTCCATGATCCACGCCCGCTCGCGCAGCGAAGCGCGAAACGTCCTGGCCGGGGCTGCGGCATTGCCTGAGCTGTTTGGCGCGCAGCACAAGGTGTTGTTTTCGACGCGCTGTTTCAAACAGACCGGCGCGCTGATCCAACCCAAGGAGACGGCGGCATGACCCTGGACGAAACTGATCGGGCAATCCTGAACCGAATGCAGGACGACTTACCTCTGACCTCACAACCCTATGCGATGGTGGCCCAAGAACTGGGGATTTCGGAACAGGATCTGTTGGTTCGCTTATCACGGATGAAGGATGACCGGGTCATCACGCGCTTTGGCCCGTTCTTTGACGCGGCCGCGATGGGCGGGGCTTTTTGCCTATGTGCCATGGCCATACCGACAGAGGCATTTGAATCCGTCCTGACCAAAGTCAATGCGCATCCCGAAGTTGCCCATAATTATGAACGTACGCACCGGCTGAACATGTGGTTCGTGTTGGCCACCGAAACGCCCCAAGGGATTGAGGCCTGCGCCGATGCGATCGAACAAGAGACGGGGATCGAAGTTCTCAGATTTCCCAAGTTGCAGGAATTCTTCATCGGCTTCCGGGTGGCGGCATGATCGACGCAAAAGACAGACTGATTATCGAGGTTCTGCAGGGCGGATTGCCCCTGGTGCCTTCGCCCTACGCTCGGGTCGCTGAAAGCCTTGGGATGGACGAACAAGCGCTGCTGTATCGCCTCGCAGAACTTAAGGCGCGCGGCGTTATACGTCGTATCGCGGCAGCCCCGAACCACTACAAACTGGGCATGACTTCGAACGGCATGACAGTCTGGGACGTCGATGACAGTCAAATCGCTGATTTGGGGGCACATATTGGCGGTCTGCCTTTTGTCACCCATTGCTATGAACGTCCACGTGCCCTGCCCGACTGGCCTTACAACCTGTTCGCCATGGTCCATGGCAAAGACAGGGGTGAAGTCGAAGAAAAACGGGCCGAGATTGCCGGTATTCTGGGCAGTGCCTGCCGGGCCAAGGACATCCTGTATTCAACGCGCATCCTGAAAAAGACCGGGCTGCGCCTGAAACCGAAAGGCCAAACGCCATGTTCCGCCTGACTGAATACATGCAGCAACTGGTCACCCCGACCCCCGTGCGCAAGCGCCGCCCCGGCCCGGTTAAGCCGGTGGTCATCTGGAATCTGACCCGGCGCTGCAACCTGAAATGCCGCCATTGCTATACTGTTTCGGCGGATGTCGCGTTCCCGGGTGAGCTCAGCCACGAGCAAGCCATGGTAACCCTTGAGGATCTCGGCCAATTTCGCGTCCCGGCCCTGATCCTCTCGGGGGGGGAACCGCTGGATCGGTTCGATTTCTTTGATATCGCCAACCGGGCGCGCAAGTTGGTGCCGATGCTGGCGCTGTCGACGAATGGCACGCGGATTTACGATGAAACCGCCGATATGATCGCTGATGTCGGCTTTAACTATGTCGGCATATCACTTGACGGAATCGGGGCCACAAACGACTGGTTCCGAGGTGTCGAGGGCGCCTTTTCAGATGCCCTGCGCGGCGTGCGCGAGTGCAAGAAACGCGGCATCAAGGTCGGTTTGCGATTCTGTTTGACCGAGGGCACGCAGCACCATCTGCCCGATCTCCTGCAGTTGTGTGATGATGAGGGGGTCGACAAATTCTACCTGTCTCATCTGGTTTACGCCGGTCGCGGCGACAAGAACAGGGGCGAAGATGCCGAACACCTGCGCACGCGCAAAGGTCTGGATCTGTTATTGGACCGTGCGTGGGAGGCAGCCTCGGGCGGGCGCCCGCTGGATATCGTCACCGGCAATAACGATGCCGACGCCGGATATTTTCTGAACTGGGTCAGGACGCATTTTGATGCCGAAAAGACCTCGCATATACGTGCGCATTTGGCGGCCTGGGGCGGGAACTCCAGCGGGTTGGGGGTGGCCAATATCGACAATCTTGGTCGGGTCCATCCCGACACCTACTGGTCAGATTACACGGTCGGGAATGTGAAAACGACGCCGTTTTCCGAGTTGTGGACCGGGGACGACAAGATGCTGGCCATGCTGCGCACTCGCCCGCGTCCGTTGAAAGGGCGCTGTGGAGTTTGTCAGCTCAGGGATGTTTGCGGTGGCAACACGCGCATCCGGGCCCTGCAACTGACGGGCGATCCCTGGGCCGAGGACCCGGCCTGTTACCTGTCAAACGATGAAATTGGCGTGGATAAAGCGGGCAAACGCCTGCAGGTCACACCTTTCCGGGGGAAAAGCCATGATCCGGCGCATCAGTTCTTTTAGGGCTCGGACGCTTGGAACACTGTGTGCGCTTCTGCTGACCAGCGCCGCATGGGCCGACGCCCAGTCCGACTATGCCGAACATTGCGCGTCCTGCCATGGTGACACCCGGCTGGGCGGAGTTGGTCCGGCCTTGATACCCGAAACGCTAAAACGCATGCGCGGGCCGCGGGTTGCCGCCGTGATCGCCGAAGGGCGCACCGCCACCCAGATGCCCGCCTTTGCGCATAATCTGAACACCCTGCAGATCGAGGAGTTGGCAGGTTGGTTGAAATCCCCGCTCGAGACCGTCCCGGACTGGGCCGAGGCGGACATCATGGCCAGCCGTACGCTGGACGCAGACTATGTCGAGATTGATGCGCCCGTTTGGTCCAGTGATCCGATGAACATCACGTTGGTGGTGGAAACCGGAGACCACCATGTCAGCGTTCTGGACGGTGACACATTTGAGGTTTTGGACAGATTTGAAACTCCTTTTGCCGTTCATGGCGGCCCAAAGTTCAGCCCCGATGGGCGTTACGTGTTCATCATGTCCCGCGATGGCTGGGTCCAGAAATATGACATCTGGGCGTTGCAACAAGTGGGTCGCGTGCGGGCGGGACTAAACAGCCGCAACATTGCCATGTCAGGCGATGGCAAATGGCTGGCGGTGGCGAATTACCTACCCAACAGCCTGACCCTTTTGTCCACCCGGGATCTTTCGGTGGCAAAAGTGATCGAGATTAAAAGCAGGAAAGGTAATCCCAGCCGCGTTTCGGCCGTTTATCAAGCTCCGCCACGGGAAAGCTTTGTGCTGGCCTTGAAGGATGTGCCAGAGATTTGGGAGGTCTTCTATGGCGCCAATCCACCCCAATCCGGGCTGGGACACGATTTTCGTATCGAAGGGCAGTTCAAGAACCCGAACCCTTTCCCAGTACGCAAGATCACTACGCCCGACTATCTGGACGATTTCTTTTTCGACCAGACTTATGAATACGTCATGGGCGCATCTCGCGACGGGAACGGCGGTCAGGTGATTGATCTGGTCATTGGCCAAAAAGTGGCTGACCTGGATCTGCCCGGCATGCCGCATCTGGGTTCCGGGATTACCTGGCGGCGCGGCGATACAACTGTGATGGCAACGCCGCACCTGACTGATGGCACCGTCTCGGTGATCGACATGGAGACATGGGAAACGGTCAAGCGGCTCAAGACCGAAGGGCCGGGGTTTTTCATGCGCAGCCATGAAAACTCGCCATATGTCTGGGCCGATGTTTTCTTTGGGCCCAACAAGGATGTGATGCATGTGATCGACAAGCAAACCCTTGAGATCGTACGGACCCTGCGCCCAGCGCCGGGCAAAACCGTGGCCCATGTGGAATTCACCAAGGACGGAAGCCATGCGTTGGTTTCGATCTGGGAAGATGACGGCGCGGTGATCATCTATGATGCAAAAACACTGGAAGAGGTCCGCCGTCTGCCGATGCGCAAACCTTCGGGAAAGTACAATGTCTGGAACAAAATCACCTTCTCGGAAGGAACCAGCCACTGAGGGCAAATGGCCGGTGTGGAAACTGGCCATGTTGCTGTATCCAGCGTCTGCGCTGACCGTGGCCATAAACCTTTTTCTGGCTGGCCTGATCGCCAACAGCGCCGGATTCGGAGTGATTGAGCCTGTCACCGCCATCCTGTGGTCAATCCCATTGGGTGTACCTGCCTGCTGGTTTGCAGGGCGCTGGGTACGCAGTTTGATGGACGAAGCAGACGGCTAGGTCGGATTCTCCAAAGGCCTAACCGAAGTCAAGTATCTGCTTTCGGGAATCTCTTAGGACTTGGGAAAGATCACCAAGTTGGATTCTCCATGCCCGCCCATAATCCTTTGCACATTTCAGCTGTTTGCGCGTCCCGCGCAGCTTGTGCGGTGGCAGGTATAATCCTTCTGCTTTTGCAGCTGCTTAGCCCGGCGCTGGCGAGTCCCGGGCAAAGCATGTGGGTTGAGATCTGCTCGGAGGGCGGCGCGGTCTGGGTCGAGGTTGATCTTGAAAAAGGCGATGCAGACCCGACCGCACCTTGCCCCAAATGCGCCGATTGCGCGCTGTGCGCCGTGACCGGTGCCGCACCTCTGCCCATGCCGCTGGAAGTGACGCAACGAGGAAGGGTTCAATTCTTATCTTGCCAAAACAACAGGTCCTTCGAGCTAAATGGCTCTGACCGGCTGTGGCCAGAAACCCGGGGTCCTCCCCCTGCACCAGAATTTAAAACCGAACGCGCCCCGCGCGCGTCCATGGCGTCCACCCCAATCATCGGAGGTGCGTCGTGGTCGTAAGTCGCGCAATCCATTTCCTGCTGGCCTTTTTTCTGTCCTGCCTGATGGCGATCAGCGCACATGCCGACAGCCTTGCCAGCTTTCTGCCAGAACTTGAGCCCGCGGACCTGATCCCCGGCGCCGAGGCATTTGGCCCGATCAGAAAAGACATTCCGGTTGCGCCGATCCTGAAAGGGGGCAAAACGATTGCCTGGGCCTTTCTGACCTCGGATTTCGTGGGCACCACAGGCTATTCCGGCAAACCCATTCACGTCGTTGCAGCGATCGACAATGATGCAGTGCTTACTGGCGTTAAGCTGGTCAAGCATTCGGAACCCATCGTACTGATCGGGATCCCGAACGCGCGCATGGTCGAACTGACCGAAGGCTATGCCGGCCTGGACCTTAGGGTTGAGGCTGAAACAGGCGGTGAGGGCCATGACCTCGACATTATCTCGGGCGCGACTGTCACAATCATGGTGATCGACGACAGTCTCGTGCGTGGCGGCATCAAGGTAGCGCGGGCGCTGGGGCTGGGTGGCTTGTCACCGCTGCAGGCCGACGGACCGAAGCGCGAAGTCGATATGGCACAAGACGCCACTTATGACTGGACAACGCTTTCGGGTGACGGCTCGGTCCGACGCCTGACACTGGATGTCGGTCAGGTCAACGCTGCGTTCGAGGCCACCGGCGACCAGCGCGCCATCAGGCGCCGTGAACGGGGCGCGCCCGACGACACCTTCATCGACATGCATCTGGCGTTGGTTTCAGTCCCGTCGATCGGCAAGTCGCTGCTGGGCGAGGCCGAGTATCAAAACCTGACCGAGTGGCTGGGCGAGGGCGAGCAAGCCATCCTGGTGCTGGGTCGTGGCGCCTATAGCTTCAAGGGGTCAGGCTATGTGCGTGGCGGAATTTTCGACCGTATTCAGCTGATTCAAGGTGATAATTCGGTACGCTTCTTTGATAAACAGCAAGAGCGTCTGGGCAGAGTTGCGGCCGCCGATGCGCCCAGTTTCACCGAGCTGGATATCTTCAAAATCCCCGCTGAGGCAGAGTTTGATCCGGCCGAACCGTTCCGCCTGCAACTGTTGGTGCAACGCGCCGTCGGTGCGGTTGAAAAGACGTTCCTGACCTTCGATTTGGGCTACAAACTGCCTGAGCAGTACCTGTTGCCAGTCGTAGCCCCCACCGTTGTGGATGACGCCACAGGTGAAGCCGCCGCCAAAGCCGCTCTTTGGAAACGTATCTGGAAGGATCGCACAGTTGAGATTGCCGGTCTGGGCGTCATGCTGCTGATACTGACGGCGACCTTCTTTTTCCAGTTCCATGCCACGATGAACGCGCGGGTCTTTTACTGGTTCCGCATCGGCTATCTGACAATGACCCTGTTCTTTATCGGCTGGTACGCGAATGCCCAGTTGAGCGTGGTGAACCTGATGGCACTGGCGGGCAGTTTGCGCACGGGTTTCTCATGGGATGCCTTCCTACTGGACCCGCTGGTGTTCATCCAATGGTTCGCCGTGGCAGCCGCCCTGTTGTTCTGGGGACGTGGTGCCTATTGCGGCTGGCTGTGCCCGTTTGGTGCGCTGCAAGAACTGACCAACAAGATCGCGCGGGCTTTTCGCGTGCCGCAATGGACCCTGCCCTGGGGCCTGAATGAACGGCTGTGGCCCGCGAAATACATGATCTTCTTGGGTCTCTTCGGCCTCAGCTTTGTCTCCATCCCGCTGGCCGAGAAGTATGCCGAGATCGAGCCTTTCAAGACCGCGATCATTCTGAAATTCATGCGCGACTGGCCGTTTGTGGTTTTTGCGCTGGCCCTGTTGGGTATCGGCCTGTTCGTTGAGCGGTTCTACTGCCGCTATCTCTGCCCGTTGGGCGGAGCACTGGCGATCCCGGCCCGCATGCGCATGTTCGACTGGCTACGCCGTTACAAGGACTGCGGCACCCCCTGTCAGACCTGTGCCAATGAATGCCCCGTTCAGGCGATCCACCCCACAGGTGAGATCAATCCGAACGAGTGCGTCACCTGCCTGCATTGTCAGGTGCTCTACCAGTCCGAGGACAAATGTCCCGTCGTTATCCGCCAACTGAAACGGCGGGCCAAGACAGGGTCGGTCGATCTCAAGACCCCACTCGGACAACCACCGGCGAACCATCCAAACGCCAAACCGAAAACCGTTTCCTAAAAGGAGGAACGATCATGTCGGAACATGACAACAAACTAACCGTCACACGCCGCGGTATGCTGGGGGCGACCGCCACTGGCGCCGTGCTGGCCGGAACCGGTCTGGGATCAACCCTGATGACCGCAAAACAGGCCAGCGCCGCGGCCAATGCCAATCTCGAACCTGGTGAGTTGGACGAATACTACGGTTTCTGGTCCTCGGGTCAGACCGGTGAGCTGCGCATTCTGGGCTTCCCGTCCATGCGCGAGCTGATGCGGGTGCCGGTGTTCAACCGCTGTTCGGCCACCGGTTGGGGTCAGACCAATGAATCGCTGAAGATCATGACCGATGGCCTGCTGCCGGAAACCAAGGAATTCCTCGCCAAGCGCGGCATGAAAACCTACGATAACGGTGACCTGCACCACCCGCATATGTCGTTCACCGACGGCACCTACGATGGCCGTTACCTGTTCATGAACGACAAGGCCAACACGCGCGTTGCTCGCGTACGCTGCGACGTGATGAAATGCGACAAGATCACCGAAATCCCGAACGCCAAGGCGATCCATGGTCTGCGTCCGCAGAAATTCCCGCGCACTGGTTATGTCTTTGCCAATGGCGAAGATGAAACTCCATTGGTCAATGACGGCACTGTGCTGGACGATCCGTCGCAATACGTGAACATCTTCACCGCGCTGGACGGCGACACCATGGAAGTGGCATGGCAGGTGATCGTGTCGGGCAACCTCGACAACACCGACTGCGACTATCAGGGCAAATACGCCTATTCGACCTCGTACAACTCGGAAATGGGTATGAACCTGGCCGAGATGACCGAGAACGAGATGGACCATGTTGTTGTCTTCAACCTCGCCGAAATCGAAGCAGGTATCGAAGCAGGTGACTATCAGGAGCTGAAAGGCGTCAAGGTTCTGGACGGCCGTAAGGGTCAGAACAAGAAATACACCCGTTACATCCCGATCCCGAACTCACCGCACGGCATCAACACTGCGCCTGACGGCAAGCATGTCTGCATCAACGGTAAACTGTCGCCGACCGTATCGATCATGGATGTCACCAAACTGGACGCTCTGTTCGAAAGTGATGCCGATCCACGGTCCTGCATCGTGGGTGAGCCGCAGCTGGGTCTTGGCCCGCTTCACACTGCTTATGACGGCCAGGGCAACGCGTTCACCACGCTATTCCTGGACAGTCAGATCGTGAAGTGGAACCTCGACAAGGCAATCGAGGCTTACGGCGGCGCCGATGTAGATCCGATCATCTCGAAGGTCGATGTGCATTATCAGCCGGGCCATAACTCGACCACCATGGGTGAAACCAAGGAGGCTGATGGCAAGTGGCTGATTTCGATGAACAAGTTCTCGAAAGACAGGTTCTTGAACACGGGTCCACTTAAGCCTGAGAACGAGCAGCTGATCGATATCTCAACCAACGAGATGAAGGTGGTTCACGACGGACCGACCTTTGCCGAGCCGCATGACTCGATCATGGTGCGCGCCGACATCGTCAACCCGGTCAACGTCTGGGACCGTAACGACATCACCTGGGAGGACGCCCGCAAACAGGCTGAGGCCGATGGCATCGATCTGGAAGATGGTGCCGAGGAACCGATCCGGGACGGCAACAAGGTGCGGGTCTATATGACCTCGCAGGCCCCGACCTTCAGCCTTGAGAAGTTCACCGTCAAACAAGGGGATGAGGTAACAGTCTACATCACCAACCTGGATGACGTGGACGATGTGACCCACGGCTTCTGTCTTGGCAACTACGGCATCGCGATGGAAGTTGCGCCGATGGCGACCGCTTCGGTCACCTTCACCGCCGACCGTCCGGGCGTGCACTGGTTCTATTGCCAGTGGTTCTGCCACGCGCTGCACATGGAAATGCGCGGCCGGATGCTGGTCGAACCGGCGGGGGCATAACCCATGCGTTGGCCCCTGCTCATACCGCTCCTGCTCGGCTCGCCCCTTTGGGCGGCGGATTGGGACGTGCCCAATCGGGCGGGGGCCATCAATGAAACACTGGCACAGGCGGCGGATGGAGACACCCTTCGCCTGAGCCCCGGCGTTTATTCGGAAACACTGGTTCTGGACCGGCCCGTCACAATTGATGGGCTGGGGCAGGCCACCATTGACGGACAAGGCGTCGGCAGCGTCATCACCGTGACCGGACCGGGCGTGACCGTGCGCGGTCTGACCGTGATTGGTTCGGGCTCGAGCCATGATGGGATCGACAGTGGCATTCAGCTGGTCAAAACGGCCCATGCGCCGGTGATCGAAGGCAATGTGTTGCTGGGCAATCTCTATGGCATCGACATCCACGGCGCCAAGGACAGCGTCGTGCGCGGCAACCGGATCGAAGGGCGTCAGGACAAGCGGATGAATGACCGCGGCAACGGCGTCTATGTCTGGAACGCACCGGGTGCGCGGGTCGAAGACAATGATATCCGGTACGGGCGCGATGGGATCTTTGTGAACTCGTCCAAGAAGAACACCTTTACTGGAAACCTGTTCCGCGACCTGCGGTTCGCGGTGCACTACATGTATGCCGACGACTCGGTGGTCAGCGATAACGTCTCGATCGGCAATGATCTGGGCTATGCGGTGATGTTCACGACCAATGTCAAAATCACCGGCAATGTGTCGATTGATGATCGCGAACATGGTGTGATGCTGAACTACGCCAACAAGAGCGTGATTTCCGGGAACGTCGTTAAGGGTGCAAAGGAGAAATGCACCTTCCTGTATAACTCGAACAAGAACGAATTCACCGACAACTGGTTCGAGGGTTGCGGCATCGGCATTCACTTCACTGCTGGGTCAGAACGTAACCGTATCGTCGGCAACGCCTTTGTCGGAAACCGGACTCAGGTGAAATACGTTTCGACCAAGTGGGTCGAGTGGTCTGAAGACGGGCGCGGCAATTACTGGTCCGATTTCGCCGCCTATGATGTGGATGGCAACGGCGTCGCTGATGCCCCTTATCGCCCCAATGACTCGATGGACCATGTGCTGTGGACCCAACCCGCAGCCAAGCTGCTGCTCGGCTCCCCTGCCGTGCAGCTGGTGCGCTGGTCGCAATCAGCCTTCCCGGCACTATTGCCGGGGGGTGTGATGGACAGCAATCCATTGATGCGAGCCCCTGAACCCTCAGCTATGAAAAAGGTGCCTCATGACGGATAAGGCCCTGACGATAAACAACGTCTGTAAGGACCGAGGCAAAACCCGCGTTCTTGACGATATCACCCTGTCCCTTGCCCCCGGTCAGCGCGTGGCGCTGCTGGGCCATAACGGCGCGGGCAAGTCGACACTGATCAAATCAATCCTTGGCCTGATCCCGATTGAGGGCGGAGCCATTCGAATCGGAGACGCCACACCCGGCAGCGCACAGGCGCGGCGGGATACGGCGTACTTGCCCGAGGCGGTGTCCTTCCACCCGGCGCTTACGGGCCGGGAACAGCTGACGCTGTTCGCGCAGCTCTCGGGGTCCAAGGCCGATGTACCCGGTTTGCTGGAACGTGTTGGCCTCAGCGACGCGCTGGACCGACGGATCGGGACCTACTCCAAGGGGATGCGGCAACGTCTGGGATTGGCGCAAGTGCTGCTGGGGCAGCCGAAAGTGGCATTGCTGGACGAGCCGACGAGCGGACTGGACCCGATTTCTCGGCAGGATCTGTACGCCATCATCGACGAACTGGCCGCAAAAGGCACCGCCGTCCTGATCGCATCGCATGCCCTGACTGAGGTCGAGGCCCGCACAGACCGGATCGCAATCATGCGCGGGGGTCGGATGGTGGCCGATGACACGTTAAACAACCTTTCGGCACTGGCGGGTCTGCCAATCCGCCTGAAGGTGCGCGCCAGCTCTAACCCTGACGCCTTGGCCGCCAAACTGGGCGGCAGCCGGATCAATGGCGCGTCCGTTGAGTTGCTCTGCACCGTCGACGACAAGATGGAGGCCTTGCGCCGGATCGCCGGATTGGGCGATGCGGTGGCAGATGTGGAAATGACACCGCCCAAGCTGGAAGATCTCTATCGCTACTATGCACAGGAGAAGAGGCCATGATCCGCTTCCTCGCCATCACCCGCACTGAAATGTTGATCCTGCGCCGCAACCGCTGGCTGCTGATGGCGACACTGATCATGGTGTTATTCGCGCTGGCACTTACCTTTGCAGGCAGTGCACCCACAGGCACGCTTGGCGTAGATATGCTGACTGTCTCGGTTGCCTCGATGACGACGCTGTCGGTCTATCTTGCCCCCCTACTGGCACTGATGATTGCCTTTGACGCCATCGCAGGCGATGTGGACCGGGGCAGCTTATCGCTGCTCTTGTCCTATCCCGCCGGGCGCGGAGAAATCCTGTTGGGAAAATTCACCGCCCATTTGTCGGCGCTTGCCTTTGCGATGGCCATAGGTTTTGGCACGGCTGGCGCGGTGGCAGCATGGTTCGGTGGCGCCGGTCCAGAAAGCCTGTTGGCTCTGGTCCGTCTTATCCTCACTTCGATCGTGCTGGGCGCCGTGTTTCTGGCATTGGGATACTTGCTGTCCGCCCTGGCAAAGGGGGCCACGGCGGCAGCAGGTCTGTCGGCCGGGCTCTGGCTGGTTTTTGTCGTCCTCTATGATCTGGGCCTGTTGGGGGCCGTCGTCATGGACAAGGGCGGCACCTTCACTCAATCCGTCTTTCCATGGGTGATGGTGGCCAACCCAGCCGACGCTTTCCGTCTGTGGAATATCGCCGCAACCGAGGGCGTCGCGATGGCATCCGGCATGACCGGCGCTGCGCAGGCTCTGCCCGTCTGGGCCGCCCCGTTGTCTTTGCTGATCTGGCCCCTGCTAGGCCTTGCACTTGCCCGGCTCGCGTTCCGAAGGGTCGAGCCATGAAGCGTCTTTTCCTGATTGCTCTACTCGCCCTGACTGCCTGTAAGGAAGAACAGATTGCCGCGCCTGACCCGGTCGATCTGACACCAGACGCACTCAGCTTTTTTTGCCAGATGAATATAGCTGAACATGGCGGTCCAAAAGGACAGATTCACCTCGACGGCTATCCCACACCGCTGTTTTTTGCGCAGGTTCGCGACATGGTTGCCTATCTCAAAAGCCCCGAACGCGAGGCAGCCATTGTTGCAATCTATGTCAGCGATATGGGAACCGCCCCAAGCTGGCATCAACCAGGTCAATCCAACTGGATCAATGCCGAAGGTGCGACTTTCGTCGTCGGGGCCAATGTCGCCGGCGGCATGGGCGCGCGCGAGGTCGTGCCCTTTGCCGACCCGACCGATGCGGACAGCTTCATCATCCTGTACGGAGGGTCCGCTTTGCCCCTGACTGACATACCCGACGCCGAAGTGCTTGGCCCCGTCGATCTGGACTTGAAACTGGAGACACCAGCATGAGCCGTTTGTCCCGACGTCGTTTTCTGATCATGTCTGCGGCATGCGCCGCGCTACCGGCGGTCGCATCTGGCGCACCAGTCGCGCATTGGCGTGGCATCGCGCTGGGGGCCAGAGCCAGCCTTGACCTTGTTGGCCTTTCTGAGGCAGAGGCGGCGCCCCTGCTGACATCAATCGAAGCTGAACTGAACCGGCTGGAAGATATCTTTAGTCTGTACCGATCGCGATCACAGATTTCAGAGCTGAACCGAAGCGGATTGCTGCAGCAACCAGCCCCCGAGCTGTTGAATGTACTGAGCCTGTGTTCGACCCTTCACAGTGCATCAGACGGGGCTTTTGACCCCACAATACAACCCGTCTGGAGGGCGATGGCCGCGCGCGCCAGCGCTTCTGAATTGACTGCCGCCCAAGAAACTGTCGGCTGGCACCGAGTCCGATATGACGCTGATGCTATCCAGCTGCCAGAGCCCGGTGTCTCAGCCTTGACATTGAACGGTATCGCACAAGGCGCAATCACCGATCGCATTGCGGCGCTGTTACGGTCCTTTGGCTTACGCGATGTTCTGGTTAACATGGGAGAAATCGTGGCAATGGGTCAGCGAGGTGACGGGCAAGACTGGCGGGTCGGCCTTGCTGGTCACAATAATCAAGTCCTCAGGAAGATCACTTTGCGAGAACGCTCAGTAGCCACATCATCGGTTGCAGGCACGCTCTTGCCGGGCGACCAGGGCCATATCCTGAACCCATTCGGCCCAAGCCCAAGCAACCACACTGTTTCCGTTTCCGCACCCAATGCAGCCTTAGCTGACGGTCTGTCCACAGCTCTTTGCGCCGTCCCAAAGGAATGGACCGGTAGAATTCTGCAGAGTTTTCCATCGGCCAGTTTGGAGTTGAGCGGGTAATCCGCAGTCTGTTCCAAGGCAGTCAAACCGGCAAATAGGACCTGTCCGCTGAATCAACTTTACCGGTGGTCAACCTTTCGAGCGCCAGCAGCCTCATACCGAACAGTCATCCGAATTCAGAAACACCCCGGTAGTGCCGGCTCTTGCAACACCAACGGTACCGATTTCGGTGGTTTTAGCGGATTTACCGACAATCCAGGCACCAATGGTCGATTACGAGAGCAAGCTTCGCACCCACCGCGTCCCGCGTGTATTTCGAAGGGCCGGGTCATTGAGTGCTGGAAACGAAACCCCTAACCTTCCGATCACGTTATTTCTTGGCGTATGTGGGGGATAAAGCCTTCAAAACGTGTAAGCCATCACAAAAAACATCATACGAAGATTTGGTGGCGGAGACGAAGGGATTCGAACCCTCGAGACCCTTCCGGGCCTACTCCCTTAGCAGGGGAGCGCCTTCGACCACTCGGCCACGTCTCCGCTGGCCGGTGTATTCGATAAGCGCCAAGAAATACAAGGGTTTTTGAGTAAAAAAGTATAAAAACCTAATGTCACAAAATTCTGTGAAATTCATTGATATTCTGTGACGTTTAGAGCACTTGCACCACACTTTGGTGCAAAACTGGTGCAAGCGTTCCCTACCCGTTCCGCCCGGGGATCACACGAAAAAGACCTTGCGGAGCGTCGCCGCCAGATCCTCCGGAGATCTGGACCCGTGATGTCGCGACGCCCTTCCCTCCTCATCTTCCGCATTGAAAAAGCGCAGCCTTCGAGGACCAACTCCAGCATAGTGATTCCAGGGACACATCCCGATCTTTCGCTTGATCCGAGATGATCTACACCAACATCTGATAACAAAGGGCGCTGCGTGTCAGTTCGATGGGACCACCATCGCTTTGCGCATCAATCCAAGTCTGGTGCTTTATTGCCCCCAAGACTGATTGCGCCTACTGCAGAAATGTAGGTGTGCAATCCTAGCGCTTGCCCGCATCTGCTTGGCGGTCTTGCCCTCCCAGGCGAGATAACCCTCGGTCAGAATAGGGCCGCTAGCTGGGCTGTTGCCGTGACTTGACCGTCCTGGTCATAGCTGCAACGAACGCGACGGCGGTCCCACTTTTCGGGATCCAGATGATCCTCGGAACATTTTCAGCCGAACAGTGCACCTACACAGAACGCCAGAAACGGAAGCAACCTGAACGGCCGCCTCTCAAACGTGCACTGTTTAGAAAGCACATCTTCGGAAAGAACCCGATCGCGTGATGCGCCGCATTCAGATGCCAGACCAGACCTCGCGCTGGTCCCTAATCGAGGTTGCGCGGATGTCGAGCGGCGACGGCGCGGATTTTAGGACCTGCCACCACCTCACCGGCTACCACTTCCTGCGCCCATGCCGTGACCGGATCCTCTTGCGGAGGGATCCGCGTCGCGTCGCTCATGTGAAATAGTTCTCCGCTGCTGGATCCGGGAAGTTAAAGCCCATCTGACCGCCGCCTGTCAGGCTGCGCTCGGTTTGCGGCGTCATGCCGTACTCACCGGCTAAAGTGCGGATCTGACGAAAGGTTTCATTGACCTGGGCAACTTCGGGCTTTGCTTTTTCCTGTATGCCATCCCGGGTTTTTGTGGTGTAGGTTTCACTATCCTCGATAGCGATCAAAAGTTTTTCGTGCCGCGCAACCGCCCGCACGAGCTGGTGAAACATAAAAATATTTGCCTCATTCAACCGATCCCGGGTCGGGTGGCACAAAGGCAGCGCAAGGCGGCGATAGATCTCGCGGTGAGCAGGGTTTAGATCCTCAGGCTCAAGCGAAAGCATCCGCTCGCGCCCGCGCTCATCAAGATTGAATTGGTCAACAACATCCTCCCGCATGGGAACGACAGCGCCGCCCCCTTCGGGCTTACGGCCTTTCATCAAATCACCTCTCAGAGTGGAGAACTCTATTCAATTCCCGTGTGTTACACAGAAAGGCTCCCTCTCCGGTCCCAAGCGTTGAGCCTTTTGTTTTTCACCCTCCCCCCCCCCTGAAAAATTTTCAGGACGGAGGCATAACCTCTATTGGTTGGCCGGGTGCCATGGATCTATAGGCCAGCCATTCGCACCGCGCCGCTCCGAGTAACCTTTAATCTCCTCGATCTGCTTATCCCGATCATGATGATCAGGGCAGAGCGATTGCAGATTGTCAGGATCATAGAACAAGGCTCGTCTCCACGATGGGGGATCTTATGATCCGCAACCAGATTGCGGCGACGCGGGTCCGTCTGAGGGGTGCCATCACCCTTGAGGCTTCCATCATTCGTCCTGTCAAGCATCTGGCAGGTTGCTCAAAGCGGCTCGCGCTCTTTCTGCGCCCTTGCGAGACGCAACTAAGAGGCGGTCTTGTAAAGCCGCCGCCATGGCCGAGGATCTTTCGCCGTGTTCCGGCCTCGCAATCGCTGAAACTTTTGGGAAAGTTGGCCGGGCGGATGACCAAGATGAAGGAGCTGAGACAAGAGCCGCCCGGCCGGGTCATTTCGACCATGCCGAATCCGGTACGTGAGAGAGGTCCGATCTGTCAAACTTTTCGCGACAAAGCGGTCCTAACTCGATCAGAGCCGCGCTGAATAGCCGAGCTTGTCGCCGATCCGCTGAAGCATTTGCTCGGCGGATTCGGTGAGTTGGTCCCGGTGCTTTGACTGCACCGACCACCCAAACCGACGCAGGATCTCGGCCATCGAAAGCCCCTCGATCAGGATCGCGTTGAGCAACGCGACGGCGGTGATCGGATCCCGCTCATTGCCGCGACGGGGCAACAGAACAACATGAGGCTTTGATCGGACAAACGACCGGCGCGCAAGATCCCATTTCCATCGGTTCGCAACACCATGCACCAACCGCACAAGGGTCACGTCCTGGACGCGCGACGTCACGCCGCCGTCACTGACAACGCCAGACCCGCCCGAGACCTCGGCCTCGGCGGAGAGCGTCACGCTCTTCAAGCTGCCGATCCGCTCGACCGCGCCGAGATAGGCCATCGCCACCAGATAGCGGCCGTCATTGGGATTGAACCGCGACAGGAAGGCAGGCGCTCGACGCTTGGCCGTTTTCTGCCCCAGCTCAATCATCACCTCCAGCGCTCCCGGCATCCAGTCATTTATCTCGACCAAAGCCACAGGATCAGAGGCGATGCTCGGAGACGGCCGCTCGCCATCACCTTTGCCGACAGCTTGACGCCGCTCGGCCGCAACAGCAATCAGATCAAGATTAAGCGCCGCAACCAAAGAGGCCGGGGTTGAATAGGTTGTATGGTGCATCTCAAATCCCTCATGTCGTTACCGGACAAGAGAATATCACAATATATTGTTATTTCTACAGTGAGATATTCCCCGCTAGCGACTGACTTACTCCCATTCAGGGAACAATCAGGGACTAGAGAGGGACTGACATGAAACGCTAAGTGATTGAAAACAAACAGTCTAGCGCAAGTTAGGGATTACAGGGACCAAGAACCTCACATTACGCGCGAGGGCGGATCGGGCCGCACCCCCTACCCTGTGCAAAAGCAAAAGAAGTTCTGGATTTCAGTCCCTCCGGTCCCTGATATCGCGCAACAGATTGAAACCTTGAGATAATTCTCTCGAAAGTATCGCAAAATAAATCCCTATCTCGGTCCCGAACAGGGATCCAGATAATCCCAACGCTGACTATTTTTTGCAGAGGGGTGCGGGGAGCAGGGGGCGTGGCCTCGGCCCGGCCACGATCAGGCCGCCGCCCCGCTCCCTTGCGAGGCACGTCGGCACCCCTCCCCGGAAATTGCATCATTGGCGCAGATTGACACCGCAATACCCCGTATCTGACCGCTTGTGGTGCCAGAACCGTGCCCCGGTGCCTGGCTCTCGATAGGTGGCGGACATAGCACGCAAAGCGTTCGAAGCAGTGCGCAGCCCGATGCGTGGAAGATCACGCGCCTCTATATAGGAAAATAGCGCCGCCAATAACTCACGTGACCGCGTAAAATCCCCATGCGATCCTGTGATTTCGCATTTATCTTTCAAAAACAACAATAAAGCGGTGTCGGACATGTCATCGGGACTAGCTTCAGGGTTATGAAGATCTAACAAACCGCTATTGATCCAGAAACTGCGGGCAGCAGCGCGGCCCCAAGTCAATCGGATCTCGCGACAAATCTCAAGCGCCTGATGGAGTGTGTCCGAATGCACAGGTGTATGGCGCAGCGCAGCCGGGCTATATTGGCCCGATTGGCGGATTGCTGGCAGCACCTCTCCCGTGACCCATTTTCGGAAGCGATGCGGCTGAGTGCCTGGGCTCACAGCATCTCGACTTCTCAAGAGCAAACAAAAGAGACCGGATTCGGAAACGGTAGAGACCTCCTGATTTCCGCCAGGGGTGTATGTTGAACATACACCCCTTTCATCTTCATCCAGCCGTCCAATTGCTTGAGCAATATTCTGAATACCCAAAGCTCGACACACGTCCGCCGCAATGAACCACGGCTCTCCATCCCGTTCAACCACCCGAAACAGGCGACCCTCGAAGGCGAAGTTAGCGAGCCCTCTCATGATGGATTTACCTGAAATTCAAGTATTTTGGACTGAACGTCTGGCTGAATTTTCATGATATCCAACCACAAATCGCCAGATCGTTCGTGGACCTCAGAAAGAGCACGCTCCAATAGGCACGACATTCCTTCGATCATATTAAGTAGGTTAGAAAGAGGAAGATTACCGTCATTCATAGCCAGATGATGTATAGCGCGCGCCTGAGAATGGGCGTTTGAAAGCAATTCGGTTAAAGTCTCTGTTGAATCGATCGGTTTTGTTGTGCAGCACATATGCAATCTCCTAAAGTCAGCATTCCCAACCGACCGCAAAAGGCACAACCCTTGGCGGCCAGACGAACAATGTTGAGACTACCGCTCGTAGGAAGCGGCCCGCGACAAAGCGGCCCTGAACGCCTGACCATAAAGAAAGCCGCAACAAACGGTGCGGCTTTAGGCACCTACGAGTAAACGGGGTCTCAATCCCGGCGACGTTTCTTTGACGACGCAAAAAAATGTCAGTCCACTGACTTTAGCAAGGCAAGAAATTTTGCTTCGCATCGGCGTTGACTAAAGGAATCTCAAATTTAATTTTTTTGATTAGGTGCAGCAATATTCCCAAGGTGTCGCCATCTCTCCCAGCCGAAGGTCATTCACGACTTCCCGTATTCACAACGAATGTGATACCCTGCCCAACTTGAGCGCCTTTAACAAAACCAAGTGATCCAGTGAAAAAATATGAACCTAGACTGGACATCGTCCGGCAAAACCTACGCGTTGCATTCGCTTTAAAAAGAACGTCGGCCGCAGAAGTAGGCCAAAAAGCTGGACTCGGCGTCAACACGCTAGGAACGTTTGTAAACGGTGATGGGTCCATCAGCTACACAAACCTATTGCGTGTCTGTGATGTACTCCGGATTCCGATCGGGATCCTGCATGTTTCTGGATCAGTCACTCCTGGCAGACTGGAACTGCATTGTGCGTTAGATGAATTGACAACTGATCAGCTAACGGAACTGCTGCTCCAAAAGAACCAATCAGAAAATTAGACACTTGAGCACATAGCAACTTCACTAGTCATGACCCCACCAGATACTGTATTATTGCGATGATCATGCCATATTCTGTTGAAAAACTCTGTCTTGATCGAATGCCATCCTGCTGATTCAATTCTCCTATTGAAAGGGAGATTGGATGATGATGGGACCAAGACAGGAAGCTCAGGCCGCACTGTTCTATGAGTTCTCGTTAGAGGACCACGTTCCCCAAGATCACCTGCTGCGGTCGATTGACCGATTTGTTGACCTGGATAGTATCCGCAGTCATTTGGCGGATTTTTACAGCCATACAGGTCGCCCTTCCGTCGATCCCGAGTTGCTGATCCGCATGCTGCTTGTGGGGTATTGCTTTGGCATCCGGTCGGAACGGCGGTTGTGCGAGGAAGTGCACTTGAACCTTGCATATCGTTGGTTTTGTCGCCTCGATCTGACTGATCGAGTGCCGGATCACTCGACCTTTTCCAAGAACCGCCATGGTCGGTTCCGTGAGAGTGAACTCTTGCGGCACGTGTTCGAAACGACAGTTGCACGGTGCATTGCAGAAGGTTTGGTCAGCGGCCAGCGTATGGCGATTGATGCCAGCTTGATTGAGGCGGAGGCGACCAAGCAATATTCAGCATCACAGGAAGAATGGGATGCTGCACGGATCGATGCCAAGACCGCACCGCGTGCTGTTCGGGAATATCTGGAAACTCTGGATGAGGCTGCGTTTGGTGCTGCATCGCCGGTCAAGCCTAAGTTCATTTCATATTCGGACCCAGCTAGCCAATGGACAGCGGCGCACAAGGCGCCAGCATTCTTTGCGTATTCCGATAACTACCTCATCGATACAGATCACAGCGTGATTGTGGATGTCGAAGCGACCAGATCCATCCGGCAAGCCGAATTCGGATCGACAAAGACGATGCTGGACCGGGTTAAAAGGCGTTTCGATCTTCACCCTGAAAGGCTGATTGCAGACACGGCCTACGGATCTGGCCCGATGTTGGGATGGCTCGTTGATCGCAACATCAAACCACACATTCCCGTGCTGGATAAAGCTGGTCGCACAGACGGGACATGGTCCCGCACCGACTTTGAATGGGACCCTGAGAACAACCAATACATCTGCCCCGAAGGTGAGCCGCTCAAACAGTTCCGGCGCAATTATTCTGACCCGAACCGTAAACCCACAGGCAAGGGCGTTGCCAAGTACCAGGCTCTGAAACACACCTGCCAAGCCTGTCCATCGAAGATGATGTGTTGTCCGAAAGCAGATGCACGCAAGATCACCCGCGAAGAACATGAAAATGCCCGACAGGTTGCCCGTGATATTGCCAAGACAAAGCAATATGCGATCTCGATGCGACTGCGAAAGAAGGTGGAAATGCTCTTCGCGCATCTGAAACGCATCCTCGGATTGGGACGATTGCGATTACGCGGTCCATGCGGCGCGAACGATGAATTCCTGCTCGCCGCAACCGACCAAAACCTCCGCAAACTAGCCAAGATCTTTCCTGCACCGCAGCAAACGTGCAAAGCATGATCAGAAAGGCGCTTGCGCTTCGTTTGAACACAACTTTCTGCGCCAGCAACACGTTGTTTTTCAACAGAATCGGCGGAAATCGGACTTTCGCTGCGCTTGCAACATCGAGCACGACAGATGGCAGCAATGCGCAGGAAAGCGGACTTTGCAAAGTTTTCAGGTCAGTCTAGGTCATGTTGACAAATGGCGGATCCAGAGGCGGATCGAAATGATATCTGCGAAGCCAAGGAAGCTTTCGGCTGTCTTATCATAGCGGGTTGCCACACGCCGAGCATTCTTCAGTTTGTTGAAGCATCTCTCGGCCAGGTTCCTCAGCCGGTAGAGATGCCAATCCAAACCAACGCGCCTCTTTCGGGACTTTCGCATTGGGATCACCGGTCGAATGCTTCGGTTTTGCAGTTCGGCGCGAATACGGTCGGCGTCGTAACCTTTGTCAGCTAGCAGCACGACTGGCTCTGGCAGGTTGTCGTGCATGACCCGATCAAATCCAAGATAGTCCGATGTCTGGCCGGGTGTGATGTCCGTTCTCATCGGCAGCCCAGCGGCATTTACCCGGAGGTGGGTCTTGGTCGTGAAGCCGCCTTTTGAGCGGCCAAAACCCTGTTGCGGAGTCCCCCTTTTGCGACCGCTGCCTCCCTCTCGGGACATTGCTGGCGCAATGCCCTGCCGGGCAATGGATGATGGGCACGAAC
Organism: Ruegeria sp. CDSC079; assembly: GCF_059610505.1. Classification (NCBI taxonomy): domain Bacteria; kingdom Pseudomonadati; phylum Pseudomonadota; class Alphaproteobacteria; order Rhodobacterales; family Roseobacteraceae; genus Ruegeria; species Ruegeria sp. CDSC079. The sequence continues at coordinate 412,423 of NZ_JBXWNT010000005.1, forward strand.
CACTGTACTGTCGACCATTTGAAGAGCGTCAGGAACGATCTTGCTCCCGGTCAAGGCTTCCAGAATCTGTTCCCAGAGCCCCGCGAGAGTCCAGCGCCGGAACTGTCGGTAGACACTCGACCACTTCCCAAACTTCTCAGGCAAGTCTCGCCGCGGGGCACCTGTACACGCAATCCAGAAAACACCATCAAGAACAAGGCGATGATTGGTAGGTTTGCGCCCGTTCGGGGCACGGACCGAAAGGATGAACCGTTCAAAGAACGCCCACTCCTCGTCCGGCATTAGACTTCGTGCCAAGCTGGCCTCCATCGCAGATACCGGCTTGAATAACGATCAGAGGTCGCTGTGAATCCCTTTCATCAACACGACCTAACGATCAGGGTCAAGCGGAAGCTAAATTCCATCGATGTCATCGATGCTCTGACCGACTTGTTCATCCTGCGAGGCACACCGTCCTATATCCGTTCAGACAACGGCCCTGAGTTTGTTGCACGGGCCGTTCGGGACTGGATTGCCGCTTTCGGCGCCAGCACGGCATACATCGAACCGGGATCAACCAGCGATCACAGGTTGAAGCTCAAATCGGCAGATGGAAACAGGTTATAGGTGATGGCCTGCAAGCGCGTGATTTTGGCCGTCAAATCGCCGAAACGAAAGTAGCGGCAAAAGCGCTCAACCGCATGACAGGTCTCGGTCGTGCGATGTATGAGCGCGTCATCTGAAGTGATGGAGTAATGGGTAAACTCGCCTAGGGTCAAGACCCATTGATTTTTGTCCAGCGGCGTGATTCACGGTTTGAAAACGAGCGGTGAACATGTCTGATCTTTTCTGGCTTACGGACGCGCAGATGGCGCGTCTTGAACCCTTCTTCCCGAAGTCGCATGGCAAGCCCCGCGTCGATGACCAACGTGTGTTGAGTGGGATTATCTTTATTAATCGCAATGGGTTGAGATGGCGCGACGCCCCGTCGACCTATGGCCCGCACAAGACGCTCTATAACCGCTGGAAGCGGTGGAGCGACAAAGGCATCTTCGCCCAGATGATGGCAGGTCTGGCTGCCGAACACGGCGAAGAGAAGACCGTGATGATCGACGCCACCTACTTGAAGGCCCACCGTACCGCGACCAGTTTGGGCGTTAAAAAAGGGGGCGTGGACGCCTGATCGGCCGCACCAACGGCGGCATGAACACCAAGTTGCATGCCATCTGTGACAGCCGGGGGCGTCCACTCAACCTGTTCGTCACCGCCGGTCAGGTCAGCGATTACATCGGTGCACGAGCATTGCTGAGCAGCCTGCCGGACGTCGATTGGCTGCTCGGGGACCGCGGATATGATGCCGACTGGTTCAGGGAAGCATTGAAAGACAAAGGGATACGCGCCTGCATCCCTGGACGGAAGCAACGGAAAAAACTGGTAAAGTACGACAAGCGCCGCTACAAAAACCGCAACCGGATCGAGATCATGTTCGGCAGGTTGAAGGATTGGCGGCGTGTCGCAACGCGATACGACAGATGCCCGAAGGTCTTCCTGTCAGCCATCGCCCTCGCAGCACTCGTTATCTACTGGCTATGAGTCCTGACCCTAAGTCATGATCCATGCAACACAGCCTGACAGAACCAAACATAGTCTTGCAGGTGTATTGTAAAGCTCGCTAGAGTTCGATAGGTGCCAGCAAGAGCTTCGGGGTTGTGGGTTAGTTTGCAAGATCCGCAGTCGGGGCAGCTACAAAATTTACATAATGTCAAAATACCAATAAATGACATTCAGTGCGAATTTATGTTGGACTATGCGCGGAAAGCGAAATGAATACTTCAAAAATAAAATTGGATACTCTTCAGGCGTCTCTAAAGGATAAACCGTCAGACGCAAGAGCTGTCTTTCAAAGTATGGTTCGCACTCAACTGTCAAAAAGGAATTCTAAGTCCAGAGAAGATATTGCATCGACTTTTGTCGGACTACTTCAGCGCCCCGAACTACGAAATGAACTGCCAAGAGTGGCATCTTCTAACAAAGGATTTGTGACCAACTGCGGCGTTCAAAAGGGTGTTTCATTGGTTACATGCTGCATGAATAGAAACGCACATTTAACCGAAACGATTCCGACTTGGCTAGCCCATGATGAAGTCGACGAAGTTGTCATAGTTGATTGGTCTTCTACGTATCCGGTTTCTGTCACGTTGAGAGACGCTGGCATTGAAGATCCGAGGGTGCGAATAGTAAGAGTTGAAGACGAAGGGAGTTGGATACTTTCGCACGCTTACAACCTTGGATTTCGAGCGACCTCCAGGTCAATAATTCTCAAAGTAGACAGCGATGTGCTGCTCAGCTCGACATTTTTCGAAGAAAACGATTTAGCCGAAGAACTCTTGATTGCAGGAAACTGGACATCCGCAGCCGAAGGACAATCACATGTGAACGGGCTTTTTGCCGTTGGTCGAGATCAACTACTTGCCGTCAACGGTTTCAACGAACGGATTGTTACATACGGTTGGGATGACGATGATCTTTATGAACGCCTCACGCAATCGGGTGTTCCAAGGCAAGATGTAGCATCACAAACAATCCGCCATATCGATCATGAGGATATCGGACGTGTTGCACCTTCCCAGAAGGAGTTTTTGTGTGCATGGGATGAAATTGAGGCACTTCCCATATTCTGGATTAAATTGAACAAAATTCTGGCGACATCAGCATCCCCGTGGGACATCTCCACTCCTATGTCCAAGTTCAATTCGCTGACAGAAGCCAAGGCCATGACGACAGTACGGAGAAGCCAACCATTCGGCGTAAATCCATCTCTGATTGGATCACGAACCGAACGCGCAGAAGCCGCTATTCAAGCCCTGGAATCCAGATTGGGGTCGTCGGTTATTACCGCTCCGTTATCGTCTGTGGACGATGCATTGGCGACTCTGGATCTCAATGACGCAATTTGGTCTATTTCGTCAGACAATGAGAACCTGGTGTCGATACCGCAACCGCAAAAGCACATCAACTCCCGGCCAAAACTGATAATCGATGCGCAGCACGGTTTGGGAAACCGTTTGAGGGCAATTGGATCGGCTGCAGTTTACGCTGAAGCGACCTCACGCGAACTCGTCATTCGGTGGATACGGGATGAACACTGTGATTGTAATTTTTCCAGCTTATTCGAATTCGAAGGTGCAGTTGAAAGCGATCTAAATGAAAACTATGATAACGCCCTAAAGCTGGATTTGATGGACAAATCAGTCAGGCATTCTTTTTTATCAAAGCCTAAAATTCACAAGGCACAAGATGTCATTGTGAAGTCGGCGTACCGAATAATTGGCGACCACAAAACGATCGATCAAGAGAGGAAATTTCTCCGCGCTCTAAAGCCCGCTGTCCGAGTTCAAGAGCTTATTGATTCCGTACGGTCCCCGAATGATGTCTCAGTTCACATCCGAATGAGTGGGGGTGCTACGAAACGCCAGGAAGAAGATGTTCCCGGTGATTGGACAAAGTCCGAAGAGGAAATGATTAGGCGGGCCAGAGACAGGTCTCACTATGGATACTTTTTTAAGAGATTGGATTCTCTTTTAATGGAATCCAGCAGTCTCAGTATATTCCTCGCTTCAGACAACGCAGAGGCATATGAGACCTTCGTTTCAAAATACTCAGACAATGCGGTTTGGCTCCCTAGAACCGACTACAGCCGATCAGAGGATCAACTAGTTTACGGGCTTGCAGATATGCTGTTGCTTGCCCGCGCGCCCATATTGCTAGGCAGCAGTTGGAGTTCATTTACTGAAGTGGCCCATTATTTTTCTGTCAACCAAATGCTTGAGATTTCGGGAGTGGATTTTTGACCCTTCCAGGCGCGCGAAATACTTTCCCAAGGCAGCCAGATTCAGAATCCGAGCAGTGCCCTCTCCAGCCATGGTTTCCAAATGAGTGATGCAAAAGTAAGAGACATTGCCCTAGAGCAAGTTATGTCGATGCGGCCCGTTCGCTCGACTTCAGTTGTAATCATTGAAGGACACAAGCCTGTTGAATGGTCTGAGGCGTACCAAAAAGCAGGGTTTGCCAACGTTGCCATCGCAACATTTGATCAATTGGATGAAGTAGTTTCCCAACAAGGCGAATTTGATCCTTCACATAGAGTAATTCATGTAACTGCTGGAGTTCCAGCAGACTCACTATACGAAGCTCAGAGAAGTGTAGAAGCCATAGCAAAATACGCCAACTTTGTTGTTTTTACACCTAAACCGAATTCGTTTCAACTGAACGAAAGCCTGATGATTTCATGGCCAAGCTTTTGGGGAATTTTATTTCTCGTTGAGAATTTTTGTCTTTTCGACCCTATTCGACCCGCAGTCTGGAATGAAAGTTTCAGCGATTGGGATACAATGCAAAGCACCGTTGTTTTTGCTCGAAACAAAGAAATTCAAGCGGAAAATAATCTGTCAAGCCTTGTCGACTACGTGCATCCTTCAATAGTGGAAATGAACCTAAAAAAAATTGCGCGTTTGGAAGACATAATATTGAGAGGTTCATCAATACCGGTAAACGCTTCGCGAGATATCTACTTTTATTTGCCGAAGCGGTATAGAAGTAAGAAATATGAACTCAAGATTGTCAAAGAACAGCGTAAATGGTGGTTTGTCGCACTATGTTCACCTTGGCGTTTCTCCTATTGGAATGATCTTTGGAGGGTGCAGAGAAGAAGGAAGCGTTTGAATAATGTTAGCTGAAAACCGGAAGAAACGCATTAAATTTGAAGAGCCTTCACCCGCCTATAGGTTAATGTCATGCTAAGGAGCAAGCGGAAGGGTAGAATGAACTCAAGAGTTCATGAGAATTTTATTTACTTGGAAAGTAAAAAAATTGCTTTTGGCTATGTGCCGAAAGTTGCATGCACGAATTGGAAAATTGTTCTTCGAAGGCTAATGGGGCATGAAGACTTTAATCGAAAGGACATAGCGCACAATAGAGAGAAATCGGGGTTTCACTTTCTTGACAGAACAGTCAAAGAAGATTTCGAAGTGCTGAGCAACGAAGATGTCAAGAAAATAGCATTTGTTCGCGATCCATATTCTCGCATACTTTCGGCCTATTTGAACAAGTTTGATAGCATTAATAGACGAATAGATTCACCCAAAAGCAAAGACTATTTCGACTTAGTTTTCGATGATGTTATCAGGTTTGAAAGATTCGATAGGCCAAAAGGTTTCCGGGCCAGGATTGCAAATTACATCTACGCTCCGAATACGGTCAATTTTCTTACGTTCTTGGAATGGATTAAAGCGAAGAGGAAGGGATCGTTTTATGCAAACGATGAACACTGGACACCGCAGTGTGAAATTTTGCAGCATCCAACTGTTAAGATTGATTTTCTAGGTCGTTTCGAGAATATGGCCCACGACGCAAAAATCGCCTTACACCAAATGGGTGCAGATTTCGAATTTCCAACGCAAGCGGATGTCGGATTCAGCCCAACTAAAGCTGACGAAAAATTGAAGCGGTTTTATGCCAAGGAACACGTAGATTTGGTTAATGAACTTTTCTCCCGTGATTTTGATGTCTATGGTTACCCACGATGGGATGAGCGTGGCTGACACACTCGGTACTCTGTTATCTTTCTCTCGATGCCATTTGTCTTTGCCAGTGAAATTGTCAAAGCATTGCAAAAACTTGCTTGCTCGGTCTGCTATTGCTACAGAGTACCTAAAAATCGTGAAACTTAGGAGTGTCGGCGTGCCACTGGAATTGTATCGACCTAGTAGCATTTTTCCCGGTAAATCATGAGAGCTTTGCTGTCGAAGAATCTTGTCGCGTTGTCCAAACCAAGATGTGGGTCAACTAGTCTCCGTCGCATGATCGACCCTCACCTTGCCCCTGGGGATATTGCCGTTGATACTGCCGGGCAGCTTCCATCGCTGCATCCTCATATCACAGGTCCATTTCTTGCCCAATATCTGTGTGAACGGAGGCACGATGTTTCAAAGTTATCTTTCATAATTACAGTTCGTGATCCAATCGAGATGCTCTGGTCATATTGGAAATATTTCAAACCAGATATTTTGTGCCGATACACCTTCACAAATGGCTGGGATGCTTCAGCACCGCTTGATTTTGAAACGTGGGTATGTACTGGCAAGCTTGCTATACGAAAGGAATGGTTGGAGCTCGGGCCGAGCTGGATATCGGTGGAAAACCTTTCGCCACTTAGCCTAGAGGCGCGTGCCGCGGGTTCAAACGGGGAGTTGATGGTAGACCACATCTTTCGCTTGGAAAACGCAGCTGAACTAGCAAAGTTTTTATCCGAGGTCATCGGTACCAGAGTTTCAGAGGTTCGTACGAATGAATCATACGACAAGAATCTACCAAAATTGGGGTGCGAATCTCGAAATCATATAAGAAGTATGTTCCCTTTAGAATCCCAATATTACGGTGTTTAGCTTGTTCTTTTGGAACTTTGTTGAACAAAAATGCCGTAAGGGACTCACTGCTTGAATCCATCGTTAGGCGCGCAGTGGGGTATTGTGAAAACTCGGGAAGTAATGTTTCGGTCTCACGGCAGTAATCTCCATAGTTGATTGTAACGGTGGCTGCGTGAGCTGAGGGAGGCCTTCCCTGCCCGGCGGGCTGCGTTGCTTGAGCGGTTTGGGTTTGATTTTGATGCGCTGCTGAAGAAGGATTTTGAGGCGGAACGTACGGATGTCCAGATCGCACGGAAGCATGGGGTTAATGCCAAGTGGATATAGGAGCAGAGGCGCAAGTTGGGATATCTGGCTCATATGGGGCGCCGATCGAAGCATCCCTTAGATGAGGAGTTGGCTGAGGTCTTCGAAGGGGTGGGACGGAACCACTCCGAAGCGGCAAGGAAACTGGGGATGGATCGTGCGACGTTTACGCGGCGGTGGCGGGAGAGACGGGATCGGGCGTACAGACAGGCACTGAAGATCTGTCACTGAAGCGATTGATCACGCCGCCTAAAAGGTGTGAACTTACGGGGTGTAGCGGCACCATATTAGCAATGCAGCGCCCTGCGCTATCGCCCACAGGCTCCGGAAACGCACATCCCGATGGACCAGTGCCCGGCAATGCGACAACAATCAAACCGGACCACTCAAGTGGGGCTAATCATTGGATAGGGAACGAAAAACAAGTTGACAATAGTCAACTAGACAGAGAAATTCAGCCTCATACTACCGTGCAGGCTGAATCTCCCGCTGCATTGCACTATTGATGAGGATAGATAACAAAACTGTCGCTACAAAATGAAGATCAAAGCTTCTTTGCTCTATTTCGCGAGTTCTGCCATTTCAATTCGGTGCCTCTCAGGCTTTTGGCTGTAGCTAGCCCAGTCATTGTTTGGAAGTTTCTGCACCCCGAAAGCTACTACGATTCGAGTTACTCAAAGGTAGCTGATTTCTCGATTTATTTCGTTTTACCTATTGGGATTTGCGCCATGTTTTGGGAGTTCGCAAGGCACAAACGCAATTCAAACAAGTAACATAAAACACCAAATTAATTTGAGTAGGGAGGACACATGGATCCTGACGATTTTGGCTGGAGTCTGGGTGGCCAAACTGTTGAAAGCCTAATTAACGAGTACGCGCCAAGCCGTTTCAAACTCGGCGGTCCTTTTGCAAGTACGGCCGTAGGCGCCTACTCGAAATCCCGCGACGGAGCATATGACTTTCGTGATGCGATTGGAGATACTGGGGGGCTACTAGCATCTACGGCTGTAGCCGTGATTGCGGCTGGTGCGGTCGTTGCTGGCGCGCCGGTTGTCGCCACTGGGCTCATTGCATTTACGGGTACTACTGCGGCCGCTGTCGCAGGTGATCAAGCTGCTACAGCGATGTACGACATTGTTTCAGGCCATGCCGCTGCAATGCGCGGTCCGTTTACCGGAAATTTCAGCTACCAGTCCATAACCGCAGATGGCACTGTCAACCCGACAACATTCACACATATTCGCGACAAGTGGATTAGCGTTGGCGACACACACCAAAAAGTTCATGTGGTTCAAAAGCAGTCGCTTGGAGAAAAACCGCAGGAAATTTATGTCGGGTGGGGGGAACTCGATCAGTATAGGACTCACCTGCAAGGCGAACACAACAGGATTACTTCCGGGCACACCGATGCATCATCGTTTGGACTTCCCGATGGGGACTACCCAAAACCAAGCGGCGGTTCGACCGTATTTGAAAATCTCCCAGATGCACCGGCTTGGGGTGCTCCACCGGTCGACCGAAACCTCCCGGTCGATTATGATCCAGCTGTCGGAGGCCAACCTGGAGATCCGAGCTATCTTGCAGGGGCTACTCGCGTACCCGGGCCTGAAACCTATCCGAATTTTCCGTCACCGCCGACGAGACCGACTGACCCCGCACCGGATACTCAGTTTACCCTAGACACACCGCCGCCATCTTTTCCATCTGATTTTCGTCTGAGACATCCTGATGAGGCGCTACCGCTTGATCAACGCTATTCGTTTCCGCCAAGTGTTCTGTCGCCCCCACCACCTGTGCCAACTCCTATTGTTGCCCCGGTTTCGCCAATTATCGCGTTAACCCAGGGACAATCGAAAGGGATCGATATAAATTCGTTAAGCTACAATGATGATGCGCCTAAACAAGTGTATTCCGAAACAAGGTTGCGCGATGGGACCGTAGTCAGAAAACCTGTTTATAGCTTCAATGAAGAGACTGGGGAACCTAGCCCAGTGACATCAGATTCTCACGCAGGCAACTTTGGCCGAAGCGGGCACAATTCTGGCACAGGCCTGTCTGGTGAAGACCATCCCATCCTCCTCGACCTGGATGGCACTGGCGTCGAACTCACCGAGCTTTCGAACTCGACGGTATTTGTTGACTCCTCTGGCGATGGTCTGTTGAACCGGACGGCTTGGGCTGCGGCTGGGAATGGGGTTTTGTTTTATGACGCGGACGGGGATGGGGTGATCTCTGAGGCGCGGGAGTATATCTTTACCGAATGGGATCCGACAGCGACGAGCGATATTGAGGCGCTGCGGTCGGTGTTTGACAGTAATGGCGATGGGGTCTTTGACGCCAATGACGATGCCTGGGCGGACTTCAAGGTTCTGGTCACCAATGCGGACGGTTCGCTGGAGGCGAAGACGTTGGACGAGCTGGGGATCACCTCGATTGATCTGACCGCGGATGCAACCAATATCGAATTGCCCGATGGCTCGGTCATTACCGGCCAGACGACGTTCACCTATGCCGATGGCAGCACCGGGACGGTGGCGGATACGACGCTGGTCAGCGAGACCGCCAGCCATCGGATCGAAGAGAGCGAGAGCTTTGACGCGAATGGCACGCGCACCCATGTGCAGACGGGCTATGCGGCGGATGGCACGATTGCCTTTGTAGTAACCTCGGTAACGACTGCGGATGGGTCCTCGATCACCAACAGCTATGACACCAATGGTGACGGGGTGGTCGATCGGTTGCAGACCATCGTGACCGTGGCCAACCCCGATGGCAGCGAAAGTGAAACGGTCACCAATGTGCTGGGCGCGGACCTGGCCACGGGCATTCTGCTGAGCGAGACGAAGACCACCACCAGCGCTGATGGGACTACGGTGACCATCGAGCGGGATTCCACTGGCGGCGGCTGGTATGACCAGACCGAGATCCGCACAACTCATGCCGATGACAGCATGACCATCGTGACCACGGATCGCGATCCAAACGGAGGGGTGATCCGCAGCTCGACAGAAACGGTTTCGGCCGACGGGCTGGTGCGTACCGATGCGATTGACGAGGATGGCGATGGGATGGTGGATCTGACCATCACCCATAGCATCGTGATCAACGCAGATGACAGTCGCTCCGAGACCATTGAGTATTTCAACCAGGATGGCTCGCTGCGCAGCTCGGTGACTGAGAGTGTCTCGGCCGATGGACAGACCAAGACCATATCCCGCGATCTGGATGGCGATGGCGATGTGGATGTTCAGGAAGAGTTGGATATCAGCGTCAATGCCGATGGAACTACGGATTCCATACAAACCGTGAAGAATGGCGACGGCTCGGTGCGCAGCACAACCGCACATGGCCAGTCCGAGGATGCGCTGACGAAGTCGTCGTCGGTTGATCCGGATGGCGATGCCGATGTGGACCTCACCACGGTTGAGGCGACCACGATCCATGCCGATGGCAGCCGCGAGACTGAGACAACACAGACCAATACGGACGGGTCGGTGCGCAGCCAGCTGAAGGTGACACTGGGCAGTGATCTGGTCAGCTCCGAGACCTGGATTGATCACAACCAAGACGGCACGTTCCAGGCCACGGATCTCAGCCGGAGCGTCACGGTGGACGGCACAACGGGCGAACGGACGACAACCAGCTGGACCCGCAATGCGGATGGATCGTTCAGCGCGCAGTCGGTCTCGGTCTCTAGCGAGGATGGGTTGGTTGTGACGACTAGCCTCGATTCCGACGGGGATGGAGATATCGACCGGGTGGTGAGCGATGTCACGGTTGAAAACGCCGATGGCTCCTCGGCACGGACAGTCACTGCGCAGGCGCAGGATGGCTCTCTGATCAGTGAGGCAGAAACGTTCACCAGTGCGGACGGGCTGACTGTCACGACTTTCTCGGACGTGGACGGCGATGGCGCTCTGGATGGCAAATCTGTCTCGGTACGGACATCCAATGCGGATGGCAGCGTCACCATGACGGACAGCGCCTATGCGGGGGATGAGATAACACTGTTGGGCACCACCACCGTCACGCAAAGCGCGGATCGGCGCGATACAGTCACCTCAAGTGACAGAAATGGCGACGGGTCGGTGGATAGTGTTCTGCAGTCGGTAAAACATCTCGACGGCAGCATGACAGAGACCGTAACCCGCCACACTGCGGATGGTGGGACGATCTATCACCAGCAGACCGATGTCAGCGCAGACGGGCTGACCGCAACGGTGACGACAGATGTCGATGGCAATGGTGCTGCAGAGACAAAAGCGGAGCAGGTCACGGTCCTGAATGCTGATGGCGGACGTACAACAACCAGCACGGTTCGCAACGGCAATGACAGCCTGCGCAGCCAGTCAGCCACCACGGTCAGCGATGACGGGCTGGTGGTGACCAGCACTGAGGACAGCGATGGGGATGGCCGCTATGAGCGGGAGGTGACCTCGACCACCGAGCTGCGCGCCGATGGATCCCGGAAAACAACCGAGGATGTGCGGTCCGAAGACGGTACATTGCTGACGCGCGGTGAGACAATCCTCAGCGATGATGGGCTGACGGTTGAAACGCTGTCCGACACGGACGGGAATCAGGCAGCTGATATCGCAACAACGCAGGTCACAAACCTGAACGCGGATGGCAGCACCACGGTGACGGCGCAGGTCAAGGATGTGACCGGCCCAATGGCTGAGCTCCGCTCACAGGTCGTCACAACAACCAGCGATAACGGACGCAATGTGCTGCAGACCACAGACCAAGATGGCGACGGCGTGGTGGACACGCGCGTTCACCAGGTGATTGGTGATGATGGCGTTGTGTCGGTCACAGAAACCGAGTTGAACAATGACGGCTCGATCCAAAGCCAGATGGTATCGGTTACCAGTGACAACGGCTTGGAGACAACGACCAGGTACGACGCGGATGGGGATGGTGTCTTTGAGCGTGAAACGATTGGGACAACCACGCTGAACTCAGATGGATCAACTACCAGCGTGGTGACGCAGAGTGCGCCCGCTGGCAGTGTCTATAGAACAACCGAGGTCGAAACCTCTGCCGATGGCCGGACCACCACCACAAGCGAGGATTGGGACAATGATGGCGATGATGACCTCACCACAGTTCAGACCTATGACCTAAGCGCGACGGGGGTCGAGACCACCACGGTCACACAAACCGCAGCGGATGGCTCGACGCTGAACACCAGCACCAGCGTGATCAGCGCTGATAGCCGGACCGTCACGCAATCCGTGGATGCCGACGGAAACGGTGTGGATGACATGGTGGCTGTCACACAGGTCGATGACAGCGGAACCGCAACGACAAATACACAATACTTCTCGACCGGTGGCGGGCTTGAGGCCGCGACCACAACAACGGTCAGCGGCGATGGGCTGACCACCACTCTCTCAGTTGATCGCAATGGCGACGGCAAGGTGGATCGTGTCGTGACAGACACCACAGAGCTGTCCGAAAATGGTTCGGTCACACGAAGTGTCGAGCACCGCGATGGTCGGAATATCAACCTTGGCACCGAGATTTATACGACCAATGATGATGGGCTGTCTTCGACTTCGCAACTGGATCTCGATGGCGATGGGTTGTTCGACTATACAACGGACAGCACGACCACGTTTGATGCCAATGGCGATGTTGTCACGCGACACGTCACGGTCGACGAAACCTTCGATATCCAATCCGATATCAGGACAGTCACCAGCGGAAACGGTTTGGAGTCCCAAACCGAGATAGACTATTCCGGGGATGATGGCATCGACAGGCTGACGACAGTGCGGCTTGGTTCCGATGGCAGCATAACCGAGATGGTGTCAGAATTTGGCGCCGGTATCGAACTGGAGCGCTCTCACGTGCGCACTGTCAGTGCAGATGGTCTGACAGAAACCATTCTATCTGATCGGGACGGAGACGGTTTCCAGGAACGCGAGGCTGTTTCTGCTGTGGATGCAGACGGCACAACCACCACAACAATTCGCGAATTTTCCCGCAACACATCGCTCAACAGCGAGGTAGAGACGACAGTATCTGCCAATGGCATGCACCGATCGTTGGAAGTTGATGTGGATGGGGATGGCGATATCGACATCACCCGTACCACGGATGTGAGCTATGACGCGCAAGGTAATACGGTCACGACCTACACGGAAACCGGGATGGATGGTCAGACGACCTATCATGAGGTTCAAACCGCTTCCGCCGATGGCCTGACATCCTCGTCAAGCTTCGATCTGGACGGCGATGGCGTTGTTGATGGCACGACCCAACATCAAACCACGCTGCATGATGATGGCAGTCAAACGGTGACAAGCGAGACGCGCTACGCCGACGGTGAATTGCGATCCATGCAAAGCACTTCGACCAGTAGCGACGGGCGTTCGATCTCCCGGACGGAAGACTTCGATGGCAATGGCATTGCGGATCGGGTGACCGAGGTGGAAATCCGCGCAGATGGGGAACGTGTCGTGACCGAGCGTGCGTTCAACGAGGCGGGTTATGAGACCAATACGTTCGTCACCACCACCTCAGCGGATGGTTTGACACAGACCATTTTGAGAAACGGGAACGAGCAGACGATCACCCAATCTTCTCTCGGAAATGGCAGTTACACTTGGGACGACGGCGTAGCGGCAGGAATTGGCAAAACCCATGTCATAGTTTCTCATGAAGTTGATGCGCTCGGCGTTGAAACCTGGACGATTGAAAAGTCCTGGAAAGTAAACACGTCGAATGGCGTTCAGAATAGATCCTCTGCCAAAGAGGTTCGTCTGGACGCTTCCTCGAAAGCGCTTGTTCTGGAAGAGACCGCGCGCATTTTTGATACCGTATTGGACCGTGATGCTGACTTCACGGAGTTTGAAACCCTCATTGATTACGTAAGCGATGGCCATCTCGGCAAGATTAGCCTGACTCGCGCTTTGATCGAGTCCGCCGAATTCCAGACACGGTACGGGAACTTGACCGATGCCGAATTCGTAACGCAGATTTCCATGAACGCCTTAGGAAGAGCCCCGACTCTAGACGAGTTGAATGACGCCCTGCTGGAGTTAGACAGCGGAGCCACGACCAGAGAGGGCTTAGCTTGGGACGTGGCACAGTCAGCAGAGCACATTGCTGTCGGCAATGGGCATCTCTCAACCAACAACTTTGATGTGGTGCTGAACCCGGCCCAGTTCGAGCGCAGCCTGGACAAAGCTTATATTACCAATTTGATCAAGAGCATTGTGGATGTTGTCTATGATCGGGATGCGACCGAATACGAATTGGAGTATCTGTCCGAACGGCTTTTGGACGATGTAGATAATCCGGATGACATCGCCGCGAAATTGCTCGGGTATGAAGGTGGTATTCAAGGCGTTGCATCGAACAGTTTGTACGGCTTGTCCGGAGCTGAGTTTGTAAATCAGGCCTTCCTGAATGCATTCGGTCGCCTGCCGACGTCCGATGAGTTGCAATCCTGGTCAAAGAATCTCGACAACGGTCACCTGAGCAAAGCGCAGTTCATTGCGTCTCTGGCGCAGAGTATTGAACACCAAAGCGTTGGTAACGGCCACGCAGCCACAACGATCAGTTCGCCTGTGACCATGGATGGTACAAGTGCTGCAGAGACCTTGACCGGCGAAAATGACCAGAATGACGAAATTTTCGGGTTTGCTGGTGATGACACAATCAATGGGAAAAGCGGAAGTGACGTTCTTGTTGGTGGAGCCGGAGACGATGAACTCCGCGGCGGGAGCGACACCCTCGTTTCATCCAATGGCAATGACACCTATGTCTGGTCCAGGGGTGATGGGAACGACTTCATCAAGGATAAAGCCAGTTCTCTTGTAGAAGTGGACCGCTTGATCCTGACAGATGTAGACTCTACCGAAGTTGAACTCATCCGGGACCCCGCCGACAAGTCACTCTACATTGTTGTTCCGGGCTCTGGTGGCGACGAAACGATACGCGTCTGGCAACAGTTTGAAAGCATCACCAAAGGGTATGGAATTGAAGAGATTCACTTCGGTGACGGGGTTGTCTGGACAAAAGACGATATCATCGAAAATACATCCCTCACTGGTGACGCCGGAAACAACACGCTGAGCGGCGGTGGCAGTTTTGGCGAAAATATGTATGGCCTTGAAGGCAACGACACACTTGATGGCAATGCAGGTGATGATCATCTGCATGGTGGCCTCGGTGACGATACGCTCATGGGCAATGCAGGCAGCGACAGCTATTACTGGTCCAAAGGTGATGGGAATGATCGTATCGACGAGGCGGAGAAATCCTCGATCACAACCGAGGTTGACCAACTTGTGTTCTCGGATGTTGCCTCAACAGATGTGACCCTCACGCGTATCGGATCCACATCTCAGGATCTGGTGATCACGATCAATAGCACCGGCGAAGAAATCCGCGTCGATGATCAGTATTCGGCGGATCGCCAAGGTCGTGGCCTTGAGAAACTTGTGTTCAGCGACGGGGTCATTTGGACACTGGACGACATTATCAAGAACACGACGATGGACGGAACCTCCGGGAATGACACCTTGATTGGTGTGGCTGATGAGACCGACAATCTCTTTGGTTTGGAAGGGAATGACACGCTGGAAGGGCGTGGCGGTGACGACGTCCTGATCGGCGGTGCCGGCGATGATACATTGCGTGGCGGTGGAACTTCGGAGGTCAGCACAAATGGCGACGACACCTACATCTGGTCCAGGGGTGACGGAAATGACCAGTTGGTGGATAATGCGACCTCAAAGACGGAGACGGACCGCCTGATCTTGACGGATGTGGCCTCTTCCGAAGTCCGGCTGATCCGGGAGCAAAGCAGTGACAAGTTGAAGATTGTCATCTCCGGTCCAGGCGGCGATGAGATTATTGAGGTGTCCAAGCAGTTCAACAGCTCAGGCAAGTTTTTTGGTCTCGAGCTTATCGAGTTCAGCGACGGTATCGTGTGGACACGAGATGGTATCGTGTCCCGCACGGTTCTGGAAGGCACCGATAGCGGAGAAACGCTGACCGGAATTGGCAGCTACGACGACAATATCTTTGGATTTGGCGGAGCCGACACTATCTCCGGCGGTAATGGAGACGATCTTCTTGTCGGCGGTCTGGGTGCCGATACGCTGAAAGGTGATAGTGGCAACGACCTGTATCTTTGGTCCAAAGGCGATGGCAACGACGTGATCAATGACACGGCTACTTCCTTGCAGGATGTCGATACGCTCCGCCTGACGGATGTGAAATCAACCGAGGTTACTCTGACCAAAAACGGCAACGACCTCATGATTGATATCATTCCCACGGGGGAGAGTATTGAGGTCAACAATCGCTTCTATTCTGCTCAGGAAGGGCGTGGAATCGAATTCATCGAGTTTAGTGACGGTGTCAGAGTTGAAGTGCTCAACAGCGAGGTCGCTGAGATGATCGTTAGTGGAACTGCGTCGAATAACACGCTGAATGGTTGGGGGTTCAAGGATACGCTCTACGGGTTTGAGGGTGCTGATACTATTCAGGGCAAGCGCGGCGATGATGTTCTTGTCGGTGGCACCGGTGACGACATACTCCGGGGTGGCGATAGCACACATCAGGTTCACAACGGGAATGATACCTATGTGTGGTCGCGCGGAGATGGCAATGACTGGATTCAGGATTTTGCGACCACAACAGAGCAAGTGGATCGACTTGTTCTAACGGACGTTGCGTTTGGGGATGTTCGATTGGAAAGGGTCAACGGGGCTGATGCCCTAAAGGTCGTAATTTTCGGTGCAAATAGTGACGAGACACTATATGTTGCACGAAGGTTCGAGGACCCCGCCAAAGGCTACGGCGTTGAGGTGATCGAGTTCGCAGACGGCACGATCTGGACGCTGGACGACATCCTGGCCAACACGATTGTCGAAGGCAATGCCAACAACAACACACTGAACGGCACCGGCTATAGCGACAACCTTTATGGGTTGGATGGCAATGATACGCTGGTGGGCAAAGGTGGGGACGACACGCTCTCGGGTGGCACCGGAGACGATAGTTTGTATGGCGGCGGACAAGGCACCTTCACTGCGACAAACGGCAATGACACATTTGTCTGGTCGACCGGTGACGGAAAAGATTTGTTCTACGACTTTGCCAGCTCGAACTCAGAGACTGACCGCCTGATCCTGACGGATGTTAACCCGGCAGATGTCTCGCTGGTT